>NZ_AUWQ01000041.1 GCF_000455205.1 Mycobacterium sp. UM_CSW | reverse complement strand
GGCGGCTTCACCGACGCGGCGCGCACCACCGCCTGGGCCGAGGACACCATCGTGAACGTGTGGAGCTCCACGAAGACGGTCACCAGCCTGGCCGCCCTGATGCTCATCGACCGCGGCCTCATCGAACCGACCGCACCGGTGGCCGAGTACTGGCCGGAATTCGCGGCGAACGGCAAGCGGGACATCCAGATTCGCCACATCCTGTCGCACACCTCCGGCGTGTCGGGGTGGGACTTACCCTTCACCACCGAGGACATGTACGCCTGGGACAAGGCCACTTCGGCCCTGGCGGCACAGGCGCCGTGGTGGGAGCCCGGAACCGCCTCGGGTTATCACGCCCACAATCAGGGTCATCTCATCGGTGAGCTGATCCGCCGGGTGACGGGGCAGTCGCTCAAGGCGTTCGTCCGCGACGAAATCGCCGGCCCGCTGGGCGCCGACTTCCAAATCGGTGCGGCGCGTGCCGATTACGACCGGATCGCCGAGATCGTCCCGCCGCCGCCCCTGGAGCTGCCGCTCGAGGCGCTCCCCGAGGACAGCCCGATGCGCAAAACCTTCAGCGGCCCACCGCCCAACGCCGAGGCCGCCAACACGCCGGCCTGGCGCGACGCCGATATGGGCGCCCTCAACGGCCACGGGAACGCGCGGTCGCTGGCCGCGATCCTGTCGGTGATTTCGTTGGGCGGCAAGGCTCGTGGGGTTCGGCTGCTCAAGCCCGAGACCGTCGAGCTGATCTTCGAAGAGCAGGCCAGCGGTGTCGATCTCGTGCTGCCATCGCCGCTGCGGTGGGGCCTCGGGTACGGGCTTCCCCAAAAGGACGCGCTCCCCTACGTTCCCGACGAGAAGATCTGCTTCTGGGGCGGGTGGGGCGGCTCGATGGTGCTCATGTGGCCCGACCGGAAGGCCACCGTCTCCTACGTCATGAACAAGATGGGGCCGGGCGTTCTCGGCTCGGACCGCATGGCGATGTACGGGAAGTTGATCTTCGACGCGCTCGGGCCGGCCTGAGGGCGCGCGGTGTCCGCCGCGCCGCCCGACGACACCGGATTGCTGATCCGGGCCGACGACATCAACGGGCCCAGCTACGACAGCAGGCGAGGGCCGGTTTAGCGGTGACATAATCCTGCCGCCGAGGCAGGTGGCTGCCTGCGAACTGGTAGGCGATGACATCAGTGTATCGGAGCGATGCAGATCCCTTGCAGCGCAGGGGATTGTGCGCGGTTGCCGCGGCGGATATGGTCAAGAAGTTCCAACCACAGGTCCCAACCCAACCACGGAACTCCAATGAGGGGGTGCACCGTGAGACAACCGGAACTAACCAGCCTCATCGGCCTGCGCGACAGTGACGGCGATCAGCTACACCTCGTTCGCCTCGATCGGGCCAATGGCTCTCGCAGGTATTTGATGGCAATCGGTCAGGAAAGGGTGTTCCTGACTCCTGGCGATCTGGATCGGCTGAGCACCGTCATCCGGTGCGAAGTAGGTGGCCGGAATGACGATCTGAAGGCCGCGTTTAGGTTCCTCGCCCACGCAATCTGGCTCCTGATCATCGTCGCGGTGTCGTCGCTCCTCGCGTCCGCACTCACCGGGCCCTTGTTTGCCTACCCATGGTCGAACTGAAGTCATTCGGTGCGTGGTCTCCGATTCTTCGGCGAAGGCGACGACGGACAGCTCCAGGGGGGAAGTTGCTGATGTTCACCTCGGGCAAGGCGTTCGCCGAGCTCGCACTCGTACCCCCGGACCTCGTATCCGGCGTGGGTCTCAAGCAAGCCGCGGCGATCAAGAACGGGCTGGCGGCCTGAGCGCCAATCAGCCGGTCGGCGTGAGAAGAAACAGGCGGAACTGGCGCCCACCGGCGCGGTCCTGCGCGATCTGATAATTCGGCCAGTGCGCGACCACCCGGGCCCACGCCTTGTCGCGCTCCTCGCCGGTGAGCAACCGCACCTTCGCGACGAAACGGTGCCCCCGCCTGCGCACGGTAACCCGTTGCGTCGCTTTGAGATTCGCCGACCACGACGGGTGCCGGTCCAGGCCCCAATTGGACCCGACCACTATCAGCGAATCCCCGTCGGGAACGCACTGCACGGTGGCCGTGCGGGCGAGGCCAGTCTTGCGTCCGGAGGTGGTCACCTGGACGTTGGGCACGCCGGTGAGGTCGAGGACGCCGACTCGTCCGTTGGTCGCGAACCGGAGGAAGGCTTCGAGCCCTTCGGCGACGGGTCGCCCCCGCAGGATCAGCCACCTGTATGCCGTCGGGTTTCGCGCCACCCGCTGCAGCGGATTCACACGCGTACTGTAGTCCGACCCGGTCGGGCCAAATCGTCGGGATCGCCCCCGATTTCGAGTAACGGGGCACGTCCGCCGCGACCGACAGTCGCCGAGCCTGTAAATCTGCAGCAGAAGTACGAGTGAGGGCCTGCGAAATTACAGGCTCGCCGAATTGAGCGGATCCCGAGGCGGCGGGCGTTAAATAAATGGCTTGATTTAATTTAGCGCGCGGTGTTCACTGGGGCGATGACCGCCCAGCGAATGGCTCGCTCGGAGAGGTCGACGGGCACTCGCGAGGCGATCTTGTCGGCCGCCGAGGTGTTGTTCGCCGAACGTGGCATGTATGCCGTGTCCAACCGCCAGATCAGCGAGGCGGCCGGGCAGGGCAACAACGCCGCCGCGTGCTACCACTTCGGGACCAGGACCGACCTGCTCCGGGCGATCGAAAGCAAGCACCGCGAGCCGATCGAGCAGCTGCGCGCGCAGATGCTGGCGGAGATCGGCGAGTCGACGGAGCTTCGGGACTGGGTCGGCGCGCTGGTGCGCCCGCTGACCGACCACCTGGCCGCGCTGGGCACCCCCAGCTGGTATGCGCGGTTCGCCGCCCAGGCGATGGCCGACCCCACCTATCGGCACGTTGTCACCAAGGATGCGCTGACGTCGCCGTTGCTGGTGCGAACGATCGACGGCATCAACCGCTGCCTGCCCGAGCTGCCCAAGCGGGTGCGCTTCGAGCGAATTTCGATGGTCCGCAACATGCTGATGCATACCTGCGCGGAACACGAGGGCGCGCTGGCCGAGCACGGGCCGCGGTCGCGTTCGAGCTGGCCGGTCGCCGGCGAGGGGCTGATCGACGCGATCGTCGGCCTGTGGCGCGCGCCGGTGCACGTGAACGCCGCGGACGACAACCGAGGAGCAGGATGACCGATACCGGGACCAATAGCAGGACCGCAACCGACGTCCCGGACTTTCCGATGACGCGGGCGCCCGGTTGTCCCTTCGCCCCGCCGCCGGAAGCCTTGGCGCTCAACGACACCAAGCAGTTGAGCAGGGTCCGGATCTGGGACGGCAGCACCCCCTGGTTGATCCACGGCTACGACGCGATCCGTGCGTTGTTCACGGACTCGCGCACCAGCGTCGACGACCGGCTGCCGGGTTACCCGCACTGGAACGAGGGCATGTTGGCGACGGTCCACACCCGGCCCCGATCCGTCTTCACCTCCGACGCCGAGGAACACACCCGGTTTCGCCGGATGCTGTCGAAACCCTTCACCTTCAAGCGCGTCGAAGCGCTGCGCCCAGCAGTGCGGAAGATCGCCGACGAGCGCATCGACGCCCTGCTGGCCGGTCCCAATCCCGGTGACATCGTCTCCACCCTGGCGCTGCCAGTGCCGTCGCTGGTCATCAGCGAGTTGTTGGGCGTCCCCTACGAGGACGCGGACTTCTTCCAGGAACAAGCCCAACGGGGCACGGGGCGATACGCGACCGAAGAGGACACGGCCAAAGGGGCCGCCTCGCTGGCGAAATACCTCGCCAACCTGATTCGCGCCAAAATGCAAAGCCCGTCTGAGGATTTGGTGTCCGACCTGGCCGAGCGGGTCAACGGCGAGGAGCTCAGCGTGCGCGAGGCGACGCAGCTGGCGCTCGGCGTGCTGATCGCCGGTCACGAGACCACCGCGAACATGATCAGCCTGAGCGTCGCGGCGTTGCTGGAGCACCCCGAGCAGCGGGCGCTGCTGCGCGACGCCGACGACCCGAAGGTGATCGCCAACGCGGTCGAGGAACTGATGCGGTACCTGAGCATCATCCAGACGGGTCAGCGTCGAATCGCCGTCGAGGACATCGAGGTCGGCGGCGAGACCATCCGGGCCGGCGAGGGCATCATCCTCGATGTCGCGCCGGCCAACTGGGATCCCCGGCAATTCCCGAACCCGGATCGGCTGGACCTACTGCGCGAGGACGGCGCCCACGTCGGGTTCGGCTACGGCCGCCACCAGTGTGTCGGCCAGCAACTGGCCCGGATGGAACTGCAGATCGTCTTGCCCACCCTGCTGCGCCGGGTGCCGACGCTGCGGTTGGCCGTGCCCCTCGAGGAGCTTCCCTTCAAACACGACACGCTGGCCTACGGCGTGTACGAGCTCCCCGTGACATGGTGAAACGCGACCTGTCCCTTGACGTGCCCGACCTGTCCGGCCGCTGCGCGCTCGTCACCGGAGCCAATAGCGGTCTCGGGCTTGGCCTGTCGAAGAGGCTCGCGGCAGCGGGCGCCGACGTGGTCATGGCGGTCCGCTGCCGGACCAAGGGAGAAGCCGCAATCGCCGATGTCCGCCGGGAAGCGCCACGGGCCAAGTTGACAATCAGGCATGTGGACCTGTCGTCGCTGCGGAGCGTGGCGGCGCTGGGCGAGGAGCTGGTCGCGGAGGGCCGGCCGATCGACATACTGATCAACAACGCCGGCGTCATGACGCCGCCGCGGCGCCAGGAGACGCGCGATGGCTTCGAATTGCAGTTCGGCACAAACCATCTGGGTCACTTCGCGCTGACCGGACACCTGCTGCCGTTGCTGCGCGCGGCGAAGTCCGCGCGGGTGGTGACGGTCAGCAGCATCGCCGCAACCCAGCGAAACCTCGACTTCAGCGATCCCAACGCCCAACATGGTTACCGACCCATGCGCTCCTACGGAATGGCCAAGCTGGCGCAACTGATGTTCGCGATGGAACTGGATCGGCGCAGCCGCCTCGGCGGTTGGCGCCTGATGTCCAACGCGGCGCATCCCGGGCTTAGCAAGACCAACCTGCTCAGCGGCGCGTCCTACGGGCGCGACAGGCCGACGCTGCAGGCCCGGCTCACCCTGCTGACCTGGCGGCTGCTGCCGTTCATGTGGCTCGACGTCGACGAAGGCATCAAGCCGACGCTGTACGCCGCAGTGTCACCGGACGCTCGCGGCGGCACCTATTACGGGCCACGCGGCCTGTACGAAACCGCCGGGGGCGGGGTCACCCTGGCCGGAGTCCCCCGATTGGCGCGCAGCGAGGCCGACATGGGACGCCTGTGGCAGCTGTCCGAACAACTCACCGGTGTCACGTACGCGGGATCGCATGCGGAGTGAAGGGACGATGATGTCGAGCCAAACCGTGTACCCCGAGGGCGTGATCGGCGCACCCAAACACCGCCGCGGTCACGCCGCCGGGTGTGCCACCGGCCTGCCCGCCGGCACGGAAGTGTTCTCGGCGGACAACCACATCTCCGTCGCCGACGACATCTTCTACGAGCGCTTCCCGGACGACCTGAAGGATGACGCCCCCCGGATCTGGTACGAGGACGGCGCTTACCTGCTCGGGCGCCAGGGCCAATCCATGGTGGTCGGCGATTTCAGCGCGGTGCTCATGCAGTACGACGACCTGGCCGGCGCGGTGAGCAGCAACGTCGACGCCCGGGTCCGCGAACTCGCCGAAGACGGGGTGGACAAGGAATTGGTGTTTCCCAACGCGGTGCTGGCGTTGTTCCACTATCCCGACAAAGACCTGCGGGAGCGCATCTTTCGCATTTACAACGAACACATCGCCGCCGTGCAGGAGCGCTCTGGCGGCCATTGCTACGGCGTCGGCCTCGTCAACTGGTGGGATCCGCGCGGCACCCGGCGCACACTGACCGAGCTGAAAGCGCTCGGGCTCAAGACATTTCTGATGCCGATCAGCCCCGGCAACGACGACAATGGTCGCGCCATCGACTTCTCCTGCGCCGCGATGGATGCCGTGTGGGACGAGATCGAGGACGCCGGGCTGCCCGTCAGTCACCACATCGGCGAAAGCCAACCCAAGGTTCCCAGCGAGGTCAACAGCGTCGCCGTCGCGATGATGGTCAACATCGACTCGTTCCGGGAGATGTTCTCCAAGTACATCTGCGGCGGCATCCTCGACCGCCACCCCCGGTTGCGCGTCGGCTGGTTCGAGGGCGGCATCGCCTGGGTGCCGCCGGCGCTGCAGGACGCCGAGCACGTGCTGGCCTCGTATCGGCACATGCTCAAGGACCACCCGCGGCGCGACATCCGCTACTACTGGGACAACCACATGTGCGCCTCGTTCATGGTCGACGGCCTGGGGCTCGACCAGATCGGGGAGATTGGCATCGACAAGGTGATGTGGTCTTCCGACTACCCGCACAACGAAAGCACTTTCGGCTACTCGGAGCGGTCGCTGGCCGCGGTTGTCGACGCGGTCGGCCCCGAAGACGCCGTCAGGGTGGTCGGGGGCAACATCCGGAACTTCTTAGGCATCTAGATGACCAACGCACTCAGCGCGCGCGGCTCGGCGATCGACATTCCGGACGAGCCGGACTTCATCCGAATGCGTGCCGAGACCGGCGCGCGGCTGCGCGCCGCGATGGCCGACCACGGCGTCGACGCGCTCATCCTGCTGATGAACGGCTATGTCGGGTACGCGACGGGCGCCAGCTGGGCGTTGATCGACGCGGGCCTCTCGCACGTGGAGCGGCCGGTCGCCGTCGTGCTGGCCGATGACGAGTACCCGCATCTGTTCATGCCGTTTCGCGCGGGGTCTTCCCTGGAGCCTCGCGATCCGCCGGTGCCCGACGACCATCTGCACGGTCCGGTCTATCTCGAATTCGACCGGGGCGTAGAAGATTTCGCTCGGACACTGGCCGGGCTGATCCCGCGGGGCGCGACAGTGGCCGTCGACGAGCTCACCGGCGCGATGCGACGGTCGGCGGCCACTCTGTTCCCCGGCGGCCCGCCGTCGGACGCGGCGATCGTGCTCGGCGCCGCGCAATTGGTCAAGACACGAGACGAGCTGTCCTGCCTTCGCCGGGCCTGTCGCATCACCGAACAGGCGGTGGTCGACGTGCAAGCGGCGCTGGCGCCGGGCGTACGGCAGATCGATCTCTCGGCCAAGCTGGTTCGGCGCGCGTTCGAGCTGGGGGCCACCACGAACATGCTCGAGGCCATCTGGCAGGTGATGCCCAGCTCGCGGGAAGCCGGGGTGTGGACGACCCACGGCGACCTGGCGTTGCCGCTGCTCCCCTCGGCTCGCGAGCTGGCCGCCGGTGACGTGCTGTGGACCGACATCAGCATCAGCTACGCCGGATACTGCTCGGACTTCGGGCGCACCTGGGTGGTCGGCCAAGAGCCCTCGCCGCGGCAGCAGGATCAATTTCGGCAATGGCGGGCGATCCTGGACGCGGTGCTGCAGGTGACCAGGGCCGGTGTGACGTCGGGCGATCTGGCGCGTGCGGCGATCGCCGCCAACGGCGGTCGCAAGCCCTGGCTGCCGCACTTCTACCTGGGCCACGGCATCGGCACCTACCCCGCGGAGGCGCCCATGATCGGAACGGACCTCGGCGAGGAGTTCGACGACAACTTCGTCTTTCCGCCCGGCATGGCGCTGGTCCTCGAGCCGGTGGTGTGGGAGGACGGCACGGGCGGCTACCGCAGTGAGGAGATCGTGGTGATCACCGAAGACGGCTACACGCCGATCACCGACTACCCCTACTCCCCTTATGGCGACTGAGATTTCGCCCGACCCGCTGCGATTGCGGACGGGCCGTCGGGAACGGGCGCTGGCCGAAATGGACGCACACGACCTCGACATCCTGGTGTTGGGGCGGCAATCCAACATTCGCTACGTGACCGGCGCGCCCCAGCTGTGGATTGCCGGGACGCGACCGTTCGGTCCGATGTGCGTCGTGGTGCGCGCCACCGGCGACATCTACCTCAACAGCACCGATGACGAGGGCGTCCCCGAGGAGATCGGTCACGATCACCTCTACGGGTTGGCCTGGAACCCGATGACCCTGATCGACGTCCTGAAGAAGATCGACGGCGCCGAAGCGGCGCGCCGGGTCGGAACGGACGCCATCACACCGACTTTCGCGGCCTTGCTGCCGGAGGCCTTCCCGAACGCCGAGCTGGTCGACGCCGAGCCGGCGATGCGGTCGGCGCGCCGCGTCAAGACGTCCGACGAGATCGCGGCGATGGGCCCGGCGCTTCGGGTGGCGGAACATGGCCTCGCCGCCGCCGTCAAGGAGTTGCGGCCCGGGGTGTCCGAGCAGGCGCTCGCCGGGGCCGCGCTGGAGGCCATGGCTGCGGGCGGCGTGAGCACGCCGGCCACCCAGGACGTCGCATGGGTGACCTCGCGCGAGCACCCCTGGCGACGCGGTGATCGCGAGGTGCGGTCCGGTGACCTCGTCGCCTTCGCCGCGGGCGCGCTGGCGGACGGGTACGTCGGTGAGGTGGGCCGGACCTGGCCGGCGGGCGACGCGGCCGACGGTTCGGCCAGGAAGCTGTTCGGACGCTCGGATGCGTTGTTCGACAAGATGATCGCGGCCTGCCGCCCCGGTGCAGTCGCGACCGGGCTGCTAGCCGCCTATCGGGCGGCCGGCGAGCCGATACCGCCGATGCCCGTCGCGCACGGCTTGGGATTGGGTTTCGATCCGCCCGTCGTCTCCGAAACTCTCGCGGCGGCAGGCGAAGACGACCGCCTCGATGCCGGGATGGTGCTGGCGGTGACCGGCTATGTGTGGCAGGAGGGTGTTGGCGCGGTTCTGCGCCGCGACACCGTCCACGTCACCGACGATGGTGCAGAGGTGCTGACCGCCAGCCCGTCGTGGGGTGTATGACGGCCGCCGGCCGACCTGCGGATTTCGCCCGTGTGTGCAAGGGTTACCAACATGAAGACGAGAGTATTGATGGCCACGTTCGGTGCTGCCGCGGCCTTGGCGGCCGGTGTCATGTGGACCGCACCATCAGCCTCTGCTGATACGCCCTATTGCAACTCGCTTCCCCCCAGGGACGCTCGTGAGTGCAACTGCGGGTTCGACTTCGCCCCGGGTAGTCAGGAACTCCATGATTGCCTGTACGGAAACCCGGCCCCAGCACCCAAACCCTGATCTGCGTGGCGGGCGACGCCTGATCGAAAACTGCCTGCCGTCAAACGGGTTCCTCGTCGTCGGTGTCGCGGAGGAATCGTTCGGGGTGGTGAAAGTTGTTGGTGCGGGGTTGGCCGTGGTCGAGGTGGGGTGGGGGGATCCATTCGGTTTCGCCTTTGGTGTTGATGCGGGTGGTCCAGCCTTGTTCGGCGAGGCGGTTGTCGGGTCCGCAGGCCAGGGTGAGGTCGTCGATGTCGGTGCGGTGGGTGGTTGTCCAACCTTGGATGTGGTGGACCTGGCTGTGGTAGGCCGGGGCATCACAGCCCGGTTTGGTGCAGCCCCGGTGTTGGGCGAAGAGCATGATGCGCTGCGCCGGTGAGGCCAGCCGCTTGGTGTGGTAGAGCGCCAGCGGCTTGGCGTCATCGAAGATCGCCAGGTAGTGATGCGCGTGGCCGGCCCAGCGGATGACGTCGGACATGGGCACCAGGGTGCCCCCGCCGGTCAGGGCTTTGCCGGTGGCGGCCTCGAGCTCCTTGAGCGTCGTCATTGCCACGATCGACACCGGCAGGCCGTTGTGGCTGCCCAGGTTCCCGGAGGAGAACAGGGCCCGCAGCCCCGCGAGGAAGGCGTCGTGGTTGCGCTGGGCCTGGGAGCGGGTGTCGCGGCGCACCGCGTCCTCATCCGGGGTGTCGTCGATGACCTGGGTGTCGTCGTCGGGGTTGGCCGCGCCGGGGGCGGCCAGCTTGGCCAACAGGGCCTCGATCGCCGCGCGTAGTTCCGGGGTGATCAGGCCGGTGATGCGTGACATGCCGTCGAAGTCCTGGTTGCCCAGGACGATGCCGCGCCGGCGGGCCCGTTGTTGGTCGCTGAACTCCCCGTCCGGGTTGAGCCACTCCATGATCCGGCGGGCGTATTGGGCCAACTCATCGGGGCGATACTGGCTGGCCTTGCCGGCCAGATCCGCCTCGGCCGCCTCCCGGGTCGCGACGTCCACCGCGTCGGGCAGGTGGGCGACAAAGCTGCGGATCACCCGCACATGCGAATCACCGATCAGTCCTTCGCGTTGAGCCGCGGCCGTCGCGGCCAACTGCGGGGCCAGCGGCTCACCGGTCAGCGCCCGCCGCTCACCCAGATCCTCGGCCTCGGCGATGCGCCGCCCGGCCTCGGCTTTGGTGATGCGCAGCCGATCCGCCAGCGCGCAACACAGGTTGCCGCCCAGCTCTGCCGGAGTGGCCTGCGCGTCGAGCTGATTGATCAGCTCGTGCTGCGGGGCGCGCAGCCGGCGCCCCGCGCCTTCCAGACGTTCCAGGGCCCGCAGTCGTTCCGGGGTGGTGAGCACGTCAAAGGACAAGTCACACAGGCGTTTCAGGGCATCGTCGAGCGCGTCGAAAACCTCGACGATCTCCTCACGACTGCCCGAACCCATGCCACAAATCGTAGGAACAGCCACCGACAAGAAACCCTGATTTGTGACCAGTGAAACTAAAGTTACACAAGGGATTCCACGCAATGCCTTTCCCAGAGGTTCAGCAGATTTGACAGCATCTGCAGGGGCGCCCGCACGCTCTCGTCGTCCCTGATCCGCGGATCCATCCGGCTCGCCGGCGCATCGGTTCCGAATCGCGCGCGGATCAACGCCGGCACATCGAGCAGCCACGCGACCCCCATCACCGCCGCGTACAGCAGCGTGTGCCGGCGCAGTCGGTCGGGATCGAGCCGCGGGCCACCACAGCGCTCAACCTCCGATACGAACAACTGCAGCAACTCGTCGAAATGCTCGTTCCACATGTCGGTTTCGGCGCCGGACATCGCGCCCCAGATGGCCATGCCCATGTTCATCTGGCTCACGCATCCCCAGTCCAGCAGGCCGCAGCGCAAAACGCCGTCGCCGTCGCGCCAAAACCAGGCGTTGTCGATGTTGGCGTTCCAGTGGCACAGCGCGACGTAGTCGGGGTCGTCGGTCAGCCGGCTCGTGATCGTGTGCTCGTGACGCGCGACTCGCGGCACCTCGGCCCGGAGGCGCGCCAAGAACTCCGGCGAGCCGACATTGGCGGGCACTAGCCCAGGGTGAGTTTCGATGAATCCGGTCAGCTGGGACACGCGCCGGTCCAACTTCTCGGGGCTGAACGGGGCTCGGTCACCCACCATCGCCGCCCGCACGTCCAGCGGAAAGCATGACGCCAGCGACTCCGGAAGGCGTCCGGATCCGTAAGTTCCCGCGAGCCGGCCCAGCGCGCTGAGCAGCGCGCGGTAGTGGCCGAGCGGGTCGGGCATGTCGTAGTCCAGGCACTTGCGATACTGAGGGTCGATGCCGTTGCAGCCGAAGGGGATTCGTTCGGTGATCAGGATTCCCGTCCCGGTCTGGCGGTCGTAGTCGCCAAACTGCACCGTGGGCACGGCGATGGGAAATCCGGGTGTCCGCGACAGGGCAGCGAACCGGACCTCCGGCTCCATTTGCGTCCTTCCCCGGTCCCGCACCGGGTTTTCGAGATCGCGCGAGAACTTGACGAACAGGTCGGTGTGCAAATCAGGTTGTGGTCGGTTGTATTCGACCGACAGCTCGACTTTGCGTCCGGTGCTGCCGCCGGCGACCTCCCGGAACTCCGATATGCGCGTGACGGTGTTACCGTCGGCGAGCACGCCCGAAGCCCGAAACGCCTCGGTCAGGAACCGCGCGCCGGCGTGGCGTAAAGCGTTGGGGTCCGCCGGGATCGCGAGGCCGGATTGCTCGCCGTAGCTCACCAAGTCTGTTCCGCCGCGCGCACCAGCATGTGGTTGACGGCGACCCGGCGATCGCGGGTCACCATGTAGAGCACCGCGTCGGCGATGTCTTCCGGCCGCAACTTGACCATGCCGGCCGTCTGGCGCGCGACCGCCTCCCGTGCGGGTACGGGAAGGTGGCTGAAGATCTCGGTGTCGACAGTTCCGGGAGCCACCACGCCGACGCGCACCCGGTTTTCGAGCAGCTCTTGGCGGATGCCCTCGCTGAACGCGTTCACCCCGAATTTCGTGAGCGAGTACACCGCGGTGTTGGGTCGGGCCACCCAGCCGCCGGTCGAGCTGATGGTGACCAGATCGGCGACGCCGCGCGGTGAGTTGCCGGCCGCCTCAACCAGGTGCGGGAGCACGGCGCGGGTGACGTAGAGGACACCCTGCACGTTGACCGCGACCATGTCGTCCCAATCCTGCAGGGAGGCCTCGGTCGCCGGCCCGGACCGCATCAGGCCGGCATTGTTCACCACGGTGTCGAGCCGCCCCAGCTCGGCGACTGTGCGCTGCACGGCCGCGGATACGCCCTCGGCGTCGGTCACATCGGCGGTGACGACCAGCGCTGTGCCACCGGCTGATTCGATCTCGGCCTTCAGATCGGCGAGTCGGTCGGCACGGCGTGCCAGGAGGGCCACCGCGGCGCCTTCTGCCGCCAGCGCCTTCGCCGTTGCCGCCCCGATACCGCTGCTGGAGCCGGTAACCAGGGCCACGGTATTCGCCAGCGTCGTCACCGTCCGCCTCCCATTGGGGATCCCGCACCCAGGATCTCCCCCAAGACGTACGCGGTGTCCTCGCCCAAGTCCGGTGCGCCGCGTTCGATTCGCGCCGGGCAGTGCGCCATCCGCCACGACGGCCCCACTATCGGGCGCTGGCCTTCGCGGTGATCCGTCACGAAGCGAAAGAGCTCGCGGTCCCACAGGCGTTGGTCGCCGATCACGTCAATCACGGTAGCGCTCTTGCACGCCGCCACTCCCGCGGCCCGCAGTCGTCGCGCCAACTCCTCGGCGTCGTGGTCACGGGTGAGCCCGGCGAGCTCGCCGTCCAGCGGTTCGGCGTGGCGGTGCCGGGCCTCCATCGTGGCGTAACGTGCATCGCCGGCCAACGCCTCGGCGCCGAACACCTCGCACAGGCGGCGCCATTCGGCGTCGTCTGCCACGGCCACCGCTATCCAGGAATCGTCCCGGCACGGGTAACAGCCATGTGGGCACAGATCGGGATGCTTGTTGCCGTTGCGCCCCAAACGTTCTGCGGTGAGGCTTTGCTCGAGAAGGCAGTCGCCGACCATCGAGGACAGCGTCTCCACCGCCGACACGTCGACGAACTGGCCCTCGCCGCTGACTTCCCGGTGCAGCAGCGCCACCACGGCGGCGTACGCAGCGGCGGCTCCGACGGTGGAATCCCCGTAGCGCATGCTCGTTCCGAGGGGCGGTCCGCCCGGGTAGCCGACCAGCGACGCCAGCCCGGCCAGCGCGGCGAAGCATGGGGCGTAACCGGTTTGATGCCCCAGCGGCCCGTCGTTGCCCCACATCTTGATCGACACTGAGATGATGTCCGGCTTGATGGCCCTGAGCTGCTCGTAACCCAGGCCCTGGCGCTCCATCGCGCCCGGCCGCAGGTTGTTGATGACGATGTCGCTGCGCGCGATCAGCTCTCGCAGCCGCGCCATGGCCTCGTCCGACTTGATATCGAGGTCCACGCTGAGAATCTCGTGGTTGATGCTGAGAAAGTACGGGGCGTGGTCGATGTCGGTGCCGCCGTAGGCCCGCATTTCCTCGGGGGCGGTTGCCGTTTCGATCTTGATCACCTCGGCGCCCAACTGTGCCAGGAGCTTACCGGCGTACGGGCCGGCCCACACCTTGGTGAGCTCGACGACGCGAACGCCCTGCAGCGGCCCGCCCCGCGGGCGCTTCGGCGGCTTGAGTTGCGGCAATCTGACCGTCGGCGGCGTGCGCGGCACATCCAGGCCGCCCAGGACCGCGTCGGTGTGCTGGCCGAGAGTGGGTGCGGCCGAGGTGATTCGGGCCGGCGACGCGCCCAGCGCGTACGGAACGGTGGGATACGCCGCGTCACCCAGCGCGGGGTGGCTCATCTCCTGAAAGAACCCGCGGTGGCGGTATTGCGGCGACCGGTGCAGATCGGCGGCCTCGTTGACCGGGACCAACGGCACCCCGAGGCGCTGCGCGCGATCGGCCGCCGACTCTTTGGTCAGGTCCCGCACCCATGCGGCGAAGCCCCGCCGAAACGCCTCGACCTTCTCCGGCGTGACCGAGAACTCCAGCCAGTCGTCCTCGAAGGCATCCAGCCAGTCCGGATGACCCATGAGTTCCTTGAGTCCCGTCCAGTGGGCGCGGCTGGTCATGTACAGGTAGACGAAGCCGTCGGCGCAGGCGAAAAACGACGCGGGGCCGGCCTGGTCGTAGTCGTCGCGGCGCCCTTCGGCGGGAACCTCCCCGGTGATGAATCGGCCCAGGATGCAGTCCGCCCGCGAGACCAGCACGGCGTGCTGCGAGATGTCGATGGACTCTCCCCGGCCGGTGTGCAGCCGACCGAACAGCGATGACGCGACACACAGCGCCGCGTCCAGGCCCGCCTCGTAGTCCGCCAGGAACCGCCCCGGCCCCTGCAGCGGCGGCTTGGCGGGATCGGCGTGGCTGGGTGTGTGATATCCCCACCCGCTGGCGTGGAACACGTTGAGGCTCTTGGCGTTATCGAACTCGGCGCCGAACGGCGTGATCGAGCAGAACACGACGGACGGATGCCGTTCCGAACGGCCCGGGGCCCCAGAAACCCCGTCCTCGATGACCGCGTCGGCCGATCCGATCAGGTCATCCAGGCGCTCGGCGTCCATGACGACGGAGCGCTTGTTCCTATTGAGGTAGGCGAACAGCGCGCTGCCCTCAGGACCGTCGGCAAGGATGGGCGCCATCGCGCGAGTGCGGCTGCCGCGTTCGGGCGCCTCGACCTTGATCACCTCGGCACCGAAGTCGGCGAGCAGCTTTCCGCAGTACTCCCCCGCGACCGTCTCGGCCAACTCGACGATCCGAAAGCCCGTCAACGCGGACATGGACGGCCCCTCGGAACGGTCAGGGCTTCTTCCGTCCCGAGCGGCTCAGGCGCCACTCCGGCGGGAAGTTCAGGTCATTGTCCTTCACCACATTGTTGAGGCCCTTTTCGAAGGTGCCCTCGGTGAGGTCGACCTCTTGTGCATCGTTTTGGATCAGCGGCAGCATGCCCTCGACCATGCCGGTGAGCAGGCTGCCGAAGTACTCGCCCTTGTGCTGTTTGTAGAGCTCCAGGAAGGTCTTCTGCACCGCCACCGTGTCCGTGGGACGCGAGCGCGAGCACGCCATCGCGTATTTCAGCGTCTCTTCTTCGAGCTTCTCGCGGGGCACCACGCTGTTGACGAAACCGCAGTCGTACATCTCTTTCGCGCTGAACGGTCGCCCGGTGAACAGCATTTCGGAGAACTTCCGCAGGCCCATCGTCTCCGCCCACCACCAAAGGCGGGGGCCCCAGCCCACGTACCGGAACGCGGGGTGGCCGAACAAGGCGTCGTCCGAGGACACCACCAGATCGGCATCGCCGGCCTGATAGAAGTGCCACCCGTAGCAGTAGCCCTTCGCCTCGATGATGCTGATCTTCCGAAGTTCTTGCAGCGGGCGGTTTCCCGCGCGCGCCTTGGCGTAGAAGTCCGTGACGGTGGACAGGTAGCGGTACGACCCGCCCGGCGGGTACTTGACGTCGTCGTCGTTGATCGCGAGCTCGTGCAGCAGCGGCAGGCCCGGATTCTCCAGCATCGGGCGTTGCTCGGGCAGGTCGCCGCCGCTACCGAAATCCTCGCCCTCGCCGCGGATCACCACGACCTTGACGTCGTCGTCGACGTTGCACTTGTGGATCAGGTCGGCGTAGTTCTGCCGCATGCCCAGCGTCGTGGCGTTTTGCGCGTCGGGACGGTCGAAAGTGATGTAGGCGATCCTGTTCTTTTTGTCCTTCTCGAACTTGATGTACTGCTCGGCTTCCTTCTTCAGCTTCTCGTAGTCGTACTCAGGCATCGGTCTCCACTTTCTTTACTTGAGCAAAGCTCCCGCGTCGACGGGTAGCGAAACGCCGGTGACATAACGAGATTCGTCAGAGGCGAGGAACAGGACGGCGTTGCTGATGTCGGCGGCTTCCACCCAGGGCACCGGCAGCGTGTGGGTCATCTGCGAGAACGGCGCAAAGTCTTCCGGTCCGGGGTTCTCCAAGTCCGGGCGGAACAGGCGGAACGTCACGTCGTTCATGGTCATCGGCGTGTTGACCTGGCTGGGGTGCACCGAGTTCACCCGGATCATGTGCTGGCCCAGCTCCACGGCGAAGGCGCGCATCAGCCCGATCACCCCATGCTTGGCGGCGATGTAGTGGCCGGTGTACGCCATGGCCTTGTGCGACCCGACCGAGCCGGTGAGCACGATCGAGCCGCCGCGTTCGCCGGCGATGATATGCGGCACACCGGCTTTCACGGTGTGCCAGACGCCCGAAAGGTTCACGTCGATCATGTCCTGCCAGACGTTCTCGCGAATCTTGTGCAGCTTGTTGCCGAAGGTGCCGATGCCCGCGTTCGCGACGACGATGTCGAGACGGCCGAGTTGTTCCACCCCGCCGTCGACCGCCGCCTTGAGCGCGTCGTAGTCACGCACGTCGACTTGTGCGGTCACGATGCGGCGGTTGTGGCCCTTCACCAGATCGGCGGTTTCCGCGAGGTCCTCAGGGGTCGAATGCGGGTAGGCCAGGTTGTCGATGGGTCCGCATACGTCGATCGCGATGATGTCGGCGCCTTCCTGGGCCAGGCGCACCGCGTGACTGCGGCCCTGCCCCCGGGCAGCGCCGGTGATGAAGGCGACCTTCCCTGCTACCCGGCCCGCCATCACGGCACCACGGTTGGCAGGGTCTCCCAGCCCCGCACCGACGACGTAGGGCTGAGCGTGGCGCTGGCCAGATCGGGCTCCCATTCCGGGAAGCGCTTGAGGATTTCCTCCAGCGCGACCCGGCCTTCCAGCCGGGCCAGCGCCGAGCCCAGGCAGAAGTGGGCACCGACGCTGAAGGTGAGGTGCGGGCGGGCGGGGCGATGAATGTTGAATTCGCCCGCGTCGGGCCCGAATTGGCGCTCGTCGCGGCAGGCCGCCCCGAGCAGCATCATCATCACGCTGCCTTCGGGCACCGTCTGGTCATACAGGCTGACGTCGCGCGTCACGTAGCGCGCCATGTGCGGTGCCGGCGGCTCGTAGCGCAGCAGCTCCTCGATGGCCTGCGGGATGAGGCCGGGGTTCTGCACGAGCTCGCGGCGCTGATCGGGGTGCTCCGCGAGTACCTTTCCCGCCCAACCGATCAGCCGGGTCGTGGTTTCGTTGCCCGCCCCGGCCACGACGTTGAGGTACACCAGGATCTCGTTGCGCGTGAGCCGCCGCGTGGTGCCGGTCTCGTCGACGAACTCCACGTTGAGCAGCTCGGTCATGATGTCGTCGGACGGATGCTCGGCGCGCCAGTCGATGTAGGCCTCGAACTGCTCGCCCACCGACAGGCCGTGCTCGGCGGCGCTCATCGGCTTGCCGGGCTCGGTGCGTAGCTGGGCGTTCCCGCGATCGCGGATGTACTCCTGATCTTCCTCGGGAATCCCGAGCAGCATGCTGATGACCTTCATCGGCATGATCGCACCGAGATCGGTGACGAAGTCGAATCGCCCCGACCCCACCAGGGGATCCAGGAGCTGCGCGCAGAAGTCCCGGATCATCGGTTCCAGCGCGTTGATCTTGCGGGGGGTGAACATCCGCGACAACAGCTTGCGGTGCACGTCGTGGATCGGGGGGTCTTCGAAGATCAGCATGCCCGAAGGGATTTCGAGGTTGGCCTTGATCAACTCGAGGATCACGCCCCGGGCCGAGCTGTAAGTGCCGTTGTCGATGAGGGCCTTGTTGACATCGGCGTAGCGGCTCAGCGCATAGAAGTCGTATTCGGCGTTGTAGTAGAGCGGCGCCTCGTCCCGCAGGCGCGCGAACATCGGATACGGGTCGGCGATCAGCTCGACGTCGTACGGGTCGAAATGAACATCGCTGTCCGTGCTCGCCGTCACGAAATCCCTCCTAGCGCCTGCATTTTCACCTATCCACTGAGCCGTCCGTCGGCGACGGAATCGGGCCGAATGATTTATACGTTTCGCTTAAATACGTTGCGCCTACTCTATTCTCGTAGAGAATCATATGGCGGGTGCTCTGGCAAGGCTTTGAGCCGACGACCCGCCGGTCTCAGTCAGCCGGCCCTTGTTGGGGTTCTTCAGGATGCCGGTGGCGATGGCCGCCAGGATCCCGTCGAGCTGCTCGGGACTGTCGATGATTCGGTCGCCATGGGCGAAGCGCAGCAGCAGACCGTTGATGAAGGTGAGCGTGATGTTGCTCAGGTCCTCGACCACGGCCGGCTCCAGGTCGGCGCCGCGCGGCATCAGCTGCACCAGGATTTCGCGGTGCAGCTTGGTGAACGCGTCCGTGGCGTGCTGCAGGATCGCCGCCACCGCCGGGTCGCGGGTGGCCTGCATGGTCAGCTCGTAGCGGGCCCTGGTTCGCGACAATTGCGGTTCGTTCCCGGCCTGGATCACCACCTGCGACAACCGCGACGGTGACGGGTGGTTTCGCTGTCCGTCGGGACGCTCGGCCCCGTCCGCCACGGACTGCAAAGTCGCCAAATCCAGCTCCGCCAGCCGCTCGGCCGCGGCGCGCAGCAGCGCCGAGCGGGTCCGGAAATAGAACGAGGTCGTGCCGTCCGGGACCCCGGCCTGGCGGTCGACCTTGAGATGGCTCAACCCCTTGGCGCCCTCCTCGGCCAGCAGATGGATCGCCGCGTCGCACAGGTCGCGGCGGCGTTCGGTGGGGTTGGGCTTTCGTCGTTTGTCCATCGCGGGCATCCGCAGCGAGACAGTACTCTATATTCGTAGTGTCCGTAAAGGGCGTGTCGCGCCGACGCAACGGGTTGTCGGATGAAAATGTGGTGGACATGATCCGACGTGGATCCCGGCGAGCGCTCGCGCTCGTAAGCCCCTGATGGGCGCCCGCGGCCTCACGAGCGCTGTGCTGCTCGGCGCGGTGATGTGCGGCTGCCACTCGACGCCACACCACACCTCCACGACCGCGCCAACCACCGCCGCCGCATCGACGACCACCCAATCGCCGCCGCCCGTGGTGAGCATTCAGCCGTTGCCGGTCCGGCCGGTGCAGAGGTCGCAGCCGACGACGCCCAACAAGTGCCCCGCCACCAACCCGGGTAGTCCGGTGGCGCCGACGAACGTGCTGGTTACCTGCGACCTGGCCCGGAGCACCCTCTATACGTTGGGTCCCGAGACGATGCGGCTGGCGCTGACACACGTGGACCCGCCGGCGTCGCTGACGTCCGGTTTCTACGAGGTGAGCCTGACAATGGACCCGCTTTCGGCGGCTGCCTGGGCAACGTTCACCGCCGCCCACCTGCAGGACCACGTCGCCTTCGTCCGCGACGACCTGGTTCTGGAGGCGCCGATCATCGTCGAGCCGGTGACTTCCGGGAAGATCGCGTTGACCACGCAAACACCCCAGGCCGCTGATCAATTGGCCCAACTGGCCGGCCGGCCCGCGTAATGGACCGCCTCGGTGTCGGATTTCTCGGCGGCTTCGGCCTTCCCCCAGCGGAATTCGTCGATCTCACCGCGGACCTCGGCTGCAGGTACATGTCGGCGGTTGTGCGGGGGCTTCCGCTGGTAGCGCTCGGCTATCCGCCGTTCTCCCTCAAGGACGCGGCGCTGCGGCGAGATGTGCGGACCGCGATGGACAACCGTGGCGTCACGATCTCGCTCGGCGACGGGTTCCTGGTATCGCCCGGCGCCGACATGCGGGATTTCGCGGGCGATCTCGACGCGCTGGCCGACCTCGGCGTTCCGCGGATCAACGTGGTGAGCCTTGACCCCGACCTCGGCCGCACGTTCGACCAGTTCGCGATCCTTACAGAACTGGCCGCCGAGCGCGGCATCCAGACGGTCGTGGAACCGGTGCCGGGGCTGACGATTGGCGACCTGCCTACCGCGCTGGCCGCCCGGGAACACGTGGCGCGGGCCGACTTTCGGTTGCTGATCGACACCATGCACCTGGTGCGATCCGGCTCGACCGCCGCGGACATCGCGGCCATGGACCCCAACCACATCGGGTACGCCCAAGTCAACGACACGACGCTGGCGCCTCGGGGCGACAACTACATGGAGGAAGCCATGTTCGAACGCATGGTTCCCGGCGAGGGTGAATTGCCGCTCCACGACATCCTTTCCGCGCTGCCCGCAGATATCGTGATCGAAATCGAAGTCCCGAGAAGGTCTCTGGCGCTGGCGGGCGTCAGCCCGATCGATCGCCTCCGCCCTTGCGTCGAGGCGGCGCGGCGCTTGTTGGCCGAGATCTCCTGAGTTATCAGGCCGTGGGGGCGACGGGCCGGAAGGCGCGCTTCTCGACGTCCCGGCAATCCCGCCCCATCCGGCTCTCCTCGCCTACCCCTGCCGCGCGGTCCCTCGAATCACTTTGTGCACGAATGCCAGCTTGCGGACCACCGGAGGCGGGATGTGGAACGGGTAGAGCGGGTTCTTTCCCATGGCGGTGTTCACCTGATTGAAGAACAGCGCCAACCACTTCCAGTCTTCGAGCAGATGCTCAATCGGCGCAGCGTCATACGACGCGAGCGGAACAATATCGCGCGGCACCGAGAAGCGGACCCGGTCGGCGTGCAAGACCATCCCGGCCTCGCGGGAGGTGGCCATGGTGTCGGCGATGTGCAGGTAATGCGCGAAGCATTCGGCGAAGTCCTCCCACGGGTGCATCGTCGCGTATTCGGAGATGTAGGAGTCGCCCCAGTCCGGCGGGGGGCCGAATTTGTAGTGTCGTGCCATCTCGTGTTGGTAATCCGCGCGCTCGTCGCCGAAGATCTCGCGGCATTCTTCGAGATAGCGGGCGGCGCCGGGATCCTGCTCCACGAGGACGTTTTGGTAGTAGTGGCCGATCTCGTGGCGGAAGTGACCGAGCATGGTGCGATAGGGCTCGCCGAGATTGACCCGCAGCGCCTCACGGTAGGCGTCGAGCGACTCCACCAGGTCGATGGTGATCACCCCGTCGGCGTGTCCGATCACCACCCGCTCGCCGCCGCTGTAACTGGACAGCAGGTCGAACGCCAGCCCGCCGTCCTTCCGCCAGTAGGGATCGATCGGCAACCCGATGTCGATGAGTTGATATACCAAGCGGCGCAGCGCACGCGCGGTGGACGCGAGCTTCTCCACTGCGATGGTGTCGTCCGCGTCGGGCTCTCGGCGGATCAGCGAATCGGCTAGGCATCGGCCCTGCTCGCCGCCGATTTCTTGGCGCTCCGGGGTTAACCAGTTGCAGCCGAGGGTGGCCGACCTCGTGCACCGAATCCAGACCTCGCCGTCGACGACGGCCGCACCGGAGGAGGTCACGACCATCGCGCGGCTTGGCACATGCAGTCCAAGCTCGGCCGAGCAATTCGGGCAGCGCGTCGATTCGAAGGGCGCGAAGCCGCGACACCGGGGGCAGGCGAACGCGTGCACCGGAGGATCAACTCGGGTTGCGTAGGGGAAGCCCCGCGGCCCGGTAAATCTCGTCGATGACGGTCATGTTTTCGATCGCGTCCTCGGGGGTCGTCTTGACCGGTTCCCCGCGCAGCACCGCCGCGGCGAAGGCGTCGAGCTGATAGGCGTAGGTGGTGCGGCGCGAAAAGCGCTCGACGCGTCGACCATCGTGCGATCGGATCGTGAGCCGGTGGAAAGCGCTGGGCAACACGGGGTTCAAGACCCGCACCTCACCGTGCTCGCCCACCACGTGGGCGCTGATCTGCAGCAGCCGCGACGACCACATCGAGCAGCGGACTCGGCCGGTGTGCCCGCCGGCGAACTTCACTTCGGCCGTCATGGCCCGGTCGACCTGCGGATCGCGCAATTTCGCCCGCGCGGAGACGACTTCCGGCGTCGAACCACCGAAGGTGCGGACCATGTGGACCGAGTAGCACCCGGCGTCCATCAGCGCCCCGCCGGCAAGCGAATAGTTGTAGCGGATGTCGGAGAACCTGGGCAGGGGGAAGCACATGGCGGCCTCCACCCTTCGCAGCTTGCCCAGCTCGCCGGAGGCGATGATCTCCTCGACGCGGCGGGTCAGCGGGTGGTAGCGATAGTGGAAGGCCTCCATCACCACCCGATCGGAATTCGCGGCGATCGCGGCGATCTCGCGCGCCTCGGCGGCGTTGGCGGTGAACGGCTTTTCGCACAGGACATGCTTGCCGGCGTCCAGCGCGGCCCGCGTCCACCGGCCGTGCAGGCCGTTCGGCAGGGGGTTGTAGACCGCGTCGACGGTCGGGTCGGCGATCAGCGCGTCGTAGCTGTCGTGCACCCGCGGGATGCTGTGCTTGGCGGCAAAGTCCCGCCCACGCGCCGGGTCGCGGGCCGCCACGGCGGTCACCTCGACCTGGCTGTGTTGCTTTGCGGGGTTGACGACCGCCAGGGGCGCGATGCGGGCCGCGCCCAAGATGCCGATACGGATGGGGTTGCCGTCAGCTGACACGGAGCCGACGCTAGCACTCGGGCGCAACCCGCCACGGCTATCGAAGAAATCCGCTTCTAGAGGTCGGCGTCGAACACCGAGATGGGGTCGAGGATCACGCCGGTCTCCTCGACATAGCGATCCCACAGCGCCAGCAGCTCGGCCAGCTTGTCGGGCCGCTCGGCGGCCAGATCCTCGATCTCGCCCGGGTCGCCGGACAGGTCGTACAGCTGCCAGGCGCCCGGACCGTACGGCGCGGGCAGATAAACCGCCTTCCAGTCACCCTGACGGATCGCCCTGCGCCCAAACAATTCCCAGCCGGTGCCGGTGTCCACGCCGTGGACCGCTTCGCTTTCGCACGACAGGTATGGCACCAGGGAACGGCCCCGCATGGGCGCGACGTCGCGGCCCCGGTAGGCGGTGCCCGGGTGCGCGACACCGGCGAGCTCGAGCACCGTCGGGGCGATGTCCATGACCGTCGTGAAGGCCGTGCCGACTTCGGCCTGCCGGGCAAAGCCGGGCCAGGTCACGAAGCCCACCACCCGGATCCCGCCCTCGGTGGTGAACGCCTTGTGCAGTCGCGACGGCGCGGTGGCCGCCTGCGCCCAGCGCGGGCCGTACCAGATGAACGAGGTGGGCCCGCCCAGGTTGTCGAGGCTGTTGTCGCAGTACTTTTCGATCTGCGCGACGATCTGGGCGCCGCGCAGCGGCATCGCCTCGACCATCGCACCCTCCGCGCCGTTGTCGGACAGGAAGATCACGACGGTGTTGGCCAGTTCGCCGGTGTCGGACAAATAGTCGATGACCCGGCCGATGTTCTGATCCATCCGGTCCACCATCGCGGCGTAGACCTCCATGCTGCGGGCCGAACGCGCGCGCTCGTCATCGCTCATGTCGGCCCATTCGGGGGCGCCGTCGGCCACGACCGGGTGCGCCTCGACGTCGGGCGGGCACAGGCCGAGCTTCTTCAGCGCCGCCAGTCGGGCCTCGCGCAATTCGTCGGGTCCGGCGTCGTAGCGGCCGTGATAGGTCGCGATGGTCTCGCCCGGCGCCTGCAGCGGCCAATGCGGGGCCTGAAATGGCAGGTAGGCAAAGAACGGACGGTCATCCTCGTCGGAGCGCTCGCGGAAGTAGCGCAGCAGGGTGTCGACGTAGAAGTCGGAAGAGTAGAAGTCGTCACCAACGGTGACGAACTGGTCATCCTCGGTGTAAAGCGTTGCCACGGGCGAAAACCCGCCACCTACCGCGGGGCCGTAGTGGCTGGCGCCGGCCGGCAGCAAGGCGAACGAGCGCTCGAACCCGCGGGCCCACGGCGACGTTTCGATGGTGTCGCCCAGGTGCCACTTGCCCGACATCAGCGTCAGATACCCGGCGTCGCGCAGCAGCTCGGGCAGGGCCACGACCCGGTCGTTCAGGTAGCCCTCGTAGCCGGGGGCGCCGCGGAACTCGGGAATCGCGACCTCGAGCATCGTGCCGATGCCCGCGATGTGGTGGTCGGTGCCGGTCAACAGCATCGCCCGGGTGGGCGAGCACGCCGGGGCGGAGTGGAAGTCGGTGAACCGGACGCCGGCGTAGGCCAGCCGGTCCAGGTTCGGCGTATTGATCTCGCCGCCGAACGCGCCGATGTCGGAATATCCGAGGTCGTCCGCCACGATGACTAGAAAGTTGGGCCGCTTCACGGTGAAGCATCCTGTCAGGTCGGGCGCCGGGATGGAATGGCAATGCTTCGCCGATATTCTCAGGGCAGCGTGTGATCCGGACTCGAAGGGGGACTGCGATGCTGGAACAGTTCGAGATGTCGATACCGCTGGTCGCCGCCCCGATGGCCGGCGGGCCGACCACGCCGGCGATGGTGTCGGCCGCGACCCAGGCCGGCGCCCTCGGCATGCTGGCGGCCGGGTACAAGACCGTCGACGCCGTCGAGGCGGAGATCAAGAAGGTGCGTGCCGAGGGAATTCCGTTCGGGATCAACCTCTTTGCGCCCAATCCCCTGCCCGTCGACCCCGACAGCTACCGCGCCTACGCAGCGATCGTCCAAAAGGAGGCCGATCAGTTCGGTCTGACGCTTCCAACCGAGCCGATCGACGACACCGACCGCTTCGACGAGAAGATCGCGCTGCTGCTCGACGACCCGGTGCCGTTGGTGTCGTTCACGTTCGGGATACCGCCGCGCGAGGTGATCACCGCCCTGAAGAAGGCCAATACCGTTGTGGTGCAGACCGTGACGACGCCCGACGAGGCGGCGCAGGCGCGCGACGCCGGGGTCGACATGCTCGCCGTGCAGGCGGCGACGGCCGGCGGGCATTCGGGCACGCTCTCGCCCCGCAGGCCGTTGACACCGGTCCCGATCGTCGACCTCGTCGCGCAGATCGTCGCGACGGTACCGCTGCCGGTGATGGCCGCCGGTGGCCTCGCCACTCCGGTCGCGGTGGCCGACGTGATCCGCGCCGGCGCCGTGGCGGCCGCGGTCGGAACGGTTCTGCTCCGCGCCACCGAAAGCGGCGCCTCGGCCACCCACCAGGCCGCCCTCATGGATCCGGCTTACAGCGAGACCGTGATCACCCGGGCCTTTACCGGCCGGCCGGCCCGCGGCCTGCGTAACGCGTTCATCGATGCCCACGAGGCGCAGGCGCCGCTGGGCTACCCGGCGATTCACTACCTCACCAGCCCGATGCGCAAGGCTGCCGCCGCGGCGGGCAAGCCGGACTACGTCCACCTGTGGGCGGGCACCGGGTATCGGCACGCCACCGCCGAGCCCGCGGCGGACATCCTGCGGCGGTTGGCCTCCGACCTCTGACCGGCTACCGGCCGGGGCCGGGAAATCAGTTGCTCAGATACAGGTACCAGAGGCCGTCGGAATGCTGAACGCAGGAGAAATGGGTGAAGGTGCCGGGGTGGTTGACCTCTACGTGGGGGCCGTCTACCTCGCACGCGGCCTGGGTCGCGTAGTTGCCTTCGACCTGAATCTCTTCGGCGTTGCTGATGCCGACGCCGGTGGTCAGCAGCCCACAGAACGCCAAAGCACCGGCGGCAACGATCTTCCTCATCGGGCAACCTCCAGTTCGCTTCCGCCCCGGGGCGGAGATGTCAGCCAATTGCGATGGCCCGACGTTAGCGAGCCGCGGGCGTTCCCGCACAGCAAACGAAAAGAATTTGCACGCTCATAACATTCGAGCCTGCCGCCGGCGGTCAGCTGGCCGCGCCACGGACAGGCCGGCGCCGCATGGACATCACTCCGTCGATCGCCGCGCTGACGCACTCCGCGTCCTCTTCCAGCAGCATGTGCCCCGCGGAGGGCCGGTGCAGGTGGGTGGCGCCCGGGATGGCGGCCGCCAGATCACGCGCGTGCTCGGCCGGCGTGGTCCGGTCCGCTCCACCGCTGATGACGACCGTGTTCGCGGCGATCGCGGAGAGCCCGTCGTACTGGTCGTACCGCTTCAGGCTGGGCAGGAAGCCGGCCGCCGTCGTCAAGGAGATCGTGCGGATCGCGGATTGGGTGACCGCTGCGGCGCCGTTGCGCTCGACGCCGGAATATTTGATGAGGCCTTCGCAGACGGGTCGCACCAGCCCGTTGATCGCCTGATCCGTCGCCCGCCGCGGCATATGGTGCACGAGATCGAACAGCGCTCCCGTGGCCCGGCTGGCCAGCAAGCGGCCCAGCCCACGCTCGGCGAGCCGGCCCGCCGCCGTCGCCACCAGGACGAGGCCCTGCGGCTCCACCGGGCGCTCGGCGGCCGGCCGCGCCAGGTAGGCCAGGGCCGTCATCCCGCCCATCGAGTGGCCTGCCAGGGTCAGCGGGCCGCTCACGCGCAGAACGGCGAGGACGTCGGCGAGGTCTGCGGCCAGCCGGTCGATCTCGTAAGTGTGCATGTCGGCCCCGGTCGAACGGCCGTGGCCGCGGTGGTCGTAGGTAATGATTCGCACGCTGTCGCCCCACCGACGCACCAGGTGGCGGACCTGAAGGGCCCAGCTCGACTGGGTCAGGCACAGGCCGTGCATCAGGACCACGGTGTGATCCCGGGCGCCGGCCGCACCGTAGTCACGGACCGCGAGCCGCACGCCGTCACTGGCGATGACCGTGCGCTCGACATAGCCGTCCCGCCCCGTGGGCAGTCGCTGCGGAAGCGCAGCGGACGTCCCGCTGTAGGCGTTTGATCCCGTAGTCAGTTCCGGCTGAGTGAACACGGCGCGCTCCTGGTCGGTGTCTGGGTCGAGGGGGTCTCGACACCTTGTTCACTCGAAGCTACGGAGCGATTACGGCGCAGACGCGCTTGTGCGCAATACCCGCTCAACGAGCGATTTTGAGCTTTTGCGCATTGTGCTCGTGGGGTTGGGAGGCCTAATCGCCGCCGTGTCCCTTGCCATGCCCCTTGCCGGGGCCATGCCGTGGCGGAGGCGCCGGCTGTTCCGTGGGAGGGGCCGGCGGAACCGGATTGCTCACCGGCACCGGCACCGGCGACGGGGTGCTCGTCGTCACCGGATTGGCGGGCGCGCTCGAGGGCGCCGGGTCGGAAGCGATCGCAAACGGGACAACGAGCATCGCCGCCAGGACGGCCGCGGCGGCAAGCAGCTTCCTCGTCCGGCCCCCGGGCCGCGGATTCCGCGCCGGCAGGGGCGCCTCGAGCACCTTGGTCGGCCGGCGCGGCGGCGCCGCGACGGGCATCCCCGCCACCACGGCCGCCCCACGACCGTGCAGGGCGCCCCGCATGTCCGTGGCGCCGCCGAACCGCTGTCGCGGATCCGGCGCCATCGCGCGTTCGATCGCGGTGATCAGGGCGGGATCGACGTCGGGTCGCAGCAGGGCCAGCGGCGGCGGCCGGTCGTGCAAGATGGCGCGGGCCAGGGCGCCCATGTTCTCCTGCGGGAAGGGGCGATGCCCCGCGAGCGCCTCATAGCCGACCACCCCGACGGCGTAGAGGTCATCGGCCACGGTCGCCGGCGCCCCGGCGAGCCGCTGGGGACTCAGGTAGGCGATGGTGCCGAAGACCTGGCCCGTCATCGTGTGGGCGACTGCCTCGTGGGTTTTGGCGATCCCGAAGTCGGCGACCTTCATGGCCTCGCCGTCGGCACCGACCAGGATGTTTCCGGGCTTGATGTCCCGATGCAGGATCGCTGCGCGGTGCGCGGCCGTCAGCGCGGCGAGAACGTTGTCGAGGGTGGCTCGGACGTGCGGGACCGGAAGGGGACCGCGGGCGATCTGGTCGGCCAGCGAACTGCCCGGCAACCGCTCCATCACGATGAAAGGTATGCCGTCGTGCTCGCCGCAGTCGTGAACCGCCACGATGTTCGGATGGTTCAGCGCCGCGGCCGCGCGCGCCTCCGCGTCGAATCGCTTCCGAATGTCGGGCTGCGCGTTGAACACCGGGTGCAATAGCTTGATGGCGACGGGCCGGTTCAGTCGGGTGTCCCAGCCGTCGCGAACTTCGGCCATGCCGCCCAGGCCCAGCCTGCCGCGCACCTCGTAGCGGCCGGCCAGCAACGCGAGGGTGTTCATTCGCCTGCCAATCCCACTGCTTGTCTGACGGTCGGATTTGAACGCGCGGACCGACGTCCCCGAACGGCTACCCATCGCCCGGCGGTTCAAAACGCACGCCCGCGACCGCCGCGACCAGAGCTTTTGCGCATTGTGTTCGGTCGATGCGACGTGTTCGCCATCCGGTGGGGGCCTCGCTCCGAAGGACTAACGAGCAATTGTTGTCGGGGTCGATGCCGTCGGGTCGAATAGGGAGGCTGTCTTGATGGGAATTGCGACGTTCAAAACGGTTGCCGCTGGCGATGGTTCACCGCAGTCCCCGTCCGGATACTGCTACTACCTGGTTTTCCACGCGGTCGCGACGGCCTTGCTGCTCATCACGTTGGTGGCCGCCATCTGGCAGTTCATGAACTGGATCGCGGAGCCGTCGTGCCCGAGGGACGTGTCGCTGGCGTCCGTATCGTCATCCGTGTCGGCGCCGGTGGGCGCGTCGCACCACCTTTCGGCGCGCGGCGACACGGATTGCCCGTGTCCCCACGAGCGTCAACCCGAAAAGGCCTAGAAAGCATCGGGATTGCGCTGGACCTCGACCGGCACGGGATGCCGGTACAGCCGAGACGCGTTCTCCCAACTGAACTTTCGGATCACGTCCGGTGGCAAATCGCCGATCTGTTCGTGGATCGTTTCCTGGGTATGCGGCCAGGTGGAGTCGCAGTGCGGGTAGTCGGCCTCCAGCATGATGTTGTCAGCGCCGATCCGGTCGCGCTGCACGAACGACGATTTGTCCTCCACCGCGCAGAACCAGAAGTTGCGGGTGAAAACCTCTGCGGGAGTGAGGCTTTCGCCGAGGGCCTGCCAGGTGCCATACATCGCGTGGTAGCTGAGCATGTGGTCGAGGCGGTCCAGCAAGCCCGCGACCCAGCCGATTCCGCCCTCCGACAGGCAGATCTTCAGGTTGGGGAACCGGCTGGGCAGGCCGGAGTACAGCCAGTCGACCGCCGCGGAAATGGCGTAGGCGAAGAACAGCACGCCCTGGACGTCCGGCGGCGCGTCGTCGGTGGTGGACGGTGAAGAACCGGAGGAGCCGATGTGCAGGTTCACCACGGTGTCCGTCTCGGCGCACGCCGCCATCATCGGGTCCCAGTGGCCGGAGTGGATGCTGGGCAACCCGAGCATCGCCGGGTTCTCGCTGAAAGTGACGGCGTGAAAGCCGCGTTCGGCGTTCTCATAGATCATCTTCGCGCCGAGTTCGGGGTCCAGCAGCCACGGCAGCTGGCAGGGAATGATGCGTTCGGGATACGAGCCCGCCCAGACCTCGAGGTGCCAGTCGTTCCATGCCCGCACCGACGCCAACGCCAGGTCGCGGTCCGTGGTGACCTGCTGCAGCCGCTGGCCTGCGAACCCCGGGAGGAACGAGGGAAAGTTCAGCGAGGCGTAGATGCCGTTGAGGTCCATGTCTTTGACGCGCGCGTGGATATCCCATGCGCCCCTGCGCATCTCGTCGAACCGGACCGGCTCGAAGCCGTACTCGGCCACCGGCCGCCCGACGACGGCGTTGAATCCGACGTTGGGCAGTTCCCGGCCGTCGTACACCCAGGTCTGTCCCCCGCTGCCGGTCTCCACGACTTTTGGGGCGCGGTCGGCGAACTTGCGGGGCAGTCGCCCGGTGAAGGTGTCGGGCGGTTCGACGATGTGGTCGTCCACCGAGATCACCGCGTAACGCCGTGGCGCGCGGGGCGGATCGGGCAGGAAGGTAACCGAGCGGTCGCCGCCCGTCTTGGCGGTGGTGAAGTTCAGGTCGCCGGCCAGCTCATCGATCGATTTCACTCGTCAGTCTCCTCGCGGGGCAGGGCGCTTGAGTGTGCGCTGACGGCTTTGACTGTGCGCCCAGGGCGGGAATCTGGGCCGACACGCGCCAAGGGGACACACGCAACGCCCA
The DNA here is from genome assembly GCF_000455205.1 of Mycobacterium sp. UM_CSW. Taxonomy (GTDB): domain Bacteria; phylum Actinomycetota; class Actinomycetes; order Mycobacteriales; family Mycobacteriaceae; genus Mycobacterium. The sequence goes on along the minus strand of NZ_AUWQ01000041.1, from coordinate 104,351 downwards.
CGTTTCACGGGCATCACGTGAGGACATCGGGATCGGCCTTGATGGTCATCCGGGCCGCCCCCGCCCAGTACACGTCGGCGGCGCGCTCGATCAGCGACCGCTGCATGCCGGCCATGTCCGACCAGTTCATCTTCACCGGTTCCCGGCCGGTGAGCATGACGTCGTAGGCCAGCTTGCAGACCCGTTCGATGGACGCCGCCCGGTACACGGCTTCCGGCAGGTTGCGACCCGTCGCGATGACGCCGTGGTTGGCCAGGATCGTGAGGTTGGCGCCGCCGATCCGCGCGGCGAGATCCGCGGCGCGCGCGGGGCTGTCGACTTCCCCGTCGTACGTGTCGACCAGGCACAGGTCGTCGAGGTAGAGCGAACCGGTTTGGTGGACGAGTTCGGGAAGCTTGCCCAACGCGGCGAGCACGCACACGTAGTAGGGGTGGTTGTGGATGACGACCCGGGCGTCGTCGCGCACCCGGTGCAGTTCGGTGTGGATGTGGATGGCCGGGGTGACATCCCATCGACCGCGGACCACCCGCGCCTCGCTGTCCACCACGCAGATATCCGAGGCGGTGAGCTCCTGCCACCACAGCCCCCACGGATTGACGAACATGTCCGTCTGGCCGTCGAGCTGCCAAGTGATGTGTCCGGCCATGTTTTCCGCGAAGCCGATGCCGGCGAGGTGCCGGAAAGCCACGGCCAGCGCCTGCTCGTTGGACAGGTCGACGCCGATCGGGGGCACCACCGACGGCGCCCACACCTCGACGCCACCTCGACGTGCGTTAGGAGCGTTCATGATCCGCCTCCGTCCTGATTCGAATATCCTCGCGGAGCTGGCCTTTGGCAATCTTGCCGCCGGACGATCGGGGCAGCTCGTCGACCACGATGAGCCGTTCGGGCAGCAGCTCCTTGGAGACGCCCAGCGCCAACAGGTGCTCGACGAGCTCCGGCAGATCGACGGCCCGCGATTCGACGAGTTCGGCGTAAAGGCAAACCTTTTCACCGAATACCGGATCGGGCATCGCGACGGCCGCCGCTACCGCGATCGCGGGGTGGGTGGTGGCGGCGTCCTCGACCTGGCTGGCGCTGATGTTCTTGCCGCCGCGGACGATGAAGTCGGACGTCCGGCCGGTGACGCTCAGATAGCCGTCCGCGTCGATCTCGCAGATGTCGCCCATGCGCATCCACCCGTCGGCGGTGAACAGCTTGTCGTGGTCGGTCCCGCCCAGGTACCCGAGGCTCGTCGCCGGGCCCCGGCACGCGGGCTGTCCGCGCCCCGTCGCGGTGACGTCCCGGTCGCCGTCGAAGAGCCGAACCGCCATCTCCGGGACGATCCGGCCGCCGGTGCGCAGCCGGCGCTCCCGGGGGTCGTCGACCGTGGTCGCGCTCAGCATCCCCGTCTCGTTCGAGCCGTAGAACTGCAGGATCTTCGCTCCGGTGAGGTCCTCGAACTCCGCGGCGGGCCGGTAGGGCAGCGCCTCGCCGCCCGCGAAAACGACGCGTAGCGAACTCAGGTCGTGATCGCGAGATGTCGGGTCCGCCATCAGCATCGTCAGTTGTGTGCTGACACAACACAGCACGGTGACCTGGTGGCGGGCGATCGCCTCACACGCCGCAGACGCGGTGAACCTCGGCAGGATCACCGCGGTGGCGCCGAGGTAGATCGGCGTCGTGTGGCTGGTCCAAAGTCCAAACCCGAACGGCGTCGGTATCACCGGCAGGAAGACGTCGTCCGGTGTCAGCAACCCGTTTGCGACGGCCTTCTGGTGAAAGTAGTGCCAACGGTTTTGCGTGTGCACGACGCATTTGGGCAGGCCGGTGGTCCCGGAGGTGGAGTTGATCAGGAAGACGTCGTCGGGACCCAGTTGTGTCTCCGCGGTCACCGACCTTGGCTCCGCGTCGACGTTCAGCCGCAGCGCGCCCGGATCGCCGTCCAGGACCAGCGCGGATTCGCCGGCCACGCCCACCGCGGCGTCGGCGCGCTGGGCGTCGCTGACCAGAATCTTCGGCCCCGCGTTGCGCAGGATCGCGGCGACCTCGCGGGTCCCGGCGCGCGCGCCGATGCCGACCACGACGGCACCGCACCGTTCAATCGCGACGAACAGCACGTGGATGGCGGCGGAGTCGCCGTGCCACACCGCGACCCGATCACCGTGCGCCACACCGACACCGGCCAGTAGCTCGGCCAATTGTGTTGCGGCACGGTCGAATTCGTGCCATGACAGCGACTTCCCGGGATGGTCGACGTAGGCGGGACGCTCCGGCGCCGACCGAGCGTTCTGGCGCACCGCGGCCGACAGCGTCAAATCGGACCACCAGCCGGCGGCGCGAAACAGGGCCGGGTCCTCGTCGGTGAATGCCGGCGAGCCGACGGTATCCAGCCCACCTGCGCTCATTCGCAAATGATAGGAAAGCCGCCCGGGTCCTGGTCAGGAAGCCCGGTCGCTACGGATTTTGCGGGGGCGGAGCGTCGTGTTGGTTGGCGCCCGCCGTACCGGGATGCGGGTGCGGCGTGGGACAGGTGCGGTGCGGAATGCAGCCACAGTTCAGGCCGATGATGCAGGCGCCGCCGCCGACGGGCTGCACCGGTATCGCGCCGCCCCCATCGCCGGGAGCGGGCGCGACACTCGAGGACTGGGCCGTCGCGCCGCTCGGCGACTCACCAGCGCCGGTGACGCCCAGCCCGACCGCAAGCACGACACCGGCGCCAGCGCAGACCGCGGCCGCCGTACGGCGCATACGGTTCGTCATGGCAGTCAACTGTAGTTTCTTTTCAGAAGATGCGCATCGCGACAAGCGGAGGGCAGCGGCAGGATGAAATACCCACGGGCTTCCCACTTGTGGCCGGGGCTGCTGAGCGGCGCCGCCGCGGGAGCCGCCGGTACCACCGCGCTCAACGTGATCACCTATCTCGACATCGCGGTGCGCGGCCGGCCGACGAGCTCCACGCCCGAACGGACCGTCGAGGCGATGGCGAAGCTGTTCGGCCTGACGGTGCCGGGATCCGGTGACGTCCTGGCCAACCGGCTGCTCGGCCTGGGCGCGCTGACCGGGTATGCCGCGGGGATCGGGATGGGCCTGATCCTCGGGCTGGCCTACGCGCTGGGCTGGCGCCCGAGCCTCGTGGTCGCCACGCTGGTCGCGACGGCGATCGCCTTGATAGGCACCAACGGGCCGATGACCGTGCTCGGCGTGACCGACCCGCGAACCTGGGGCGTCGTCGGCTGGATCAGCGATTTGGTTCCGCACTTCGGCTACGGCGTCGTCACCGCCCTGGTGCTGGATTGCCTTTGCCGCAGTTGGGATCGGTAGCCACCCGCCCGGTTTCCACTTGCCGCATGAAGACCAAGGCCGCTGTCCTGTTGTCCGGCGCGCTGATCGCCCTGCTGCTGGTCTCGCGCTACTTCGCTCTGAGCCGCGCGGGCGTGCCGCTCGGGTGGATGCTCTACCTCGGGCTGCCGATCACCGCGGGCGGGGTGCTCTTCGCGCTCCGGCTCGTCAACCTCGGCTCGGGATGGGGCATCCGGGACACGAGGCAGCCCGCGCATCCGACGGCGCCTTCGTATCCGGACCCGCCGGTGCCGGTTCCCGAGCGCTTCAGGGAACTGGAGGCGCTGCGCGCCGCCGGCGCGATCTCCGAGTCGGAGTACACCGCCAAGCTCGCCCGCATCCTCTCGCAGATGTGAGTTGCCTGGGCTTGAGCGTGGGGCCTATGGACGAATCCGCGGCAGTTTCCCTACCTAGGGCCCACACTCGCCGGCCCCCGTATTGTCATTCTGTGCTCATCGGGTTCCTGCTCGCGCTGGGCTGCTCGGTGTGCTACGGCACCGCCACGGTATTGCAGGCGGTCGCCACACGATCGGTCGAACCCGCCAGCAAGTCCGGCGTCGACGCGGTGCTGCTGATGCGGGCCGTCCGGCAGTGGCGCTATATCGCCGGCATCGGCCTTGACGTCCTCGGGTTTCTGCTTCAGGTGATGGCGCTGCGGTTGGTGCCGATCTACGTCGTGGCCGCGGCGCTGGCAGCATCGATCGCGGTCACCGGCATCGTCTCGGCGTGGGTGCTGTCGGCACGGCTGTCCGCGACGGAATGGACGGCCGTCGCGGTGGTCTGCGTGAGCCTCGTCGTGCTCGCGTGCGCTGCGGGTCCCGGGCACTTTCGCCGCGCCCCGGCCGGACTCGGCTGGGCGCTGATCGGTGTGGTCGCCGCGATATTCCTCATCGGTGCCGCCGCCGGCCGGTTGCATGACCGCGCCCGGGGGCTCGCCCTGGGCCTTTGCGCGGGAAGCGGATTCGGCGTGGTCGAAATCGCGGTGCGCCTGATGGACGTGGTCGACCCGACCAAGCCTGCCTTCTACACCCAGCCGGCGCTCTACGCGGGCGCGGGCGGCGGGGTCGCGGGATTTCTCCTGCTCACCTCCGCCCTGCACCGCGGTTCGGTGACGACGACGGTGGCGGCCATGGTCGTCGGCGAGACGATCGCACCCGCGATCGTGGGCGTCGTCTGGCTGGGTGACTCCGCCCGCGACGGCCTCGGCTGGCTGGTGATCGCGGGATTCGTTGTGGCCGTGTGCGGAACGCTGGTGTTGGCGCGCTTCGGCGAGGCGCCCACGCCCGCCGAGGCCGGTTGAGTCATTTCGCTCTGCCCGCGGAACCTATTCTGCTGCAGCCGATATAGCGACCCTGAGTGACGACTGAGTCCAGGGCGACGACGACGCGGGTCGGTTTTCGTGCGCGGTCCGGCCGGCCGGAACCCAGGCATGCGAAAACGGCTCGGGGCCAACCCGATTGCGTCACACGGCCCGTTACAGACCGGCTCCTGCTATTCATCCTCGGCCAAGTAACCGGGCGCCACGTGCCTGGCGTGGCTGGCGGATTCGCTGATGCCGATTCGGTTGTGCAGCCAGGCTAGCGGTTTGGGGCTCCACCAGTTGGCCCGGCCCAGCACATGCATGAAGACCGGTAGCAGTACGGTGCGTATCACGGTCGCGTCCATGAGTATGGCCAGGGTCAGTCCGAGCCCGAACATCCTCATGAACGAGACCTGCGAGGCGGCCAGCGCGGCAAACGAGATTGACATGACCAGCGCGGCGGCGGTGATCACGCGCCCGGTACGGGCCACTCCCAACGCCACGCACACGTCGTTGGCGTCGCTGCTACGGGCCGATGCCAGCCAGTACTCGCGAATCCGTGACACCAGGAACACCTCATAGTCCATGGATAGGCCGAACGCGATGCAGAACATCAGTACCGCCGTGTTGGCGATCAGCGTTCCGGTAGACGTGGTCCCCAGGGCGTCAAGGTGGCCCTCTTGGAATATCCACACCAAGGCACCGAACGTCGCCGTCAGCGATAAGACGTTGAGGATCAACGCCTTGAGTGGCAGCACCACGCTACCGGTAAGCAAGAACAGCAGGGCGAAGGTGACGACAGCGATAAATCCGACCGCCAGCGGCAGGCGCGAGGTGATGGCTTCGACGCTGTCGCGGTCGGCTTGCGCGAGGCCAGCGAGCTGGACTGACCGGCCACCGGGGCCCGGCAGCTTGTGTAACCGGTCGAGTTGGGTGTCGGAGGCTGACGAATTCAACGGCGCGGAACTGGCGACGGTCAAAAATGCACTGCCGCCGACGATCCCAGTCGCGGCCTCCGGTGGCCCAACATCGTGCCCATCGATGAAGGTGCCGGCCGGAGCGGCTACCGCGGACACGTCGGGCACCCGAGACAGTTCGGCAGCGTAGCCGTCAAAGTCGGAAGGAACCAGGTCGCGCGCGTTGGGGATGACGACCTGTATCGCCGGCGCGGAATCGTTGGCGAAACCGTTGCGGAGCTGGTCGCCCACCTGATGGGCGGACGCAGATCGCGGCAACAGGCGGTCGTCGGAATAGCCCCACTTCACGTGCAGGAATGGGAATCCCAGCAGCAGCAGCACGGCGAGCGCGGCCAGCCCGATGGGCATCGCTCGGCGCATCACCAGCTTGGTTGACCGGTACCAGAACAGCTGTTCCGGTCGTCTCGGCAGCGGATCAGGTCGATGCAGCACCCGACGTGCCAGCCGGCGAACATCCAGGGAGTCCAGCCGGGGCCCCAGTGCGGCAATCGCTGCCGGGGTCACCATGATCGCCGCCAGACCCGCAAATGCGACGGTTGCAACTCCGGCATAGGCGAACGATCTCAAGAAGTACATGGGGAACAACAGCATCACGGCCATCGACAGCGCTACCGTGGTCGCGGAGAAGAGCACGGTTCGCCCGGCCGTGGCCATCGTCCGGATCAGTGCGTCGTTGGGAGTGGCTCCTTCGGCCAGCTCGTCGCGGTAGCGGCTGATGATCAATAGCGTGTAGTCGATGGCCAGCGCCAGGCCCAGCGCGGTGCTGAGGTTGAGCGCCAGAATCGAGACGTCCGTGGTGAAAGTCAGTAGCCGCAGTATCGACATGGAACCGACGATGGCGATCAGCCCCACGGCAACGGGCAGCGCCGCCGCGAGCAGGCCACCGAACACCCACACCAGCGCAAGGAAGCTCAACGGGATTGCGATGAATTCCATCAACACCAGGTCGCGCTGGGTTTGATCGTTGACCTGCGCGTAGACCATCGCCATTCCCCCAGCGCGCACGTCGACTCCGTCGCGGTCGCCCCCGATTTGATCGGACAGCGCCTTGGCGTATTTCGGCGCGTTGTTTTCCCCGCCTTTGAGGTTGGCCACGATCAAGCCGGACTTGCCGTCCTTGCTAATCAGCCCGGCCGCGATTTCCGGTGCAGCGGTCCACGCCGAGGACACGTTCAGCACGTGCGGGGACCGCAACAGCTGTTCGCCGATATCGGTGCCGACCCGACGAGCTTGATCGCTGGCGGCACCTCCGGGCGCAGTCACCACAAACACCAGCTGTTGATCGCTTTGACCGAACTTGTCGGTTAACAGCCCGCTGGCGTGGGCCGACTCCGAGCTCGGATCCCGGAAGCCGCCTACCGACAGGCTCGGAGCGACCGGGGCGCCAAAAACCGTTGCCCCGATAAGGATCAGCAAGGCAACGGCGATGACCCGCCGCGGCGCGGCGATAGCCAACAGCGCGATCCGGTGCAGCATGTAGTGTCCTTCCAAAGTTTGTCACCCGGTATCGCCCGACGTACCATCCCCAGTTGAGTAACGTGAGTACATGCCGATAGCGGTCATGATAAACGGGAGTACACATGGGCGGCCACGGGGATGCGCAAGGCGTGGAGAAGGGCGACCTGGCGGCCCGCCTGAACAAGCTCTTCGAGATCATGCGTCGGCCAGACACGCCGCCGCTGTCGAATGCTGCCGCCGCGGCCGCGATCACCACCCAAACCGGTGTCTCGATCAGCCCGGCATACCTCTGGCAGCTGAGAAGCGGAGTCAAGGACAACCCAACGGTCCAACATTTGCGCGCCATCGCCGAGTTTTTCGGGGTACCGGCCAGCTATCTCATTGATCGCGATCCGGACGCGCAGATCGATGCCCAACTCAATCTTCTGCAAGCGTTGCGTGATAACGGCGTACGGGACTTGGCCATGCGTGCGAGCGGCCTTACTCCGCAGGCACTCAACAGTGTGGCCCTGATTCTTGACCGCGTTCGCGAACTTGAGCGGCTTCCGCCGATCGCGCACCCGGGCGCCGGTGAGGGGGAGGCGTAAATGACACTTTCGAATGGTGACATCTTGGCGCTGGCACGTCGCCAACCGATCCCGGTCCCCTGGGACAGGGACGTGTTCATCCGCAATCTGGCCGAATTGCGCGGCCGCCCAATCAGATTGATTCCGACCGACACCGCCGCTCTGGCCGACAGTCCATGCGGGCTGTGGCTGGCTCGCGACAACGACGACCTGATCCTGCACGAGATCGGGACCACCGACTACCACATCGACCAGATCGTCGGCCACGAGATCGGGCACATGCTCCTAGGTCACCACCGAAGTCCTGCTTTCGGCGCAGACAAGGGGCGGGAACACGACCTGTGCCGCCAGGTCTTGCCCGATATCGATCCTCAAACCGTGCACGCGGTGCTCGGGCGCAGCAATGGCGGCAGCGAGCAAGAGCGCGATGCCGAAATGTTCGCTTCCCTGCTGATGATCGCGGCCGCCGAAGCCAACGAACGCTCGTCGATGATGATGCGTAGCGCCTTCTTCCATCGGCGATGACCTCCACCGTCCCAGGCTTCATCGCCTGGCCCGTGATCATCGCCATGGCGGTGCTTCTCGCCGCGCGCTTCCGCTGGTGCAGGACCAACCTCTACGAGAGGTACTACAGCAATCTGATGGCCTGGATCCTGCTGATCGAGCTCCTGCGTGAGCACGAAGTAGAAGTCATGCTGTCCAAACGGGCTCTGTTGACCGTCACCACCGCCCAGCAATTATCTTCCGCGGCAATGATCTTCGCCGCCACCGAATTCATTGGCTTCACGATGTTGTGGACTCGGCTCTCACCGGTCGAAACGCGCCGGGGTCACCGCTATTACCGCCTGGCCGCGGTCATATTATGCGTGGCATACCTGGTCGCGGCGACCCGTGCCCGCGTTGCCGGTCAAACCCTTGAAGTCGCCGGCGGCTGGGACGGAGTCTTGGCCTGCAGCTTCTATACGGCCATGATTCTCCTGCTGGCGGTTCGGGCTATTTGGATGTTCGCAGCCGAGGTGCGAAAGAGCACCCAGAAACGTGACCTCTTCCTCGCCGTCGGCGGGCTACTGGTCGGTGTGCTGACCGCAGCAGCCTGCCTGGAAGCGCTGGTCTCTGCCGCGACCGATCAGCTCGGCTGGACCGACACCCTGAGGTTCCGGCTCTGGTTGCACGGCTTTGAGGCCTTTTGCATAGCAGTCATCGTGTATGGCTTCGGAGCTGTTCCGCTCGTAGCGCGAGTGCTGCGGTACCTCGGACTGGATCCCACCAGCCGCTCCTGGAAAAACTTGGCCGCCTTAAGGGCAAGCTTGACAACGGTGGTCCCGGAAAGCAGTTTCAACCTCGACGACGACAATTATCGGTTTCAAAAGACCACCCTGCAGCTACACCAAACAATTATCGAAATCCGCGACGCCATCCTGCACCTGCGTCCCTATTTCCGCGACATAGCGCCGCACGAGCTGGCCGGGTTCCTCCAGGCAAACGCCGTGCCAACCGCCGAACACGACGCGGCGTCGCAAACCTTACAACTGGCTCACGCCGCCAGAGCCAAAACCGCAGACGCCACGCCCGGATCCCCCGACGTGGCAACGATCCTGCGCTCCCGGGCGACAACCCTCGACGAGGAGGTCACCGAACTGTTGGCCCTGGCGAAATGGTGGAAGCCCGCCCTAGCGGCCACCGAACAGTTCAGCCAGATTGCGCCCGCCGAGGCCGGGTGAGTCACGGCGTCACGCTGTAGGTGGTGCCGCGCGTCGCGCGGGTCCACAGCATCCCACCCTGCGCGGTGATGCCGGCGGCGATCAACTCCCGTTTGAGGATCTTGTTGGTGGCGGTCGCGGGCAGGTCGTCGTTGATCCGCACGTAGCGCGGCCACGCCTTGGGCGACAGGTCGGGCTGCGAGGCGAGGAACTTCTCGAAATCATCGGGGCTCAAGGGGGTTTCGTCGCGTAGCACGAGTGCGGCCATCACCTGGTCGCCGACCCGGTCGTCGGGCACCGCATAAACCGCGACCTGACCGACCTGCGGCAGCCGTTCCAGGATCCGCTCGATCGGCGCGGCCGCCAGGTTTTCGCCGTCCACCCGCATCCAGTCCGCGGTGCGCCCGGCCAGATAGATCCAGCCGTCGGCGTCGCGGTAGGCCAGATCGCCCGACCAGTACATGCCGTGCCGCATGCGCTCGGCCGTCGCGGCGGGATCGTTGTAGTAGCCGGTGAACGGTCCGGCGCCCTGGGTGTTGACGAGTTCGCCGACGGCGTCGTCGAAGTTGGTCAGCGCGCCGTGGTCGTCGAACTCCGCCACCGCGCACTCGGTCAGGGTTCGCGGGTTGTAGATGCTGACTCCCGGGTAGGGCTTGCCGATCGAGCCGGGTGGGGCGCCGTCCTCGCGCACGACGATCACCGCGAACTCGCTGGAGCCGAAGCTGTCGATGACGCGGCATCCGAAACGCCGTGCGAACTCGTCGATGTCGCGATCGGTCGCCTCGTTGCCGAACGCGATCCGCAGCGAGGTCTCGGCGTCGTCGGGACGTTCGGGCGTGGCAAGGATCAGCGCCAGCGGCTTGCCGACATAGTTCAGGTAGGTCACCTGGTAGCGGCGCACGTCGTCGATGAAGCGTGACGGCGAGAACTTGGCCGGCACCATCGTGGCGCCGCTGCCGATGGCGACCGCCCATCCGGCGGCGATCCCGTTGGAGTGAAACAGCGGCATGGCCAGGTAGCAGACGTCCTCGGCGGTGACGTCGTACTGCCAGATCAGGCTGGTCCCGCACATGATCGCCATGCCGTGCGCGAATCGGACGGCCTTGGGGTCTCCGCTGGTGCCGGAGGTGAAGATCATCATCAGGGTGTCCGCGGCGGTGACCTCGCGATGCGGAACGAGGGCCGGGGCCGCGGCGACCGCGTCGGCGTAACGCGTCGAGCCCACGTCGATGACCTGAATCCCGTTGAGCGCCAGGCCTTCCAACAGGGGCAGGTGCTCGCCGTCGACGAGCAGGATCTGGCAGTCGGATCGGCGGATGTCGGCGAGCAGCCCTGGCCCACGCCGGGTGGTGTTGATCCCGCACAACACGTAGCCGCCCAGCGCGGCGGCGGCCATGGCGCGCAGCATCGCCGGGGAGTTGCTGAGCAGCGCGCCGACGTGCAGCGGACGGGCGGGGTCGGCGAGGCCGATCAGCGCGGCCGCCTCGGCCTCGGCCTCGGCCAGATGTTGCCGCCAGGTCCACGTCCGGTCGGCGTGGACGACCGCGACAGTGTCGTCGTTGCGGCGTTCGCGTAGCAGCTGCTGCACAGTCTCGGTCATCGGGTGGTCAGCACCAGCCCGGCGTAGTTGTGGGCGGCGACCGCGTCGCAGTGGCGCCGGTAGTTACCGAAACCGCCGGCGTAGGGCATGAATACGCGCTTCTTGCCTTCGATGTTGGCGCCCAGGTACCACGACGACGCGGCCTTGGGGAAAAGCGTCTGGTCGGCGGCCTGTGCCACGTGGCGGGTCCAGGCCACGGCGGCGTCGCGGCGCGGTTCCACCTCGCTGAGGCCGAGTCGGCGCGCCGTGAGCATCAGTTCGATCACCCAGTCGATCTGCACCTCGGCGTGCAGCACCATGTTGGCCAGCACCGACGGGCTGCCGGGCCCGCTGATGGTGAACAGGTTGGGCAGGCCCGGCACCATCAGGCCGAGGAACGTCAGCGGGCCGTCGGCCCACACGTCGCGCAGCCGCACTCCGCCGGGCCCGCACGGGTCGATCCGGGTCAGCGCACCGGTCAGCGCGTCGAAGCCGGTCGCGAAGACCAGCACGTCGCACGGGTAGGTGGCTTCGCTGGTTCGCACGCCCTCACCGGTGATGGAGTCGATGGGCTCGCGGCGCAGGTTCACCAGCCGGACGTTGTCGCGGTTGAACGTCGCGTAATAACCTGCGTCGGTACAGATCCGCTTGGTCCCGATCGGGTGGTCGACCGGTATGAGATCGGCCGCGACGACGGGATCGTGCACGATTTCCCGGATGCGTTCCTCGGCGAATTCCCTTGCGATGTCGTTCGCCGCCGGGTCGCTGTTCTGATCGGGGAAGGTCTTGGCGAACAGCACGCCGCCCTCGCGCCAGCGCCGCCACAGGGCATCGAGGCGCTCCTGCGGTTCGGTGTCGATCGCCTTCTTGTGGTAGGTGCCGTGCGGCGTGCCCGCCGAGGCGTAGGCCGACAGCCGGCGGCGCTCCGGGTAGTCCTCCCGGATCTGTTGCTGTTCCTCGGGAGACCATGGGCGGTTGGGCATCGGGATGCTGTAGTTCGCCGAGCGCTGGAACACCACCAGCCGCTCCGCCTCGGCGGCGATGACCGGAACCGCTTGAATGCCAGACGAACCCGTGCCGATCAGCCCCACCCATTTGCCGCGCAGGTCCGGATCCTCGTCTGGCCACTCGGCCGTGAAGTACACCTCGCCGGCGAAGTCGCCGGCGCCGGGGATGTCGGGGCGGTTCACCGCCGAAAGGCAGCCCGTCGCGCACAACAGATAACGCGCGGCGTGCTCCTGGCCGCCGGAGGTGCGCACGTGCCAGCGCCCGTCGTCCTGGTCGAAGTCGGCGCCGACCACGTGGACGCCGAACCGGTAGTGGCGGCGCAGGTCGAACCGGTCGGCGACGTGGCGGAGATAGGCCAGGATCTCCGGCTGCGCGGCGAAGCGTTCTGTCCAGGTCCAGCTCCGCTGCAGTTCCTCGTCGAACGAGTATGAGTAGTCCACACTTTCGACGTCGCACCGTGCGCCAGGATAGCGATTCCAATACCAGGTGCCGCCCACGTCGGGAGCCGCCTCGATGCCGATCACCGACAGCCCCGCCGAGGCCGCCCGGTGCACGGCATACAGTCCGGCGAACCCCGCGCCGACGACGATGACGTCCGTATCGGTCATGTCGCCTCGCAACGCGTCGGCGCGAGGAGCCCGCGCAGGTCGCCGCATATCATCTCGCGCGCCGAGGCCGCCGGCGGAAAGGATTGAATCGTCATGAACCCGTGGAACAATCCCGGGAAATCGCGGTGCACGACCGGTACCCCGGCGCTGCGCAGGCGGTGCGCGTAGTGGCATCCTTCGCTGTGCAGCGGATCCAGCCCGGCGGTCGCGATCACCGCGGGGGGCAGGTCCGCATGAGAATCCGCGCGGGCGGGCGCCACCAGGTAGGGCGGGTCGACGAGCCTGTCGGCGCCGAGGTATTGCCGCCAGTACCACTGCATCGCGGCGCGGGTGTTGAAGTATCCGGTGCCATAGCGGTGGTAGCTGTCGGTGTCGAACGACGGGTCGATGGCCGGGTAGAGCAGCAGCTGGGCGGCCGGCGGGGAGACGCTTCGTTCGCGACACAGGATCGCGGTGACGGCCGCGAGATTCCCGCCGGCGCTGTCGCCGGCGACCGCCGTCCGCATGGGGTCGATGCCGAGCCCGGCCGCGTGTTCTACCACCCAGCAGTACGCGGCGAAGGCGTCGAGCGCGGCCGCGGGTGCGGGGTGTTCGGGGGCCAGGCGGTAGCCGACGGACACGACGACGGCCTGGGCGCCGCGCGCCAGGGCGCGACAGAAGCCGTCGTGGGATTCGATGTCGCAGAACACGAATCCGCCGCCGTGGTAGAAGACGATCCCGGGGCGGCGGCCGAACGGTTCGCCGTGCGGGTGGTAGATCCGCACCGGGAGGGCGCCCGCCGGGCCCGGGATCGCGTGGTCGATGGTGTCGCGAACGTCGCCGACGTTCTCGACGGGCAGCCGTCGTTGGGCGACCGCGGCGCGGGCTTCGGGTCCGGTCATGGTCTCGACGCGCGGGAATCCGTCGTTCAGTTCGCGCAGCATCGCCTGCACGACGCCGTCGATCGGGTCGTCCATGGTGGCCTCCGCCGCTGGGCCGGTCACGCCGGCCGATACTTCAGCAAGGTGATTCCGCTCTCGGGCAGATCGTAAAACACGGGCGTGACCCGCATTCCGATTCGGATGCCGGCCGGGTCGACGTCCACCAATTCGGTGCTGATCCGTGGCCCGGCGTCCCAAGCCACCACCGCGGGCAGTTGCGGCACCGCGTCGGCCCAGGGCGGGCCGGTGGGTCGGCGCGCGACGGTGAACGTGTACAGCGTTCCGGCGCCGTCGATTTCGCGCCATTCCAGGTCGTCGGCAAGCGAACCGGGGGCCAGGCTGCGCGGGTAGAAGACGTGGCGTTGCAGCGACGGCGAGTACTGCACCAGGATTCGGTGCTGGCGCAGGCCGTCCCAGAACGGTTGGGAGACCGGCGTGGGCTCGGGCACGGGGTATTCGGCGGTCACGCTAGTCCCCCCGGATCAGCAAGGCGACCTGCTCGCTCATGATCCCGCCGTTGCCGGTGATGAACCCGACGTCGCAGCCGGGCACCTGTGCGTCGCCGGCCCGGCCCATGACCTGACGCGCCCCGTCCACGACGTGGTGCATCCCCCCGGCCATCCCCGCCTGACCGAAGGACAGTTGACCGCCCGCGGTATTGAGGGGGAAGTCGCCGCGGTAAGTCAGATCGTGGTCGCTAACCCAGGACATGCCTTGGCCTTTGGCGCAGAAGCCGGCGTCCTCCAGGCTCATCAGCACCGTGATGGTGTAGCAGTCGTAGATCGAGGCGACGTCGACATCGGACCGGTCCAGCCCCGCCATCGCGAACGCCTTCTCGGCGGCGCGCGCAATCGGCGTGCGCAGCAGGTCGTCGGCGTAGGTCGGGGTTTTGAACGCGATGTGCTCACCGAAGCCCGTGATCCAGACGGGGCGGTTGCGGCTTCGGCGCGCGATGTCGGCGCTGGCGACCAGGACCCCGGCTCCCCCGTGCACCCGCATCACCGTCTCGAGCATGTGGATGGGATCGGCGATCATCGGGCTGGCGAGAACGTCGTCAACCGTGATCGGGGTTCCGTGGAACACCGCGCCCGGATGCGCGCAGGCGTTGGCGCGCTGGTCGACCGCGATTTTGGCGACGGCGGCGGCGTCGTAGCCGAACTCGGCCGCGTAGCGCTGGGCGATCTGCGCGTAGGGGGCGTTCTGGCCGACGTTGCCGTACGGGATCTCGAACTCGGCCTGCGGGGAGCCGTAGGTGTTCGATGACGCCCCATACCAATTCGGTGCGGGCGGCGGCCGCCGTTGGGACTGCGGCAGGGCGGCCGACCCCGGGACGACGGCCAGTGCCGCGTCGCAGATGCCGAGCTCCACGGCCGCCGCGGCGCGCCACACCATTCCCGCCGAGGTGGCTCCCCCGAGATCCACCCGCTCACCGAAATCCAATGCCATGCCGAGGTATTCGCACAGCGTGGCCGGGGCGAACATCGCCGATTCGGCCACCCCGTGGGTGAGCAGGCCGTTGACGCAGCCGGGGTCGACGCCGGCGTCCTCGATGGCCAGCTTCGCCAACAACGCGTACTGGTCGAGGGTGAACCGTGGCGGCCCGGTCGGGCGCCGTTCGGCGGGCAGCTCGGCGATCCCGATGATCGCCGCTTCCCCGCGCAGCCCGGTCACGACGGGGTTCCGCGTCGGGGCAGCTCGACGGTCGCCGTTCCGGGCATCAGCACGGTGTCGTCGCGGTGGCCGGAGATCTCGAGATCCAGGAGGCCCGCGCCGCTCTCGGTGAGGCGCTTGCCCGTCACCTCGCCGCCGAAGCTGAGCGGCTGGCCGGGATAGGCGACGGCCCGGTTCTGTACCGAGAAGGACACCAGGCGGCCGCGTCCGCCGATCCAGTCGCCGATCGCGCGGGCCAGCAGTGCCGCCTGCAGTGGCCCGTGTACGAGCACGTCGTCGTAGCCCTCGACGGTACGGGCCCACTCCTTGTCGTAGTGGATGCGGTGGCCGTTGTAGGTGGCGGCGCTGAAGAAGAACAGCTGCGTTTCGTCGACGGTGACCGTCAGCGTGGGCATCCGGTCGCCGACGGCGACGTCCTCGTAGAACACTTGGTCGGTCATGGCGCTCCTAGGGCCGCGCGATCATCGACGTCGACGCTTCGGCGACGAGATCGCCGTGCTGGTTGCGGTACACGGTGTGCCAGCTGACCAGCACAAATCTTCCTGAGCGACCCTGCTTTTCGACGATGGATTCGATGGTGCGGACCATCTCGATCTCGTCGCGGTGGTAGGCGGGCAGGTGGAAGGTGAAGCTCTCGCCGCCGGCCATCCGCTTGGGGGCGCGCGGAAAGGCGAGGCTGCCCGAGGCGGCACCGGAGGATCCGTCGGGGCGCAGCCCGTCCAGCCGCGTGACACCCAGGACGGCGTATTGCAGGAACAGCGGGGGGCAGATGATGTCGCGAAAGCCGTTGGCGCGGGCGAACTCCGGGTCGAACCATAACGGGTTGTGGTCACCGACCGCCGCGGCCCAGCGCTGCCAATCGCGACGGTTCACCTCGCCCGTGCCGGACGCGGCGACGGTGCCGACGCGCGCCGCCGATTCGGCGTCGATCAAGCTGTCCTCACTCATTCATGCTCTCCTCCAGCCAGGCCGCGGCGACGTCGGCTCCCCCGCCGAGCGTCGACCCCAGTCGCGCCCGCTCGCTCCACAGGTGCAGGTCGGTTTCCGTGACGTAGCCCATCCCGCCGTGCAATTGGTGGGCGTCCCGGGTGATCAGCCGGGCCGCGGCGGCGGCGTGCATGCGCGCGATCGCCGTTTGCCGGGTGGCCAGCTGACCGCGCGCCAGCCAGAAGACCGCGGAGTGCGCGGCCAATCGTGCGGCGGCCAAGGCGATGTGCATGTTGGCGACCAGGTGCTGGGCCGCCTGGAACGACGCGATCGGGCGTCCGAATTGGTGGCGCAGCTTGGTGTATTCGACGGTGCGATCCAGCGCGGCCTGCCCGACCCCAACGAGGTCGAGGGATCCCAGCGCCACCGCGGTGTTGGCGACGCGCCGCAGGCCCGGCCGGTCGACGTCGCCGAGCAGCGCGTCGGCGTCGACGACCGCGCCGTCGAAGCGCACCGTGCAGGCCCGGTGGCCGCCGGCCATGGCGAGCGGCTCGACGGTTAGGCCGTTTGCATGCGCGTCCGCGACGAAGACCAGCGTGCGCGCGCCGGCGGCGGCCGACACCACGACGACGTCGGCGACGTCGGCGTCGCTGACGTAGTCCGCCGTGCCGGTGAGCCGCCAGCCACCGGTCGAGTCGGGTTCGGCGCCAAGCACCGGGGTGATGACGGCGGCGTCGCGGGCGTTCCACAGCGCGGTCGCGCCGCGAAGGCTGCCGCTCGTCAGCCGCGGCAGCCACTCGGCCTTGGCGGGTTGGCGGCCGAGCTGATCGATCGCCAACGCGGCCTGGATCGTGCTGTGCGCCGTCGTCGGGCATAGGGCGCGCCCCGCCTCGGTGTAGAAGACGGCGAGATCTTCGACCGATCCCCCGGAGCCGCCGTGCTGCTGCGCGATGGCCAGCCCGAAGACACCGGCGTCGGCCAACGCCTTCCACAGCGCGGGGGTGCTTCGTTCCGCGCCCGATTCGGTCAGGCCGCGGACCAGGCTGATCGGGCTCTCCGCGGCCAGCAGCGCGCGCAGCGTCGCGGCGAACTCGCGCCGCTCGGCGGTCGGCCTAACGTCCATACGACGGCATCCCGTGGCCGCGCTGGGCGATGATGTCGCGCAGGACTTCGTTGGTGCCGCCACCGAAGCGCATCAGCGGGGCGGCCCGGTAGAGCCGTTCGAACTTGCCGGCCAGCGGCGCGTCCGGGCCGCGATGCGCCAGCAGGCCGTCCGGCCCGAGGAGATCGAGCGCCAATTCGGCGATGCGCTGGCGCAACTCGCTGGTGAAGACCTTCTCGACGCTGACCTCGACGGTCGGGATAGCGCCGCCGTCCAGGATCGAGGCGGCCTCGTAGCCCATCAGCGTGGCCGCCTCCACGTCGGCCTCGACTCGTGCCAGGCGGCGGCGCAGCGCCCCGTCTCGCACCGGCACCGAGCCGTCGCGGCGCGGGCTTCGCGCCAGGGCGTGCAGATCGTCGACGGCGCGGCGCAGATCGCCGGCGTTGGTCAGCGCACCGCGCTCGAGGTCGAGGGCGCCGGTGATGTAGGTCCAGCCCCGGTTGACCTCGCCGATCAGGTTGGTGACGGGGACGCGCACGTCGCGGAAGTGCACCTCGTTGGTGCGATAGCCCGACCACGCGTACAGCGGGCGGATTTCGACGCCCGGGCTGTCGATCGGCACGATGATGACCGAAATCCCCCGGTGGCGCGCGGCATTCGGGTCGGTGCGCACGCACAGCCACTCGTGGGTGGCGCGCTGGGCGCCGCTGTTCCAGGTCTTGGTGCCGTTGATCACCCAGTCCCGCCCGTCGCGCGTCGCGCGGGTGCGCAGGCTAGCCAGGTCGGTGCCCGCGTCGGGCTCGGAATAGCCGACCGCACAGATCATTTCGCCCCTGGCGATCGGTGGCAGCCATTCGGATTTGTTCCGCTCGGTGCCGTGCCGCATGATCATCGGCGCTACCGAGGTGACGGTCAGGTCGGGCCCGGGCACGCCCCAGTATTCGAACTCGCTCATCAGCAGGTGCTGGTGCACGGCGCCGAGGCCCAGCCCGCCGTACTCGCGCGGCCAGTTGAGCCCGAACCAGCCTTTTTCGCCGATCTTGCGGCGAAACCGGGCGACTTCGCCGTCGGGGAACTCAAGGTCATGCTCGGCGAGTTCGGCCCGCAGTTCCGCGGTGACGTTCTCCTGGAGGAATTCGCGAACCTCGGCCAGCCAGGCGCGTTGCCCGGCGTCGAGTTCGAAATCCATCGCGGCCCCTTTGCCCCACATCAGGTGACGTGCCCTCTCAGTGTGCTCAGCCACGATGGCCGGCGCCAGATATCCGTTCCATTAACCAGGCTTGCGATTCCCCCGCAGCTCGTTGACGGTCGTCATTGACGCGCGTCAATGAACCCGGTACGTTCGCTCGTATGCCGTCGGTGACGCAGGTGGTGAGCGCGAGGGAGGCGCAGCGGCTGCAGACGCGCGCTCGCCTGTTCGACGCCGCCGTCGCCGAGATCGGGAGGTCGGGGTTGGCGGGCACCGACGTCGCCGCGATCGCTTCGGCGGTCGGCGTGGCGCGGGGCACGTTCTATTTCCATTTCCCGACCAAGGAACACGTGCTGGCCGAGCTGGAACGCGACGAAGAGGCCAAGATCGTGGCGATGCTCGCCACGGAGACCGGCGCGCCGGGCGACCTGAGGTCGATGCTTACTTCGCTCGTGCGCCAGGTGCTTGCCGCCGAGGAGCGGCTCGGGCCGGTCGTCTTCAGGGACATGCTCGCGCTGCACTTCTCCGCGACGCGCCCCATCGAGGACGAGCTGGCCGAGCACCCGCTGGCGGAGTTCGTCATCGCCGCGATCGCGGAAGCGCAGGCCGCCGGGCGGGTGGCGCCGGACGCGGACGCCGGCGAACTCGGCGCCATCTTCTTGACCGGGCTGTTCGCATTGCTGGTCACCGCGGCAACGGCGCACCGGTCACGCGTGGCGCTCCTGGACCGATACGTCAAGACCATCGTCGACGGAATGGAGGCATCATGACCAGCACGGCCATCGAGGGCTATCGGGACTTTCTCGTCCGTCGGGACGGCGACGCGGATCTGCTGCATCGCCGGCTGTCCAGCCGGGAGGATTTCTTCGCGTCGCTGGTGGCCGACCCGGTTCGCTCCAGCCGGCCCATCGATCAGCGCGTGTTCCTGCGAAACCTGCGCCGCCGCCGACCCGAAGCGGGGCTCTCCCCCGAGATGCTGTTCCTGTTGGCCACCGCGAAACTGAACCAGACGGAGCGATTCGGCGTGGACCTGGGCGATGCGTATGGACTGATCGGCGGCGCGGACCAGCCGCCCGAGCGGGTGTACCTGGCGCTCGAGGAGCACTACCACACCCGGCTCTTGAGCTACGTGCTGGACATGTTCGGCCTGCCGTTCCAGGTCGTCGTGCCGCCGTTCGTGATGCGGCAATTCGTCAAGATGGAAGTTTTCCTGCCCGAGCGAATCGGGTTCCCGTTCGTGGGCGCCGGAGAGATGGCGGGCTGCATCATGTTTGACGAGTTGCGCCGGGTTGGCGTCGAGTTGTTCGCCGACGAGCCGGACGTGGCCGCCCGGATCGACCGGCTTTACACCGAGATCCTCACCGACGAGCTGGGCCACGTCGGCTACTGCGCGGCGCGGTGCAGCCGATCCGAACGGGCGTTGATGCGTTGGCTGTACCCGCTTTTCGGACGCCTGTTCGCGCGCCAGACCGCCGAGATCAGCCTGCTCCTCGACCCCGCGAAGCTGCGCGCGCGGCTGCGCGAACCCTTCGACGTCGACGGGCTGGCCGCCGGCGTGCCCAACGAGACCTTCGTCGCGGTGCGCCCCTGAGCCGCAGCGCGGCGATCCTGTTTCGACAGCCCGGCACCGCGGTACTTCTGATCGGTGGATGACAGATCAGATTTCGGCACATTCGGCCGGTTCGTCGAGACGCCGGTCGGCGAGATGTCGCCGCAGATGAAAGAGGCTTATAACTTCACCCGCGAACTGCGGGGGCTGGTTCCCGGTCCGCACAAGATTTGGCTCGCCAACCCCACGCTGTCGAAGACGATCGTCCCGACCGGTGCCTACTTCCAGCGCGAGTCGACGCTGACGAAAGCCGAGATCGAGATCGCGACCACCATCGTCAACGCCCGGTGGCGCAGCCCATACGCCAATTACGAACACGAGATCATCGCGGAGCGCGATGGCCGCCTGGACCCGCGGCGGGTCGAAGCGATGATCGCCGGGCTGCCAACGTCTTTCGACGACCCGCGCCAGCAGGTGGTTTACGAGCTGGCATCGGCGTTGGTCGCCGCACGCGTCGTGCCACTAGGCCTGTACCGGCGCGCCACGGAGTTGCTCGGTTACGCGGGCATCGTGGACGTCGCCGTGCTGCTGGGCTGGTTCACCATGGTGTGTATGACGCTGAGCGCCTTCGACGTCCCGGCCAATGCCCAGGGATTGGCGCAATGAGGATGGCCCTGCCACCACTGCCCGCCGTCACGATGACGCCCGTCGCCTTCTTCCCGCAGTGGTACTTCCCGGAAAACCTCGCCGTGCGCGCCGACGGGTCGATTCTCGTCACCGATGTCGTGCACAAAGAGCTCTGGTGGGTTCGGCCCACGGAGCCCGGAGCGGTCGCCGAACCGGTTTTGGCGCATACCTTCGACCACCCGATCACCGGCATCGCGGAGGTGGCGCCCGACGTGTTCGTGGTCTGCCTCACCGAGGGCTACACCACCCATGAATCGCATTTGGCCCGAATCGATTTCAATGGGTGGGCCCCCGGAGCGCCGTTATCGCCGGAGCTCATGTTCACGTTCGACGACCGCGTCCGCGCCCTCAATGGCAGTTGCGTGCTCGGGCCGAACGTACTGGCGATCGCCGACTGTTTTGCCGGACTGATCTGGCGCGTGGACCTGGCCGATGACGCCCGCAGCGCGACGGCCCGGGTGTGGCTCGCCGACGACACGATGGGCGATGATCCCGACAGCGGCGTGCCCCCGCCGCCGCAGCCGGGGGTCAACGGGGTGCGTTACGGGGCGCAGACCGGATACCTGTACTACACCTCAACCGCGCAGAAGGTGTTCATGCGCGTCCCCGTGGATTCATCCACCCTCGATCCAGCCGGGGCGCCGCAGTTCGTCGCCGCGATCGACAATGCCGACGACTTCTGCCTCGACGAGGACGCCGGATTCGCTTACGTCACAAGGCATCGCACCAACACCATCGATCGGGTGCCGCTCGCGCCGCGGCACGGCAGCGAGGTCCGCCACATCGCCGGCGACCCGTTCGATGAAATGCTCGTCGGACCGTCCAGCGCCGCGTGGGGACGCGGCCCCGGCGAGCACGGACGCGTCGCCTTCGTCACGACAGACGGCGGCACCACCGCTCCCCCGCAAGGCATCACGCGCCGGGGCGCACTGCTGCGCGTCGAATTGGATCCCGTTCACCAGATGTAAAAACCCTGTCAATCTCCCGTAAAAACGCTTCGCCCCGATCGCGGATCCGTGGGCGGGCTGAGAAAATTTCTCTCAGCCGCCACGCGTAGAGGAAGAAGCCATGCCCACCCTTGAGACCCGCCTCCGCCAGGAGTTGCGCGATTGCGCCCTTGAGTTACGGCAACTTGCCTACACGGTGCCACACGGGGTCGGCGAGCATGCCCTGCTTCAGCTGTCGGACCGGATGCGCGCCGCCGCCGAGCAGGCGGTGCGAAAAGGCGCCTAGTGCTTTGAGTGTGAACCCAGTGCTCTCAGCGTGAAGCCAGGGCGAGAAGATCGCGACTTCACCGCCCCGGACGCAGACCGAAAACCGCCAGCGCACACTCAAACGCCGATGAGGCTCAGCCGCCCTTGAGGCGAATCTTCCAGCGCACGAACCCCAGGTACACGACGCAGAGCAATATCAGCATGCCCATGTCGAACCACCACGCGCCGGCCGTGTGACGCCAGTGCGAGTCGTGCGGCGTCTGCGGAACCTTGTCCTGCAGGCTGAGCAGGTCGACGGTGGAGGCCGACGCCGCGAAGCCCCATCTGGCCGGTGTGGCCCAAGACATTTGGTCCAGCCCGAGGCGATCGGTGACCGGAATCATGCCGCCGGAGAACACCAGCTGCGACATCACCGCCACGACCAGCAGCGGCATGATCTGCTCGTTCGACCTGGCAATCGATGACAACACCAGCCCGAGCATCGCCGAGGCGACGGTCGTCATCGCGACGTCGACGAAGAGCTCCAGGTTGGGAATGCCCAGCGCCACCGCACCCTGCGTCGGGCCGCCCTTCCCGAGGACCGCGATGACGGTCACGATCGCGGACTGAATGACGGCGAACACGGTATAGACGAACACCTTCGCGAGTAGGTAGGCGGACGTCGACAAGCCGACCGCCTGCTCGCGCAGGAAGATCGCCCGCTCCCCGATGAGATCCCGAATCGTCAGCGCCGTTCCCATGAAGACCGCGCCGACGTTGAGCAGCACCAGAATTTGCGCCGGTTCGGTGGGCGCCGCGCCCATGGGGTTCGGCCTGCCGAAGCCCACATCACCGGGCACCGACATCGACAGCGAGCCCATGATGAACGGCAGCAGCGCCAGGAACACGAAATAGCCGCGGTCGGACACGATCAGCCGCACCTGCCGCCGCGCGATCGTAGAGAACTGCCGGAACAGGCTGGTGTGCGACGGGTCGCCGATCTCGGCGGGTTTCTCCGCCGGCGGTGGCGGCGGGGGCGGTCCCGTCCGCGCCAGGTAGCGGGCCTTGGCGCCGTCGGGGTCGCCCGCGACAGTGCTGAAGATGTCGGCCCAGTTCGTCGTGCCCATCGCCGGACCGATCTGGCTTGGCGGCCCGCAGAACGCCGTCTTTCCGCCGGGCGCCAGCAGCAAGACCTGGTCGCAGACATCCAGGTACGTCAGCGAGTGCGTGACCACGAGCACCACACGACCGGCGTCGGCCAACTGCCGCAGCATCGTCATCACCTGGCGATCCAGGGCCGGGTCCAGGCCGGACGTCGGCTCGTCCAGGATCAGCAGCGACGGCCCCGTCAGCAGCTCCAGCGCCACCGACGCGCGCTTGCGCTGGCCGCCGGACAGCTTGTCCACCCGGGTGTGCAGGTGCTGGGTCATCTCGAGTTCCTCGAGCACCCGCGCGACCACCTGCGCGCGGTCGTCCTTGGTGGTGTCCGGGGGCAGCCGCAACTCGGCTGCATACATCAACGCCTGCTGCACCGTCAGCTGCCCGTGCACCACGTCGTCCTGAGGGACCATCCCGATCCTGCTGCGCAGCGAGGCGTATTCCGCGTGAACGTTGTGGCCCTCGAAGGACACCGTGCCCTTGGTGGGGTGCGTGTAGCCGGCCACCAACCGCGCGAACGTCGACTTTCCCGCCCCCGACGGACCGATGACGGCGGTCAGCGTTCCGGGCTGCGCACCCAGCGAGATGTCGTCGAGCAGCACCTTGTTGTTCTCGATCGTCCACGTCACCCCGCGAACGTCGAGGCCGCCGGTGCGCGTCGCGGTCGCGGACTCGTCGCGCCGGGCCAGCGTGCCGCCGGCGAAAACGAGGTCGATGTTGCCGATCGTGACGACGTCGCCCTCGTGCAGCACGGCCGAATCGACCCGGGCGCCGTTGACGAAAGTCCCGTTGATGCTGCGGTTGTCGTGGATTTCGGTTCCCTGCGGCGTGGGGATCAGGGTCGCGTGGTGGCGCGATGCCAGCACCTCGGGGATGACGATGTCGTTGTCGTTGGCGCGGCCGATCTTGACCGCGCCGGGCAACGACACCAACCCGGTTCGACCCGGCCGCAGGATCTTCATCATCGACGTCGCGATGTTCGCGGCATCGCCGACGCGGCCCGTCTCGGACTCAGCGGGCGGCACCTGCATGGGTTGTGCCCGGTAGATCTTCGGCGCCTGCTGCGGTTCGCTGGGCGCTCCCGTCGGGTGTGCACCGGTCGGCTGCCACGGCTGCGGCCCGCTGGGCGGATGGATCGGCTGCGGCCCGCTGGGCGGATGCATCGGCTGGGGAGCACTGGGCGGATGGATCGGCCTGGACGCGCTCGGCGGATGCGTCGGCTGGCGGACCGGAGCCGACGGCGTCTGCTGGGGCTGGCCGGGCCAGGGCGTCCCGACCTGCTGCGGCTGGCTCTGGGACGCGGGGGCGCTCGGCGTGCCCGCGGTGTAAATCGGTATCGACGTGGTGAGGGGCGGCCGCCCGGCCGAACCCTGGTGGCGGCCAACTTCGAAGGTCAGCGCCGGTCCGTCCGGGTTGCCGATGTTGACCCGCAGGCCGTCCTGGATGTCGACGACCGGCACGCGACGGTTGTGGACGTAGAGCCCGTTGAGGCTGCCGTTGTCGATGGCGATCCATCGCCCCTGGTCGAATCGCACGATGAGGTGCGTCCGGGAGATCAGCGGGTGTGCGACGCGGACGTCCGCGCGAAGATCACGCCCGATTACGACGTCGGTGCCTGCTGCGAAGGTGCGCTCCGATCCCTCGTACCGCACGGTCAGCACTGGCGGGGCTGGTGGGCTCACGATGACCAACTGTATCGGCAGCCGGCCCGATTGCAGGCCAAGTAGTCAACGCCCGGCACGACCTCGGGTTGTGCGGGACGGCGACGTAGATGCCGCTGGAGACGACGGCTTCCAAGCGGCAGCAACAGCGGTAACCGTCCTTCCCCGCCCCGATCTCGAGGAACCCCAACGACGCGAATGACGGCCCGATCCGGGGCCGCCAAAGACATCTATCCCTGAATAGCGACTATCCCGCCGCGCGACACCGTACGGCACGGACTTCACTTCCCCGGTGACCTCTTTGATGAAATCGCCGAGATAGCGAATGGCCCGCCGGCCTTCCGGCAATACGTCGGCCGCCAACGGGAAGTCGTGGATTTGGCCGTCCCACAGGTGAAGGTCGCAGCGAACTCCGCTGAATTGCAACCGTTCGGCCATGAGCTCGGCGTCGGGAAGCAATAGTTCGTCGGAGCTCACATGGATCGCGACCGGCGGCAAGTCGGAGAGGTCCGCATCGACCGGAGACTCGACGCGGCGGGTGGACGTGCCGTTGCCCTGCGGAACGCGCACCTCGCCGAGGTAACGGGCGAACATCGAGAGCGCACCGCGAGTGAACATCGAACACCGGCGGGCGTTGCGGTGCCGCAGTTTTCGGGTGGGGTCCGCGTCGGTGAACGGCGAGATCGCGGCGACGCCGGCCGGCCTGAGCAGGCCGGTCCGGATGGCGGCGAGGGTGGTCATGAACGCGAGGTATCCGCCGGCCGAGTCGCCCGCCACCACCACCCGGTTCCCGTCGTAGCCGCGGTCCTGCAGCCAGCGGAGTCCGCACATTCCGTCCTCGATCGCGTCGGCGATCTGATGGGACGGCAGCTTGCGGTATCCGACGGTCAGCACCGCGGCGTCCGCCGCTTTCGACAGACGGGTCACCAGTGATCGGTGGGTGTTGAGGCCGCAGGTCAGGAACGCGCCGCCGTGGAAGTAGAGAATCGCGCGGTCGGACGAGACGCCGGGTGCGCGAACCCATTCGGCGGCGCAGCCGTCAAGCCTTAGCTGTTCAATGCTCGCCGAGGACGGGAAATGCGGCAGCAAACCGGCCATCTCGTCGACGTACCCCAGCGGCCAATGCAAATTCGGCTGAATGGCCCACGCGCGCACTATGTTCTTGACGATAAGCCGACTGGCCAACGACACCGCAAGTGATTGCGGACTGTGCCGATGGTGCACTCGCCGATTCATTGCGTGGCTTGGCAATATTCGGCGTCGGTCTGGCTTGGTCAGCATTTGTATTCAACTTTCGTAGAGGTAAAGGGGGTACCCGGCCCAAATCGGGAAAAACGCCCGATGAATCCCGGGCAAATGTTGGCTTCCTCACTGTTTGGTGCCAGCGGAAGTTGGGTAATACCGCCCGCCGCGTCCCGGGTGCCTCAAGATATGACCATGACAGAGGCGATGCAGGCCGGCGCGCTGCTGGCCAACCGGGTCGCGGTGGTGACCGGGGGCGGCGGTGGTATCGGCGCGGCAACCGCACGCCTGTTCGCCCAGCACGGCGCCCGGGTGGTCGTCGCCGACATCGACGCCGGCCTCGCCGAGCGAGTCGTCGACGAGATCGCGGCCTCGGGCGGCTCGGGCCTGGCGGCCGTGACCGACGTCCGGGACGAGGACCAGGTCAGCGCGCTGGCGCGGACCGTGCTGGATCGCTACGGCCGGGTGGACGTGCTGGTCAACAACGTGGGCCACTGGTTGCGGCATCCGGGCAGCTTCGTCGACACCGATCCACACCTGTGGGACGACCTGTACCGCATCAACCTGCACCACGTTTTTCTCGTCACGCACGCGTTCCTGCCCGCGATGATCGAGCAGCGTGCCGGGGCGATCGTCAACGTTTCATCGGTCGAGGGGTTGCGCGGCTATCCCGAGGATCCGGTCTACGCCGCCTTCAAGGCCGCCGTCATCCATTTCACGCGC
This sequence comes from Mycobacterium sp. UM_CSW, assembly GCF_000455205.1. Classification (GTDB taxonomy): domain Bacteria; phylum Actinomycetota; class Actinomycetes; order Mycobacteriales; family Mycobacteriaceae; genus Mycobacterium. The sequence goes on along the minus strand of NZ_AUWQ01000041.1, from coordinate 77,812 downwards.
AGCCTGGCCGTGCAGGTGGGTCGGGACGGGGTGCGGGTCAACGCGATCGGCCCCGACGTCACCGAATCGCTGCAGGTCCCGTACTCGCAGTGGCTGTCCCCGGACGAGCAGACGCAGTGGCCGCAGTGGGTGCCGGTCGGGCGGATGGGATTACCCGAGGACCAGGCTCGCGTGATCCTCTTCCTCGCGTCGGAGCTGTCGGCGTTCGTCACCGGCCACACCATCCCGACGGACGGCGGCACCGGCGCGGCGGGCGGCTGGTTCCGCTCGTCGCGCCGGGCCGACCGGGAGTGGACGAACCGTCCCGTCGCTCCCTGACATCGCTAGGCGTAGCCCAAGGCGGCGTTCAGTTTCCGGGGACCGACAGGGTGGCCTGCTGCTCGACCTGTTGGCCCTGCTGCTCGGCTTGCTGGGCCTCCTGAAGGTCGAGTTGCTCTTGCTGTTCGGCCTGTTGCTCGGACTGTTGAATCTCCTGTTGAATTTGCAGCTGCTGTTGCAGTTGGGCTTCGTCGTCGTCGCCATCCGTGGCGAAGCTCCGGTCCGCTAAACTCGTATCTGTCCCAACGGTTTTCGTGTCATCGGGCTGCACAGCGTGAAACAGCGCCAGCGTAGCGAAGGTCGCCACCCCGGCGAAAAACGTTTGCATCAGTATGAATTGCCTGTTTGCCGCCATCCCGCCATGGTGCGGGTCGGTGTTAGCAGCGCGCTGGATCGTGGTTAGCGATCAGCTGTGAAATCGCGCATCGCTCAAACCGTTTGCGCGGACCGAAACCGGGCTTGATCGTCGATGATGGTCACCGGGATGCCGTTGAGGGCGCCGTTGCCGGAAGGCTCGTCGAGGAACGTCGGCGGGGACAGCACGTTGGTGTTGGCGCCCGGTGAACCGTTGGCCACCGACATGCGGGTGCCCGGTTTACCATGCCCCCAGCCGTGCGGCATCGACACGACGCCGGGTTTGATCGTGTCGGTGACCTCGACGGGCACCTTGATCTCACCGGCCGCCGATTTCACCGTCACGATGTCGCCGTCGGAGACTCCGCAGCGGGCCGCGTCGTCGGGGTGGATCAGCAAGGTGCACCGATCCTTGCCCTTCATCAGCGCGGGCACGTTGTGCATCCAGGTGTTGTTCGATCGCAGGTGCCGGCGGCTGACCAGGACGAGCGGCTCGGCCGGGCGCTCCATGCGTGCCGCCAGCCGCGGCAGGTCGTCGAGCAGGTATTGGGGCGCGAGGCGGATCTTCTTGTCGGGGGTGCCGAGGATATCGGGCAGCTGCGGCACCATCGGCCCGAAGTCGATGCCGTTCGGGTTCGCCTTGAGCATGTCGAGCGTCAGCCCGCCTGGGTTCTTGCCGTACTGGTCCCCGAACGGCCCGGTTCGCAGCGTGAGGTCGAGCATCCGCTCGGGCCCGCCGTGATCGTAGAGCTTGCGGATCTCCGCGCCGTCGACGCCTTGAGTGAAGGCCAGGTAGTCGAAGAACCCGTCGTCGATGGCGGCGACGTCGACGTCCTCGGCCGGTGTCCCGGTGCACAGGCCGGTCAGCCGGATGAGGATCTCCCATTCGTGCGGGCGGTCGCCCGGGTCGAATACCGGCGCCGAGTAGTTGGCGATGCTGTGGATCGCGAAGAGGAGGATCAGGTCGTCGTGGTGCGGCTGCTCGAGCGGGGACAGCCCGGGCAGGATCACGTCCGCGTGCCGCGTCGTCTCGTTGAGCCAAAGGTCAACGGAGATCATCGCTTCCAGCATCGGCAGCACCTCGTCGAGCTTGTCGCCGCCGGGAGTCGACAGCACCGGGTTGCCGGCGACCGTGATCAGCGCCTTCAGCTGCCCCTCGCCGGGTGTCGCGATTTCTTCGGCCATGCACGACACCGGGGCCTGCCCGAGAACCTCCTTCGCGCCGCGCACCCGGGTGCGCCAGCGCCCGAATTCCGGGAGGCCGCCCTCCAGGCCGGGCAGTGGCTGCGTGGTGATCGACCAGGCCGCCGGCTTGGGGAACATCGCGCCGCCGGGCGTGTCGAAATGGCCGGTCAGAATGTTGATCACGTCGACCAGCCAGCTGGCCAGGCTGCCAAACTCCTGATTGCACAGGCCGATTCGCCCGTACACCACTGATCGCTCGGTGCCGGCGAGTTCGCGGGCCAGCCGGCGTATGCGGTCTTCGTCGATGCCGGTGACCGCGCTCACCCGCTCCGGCGGCCACTCGGCGGCGACCCGGCGCATCGTGTCGAGACCGTCGACATGCGGTCCGGCGTCGACCAGGTCCTCGTCGAAGAGGGTGTGCGCAACGGCCAGCAACAGCGCCGCGTCGGTGCCCGGAACGATTGGGAGCCACTCGTCGGCCTGGACGGCGGTCTGGGTCCGCACCGGGTCTATGACGATCACCTTGCCGCGTTTGCGAATCCCGTTGATCAGCCCCATCACGTCGGGCGCGGCCAAAAGCGAGCCCTGCGACGCGGCGGGGTTGGCGCCCATGATCACCATCAGGTCGGTGCGCTCGATGTCGGGCACCGGGAAGTTCCACCACAGGCCGTACATCAGATGCGACGACAGATTCTTCGGCCACTGGTCGACGGTCCCGGGCGAGTAGGTGACCGGCATCCCGGACATGCCCATCAGCACGCCCGCATATCGGGCCAGCGAAAACGAGTGCGCCAGCGGGTTACCGGTATAGGCGGTGACCGCACCGATCCCGTACTTTTCGATCACCGGTGTGAGCAGTTCGGTGCAGCGACGAAACGCCGCGTCCCAGCTGACTTCCTGCCACTGCCCGTCGACCTTGATCATCGGGTGCCTGATGCGGTCCGGGTCCTCGTGCACCGCGGCCAGCGACACGCCCTTCGGGCAGAGGTGCCCACGGCTCCAGACGTCGTCGCGGTTGCCGCGAATGCTGGTGACTTTGCCGCCCTCGACCTGAATTTCCAAGCCGCACATCGCTTCACACAGTGGGCAGGTGCGCAGGTGCCTGCCGTCATCGCCGGTCGCCACCCACCCACTGTATTCCGCTACTGCCGGTAGCGGAAGTAGCATCTTTCAGGGGGCGAAAGAGAGGAACATAGGGTGCAAATCAGCGTGAATTGCTTTCTCGGCGACGACCCCGCGCGGTCGCTGGTGGACGACTTCGTGTCGGAGCTTGCGACGCTGCGCGACGAGGGATTCCGGCGGGTCTGGGTGGCCCAAATGCCTTGGCAGGCAGATGTGTTGACCGTCCTTGCGGTCGCGTTCCGCGAGGTGGACAGGATCGAGGTCGCGACGGGTGTGCTGCCGATCCAGAACCAGCAGCCGATGCTGATGGCGCAGCGCGCGCTCACCCTCAGTTTGATCTCCGGCGGCCGATTCACCCTCGGGCTGGGCATGACCCATCGCATGGTCACCGAGGGAATGTGGGGGATTCCGTGGGACAAGCCGGTGCGCCGACTCGGCGAATACCTCGACGGCCTGCTGCCCCTGCTGGACGGTAAGGACGCCAACGCCACGGGTGAGACGGTGACCACCCGCGGATCGGTGCGCGTTCCCGGTGCGCCGACGCCTCCGGTGTATATCGCGGCCCTCGGCCCGCAGCTGCTGCGGCTGACGGGTCGGCGCTGCGCGGGGACCGAGACCTGGATGACCGGACCGAAGACCCTCGCCGAACACGTCGGGCCCACCCTTCGCAACGCGGCCGCCGAGGCCGGCCGCCCGGAGGGCGCGGTGCGGGTAGCGGCCTCGCTGCCGATCGCGGTCACCGATGACGTCGACGGACTGCGCGCGCAAGCCGCCGAGCAGTTCGTGCTCTACGGGCAACTGCCGTCATACCGGGCAATGCTCGATCGCGAGGGCTACCGCGACCCGCAGGATGCGGCCCTCATCGGCGACGAGGCGACCGTCACGGAACGCCTCGACGAACTGCGGGCGGCCGGTGTCGACGAGTTCGTCGGCTACGCGTTCGACACCTCGGACGAGGGCCGGGCCCGCACCCGGAGCCTGCTGCGGCGGTACGCCGGCTAGCGGCCTTCGGCGTTGGGTGTGAATCGTGGGCCTTGCGTGTGAATCCTAGGTGGGAAGATCGCGCGATTCCCGCCACTTGTACACGCTGAAAGCCCTGGATTCACACGCCGCAAGGCCCTGGATTTCAGGCCGTCCAGGGCCCGATGCCACCGACCTTCTCGATGCGGATGCGGGTGAGGAATCCCGGCGGCGCGCCGTCCGGCGGGAACTTCATGTTCGGGTCGCCCAGGACGGGGTTGAGCTCGGTCAGGAGCTCGGGCGCCCCGCCCTCGACGATGCGCGCGGTACCGGTGACCGACAGGTAGGGCCGCATGCCCTGGCCCGCCTTGTCCAGTGCCAGGATCGTGACGGCGACGCGGGGGTCGTTGCGGACGTTGCGCACCTTCTTGTGTTCGGCGAGGTGCGCGGTGACGAGTTCGTCCCCGTCGGGCGTCGACTGCAGCGCGACCCAGACAACGCTGACTTGGGGGCTGCCGTCGGGATTCAGGGTGACCAGCGTGGCGTCGGCACCCTTACCAATAAGATCGCGCGCGGCGTCGTTGAGTTTCATGCGTGCTTATACCGTCGCGCGCGGCGTTTCATTCCCGCTTCATATTTGGCAGGAATGACATTTGAATCCGACCAGTTGGCTGTACAAGCGGCGGACGTCGCTTTTAGCGTCGTTCACGACATGAGCGATCATCAGGAACCCACCGGCATCGAGCACCTGCGCAGCGAGTTACTCGATCGCATGGATGCACAGCATTTCGACGACTGGTCCCCCGCCCTCTTGCGTGCCCTCATCGCCGTCTTCGACCTGAACGGAGTCACGCCGGCGGCCCAGCGTGGCTTCCGGCCTTATCTCGTCAGGTAACGCACCCGTGCCGCAGCACTGTCGCGGATTAGGCTCGCACGGTGGAGATGTGGGAATTGGTCGCTCGGGAGCAGATCCGGGACACCCTCGCGCGCTACAACTGGTCGGGTGACGCGGGCCGGCTCGAGGGCCTGGCGGACACATTCTGCGCGGACGGCGTCCTCGAGATCCGCGGGCTGGAGCCGTTGCGCGGGCGAACCGAGATCGTGTCGTTCCTCGGCGGCGTGACGGGCAACGTCGCCCGCAACCTCGACGTCAAGCCCGTCGTGCGGCACAACGTCACCAATGTGCTCTTCACCGGCCTCACCCCCGACCGGGCGGAGGTCTCGTCCTACTTCACCGTGGTCACCCAGATCGGGCTCGACCATTTCGGGCGCTACCGCGACATGCTCGTGCCGGACGGCGACCGGTGGCTGATCAAGCATCGAAAGGTGTCGACCGACTGGGCGGCCCCGGATTCGACCATGGCCCGCTGACCCGCGCGGCGGTCAGATGAATCTTGGTGGCGATTTCGTTAAATGTCCCGCCGAGATGTTTGCCAAAGGCCGCCAACCGGCTACAGATTAGGGATCACATCAAGAGGTTGCGGTCTGCTCTGATGCTGTGCGCCGTCGGGGTCCGGGGTTGACCGCCGGTCATGTGACCAGGGGTCACGACCGTGCGAACGAGATGGGCGGGGCATGCAGCGACTGAGCGGGCTGGACGCGTTCTTTTTGTACCTGGAGTCACCGACGCAGCCATTGAATGTTTGCTGTGTCGTGGAGCTGGACCCGAAAACGAAACCGGGCGGCTACACGTTCGAGGGGTTCCGGGAGGCGCTGGCGGCGCGGGTGGACACCGTGCCCGAATTTCGCCTCAAGCTGGCCGACAGCCAACTGAACTTCGACCATCCGGTCTGGGTCGACGACGAAAGCTTCGACCTCTCTCGACACCTGCACCACGTCGCGCTCCCCTCGCCCGGCGGGCCGAAGGAGTTAGCGGAGATCTGCGGGCACGTCGCGGGCCTGGCCCTCGATCGGGATCGCCCGCTGTGGGAGATGTGGGTCATCGAGGGCCTGCACGGCACCGAGGCGCTGTCCATCGTCCTCAAGGCCCACCACGCGGTGGTCGACGGGGTCGGGGGCGCCAACCTGCTGGCCCAGCTGTGCAGCGGTGTGGCCGACGCGCCGCCGCCCGCCCCGGTGGAACGCACCGGCGGGGCGAACCCACTGCAGATCGCCGCGTCTGGGTTGATCGGCGCCGCGTTGCGGCCCTGGCGGTTGGCCAAAGTGGTGCCGGCGACCGTGCTGACCCTCGGGCAGACCATATTGCGCGCCCGGGGCGGCCGGCCCACGATGGCCGCCCCGTTCGCCGCGCCGCCGACGGCGTTCAACGGCCCGTTCACCCGCCGGCGCAACGTCGCCCTGACCACCGTGGACCTCGACGACGTCAAGACGGTCAAGAACCGGTTCGGCGTGACGATCAACGACGTCGTGACGGCCCTGTGCGCGGGGGCGCTGCGCCAGTTCCTGTCCGAGCGGGGCGAACTGCCGGACAGCCCGATGGTGGCCAGCGTGCCGGTGTCGGTGCGCGGCAGGTCCGATCGACCGGGCCGAAACCAGACCACGTGGATGCTGTGCCGGCTCGAAACCCACATCGACGACCCGGCCGAGCGACTGATCAGCATCGCCGAAGCCAACGCCTGCGCCAAAGAACATGCCGCCGCGATGGGTCCCACCCTGCTGCAGGACTGGACGCAAGTGGCCGGGCAAACCATGTTCGGCGCCGCCATGAAGCTGTTGCCGCGAATCCCGTTGCCCGAGAAGCCCCCACACAACCTGGTGTTGTCGAACGTGCCCGGCCCGCAGGAACAGCTCTACTTCCTGGGGTGCCGGATCGACGCCATGTATCCGCTCGGTCCGATCATCGCGGGCGCCGGACTCAACGTGACGGTCATGTCGCTCAACGGCCGGCTCGGCATCGGCATCATTTCGTGCCCCGACCTTGTTCCGGACCTGTGGGAGCTCGCCGACGCGTTTCCCGCGGCGCTGAAGGAATTGATGGATTGCGCCCCGCCCGGTGCCGGATAGCATTCGATTCGCGAATGTGGGGGATATGGACGAGAAACGGTCGTTCTGTGTACATATCCCCCACACCCGACGCGGATCTTGCGGCGCCGCTTGGTGTTTCAGGCCGGGGGCGCTGCGCCGATCGTCAGGACGGCGAGGCGGCACCCGTCCGGTCCCGCGCGCCAGGCGTGGTCGACGCCCGTGACCACCGCGCTGTCACCGGCGGCGAGCGGGTGCGCGCCGTCGTCGAGGATCAGGTCCACCGACCCGGAGAGCACGACGTCGAAATCGACGGTGTCCGTGTGGTGCATGGCGAACTCGGCGCCGGGTGCATACTCGATCATCGTCCAGCGCAGCGCGCCGGGCGGGACGACCAGGTCGAGCAGGTCCGCGACCCGCCCGCCGGCCGCAACGGACGGCAACGACGGCGCCGCGTACAGCACCGAATAGCGCAGGCCGCCGCGGCCGGCGTCCCCTTGCAGCGTGACGGGTTCGTCGCGCGCCGCGCATGACCGCCCGGACGCGTCGACGCCGGTGATCAGCAAGCGACCCGACATGGCCAGAGACTTTAGATGACCGGTCGGCGGAACACCGCTCCCGCGCGCCGCGGCGGCATGGCAGGGTGACATCCGTGGCCAACACTTCTGAACTCGTCGAACACGACCTGCGCGAAATCGGAACTCCGAAGGGCGCGTTGCGCTACTACGACTGTGGGCCGGATTCGGCGCCGACCCTGCTCTTCCTGCACGGCTCGGGTCCCGGGGTCACCGGCTGGCGCAACTTTCGCGGGATATTGCCGACATTCGCCGAGCAGTACCGCTGCCTGGTCCTGGAATTCCCCGGTTTCGGCGTCAGCGACGACTTCGGCGGCCACCCGATGGTCATGGCGTTCGGCACCGTCGGGCCGTTCCTGGACGCGCTGGGTGTCGGCAAGACGCACATCGTCGGCAACTCGATGGGCGGCGGCGTCGGCATCAACTTCGCCATCGGAAATCCCGACCGCGTCGACCGGTTGGTCACCATCGGCGGCATCGGCACCAACATCTTCAGCCCGAGCCCCAGTGAGGGCATCCGGCTGCTGCAGGAGTTCGTCGAGGACCCGACGCGCCAACGGCTGGTCGACTGGCTGAAGTCGATGGTCTACGACCAGTCGCTGGTCACCGACGAGCTGATCGAGGAGCGCTGGGCGCTCGCGACGGATCCCGTTGCCCTGGACGCCGCCCGCCGGATGTACGGCAAGGCGGCGTTCGCCGCGATGAACGCCGGCATGGCCGCCTCCGACCGGCCGATGCCGTGGGCGGTCATGCACAAACTGTCGGCGCCCACCCTGCTGACGTGGGGCCGCGACGACCGGGTGAGCCCGCCCGACATGGCGCTCCTGCCGATGCGCACCATCCCCAACGCAGAGCTGCACATCTTCCCGAACTCCGGGCACTGGGCCATGATCGAGGCCAGGCAGGCGTTCGAAAGCACTGTGCTGGCGTTCCTGTCGCGCACATAGTTCGACCCGGGGTTGGGCGCCGGGGGGCCGGCCGAAATCCGGTTGCGCGTTCTACTGGCGTTGGGGAGCGAGGCGCTTCAGCGCGAGCCCGCCCTCGAACGGGCGGTAGCCGAACGCGGCCGGGGCGTGATATCCGGTCTTCTCAAGAGGCGTGTGCACTTCCGCTACCGTCGGGCCGATTTCAGCCGCGATCGGCGCCAGCGCGTCGAGGTCGAACCGGTAGAGCCGACCCGCATTCTCGGAGAGAATTTTCCGGCATTCGTCTTCGGATCTGTCGTGCAACGCCCACCGGATGGCCAGCTTCGAATGCGGGGCGAAGCCCTCTTCGTGGGGGTAGTCGCTTCCCCAAAGTATGTGGTCAGCGCCCATGAAGTCGATCATGCCCGATTCGAAGGGGGTCAATTCGCTGGCCAGGTAGCAGTTCCGCTGAACGTACTGAGTTGGTGTCAGGGTTAGCTGATCGACCGAGGAACCTCCGAACATGCCGTAGGTGCGGTTACCGGCTTCCGTCTTCAGCGTCGGCACCATCGAATCCAGGGTCATCAGCTGCTGTTGCACCCAAAGGGTGCCCTGCTCAGTGGGCGCGAACCGTAATGTCGGATGACGTTCGAACACCCCGGCCAGTATCAGGTGCCCAAGGGTGCGCTGGGCCCACAGCGCCATTTCCGTGATGAGCACGGCATTCGATGCCGGCTGATCCATGGGCATCGCCGGACTTCCCGGACCCCCGTGCTGCACGATCGTGAGATCGAGTTCGTCACACAATGCCCAAATTGGCTCGTAGCGGGTGTGGAACAGCGGAGCGACGTTGGGGTCGCCTGGCGATACCGCGGGCAACAACACTCCACCAAAGCAATCCTGCTCGTTCCCCCACCGTATTTCGTCTAATGCGGCGTCCACATCGTTGGGGAAAACCTGGATCAACCCTCGCCGCCGCACCGGCGCCAGGGAACAGAAGTCAACCTGCCAGCGGTTGTGCGCTTGCACACCCGCCCACCGACGTTCGAGCTCGTCTCGAGTCTGCGGCAACGAAATGGTGATGTTGGGAGATGTCGGGAAGAAGGGAGGAACGGTGTTCGGGAGCAACAGCTCCGCCGCCACCCCGTCGTCGTTCATCTCGGAAATGCGCAACTCGTTGTCCCAATTGCGCTTCGCAGTGGCAATGATCAAATCGTCAAACGGACTCGCGTAAGTCTTGGCCCACGCATCGAAGTCGTCATGAAACGCCTGGGGCAGGTAAGGCTTGTAGTCGTAGAGGTCGGCTCCGGCGTGCGTATCCGCGGAAATGACGGTGTAGCGGGAAAGAGTCTCAGGCGCGGCCATGAATTCATCTCCTCGACGGGAATGCGATAAGCGTAATAGTCCCCCCAGCCGATAGCTATCGAACGCCAGACGTTTCGCTCAGCGGGAGCCGACCTCTCATATCGCATCGCCGGACCCGGCAGTTGATTGTCATCGCGGGGTGATGAACACGCCTTCGGCGGTGACGGTCGTTCCCTCACCGTCGGCAATCTCGCCCATCGCGAAGGTCTTTGTGCCGTCGATGCGATCGACGCGCGCGCTTGCGCGCACGAGACCCAAGGGCGTTCCCCGCACATAACGCAGGCTGAGCGTGCCCGTGTAGGCCGGGCGTCCCGGCCGATGCGCGGTTGCGCCGAGGACGTGGTCCAGGATTAACGCGCACACGCCGCCGTGAACATGACCGGGCGGACCCTCGTAAGCGGCACCGAGCGTTACCTCAGTCCACACAACGCCTTCCGCGTCGTGGTGTATCACCAGGGGCGGTGCGACGGCATTGCGGAGCCCGATTGCGACGTTTCCTGACGCCACCGATTGGCCGTCGGCGACTTGGCGAACCCCGAATGAGCCGGGCATCAGGTCTGCGCTCAACAGCCCTACCGCGCGATCGATGTGCGCTTTTGCCGCCGCAACGACGGCACCGTCCACTTCGGTGCGGATGGTGACATCGATGAGCCGACGGACGGAGCCGGCGAGCGACTCATATCCCGCCGGCCTACCGGCTTCGTTGTCATCAGCCACGACTGGCCGCCCGTTGAATCAGCCGGGTCCGTCGCGATCGCGCGTCAGGTGCCGGCTTTGGCCGAAAGCCGCTTACCCTCACGTTGGCCCCGCACCCAGTGCTGGTGCCGCCGCACCGGCGAGCCCAGCAGTCAGCAAAGCGCGCGCTCCGGGGTCGCCGTTGAGCACACGACTGGTGCGTTTGATGATCCGCCAGCGCCCCTCGATGCGCTGCAGCTCGAAATGGTTTGCCGTCGAGCGCCATACGCGGTAGCTCTCGCCATCTCGGACCAGCACCAGCGATTCGGCGACCGCCACCGCCGAATCTTCGGTCACCGTCACGACGCTCGGTCCGATGAAGTGACAGCAGCCATTGGCTACCAGATTCTGGTGGGACGCAGAATCCACCATCGCATGAACGTCGTTCCGGCTGTCCATGTGCCAGCCCTCGACGTCGTAGGTGCCGTTGGTCGCCCAGAGTTGCGCGGCGGCGTCGGCGTCCCCGGCATCTACGGCCGGGCCGTACGATGCGATGAGCCGGGAGATTTCGCGTTCGTCTTCGAGATGGCGAAGCCGTGCCGCAAGATCGTCGATCTCGGTCATGACCCGATTCCTTCCTCATCCTTCACCAGGTCCCGTAGGGCTGATAACTGATCGACGTAGTGCGCCGCCGAGTGGGCGCGCACCGAGCATGTCACCGCGGTGGCTCCGACGTCACGCAGCGCGCGCAGGTGTTCTCGGACACACGCGGGTTCGTGAGCGGGATCCAGGGCCCCGCAAGTGCCAAGCACGATATCGAAGTCTTCGGGAAGCTCGACGGCCGTCAGCATCAGACCGATATCGTCGAGGCCCAGTCCGAACGGCATCCATCCGTCCGCCAGTTCCACCGCGCGGCGCAGCGAACGTCGCGTCCTGCCGCCCACCCAGATCGGCATTGGGGATTGAAGCGCGAACGGCCGCAACGCGATTCCCGAATACGAAAAGTACTTGCCAGCGTAGACCGGCTCCGGTCGCGACAGCGATGCCCGGAGGGCGCGCAGCGCGTCGTCGGCCCGTTCGCCGCGATCGGTGAACGGCGCACCGAGCAAGTCGAATTCGGCCGCCAGCGAGCCCACACCGACGCCCAGTATCACGCGGCCGCCGCTGAGCCGATCCAAGGTGCCGTACTGCTTGGCGATCGCCAACGGATGATGATAGCCGAGCACCACCACCGATGTCGTCAACCGTATCCGGGTGGTCCGCGCGGCCATAAATCCCAACGTGGCCAGCGGATCCCAGTAGGTGTCTCCGCGGGTAGCGCAATCGGCGAGCGGCACCGCGACATGTTCGGAACAAGTGAGAAAGTCGAACTCAAGCCTGTCGGCGGCCTCGGCGATACTGGCCAGCGCGTCGGCCGAGGCGGTCGCCTCCCACTCGCTTGCGACACCAGGCAGCCCGGCCACCACCGGGGTGGCCAATCCGAGCCGCATCATTTCTGGCCCAGGAGTTCCTGCACGGTGCGATGCGCGCCCAACACGATCGCGGCGCGGTCCGGCCCGCTGCCCTGGTGTACCGCCTCGGCGTTGCCGCCGGCGATGAACACGGGACCATCGCTCAGGTGGTCGAGTCCCTCGCGGGCCACATCGACCGGTTCCGAGATCCGTAGACCCGGCACGTCGAAGTTCAGTCCCAGCCGTGCCATGGCCGGCGTGCGGGTCACCCCCAGCACGAGTTCGAGCACGTCCACACCAAACTCGCGCAATTCGAGCCACAAGCTCTCGGCGAACAGCCGACTGAAGGCCTTGGCGCCGGTGTAGACCGACTGCCGCATCGAGCCGTGTGTGGCGGCCATCGAGCCGACCAACAGGATGCCGCCGCGCCCGCGCTCGCGCATCGGCCGGGCGTAGTGCTGCACGAGTTGCAGCATCCGGGTGACGTCGAGGTCGATCACCCGGAAGAAGTCAGCGAGGTCGGCATCCAGAAAAGGCTCGCTGCAGGTGTTCGCGCCCGCGTTGTAGATCAGCAGGCCGACCTCGAGATCGGCCGTCGCGGCCATGATCGCTGAAACTGCTTCGGGGTCAAGGAGATCGACTGCCAGCTCGCGCACCTCGACCCCTATCTCGCGGCATTGCCGCGCTGTGTCCTGCAGGGGTGCCGGCTTGCGGGCAATCAGGACCAGGTTGAATCCGTCGGCCGCCAATTGCTTGGCGAACTCGGCACCGGCCCCTTCCGAGCCGCCGGCAATCACCGCCCACGGGCCGTATTTGCTGATGTCCGTCATGATTACCCCTATCGTTGGGTGGCGCCGGCGTCGACCGGCAAGCTGACCGAAGTGATGTAGCGCGCCTCGTCGGACGCCAGGAACAACGCCGCGTTGGCCACGTCGACCGCATCGATCCACGGAACCGGAAGCATGTTCATGTTCCGTGCCGCCTCGGCGAATTCGTCGCGCGTCGGCGCCCGACCCAAGTCGGGGCGGAATGCTGTGCGCACCGCGTCATTCTGGATCAGCGGGGTGTCGACGTTGGTGGGGTGCACGCAGTTCACCCGAATATTCTGCGGCGCAAGCTCTTTGGCCAGGCTCTGCATCAGGCCGACCACGCCGTGCTTGGCCGCGGTGTAATGCGCCACACCGACCAGACCGCGCAACCCGGCGATGGAATTGGTGAGGATCATCGCCCCGGCGCCGCGCGCCATGAGGTGTGGTGCGCTGGCCCGGCATGTGTGCCACACACCGGTGAGGTTGACGTCCAGCATGGTGCGCCAGGCTTTTTCATCCAGCTCGAGCGCCATTCCGCGCGACGTGATTCCGGCGGTCGCGCACACCACGTCCAATCCGCCGAACCGCCGCACGCCGCGGTCGGTGGCGACCTGGACAGCGGCGAGGTCCCGCACGTCGACCGTTTCGGTGTGCACCCGACCACCGGCCTCCGCGACTAACGAAGCCGTCCGGTCGAGGTCGGCGACTGTGCTGTGCGGGACCACCACGGTGTCGATGGGTCCGCACACGTCGAGCGCCACGATGTCGGCGCCCTCCTGCGCGAACCGCACCGCCTGTGCGCGGCCGATCCCCCGCGCCGCACCGGTGATCAGCGCGACCTTGCCCGCCAGACGCTCTGTCATGCGGCGTTAAAACTCGACGCGGACATGGTCACTGAGCGGGCGCGCCTGGCAGCAAAGGATTAAGCCCTCGGCACGGTCTTGGGGTCCGAGAACGTCGCCACCGACCAAGTCCACCTCCCCGGACAGCACCGTCGCCACGCACGAGCCGCAATGGCCCTCGCGGCACGAATGTGGCACGTCAATTCGCGCGTCGAGCATCGTGTCCACGAGGGATTTGTCGCGCGGCCACCGCAGCCGATAGAGCTCGCCGTCCAAGTCGACCTCGACGGAGGCGGCCTCTGCATCGGCGTGCACGGCGACCTCGCACCTTCGGACTTCTGGCATGCCCGCGATTCTTACGAGGCGGACAGCACGGGCGGCTGCTTCATTCCGATGGCCGGGAGGCCGTTATCACGGCGTCCGGTCACCGGGAGATCGCGGCTGACGGTGCCCGCCGCGACCTACCGTAGACACCCGTGAAGACTGCCAGTGATCCGCGGGTGGCCCCGGAAGTCGATGCCGTTGTCGTCGGTGCGGGCTTCGCGGGCCTCTACGCGCTGCACAAGCTACGGTCGGCGGGGTTGAGCGTCCGGGTCTTCGAGAGCGGGCCCGACATTGGCGGTACCTGGTACTTCAACCGATATCCCGGCGCCCGCTGCGACGTCGAAAGCGTGGACTATTGCTACTCGTTTTCGGATGAATTGCAGCAGGAGTGGGATTGGTCGGAGAAGTACGCCACCCAGGCCGAGATCCTCGCTTACATCCACTGGGTCGCCGACCGACTGGATCTGCGCCGCGACGTGACCTTGAACGCCCGCATTACGTCGGCGGTAGTCGACGAACGGAGCCTGCGCTGGACGGTGACCACCGATAGCGGCGAGCAGGTAACCGCACGGTTCTGCCTGATGGCAACCGGCCCCTTGTCGGCGGCGCTGACCCCTTCCTTCCCCGGGTTGGAGACCTTCGCCGGGGATGTCCACCACACCGCATCGTGGCCCCACGAGCCGGTGGACTTCACCGGCAAGCGGGTGGCGGTGATCGGCACCGGATCGTCTGGCATCCAGTCGATCCCGATCATCGCCGAAGCCGCGTCCCAGCTCTATGTCTTCCAGCGCACCCCGAATTACAGCGTGCCCGCGGGCAATCGGCCTCTCACCGATGCCGACCGCGCCGAGGTCAAGGCCAACTACGCGAAGCGGCGGCGGGCGTCATGGCGCAGCTCCGGCGGTTCGCCCCACGTGGCGTATCCCAAGCCGACGATGGAGGCCACGCCCGAGGAACGCCGCGCGGCATTCGAGAAGCGCTGGGATCTCGGCGGCGTGCTGTTCTCCAAGACCTTCACGGACCAGATGGTCGACCCGGCCGCCAACGACGAGGCCCGCAAGTTCTACGAAGAGAAGGTCCGTGCGGTCATCGACGACCCGTCGCTGGCCGAACTGCTGATCCCTAACGACCACCCGATCGGTACCAAGCGAATCTGCACCGACACCAACTACTTTCAAACTTTCAATCGCCCTAATGTGAAGTTGGTCAGCGTGCGCAACACACCGATCGAGTCCATCGACCCGACCGGGATCAACACCACCGACGCCCACTACGACGTCGACATGATCGTGCTCGCGACCGGCTTCGACGCGATGACCGGTGCGCTGACCAAGATCGACATCGTCGGCCGGGGCGGCAGGCGGCTCCGTGATTACTGGCGCGAAGGACCGCGCACCTACCTCGGTTTGGGCGTCGACGGGTTCCCCAATCTCTTCGTGATATGCGGCCCGGGGGCTCCCGCGGTGCTGGCGAACATGGTGTTGCACGCCGAGGCCCACGTGAACTGGATCGCCGATTGCATCACCTACCTCGACGCCCACGGCTACACCGCGATCGAGGCGACCCCGGACGCGGTCGATGACTGGGTCGCCGAGTGCGCCCGCCGGGCCGACGCCACCCTGTTTACCAAGGCCAACTCGTGGTACCTCGGCGCGAACATCCCCGGGAAGCCGCGCGTGTTCATGCTTTTCATCGGCGGCTTCGGGGTCTATCTCGACATCTGCACCGAGGTCGCCGACGCCGGCTACAAGGGATTCTCACTGATCAAGGGATCCTGATGTCTGGTCTGCGTGGCCGCGTGGCGTTGGTGACCGGGGCCGCCCGGGGCAGCGGACGCTGCCACTGTGAGCGGTTCGCCGAGGAGGGCGCCGACGTGATCGCGCTGGACATGCCCCAGTCGGCCGCCGACCTCGAACAGACCGCGACCGCCGTTGCACGGCATGGGGTGCGCGTCGCGACGGGTCTGGCCGACGTCGGCGACTTCAGCGCGATGACGGCCGCGGTGGATGCTGCCGTCGCCGAACTCGGTCGCATCGACGTGGTTGTCGCCAATGCGGGAATCCATCCGGCGGGCGCCCCTACTTGGGAGATCGCCGCCGAAAGCTGGCAGCAGGTCCTGGATATCAACCTCACCGGCGTCTGGCACACCGTCAAGGCCAGTGTGCCCCACATTGGTCGATACGGGGGCGAGCGAGGCGGATCCGTCGTCATTGTCAGCTCCACCAACGGTATTCGGGGCACGGCCAACACAGCCGCCTACACGGCCAGCAAGCATGCCGTCGTAGGACTCGCACGCACGCTCGCCAACGAGCTCGGACCGCGACGTATCCGCGTCAACACCGTTCACCCCGGGGCGGTCGGAACCGCGATGGTGCTCAACGAGGCGACGTTTCGACGCCTGCGGCCCGACTTGGACAATCCGACGGCGGAGGACGCCGCCGAGGTGCTGCAGGCTCGTCACCTGTTACCGGTGCCCTGGGTCGAACCCGTCGATGTCAGCAACGCCGTCGTGTTCCTCGCCTCCGACGAGGCGCGCTACATCACCGGCACCCAGATCGTGATCGACGCCGGCCTGCTCGCGAAAGTTTAGGAGGCGTCGCGGCCGTTGACCGGCGACCGCGTCGTTGACAACGGCACCTATGCCGGGTTATGACCCAATTTCGTCCGCTGATCGGGATCAGCGGCGAGTCGGCCTCTGGACTGCGGTAAACCATTCATAAGCCCACACACGTTAGGACAGACAAATGAGCGAGCGGGTACTTGACCGAGTCGTAGAAATGGCCGACCAATTGCGTGAGCAGGCGCCCATGGCCGAGCAGATCGGCCGGCTTACCGACGAGACGGTCAAGAGCATGAAGGCGGCCGGTTTGATCCGGTTGCTGCAAACCAAGAACTACCAGGGTTTCGAGGCCCACCCCCGCGAGTTCGCCGAGACGGTGATGGCCACGGCGGCCCTGGATCCAGCCGCCGGGTGGATCGTGGGTGTGGTGGGCGTGCACCCCTACCAGCTGGCTTATGCCGATCCGAAGGTCGCTGCCGAGGTCTGGGCCGACGACGTCGACACCTGGATGGCTTCGCCGTACGCGCCGCAGGGCGTGGCCAAGCCCGTGGACGGCGGCTACATCTTCAACGGCCGCTGGCAGTTCAGCTCGGGTACCGACCACTGCGACTGGATCATCCTGGGCGCGATGCTCGGCAACGAGCAGGGCATACCAATCATGCCGCCGCAGATGCTGCACATGATCCTGCCCCGCAAGGACTACGAAATCGTCGAGGACTCCTGGAATGTGGTCGGGCTGCGCGGAACCGGTTCCAAGGACGTCATCGTCAAGGATGCGTTCGTCCCGACCTACCGCACCATGGACGCGACCAAGGTCATGGACGGCACCGCGCAGCGCGAGGCCGGCATGACCGAACCGCTGTACCTGATGCCGTGGTCGACGATGTTCCCGCTGGGCATCTCCGCGGCGACCATCGGCATCGCCGAGGGCGCGCTGGCCGCGCACCTGGACTATCAGCGGGAGCGCGTCGGCGCCACCGGAACCGCGATCAAAGACGACCCGTACGTCATGTACGCCGTCGGCGAGGCCGCGGCCGACATCAACGCCGCCCGCCAGGAACTGCTCGCCAACGCCGACCGCATCTACGACATGGTCGCCGCCGGCAAGGAGGTGTCGTTCGCCGACCGCGCCGCCGGTCGCCGCACTCAAGTCCGTGCGGTCTGGCGCGCGGTGTCGGCGGTCGACGAAATCTTCGCCCGTTCGGGCGGCAATGCGTCACGGATGGACAAGCCACTGCAACGCTACTGGCGAGACGTGCATGTCGGCCAAATGCACGCCATCCACGTCCCCGGCACCACCTATCACGCGTCCGCGCTCAGCTCGCTGGGCATCGACCCGCCGGAAGGCCCGCTGCGGGCGTTGATTTAACGGCGAACTAGGAGCACGCGATGAGCGACCTGAAAAGCCTTGGCTACATCACTATTTCGACCAACGACGTCGATCGCTGGCGGCATTTCGCCTTCGACGTCCTAGGTTTCGCCGAAGGTAAGGGATCCGACCCCTCGGCGCTGTACCTGCGGATGGACGAACGGGCCGCCCGGATCGCCGTCGTGCCCGGCGAAACGGAGCGGGTGCTCACCATCGGCTGGGAGGTGCGCGATCGTGCGGCGCTGCAACGGGTGAAGTCCACCCTTGACGGCGCCGGGGTTGCGTTCAAGCAGCTCTCCGTCGACGAGGCCGAGGAGCGCAGGGTCGAAGAGGTGATCGCGTTCGAAGACCCCGCCGGCCACACGCTGGAGGTTTTCCACGGCCCGGTGCTCGACCACAGCCCGGTGATCACGCCGTTCGGCGCGAAATTCGTCACCGGCGATCAGGGCCTCGGCCATGTCGTGCTGCCCGCGATGGACCCCAACGCGCTGTTCGACTTCTACACCGAGGTACTGGGTTTCCGCTCCCGCGGCGCCTTCCGGGTGCCGTTGCCGAAAGAATTCGGTCCGGTGCGGGTGCGCTTCCTCGGCATCAACGAGCGCCATCACAGCCTGGCGATCGTTCCGGCCGCGCACCTGCGCGACCCCCGCGTAGTTCACATCATGGTGGAGGTCGACACCCTCGACGCGGTCGGCCAGGCGCTGGACCGGGTTAACGCCGAGGGTTTCCAGCTGTCCTCCACGCTCGGCCGCCACACCAACGACAAGATGATCTCCTTCTACGTCCGGGCGCCCGGCGACTGGGACATCGAGTTCGGCACCGACGGCATGCGCGTCGACGAAACCTATTACACCGCAGAGGAAATCACCGCGGACAGCTACTGGGGTCACCAGTGGATCGGCGAGATGCCTGCGGCGATGCGGCTATGACGCCCGACGCGGACGTCACACCCGTCCCGGCATCGTCGATCGCCTCCTGGGATCAGGAGGCCGACGTCGTCATCGCCGGCTACGGGGTCGCGGGCGCCGCCGCCGCGGTCGAGGCGGCCCGGTCCGGCGCCGACGTGCTGGTCTTGGAGCGCACCGGGTCGTGGGGCGGCGCCGCGGCGATGGCCGGCGGCTTCATCTACCTCGGCGGCGGCACCGCGCTGCAAAAGGCTTGCGGCTTCAACGATTCCGTCGACAACATGGCCGCCTTCCTCAACGTGGCGATGGGACCCGGCGCCGACGAGAACCGGATCGCCGATTACTGCGCGGGCAGCATCGCGCATTTCGACTGGCTCGTCGGTTGCGGGGTGCCGTTCAAGGCGGAGTTTTTCTCCGAGCCCGGCTGGGAGCCGATGGGCGACCAGGGCCTCATGTATAGCGGCGGCGAAAACGCATACCCGTTCAACACCATCGCCTCCCCCGCCCCGCGCGGGCACGTCCCGCAGATGCAGAACAAGAAGCAGGGCGAAGCCAGCGCGGGCTACATGCTGATGAAGCCCCTCGTCGAGACGGCCGCGGCGGCCGGCGCGCGGGCGCTCTACGACGTCCGCGTGCAAAGCCTGATCGTCGAGTCCGATGGCAGGGTCGTCGGCCTCCGCGCCCGCCAGTACGGTGCCGAGATGACGGTTCGGGCCCGCCGCGGGGTGGTGCTGGCGACGGGCAGCTTCGCCTACAACGACGCGATGGTGGCGCGGTACGCGCCGCGGATCGCCGGGCGGCCGGCCGCCTCGATCGAGCAGCATGACGGGCAGGCGATCCGGATGGCGCAGGCGCTGGGCGCCGATCTGGCCCACATGGACGCGACCGAGGTCGCGATCTTCATCGATCCCCAGCAACTGGTGCGCGGCATCCTGGTCAACGGCCGCGGCCAGCGTTACGTCCCCGAGGACACCTACCCGGGCCGGGTCGGGCAGCTGACGCTGTACCAGCAGGACAACGTCGCGTATCTGATCATCGACGACGACGCGCAGCAGGAGGCGATGGCGTCGTGGTCGCCCAAATTCATGCTGCGGCAGCCGACCTGGGTGGCCGACACCGTGGCCGACCTGGAAGGCGACATGGGCCTGGCCCCCGGTTCGCTGCAGGCGACGGTGGCCGCCTACAACGAGGGCGCCGCGCGCGGCGAGGATCCGCTCCTGCACAAGAAGCCCGAGTGGCTCAGGCCGATCGGTTCCCCGGTCGGGGCAATCGACCTGCGGGAGAACACCGGAGGGTTCACGCTGGGCGGGCTGGCGACCACGTTGGAGGCCGAGGTCCTGCACGTCAGCGGCGAGCCCATCCCGGGGCTCTTCGCCGCCGGCCGGTCGACCGCGGGACTGGCCGCGTGGGGTTACGCCAGCGGCATCTCACTGGGCGATGG
The DNA here is from genome assembly GCF_000455205.1 of Mycobacterium sp. UM_CSW. Taxonomy (GTDB): domain Bacteria; phylum Actinomycetota; class Actinomycetes; order Mycobacteriales; family Mycobacteriaceae; genus Mycobacterium. The sequence goes on along the minus strand of NZ_AUWQ01000041.1, from coordinate 57,730 downwards.
CAGCTTCTACGGCCGCCGCGCGGGCCGGTCGGCGGCCAAGGGCTGAGCCTCCTCTACCCATGGACAGCGATCGACTGCGAATCCTGCTCGATGAACGAGACATCGAACGAGCGTTGAAACAGTTCGCCCGCGCGATGGACGATCGCGACTGGGCGGCGATGGCCGAGATCTTGGCCGATGACGCCGAGGGCGACTTCGGGACCGGCCGCTTGCGCGGAAGCGCGGCGATGATCGAGCTGATCCGCGGCTTCCTCGACAATTGCGGTCCGACCCAACACCTTCTCGCCAACGTGGTCATCGATGTCGACGGCGACACCGCGATCACTCGTGCCTACGTCCACGATGTTCACCTGAGCTCGGACGCAGACCCCGCGACAAGGTTTTACATGCTCGGCGACTACAGGGACACGTGGCACCGGCGCTCCGACGGAACGTGGGAATTGCAGGAGCGGTTGAAGACCAATCGCGCCCACGTCGGCTCGCTCGACGTATTTCGCGGATAAAGGCGCCAACGGCACCCGACGAAAACATCGCGGCAAATTCCGCCGTCCCATTGCGTATCACGGCCGCGTGCGTGACAGCGGCCACATCTGTGTGCTAGAACTATATGACTATTAGTAATATGCCTGCTAGATACATGGAGGACCGATGACATCAGCCGTCAAGAGTGTCGAGACCCCGACGGCCGTCATCGACCGCATCTCACTGGTCCTCGACGCATTCGACGGACCGGGCCGGCTGACGCTGGCACAGATCGTGCGCCGCACCGGCCTGCCGCGGTCGTCGGCGCACCGCATGCTTGAACGCCTGGTGCAGCTGCGGTGGCTTCGCCGCAGCGGCCGCGATTACGAGCTGGGCATGCGCCTGGTGGAGCTGGGGTCGCTGGCCGTGCACCAGGATCGCCTGGTGCGGGCGGCCGGCCCCTTGCTCGGCGAATTACACCGCGCCACAGGGCTTGTCGTGCACTTGGCGGTCCTTGACGGTGCGGACGTCGTCTACCTGGACAAGATCGGCGATCAGCGGATACCAACCCGTGTGGGCGGTCGCCAGCCCGCGCACTGTACCGCTGTCGGGAAGGCGATCCTCGCCTACCGTGACGACGATGCCCAGCTCGATCTGCGGGTTCGCAAGACGAAATACTCGATCTCCAGTGGCGCGCAGCTCGCGGTCGAGCTGGCCAAGGTACGCGCCCACGGGGTCGCCTTCGAACGGGAGGAGTCGCTGCTCGGATTCGGTTGCGTGGCAGCGCCGATCGGCGGGGCCGGTGAGGCGGTTGCGGCCGTCTCGGTGTGTGGTCCGATGAACCGCATGATGTTCGACCAGCGACTGGCCGCGCCCGTGCGCATGACCGCGATGGGCATCTGGCGGAACGTCGAGGACGGCCCCCAGCGCGTCGCGCCGACGCTGCAGCCGCTGAGGCCGTTGCGCCCGGTTCGTCCGGCGCTCCAGTACGCGTGACCCTCGATCCGCAGATCGCGCCGCTGATCGACATGCTCGACGCCGGCTTCCCGCCGGTGCACACCATGACCGGTGCGGAGGCCCGGGCGCTGATCCGATCCAGGTTCGTGCCACCCGCCAAGCCTCAGCCCGTCGCCGAGGTTCGCGACTGCACGATCGACGGGCCCGGCGGCGACATTCCGGTCCGCGTCTACCGGCCCGAAAGCCGGGACACCAGCCTGCCGATTCTTGTGTACGCCCACGGCGGAGGTTTCGTGTTCTGCGACCTGGACAGCCACGACGCGCTTTGCCGCGACATCGCGAATCACATTCCCGCCGTGGTGATCTCGGTGGACTACCGGTTGGCGCCGGAGCACCGCTGGCCGGCAGCGGCCGACGATGTGTACACCGTCGCCCGATGGGCGGCGCGCAACGCGTCCGACCTCGGCGGCGAAGCCGACCGCCTGGCGGTGGGCGGCGATAGCGCCGGTGGCAACCTGGCCGCCGTCACCGCGCTGATGGCACGCGACCGAGGCAATCCCCCGCTGGCTGCCCAGTTCCTGATCTACCCGGTTGTGGCGGCAAACTTCCACAACGAGTCCTATCGGTTATTCGGCCACGGCTTCTACAACCCGAGGCCAGCGCTGCAGTGGTATTGGGATCAGTACGTGCCGGCGCTCGCCGACCGAGAGCACCCGTATGCAACACCCATGAACGCCGAGCTGGATGGGCTGCCACCCGCCGTGATGGTCATCGCCGGGCACGATCCGTTACGCGACGAGGGCCTGATGTTCGGCGAGGCGTTACAGGCCGCCGGCGTGCCGACCGTCCAATTGCGTTATGACGGCGGCATTCATGGCTTCATGACGATGCCGATGCTCGATCTCGCACACCGGGCCCGGGAGGAGGCCGCCGCCGCGCTCGCTGACATGTTGCGGCGATAGGTGCCTAACGCATCCCGATGGCCGGGAACCGAACGCGCGCCGTTCGCTGCGTGCCATACGGTCGGGTAATGGCAGACGGCCAAATCTTCGTGATCGACCGTGTGATCACCAAGCCGGGCTGTGCGCGCCGGTTCGTCGACACCTACCTCTCGGAGTATGCGCCCGGGGCGCGCGATCGCGGAATGACGCTGCGGGACGTCTTGGTCAGCCCGCCCATTTGGTTCGACGAACAGCCGAACACGGTGACCGTCACCTGGACGCTGCCGAGCGTGCAGGCGTGGTGGGAGATGACCTGGCAGGGTAGGCCGGACCCGGCGCTGGGCGAATGGTGGTCGCGCATTGCCGAATTGGTGCAGGATCGATCACGGTCGTTCGCCGCGGCCGCGGACGACGTGGATGGACTGTGCGATGTATAGCGTTACGAGGCTGCTCGACGTCGCCGAGGCAGATCGCGACCGCGTGCTGGCGACACTTCGCGGCGCGGCCGCGCAGATACGCGGCGAACGCGTTCTGGTGGAACCGACGCTCCCGGGTGCCCGCAACGGCGGTGATATCCTCATGCACCTGCGGTTCACTGATGCGACCGAATGGGACTCTGTTGCGGCGCTCTTCGACGACGTCCTCGGTGATCCCGCGGTCCGTCGCGTCAACGGGGCAGCCTACTCCGGTTGCCCCGCCAGCACGGGTCGGTCGGCGAAACCCGGGACCGTCTATCGCACCTTGCTGCTGACCGTGGTGCCCGGTACCGACGCGGCGACCGTGGCGCGGTTCGAGGCGGACCTGCGACTCATGCCTCGGTACGTACGCTCGATAACCGACTGGCAGCTCAGCCGTGTGGAAGCGGCAATCGGGGCATCGGCCTGGACCCATGTGTTCGAACAGCACTTCACCGACGCGAACGGGCTGACCGGCGCGTACCTCATGCATCCGATTCACTGGGCCTACGTGGACCGATGGTTCGATCCCGAATGTCCCGAAGTCGTCGTGCGTGATCGGGTCTGCCACAGTTTCTGCCGAAGCAACACGGCAATCGGGTCGCCGGCGGGATTGCTGTGATCTACAGACCGGCGGGCAGAATATTCGGGTTGGCCGTCGGCGGCGGTTCGCGCGGTGGGAGCAGCCCACTGCCGTCGAGGCGGTGCACCGGCAGTTGCTGCGACCACGGATAGTGCAGGCTGAACGCCACCAGGCCGGTGCGCTCCGCGGCCGGGAGGTGACACATTGCGAGTACAGTTTCGGCCAGGTACTCCACCGGCTCGGTGGGGAAGGTGTCCGGAATCAACTGCGCCGCACCGGGTGTACGCACGGCCGTCGACGGACCAACGCAGTTGACCGCGATGTTCGCGTCGAGCAGCTCGGCGGCGAGCCCCTGCGTAAACCTGTGCAGGCCGGCCTTCATAGCCGCGTAGATCACGTCGCCCGAGGTCTTGTTGTATTCCCGATATGGTCGCACCGGAGCCACGCCGGTGACGGAGCCGATGTTGACGATCCAGCCCGCGCCTTGCTTGCGCATATGCGGCACAGCGGATTTCGTCAGGACGAACGGCACGCGAAGGTAGTGGTCCACGGTGTGGTCGAACGTTTCCAGGCTCATGTCCTCGACCAGCGCGTAGTCGGCGAAACCGGCGTTGTTGACCAGGATGTCGATGCGCCCGGTGTGGTCGAGCACCGCGTCGACCAATCCGTCGCGCTGTTCGGCGTCCTCCAGGTCGGCGGCGACGCCGAACGCCTGGCCACCGGCGGCCCCGATCAGATCAACCGTCTCGGCGATGGTGCCCGGTAACGCGGAGGTCGTTCCGGCACGCACCGACAAGGAGGGCGTGTGCGACCGCGCGGTGACCGCCACCGTGGCGCCTTCGGCGGCCAGGCGCTGGGCGATGGCGCGGCCGATTCCCCGGCTGCTGCCGGTCACCAAAGCCGTTTTGCCGCAGAGTAACCGGCTCATCGCAGCGTGAGATCGGCTTCGAGCGGAGCACGATGGTCGCGCCAGAAGTCGAGTAGCCGGTATGGGAAAGCGGTCACAATCCGCCCGCCGCCGGAGCGGTAATACGTGTGGGCGGAGGGGGTGTGGCACCAGACGGTGCCAGCCATGGTCGCATCGATGTCGCCGACATAGCGCTCGTAGGCGCTCCGCGTCACCTCGATGGTGGCGGCTTTGCGCAGCGCCATCAACTGCAGGCATTCCATAACGTAGTGCACCATCACCTCGACGCCGAAATTATGGCCGGCCCCGTGACCCGGGCTGTAGTTGGGCGCCGAGGAAATGAACATGTTCGGGAAGCCGGGCACCATCCCGCCGCGGTAGGCGCGCGGGATGTCGCCCCACTCGTCGGTGAGCTTCCTACCGTCACGACCCCGGATATCCACGGTGGAAAGGAAATCCAGGTAGTAGCCGGTGGCGTAGATGATGACGTCGAGATCGATGTGCCGGCCATCGGGTGTCACGATTCCGTCCTCGTTGACCCGGGCGGGCTCGCTGGCCTCAACGTCCACGTGCTCGCGTGCCAGCGCGGCGTAGTAACCGCCGGGATCGCGGATGATCCGCTTGCCGTAGGGGGCGAAGTCGGGAGTGACCTTGCGGGCGAGCTCGCTGCCGGTGCCGAATACCCGATCGATGTAGTCGAGGCACATCTGCAGCAGCGCGTCGTTGGCCGGCGAGATCGACAGGTGTTCGGCCGCCCAATCCGGGTCATGCAGGATCACCGCGTAGTTGTTGTCCGCCGTGCCCCAATACGATTTGAGCCGTATCCAATTCGCGTAATACGGCAGCCGGGTGCCCAGCCAGCGCTGGTATTCGGGCACCTCGTCGGTCGCTCGCCTTCGGGGCGCCACCCAGTGGGGCTGCCGCTGGAACACGGTCAGGTGCGCGACCTGGTCCACGCAGGCATCGACGATCTGCACCGCAGTGCAACCGGCGCCGATGACGGCGACCCTCTTACCCGTCAAATCCAGGTCGGGATCCCACTGCGCGGAGTGGATCGAAACTCCCGAGAACGTTTCGCGGCCCGGCAAATCCGGCCACCGGGGCCGGTTGAGATAGCCGGCGGCCGGGATCACGACGTTGGCATATGTCACGTCTCGGGCACCGTCGGGGCCCACCGAGTGGATCTGCCACTGCCGGCGCGTTTCGTCCCACCACAGTGCTTCGACCTCGGTACCGAACCGGGTGCGCTGCCGCAGATTGTTCTTGTCGGCCACCGAAACCAGGTAGGACTGATACTCCGCGCCCATCGGGTAGTAACTGGACCAATCCCCGTTGATATCCCGCGACAACGAATAGTACGCAGAAGGCGTGTCCACGCCGATGCCCGGATAGGTGGTGGTGTACCAGGTGCCTCCCACTTCGTCGTTTCGGTCGAAGATCTGGTACTCGATGCCGGCATCCGCCAACTCCAGCGCGGCGGTCAGCCCGGCGATGCCCGCGCCGACAATCGCGACCCGAAAGCCATCGGGGAGCTTGGCGGTTCGCGGTAATACCGGCTGTGACGGCTGGAACCCGCCCTGCTCCAACAGCAGCGGTATGTAATCGGAGCCAACCACTCCCCCAAGTGCCACCGGTGCGATGCGCGCGAACAGGTCGGGGTCATCGGCAGGTACGGCGGTGGCGGTGCGTGGTGACTGCAGCGCCGCGATCACCGCATCGACGAGCGCTGCGGCCGTCTCGGGATCGGTGACACCGGCCTGCTCCGGCGGGTCGGGCACATGAGAGATCTTCGGTGCGTACCGGTCAACCACCGCAGGGTCGCCGGTCAGTTGCGCCAACACGGCGACCAGCACGCCAGGGTCCGCATGGCGAAGGTTGGCCCGCAGCTCGTCCAGATCCAGATCCGCCCGTCCGGCGCGTTCGGTCGTGACGGGGACTCCAGCGCTCATGTCGACGAGTATCGAGGCCGTCCGCGCAGATGTGCGGGTCCCTGTCTACTCAGCGGGACGTCGACCGCGCGCGACTCTGTATGGGCGCCTACCGTGGCGGGCATGCGGTCCCACGACCTGGACGCGATCATCGCGCGGGCGCGCAGCCACGGGCTCGGAGACATCCCCCGCCGCTCGGCCCGCCGACACCCGGACAAGACCGCGGTCATCGACGGCAACGTCGTGCTGAGTTTCGCCGAGTTCGACAATCTGGTCGACCGCGCCGCGGCGGCGTTGCACAACAACGGCTTTGGGCCCGGCGATCGCGTCGCGCTTTTGTCACACAACTGCTGGCAATTCGCCGTGCTGGCGTTCGCCACGGCCCGGGCCGGGGTGGTCCTCGTCCCGGTCAACTTCATGCTGACCGCGGAGGAGATCGGCTACATCCTCGGCCACAGTCGGGTCAGCGGATTCATTGTCGAAGCGGATTTGGTAGCGACGGCCGAAGAGGCGATGCGGCGGGGCGGCGTGGTCCGCACCCGGGTGGCCCTGGCGCCCGCCGGGCACGACAGCCCGTCCGGCTGGGAAGATTTCACGCGGTGGCTGACCACCGACACCGAAGCGCCCAACCCATACGTCGACGACGACCAACTGGTGCGGCTGATGTACACCAGCGGCACCGAGTCCCATCCGAAGGCGGCCATGCACACCAGCCGCAGCCTGATGTGGCAGTACGTCAGCACCATCCTCGCCGGCGAGATGGCCCATGACGACATTGAGATTCACTCGCTGCCCCTGTATCACTGCGCGCAGTTGGACAACTTCCTGGCCACCGACATCTACCTCGGCGCCACCAGCATCATCCTGCCGCGACCGGACCCGGAAGCGGTGCTGCGCACAATCGAGCGCTACGGCGTCACCAACTACTTCGCTCCCCCAACGGTGTGGATCTCGCTGCTGCGATCGCCGGTGTTCGACGAGGTGGACCTGTCGAGCTTGCGCAAGGGCTACTACGGCGCCTCGGCGATGCCGGTCGAGGTGCTGGCCGAGCTGCGGCGACGCCTGCCCAATCTGAGATTGTGGAATTTCTACGGCCAGACCGAGATGGCACCGCTGGCCTCCGCGCTGGGACCCGACGAGCAGGGAGCACATGCCGGTTCGGCCGGGGGTCCCGTCGCCAACGTGGAGACGACGATCCTCGACGAGGACAACGTTCCGGTCGCTACCGGCGTCATCGGCGAAATCGCGCACCGCAGTGCACATCTGATGCTGGGTTACCTGGACGACCCGGATCGCACCGCCGAGGCGTTCACGGGCGGCTGGTTCCACTCGGGCGATTTGGGTTTCTACGACGAGCATGGGCTGTTGCACGTCGTCGACCGGAAGAAAGACATGATCAAGACCGGCGGTGAGAACGTTGCCAGCCGCGAGGTCGAGGAGGTCCTCTACCGGCACACCGGCATTCAAGAGGCTGCGGTGTTCGCCCTGCCGCACCCGGTCTGGGTTGAGGCCGTGGTTGCCGCGATCGTGCCCCGCGACGGCGTGACACTGACGGAGGAAGACGTCGTCGCCCACTGTCGAGAGCACCTGGCCGGATTCAAAACACCCAAACGAGTCTTCTTCGTCGACTCGTTGCCGAAGAACCCGAGCGGCAAGCTGCTCAAACGCCTGTTGCGCGAACGCTTCAGCGTCAAGCAACATGCCTTCACTTCGTGAGTTCGCAGCGGCCCCGCTGCGCTCCGGGCCAGCAGGACGATGTCCCACTGACCGGGCATCGGGCCTGTCACCCGGCGCACAAGCCGAGTTGACTCAAGCTATGGCCAATGACATCACGCTGCCCGAATTGCAGGAGTTCGTCGCCGGCTTCTGGTACCACTACGACGAGGCTCACTACGGCGAGATGGCGGCCAGTTTCGCCGAGGATGTGCGCTATCTGACCCGAAGCGATTCCGGTGCAAGCCCTTTCGAGGAATTGATGTCGCCGGAGCTCAATGGTCGGGACGCGGTGATGGAATGGCTGTCGGACCACCGCAAGCAGAGCCCGTATCCATTGCGCCACCACGCCACCAACGTGCACCGCACCGGCACCGACGGCGACGTCACCCAGGCGCGGTTCTACATCTTCGTCAACCAAATCGCCAACTTCGTGCCGTTCGCGGTGTCCAGCGGGGTCGTCAACGTCGGCGTCCGGCGCGGCGCCAACGGCCTTCAGTTCACCGAGATGGATGTCATCCTCGACGCCACCAACTCGGTGCTGCTCTCGGAGCTGGCCGCCGACAGCACGGCGGGTTCGTGAGCGCCGAAAAAGCTTTTTCCGGCGGGGTTGCCGTCATCACCGGGGCCGGCTCCGGCCTCGGTGCGGGCTTGGCGCGCCATGCCAGCGAGCTGGGTATGACCGTGGTGCTGGCCGACATCGATGGAGCGGCGGCCGCGTCAGTCGCCGACGAACTGCGGGCCGCGGGCGGGGCGGCTGTCGACGTCGTCTGCGACGTGCGCGACCCTGACGCCGTGCACGACCTTGCCGAGCGGGTCTACGGAGACGTCGGCCCGGTGCGCTTGCTGGTCAACAACGCCGGCGTCGAACAGTTCGGCTACCTGTGGGACACGCCAGTAGCCAATTGGCGGCGCACTATCGACATCAACGTCAGCGGCGTCTTTTACGGCGTGCGCGCTTTCCTGCCGAAGATGATGTCGACCGACGAGCGGGCATGGGTGTGGAACATCGCCTCCGTGGGCGCGGTGGTGGCGATTCCGTTGCAAGCGCCGTACATCGTCAGCAAGCATGCGGTGCTGGCATTGACCGAGTGCCTGTACTTGGAAGTCGAGTCGACCGGACACGCCAATCACATTCACGTGCAAGCCGTGCTCCCCGGTCCCGTGTCGTCCAACATCTTTGAGTCTGCCGGCGGAATCGACGCCGACGGTGATGTGGTCGCCGCCGAGGCGCAACGCGCGACAATGCTGGGTCTCAAGGGCACGGCAATGGACCCGATTGACGCCGCCGAGGCGTTGTTCCGGCAGGCCAAAGACGGACGCTTCTACCTACACACCCACCCCGACACGGTGGGCGCCGCGATGGCCGAGCGAGCCGATGTGCTCGCCTCACAACGACCCCCGGCGCTGCGCACCGAAAGCCGCTTCGACACGACAAAGCGATGAGATGGTAACGCCCGCACTGGATCCCGACGCCGCAGCGCGCGTCGCATCGTTCGGCCCCCTCGCACCGATGCGACAACGCGGGCTGGCCGCGGTGCGCGCCGGGCTCGAATCCGCCCCGCTGCCCGAAGCGATGCCAGAAATGGCCGTCGTCACCGATACCGCGATTCCCGGTCCGGCGAGCGATATCCCGGCCCGGATCTACCACCCCACCGCCGACGCCGGCGGCCCTGTGCTGGTTTACCTCCACGGGGGCGGGCTGGTGATGGGTTCCAACCACTCGTTCGAACCGCTGGCGCGCGAGCTGGCCGCGGCGTCGGTGGCCACCGTCGTGGCCGTCGATTACCGGTTGGCCCCGGAGTTTCCACCGCCGGCGCAGTTCGACGACGCCTACGCGGCAACCGCATGGGTCTCCCGAAATGCCGCCGAACTGGGTGTCGACGGGGAGCGGCTCGCGGTGGTCGGCGACAGCGCCGGCGGGTCGCTCGCGGCCGGGGTCGCGCTGGCCGCCCGGGACCGCGGCGGACCCGCGATCTGCGCACAGGTGCTGCTCTATCCGGGTCTGGATCGCGACATGTCCGCGCCCTCCGTTGGCGCGCTGGCCGATGCGCCGCTACTCGCGCGCGACGACATCGACTACATGCACGCGCTCGTCGACGGCGACGCGGGTGCGCCCACCGATCCCTATCTGGTCCCGGCGTACGCCGCCGATCTGTCCGGCCTACCGCCTGCGATTGTGGCGACTGGCGGCTGCGATCCCATCCGGGACTGGGGCGAGCGGTACGCGGCCCGGCTACGCGACGCCGACGTGCAGACGACCAGCACCCGCTATCCCGGCATGTACCACGGCTTTTTGATGCGCTCCGATGCCACCGCGCGGGGTCGGCTGGCCATCGCCGAGATCGGCGCGCTGCTGCGGGCACGGTTCAGCTACCCCCTTCGTTTCGACGTCCCGATGACCGGACAACGGTCGGCCGCATCGCGCTGACGCTGCGCACAATCGGTCGATCCAGAACTGCAAAGGAGACAGCTGATGCTCACCGAGGAGCGGCGGATGGAGCTTTCCGACGTGCTACGGCCGGCCAACCCGCCCCGCGAAATCGGCAACGTCTACACGGATGACCAGCATGATCGTCTGCTCGACGTGGTCCGCACCGAAGGCCCGTGGAAGCTGATCATCGCCCAGCACTTCGCGTCGGCCGACGAGCTGATGGCGACGATGAGCGGCATGTTCCCCGAAGGATTCACCCCGTCGCTGGATTTGTTTCTGACGCCGACCTTCCGCGGCTACCTGGCAAATTACGGTGCGGTGCTCTACCCGCAACTGCACGACTGCTTCTACAACGAGCGTTTCCTGGATCTGGCCAAGGCGTACTGGAAAGCCGAATACGCCAAGCCACAGCTGATGTTGTTCAACATCAACGGACCGTGCGCCAACCGCGACCCGGGGCACCTGGATTCGCCGAGCTTTCGCGGGGTGCGGCACGAGAATGCGCCCACCTGGCTGACCAGCGTGATGGGCAAATCCGGCCTTTTCCAGGACTACCTGATCAAGATGGCGCAGGTGATCACCTGGTTCTCGCTCGATGCCGGCAGCGGCTTCACCTACTGGCCCGAAGGGCCGCTCAAGGAACCCAAGCGCATCCTGCCGCCAATCAACAACCGCGGCATCGTGGTCCAGAACGAGATGATGGTGCACCGCGGCGAGGCCAATGGTCCACTGGCCCAACAAGTTCCGGCCGGCCTGGCATTCGACACCATGTTCACCGGCGACCCAAGCGACCGCGACTATTGGTTGCTGAAGAACGGTGACGATGTGATCGCCCGCCACCACACCGACGAACTGCGCTTCCTGGTGCACTGGTCGGCCGAAGTGTTCGCCGACTACGACGAGCTGAAGAAGAACATGGAAGGCTCCGACGACCTTACGGTCGACAAGGCAATCGACATGATGGTCGACGATCTCATGGGCAAGGGCATCAAGCTGGACATCCCCAGCGAACCGCTGCACGATCCGGCGTTCGTCGGCGCCCTCAACGCCGCATACGACCTTGGCGGCCCGGCGGTCTACCCCGAGGAAGCCCCGCTCAGCGCCTTCCAGCTCGCATGACCGAAAGGGGTTGGCTGATGGATCGTTTCGCAGACAGACGGGTCATCGTGACTGGAGCGGGCTCCGGAATCGGACGGGCCACCGTGGCCCGGTTGCTCGACGAGGGCGCCACCGTCGTGGCCTACGACATCTCGGCTGACGGGCTGTCGAGCACCGCGGCCACCGCCGACGAGGCGGGCAGCGGTAAGCGACTGACCACCGCGGTCCTCGACGTTTCCGACGAGGGCGCCGTGACAGCCGCGGTGGATGCGGCGCTGAACGAGCTCGGTGGTCTCGAAGTGCTCGTCAATGCGGCCGCCATCCAGCGCTGCGCCAACACCCACCAGCACACGCTGGACGACTGGAACGCCACCCTGGCGGTTAACCTGACAGGGACCTTCCTGATGACCCGCCAGGCGCTTCCGGCGCTGCTGGACTCCGGTCGCGGCGTGGTTGTCAACTTCACCTCTACCGCGGCGTCGTTCGCACACCCCTACATGGCGGCCTATGCCGCCAGCAAAGGCGGCGTGTTGTCATTCACGCACTCGTTGGCGCTCGAATATTCCAAACAGGGCCTGCGCGCAGTCAACATCCAACCCGGCGGGGTTTCCACGGCGCTCGCACTCAGCACCTTGGACAAGATGCCCGAGGGGTACGACCTCGGCCTCTGGGCCAAGCAGACACCGCTGCTGCACGGGAAAGACAACGCCATCCTGGGCGACCCGAGCGCCGTGGCATCGGTAATCGCCATGGTCGCGTCTGATGACGGCGCATTCATCACCGGCACGGAAATCCGGGTCGACGGCGGCGCGCACGCCTGAACGCGTGCCTTCCGGTCGATTCGACCCGATCCGGCTGGCCTAACGGCAATGGCCAATTATCACGGGCCCAAGAATCAAAAACCGCGCCACGATCGCATTCAAAATTCGCCCTGTTTCGCTACCTGGCTGCGGTGCCCAATACGTGTAATCTCCCTTACCGAATGGTGCGGATCAGTCGCGGGGGAACCCGCGCCGGCGTGAAGCCTGCAGGGACTCCCTGCCCGAGCCGTTGCGAGAGGACGCATGCGACAAAGTGCGCAAAGCCTGCGGCCGCACTTCGAGGACGTACAGGCTCACTACGACCTTTCCGATGACTTCTTCGCGCTATTCCTAGACCCGACGCGGACGTACACCTGCGCCTACTTCGAGCGCGACGACATGACCCTGGAAGAGGCCCAGATCGCCAAGATCGACCTGGCGCTGGGCAAACTGGGCCTGCAGCCGGGCATGACGCTCCTCGATGTGGGTTGCGGTTGGGGTTCGGCGATGGTTCGGGCGCTGGATAAGTACGACGTCAACGTGGTCGGCCTGACCCTGAGCAGGAATCAGGTGGCCTATGTCGAAAAGCTGTTCGCTGAATCGGACAGCCCCCGTTCCAAGCGAGTGCTGCTGCAGGGTTGGGAGCAGTTTCACGAGCCGGTGGACCGGATTGTCGCGATCGGCCCGCTCGAGCATTTCGGCTACGACCGCCACGTCCCCTTCTTCAAGTGGGCATATAACCTGCTGCCGGCCGACGGCACGATGTTGCTCCATACGATCGTGGTGTTGAGCCGCGAGCAGATCCGGCAGCGCAACCTCCCGTTGACGATGTGGCATATCCGATTTGTGAAATTCCTTCTGGAAGAGATCTTCCCCGGCGGCCGGCTGCCGACGGTGGAAATGGTCGAGGAGAATTCCACGGCGGTTGGGTTCAGCGTCAGCCGGATCCATCGACTCCGGCCGCACTACAAGAGGACGCTCGACATGTGGGCGGCGGCCCTTCAGGCCCACAAGAGCGAGGCGATCGCGATCCAGTCGGACGAGGTCTACGAGCGGTACATGAGGTACCTGACCGGTTGTGCCGAGTTGTTCCGCGACGGCTACACCGATTTGTGCCAGTTCACGCTGGAAAAGAAATAGTTCCCGATTTAGGTTGTGGCACGCACTGTTTCGTCGACGATCGACAACACCCCGCATCGCACCGCGTCAACAATCGACTCGCTCAGCGCCGAGCACGCGAGAAACACCCCGCGGCTCCCGGGCGCCGAGATCCGCTCCGCGTCAAGGCGTTCGGCACACCGGGCGGTCGCGTCGGCAGTCCACTGCACACTGGTCTGGTTCCAACTGCTCTTGCGCGCCAGCACCTGTGCGCCGCAGGCGCGGCAGGCCACCGGAATCATCGGCATCTCAGCCAGGCGATTGTCGTCGTCGCTGACGGGTGAATCGAGCGTCATCATGACTGGGTGGCCATGTTCGCCTCGACCTGCTTCATCCACGCTTCGTAGGGCCGGGTGGTGTCGAGCTCGAATTCGAAGCGGTCGACCATGTCCGGCCGCACGTCGGCCAGGTCGACATAAAACTGTTCGTACCAACGACGCAGCTGATAGACCGGGCCGTCCTCCTCGACCAGGAGCGGGTTATCGATGCGCGCCTTGTGGCGCCAGATCTGCACATCCTGCTCGAAACCCAGCTTGACGAAGTCACCAAGACTGATCGCGGTCTGCATCGCGAGGTCTTCCGGCAACGCTTCGGATTTTTTGACGATGATGCCATATTGCAGCACAAAGGAATTCGCATCGATCGGATAGTGACAATTGATGAGCACCGTGTGGTGGTCGGCGTCCGCATAGTGATAGGTCAGGTCGTCGATCATGAAGGACGGGCCCCAGTAGGACGCCACCGAGGTAGTACCGAGCATTCGCGCACCTTCGGTTCCACCCAGGTCCGGGCGGCCCGCACTGTTCATGTACTGCGTCGCCACGTGTCCTTCGAAGATGTTCTTGAAATGCGTGGGCAACGAGCCGTGGATATAGAAGAAGTGCGCCATGTCCACGACGTTGTCAATGATTTCGCGGCAATTGGTGTTCACGACGGTGGTGTACCAGTGCCAGTCGGTCCAGTCGTCACTGGACGCACCTTCGATACGAGGAATGCTGACCTCGGGTGGGGGCGGGTTGAGCTCCGGGTCGTTCCAGACGAACAACATGCCGTCCTGCACCAGGGTGTGCCACGCCCGCGTACGGGCCAACCGGGGGGTGCGCCTGCTGTACGGGACTAGCTTGCATCGCCCGTCGCCGCCCCAGCGCCAGTCGTGGAACGGGCACGCTATCTCGTTGCCCTTGACCTCGCCCTGGGACAGGTCACCGCCCATGTGCCTGCAGAAGCCGTCGAGGACGTTGATGTCGCCGTCGCCGCTGCGGAACACAACAAGCTTCTGCCCGAAGGCGTTGACCGCGTGCGGCTTACCGTCACCGAAGTCTCTGACCAGGCCGAGGCAGTGCCAACCGCGGGCGAACCGCGTCGGCGTGGCCTGCGCTTCTATGAGCCGAATTTCGTCGGCATCGGACTGCAGAGTCATGTGCGCTATTCAACTCGTGGGCCGCGCAATGGGGCCGGCTTGTTCCACTCATCAGGAGGGCTCTTCCTTCGGCGCGTCAGCCCGGCATACCGTTCTCAACGTGACTCAGCGCAGCACGACGATTCCCGCCGGACTTCCGGTCGCCGATACCGTGGTCGACCTGCTGGTGATCGGCTCGGGCACCGGCATGTCGGCTGCGCTGGCTGCGCATGAGCTGGGACTGTCGGTGCTCATCGTCGAGAAGTCGTCCTACGTGGGCGGCTCGACCGCCCGGTCCGGGGGTGCCCTGTGGCTGCCCGCCGGACCGGTGCTGGCCGATGCCGGCGCGAACGACACCGCCGAGCGTGCCGCAACCTATCTGGGCGCGGTAGTCGATGGGTCGGCACCAGCGGAGCGTTCCGCCGGCTTTGTCGCTCATGTGTCCGCGACGGTCGAAATGTTGCGCCGCACGACGCCGCTGCGGCTCTTCTGGGCCCGCGACTATTCCGACTACCACCCGGAGAAGCCCGGCGGCAGCGCGGCCGGACGGACCTGCGAGTGCCGGCCACTGGACACGTCGATTCTCGGCGAATACCGCACCCGACTCAGACCAGGTGTGCTGGAGGCCGGTGTCTCGATCCCGACGACGGGTGCTGACTACCGCTGGATGAACCTCGTGGTTCGGGTGCCCCGTAAGGGCATTCCGACGTTCGCGAAGCGAGTGGCGCAGGGCGTGGGCGGTCGTCTGCTGGGCCGGCGCTACGCGGCCGGTGGCCAGGGCCTGACGGCCGGGCTGTTCGCGGGTGTGCTGCGCGCCGGCATCCCGGTGTGGACTAACACCACGCTGCTGCGCCTCGACGGCGACGGCAGCCGCGTGAGCGGCGCGATCGTGGGCCACGACGGACGCGAGGTGAGAATCACGGCACGGCGGGGGGTAGTGCTGGCCACCGGGGGTTTCGATCACAGTATGGAGATGCGGTGGAAATTCCAGTCGGAGTCGCTGGGCGCCGACTTCAGCCTGGGCGCCGAATCCAACACCGGTGACGGCATCCGCGCGGCGCAAGAACTCGGCGCGGACATCGATTTGATGGATCAGGCTTGGTGGTTCCCCGCTGTCGCGCCGCTGCCTGGTAAGGCGCCCATGGTCATGCTCGCCGAGCGGTCACTTCCCGGCTGCCTGATCGTGGACCAACACGGCCACCGTTTTTGCAACGAGTCGACCGATTACATGACGTTCGGTCAACGGTTGCTCGAACTGGAGCGCTCGGGCAGCCCGATCGAAACGATGTGGATCATCTTCGATCAGCAATACCGCAACAGCTATGTGTTTGGCGCGGAACTGTTTCCGCGGATGCCGATCCCGCAGGCGTGGTACGACGCGGGCATCGCCTCGCGGGCCGACAGCCTAGCCGGCCTGGCCGCGCACATCGGCGTTCCTGTGACGGAGTTCGCCCAGACGATGGCTCGCTTCAACGAAAGCGCCTGCGCCGGAGAGGATCCGGATTTCGGTCGGGGTCGCAGCGCCTATGACCGCTACTACGGCGACCCGACGATAACCCCGAACCCCAACCTGCGTCCGCTGACCAAGGGCCCGTTCTATGCCGTGAAAATGGTGCTCAGCGATCTGGGCACCTGCGGGGGCCTGAAGGCGGACGAACGGGCGCGGGTGCTGCGCGAGGACGGGCGCGTGATCGCCGGGTTGTACGCGATCGGCAATACCGCTGCCAACGCGTTTGGCACGACGTATCCGGGGGCCGGCGCGACGATCGCGCAGGGGCTGGTCTACGGCTACATCGCGGCGCTCGACGCAGCGAGCACCGACTAGTCAGCCGCGCGCTTGGCCTCGACCTGCTTCTCGATCTCACGCCAGTACCCCGGCGTGGGCCGTGGTTTACCGAAACCGCTCTTCGCGGCCTTCTGGATGATCGTGTCGGCCTCGTCGATGTCCTTCATCAGTTCGAGCGCGAACTCACGCTCCGCGGCGTAGTACTTGGCCGCCCAGCGCAGCGCAATCACCGAATACGCCCAGGCCGGTTCTGCCTCGGCACCCTCGGCGTCTTCCATCGCCTTCTGGTGCCTGGCTTCCGCGTACGCGACATGCTCCTGCAGCAGTTCCTTCAGCCGCGCCGGATTGCTGAGGTGGCCGAAGGTGACTCGCAGCAGCACGCTGTGCTTGAGCACGGGCGGATCTACCGGCGCCTCGTTGGTCCACTCGGTGACGGCGTCCATCCCCGCTCGGGTGATTTTGTAAAGCCGGCGGCTGCGAGTGCCCTCGTCGTGTTCGACGCGCGACGTGACCAGCCCTAGCCCCTCGAGTTTCTTCAGCTCCGTGTAGATCTGGCTGAACGACGGGCTCCAGTAGTAGAGGTCGACGCTCCAGTCGATCCACTTTTTGAGGTCGTATCCCGAGACTTCCTCTTCGTAGGACATCATTCCCAGCAGCGTCCAACTGGTGGCGGCAAGCGCCGACTTCACCCGCTTGTCGCTGTCGTCCATTTCGCCAGATTAACAACAGGGGTCACATTGACGCGCCGCGAAGGACCGCTGGCCGGGACACCGAATCGCTCAGAACTTTCTAGGCCCGTTCCGCCTTCGACCGTTCCATCCACAGCAGCACGACGCCCACGGCGGTGACGATCACCGCCGCCGCGTACACCATCATCCCGAACGCCGGCGTGACGTTGACGAAGCCTTCGCCCTCGTTGTTCTTCGTGGCCACGGTGTGGAACCAGACGAACGTGAGGGCACCCAGCAGGGCGACCGCCACGCTGAGCCCGATGAGCCGGGCGGGCGGCACCCGGGATCCCGACACGGCAGGCAACGCCAAAAACGCGGCCACGACGGCCAGCAGAATGACGACGAACTTCGCCGTTCCGTCGGCGGCAACCCCGTGCGAACTCAGGGCCCGGCCGAACAGCTTCAGGCTGACGGTCGCGAACGGCAGGAAGATCGAGATGACCGTGACGAGCAGTCCCCCCAGCACGATCCAGGCGGGGACCGACATCCTGGCCGCCACGTCCCTCACAGCCGCGAGGCCGTCGGACTGTGCGTTCGAGCCGGGCTGGGCGGGCAAATCGGGCCCCGGGCGCGCTCCGGGTGGTGAATAGCCTGGCGGGGGCGGCCGATTGGGCGCCTGAGACGGCGGAAGGGGCGGGCGCGGGGGCGCCGTCGGCGCGGACGCGCGTGGAGGCGGCGGCGGGGGCAGCGGCGTTGCGCGGGTCTGGGCCGCCGAGGGCAGATCAGACCCGGGCGGCCGGGGCGGTAGCGGTGTGACCTGGGTCGGCGCCGCGGAGGGCGCGGGCGGGGGTTGCTGCGGCGGCATGACCGGTGGTCGCGCTGCCCGCGCGTCGGGTTTGCGCTGTTGGTGAGGTGTCCAGGTCCGGCCGTCCCAGTAACGCTGGGCGTTGGGGTCGCGTGGGTCGTCGTACCAGCCGGGCTGGTTGGGCGTCGTCATCGGCGGATCCTCCCCTGTGGACTGAACTGCCTCCGCAAACGCGAGAATACGCGCGGCCACGCTCGAGGCCCGGCCGTGCGCCTCAGTCGCGCAGCGTGCGTCCCTCCGCGTCGGGCACCTTGCCGACGAGAATCATGATTCCGTCGATCAGCGGCCAGATGGCGCCGATCCCGCAGGTCAGCCAGGACACCGCGATTTGGGCGATGCCGACGTTGGTGTAGCCGAGATAGAAGCGGCCGACGCCGAAACTGCCTACGAAGATCTGCAGCAGCCCCGCGAGGAGCTTGCTCTTGTCCGACAGCGGCCGCCCGTAGGCGTCCACGCCATACGGCGCGCCACCGTACGGAGCGACGCCCGCGCCCGCGGCAGGCGCGTTGGCGTGCCATTGCTGGCCGTCCCAATACATTTGGCCGGGGTGGCCGCTCGGGTCCGGGTACCACCCGGCGGATGGCTGTTCGGTCATTGTGTTTCCCTCTCTTCTGAAGGCGTTGAATGCACCTGCGGCTCAGCCGATTAGGCCCATCATTGCACCGGCGAGCCGAATTTGTCCGGTATGAAGTTCAGTTCGCCCGCAACCGTTCGACGATGAGCGCTCGCGCGGCGCGGCCTTCCGGCGTCGGGGTGAGGGGGTAGACGTGCACCAGGCCGGGTTGTTCGTGGTAGTCGATCTGCACGCCGGCCGCCGCGGCCTTTTCGGCCAGCAGTCGCGCGTCGGGGTTGAGGATGTCGCGGGTGCCGCTGAACACGGTCAGGGGTCCCAGGCCGGACAGATCGGCGTTCAGCGGGCTCACCATCGTGTCGGTCATCGGCAGGTCACCGCACCAGCGCTTGGCGAACTCCAGCAGGCCCACCCGCGTCAGCCAGGGGTCGTCGACCGCGTCGATCAACGGGTTGGTCAGCGACACGTCGAGAACGGGCGAGATCAGCACGGTTTCGGGCAGGACCAGGCGGTGCTCGTCGCGCAGGAGCAGCGCCGCCGACAGGGCCATCTGTCCCCCGGCGGAATCCCCGGCCAGGCACACGCTGTGGTCGGGCATCGCCGTCTCGGCGACCAGCTCGGCGATCCTGGGGACTACCTCGGCCGCGGTCGCGAACGGCGCCAGCGGATAGATCGGCACGACCACTCGGACGCACGCGTCGGCGGCGATTTGTACCGCCAATTTCCAATGCTGCGAAGCGATTTCGTTGACCCAGGCGCCGCCGTGCAGGTAAACGACCGTGCCCTGCGGCTCGTGCAGCGACTGCGCTGTCAAGGTGTAGATCGGCCAAACCGATTCCCGGTCCAGGTGCAGGTTGACGTCCTTGCGCAACCCCGGCGGGGGTCCGTAGAACTGCGGGTGTGCCGCGCGCTGATCGATGTGATCGCGGGCGCTTTGCGCGCTGCGGTATGCGCGGGCCCGCGTCAGATGGATGACGGCGGGCAGGGCCCGACTCCGCCAGCTCAGGCTCATCTGATCTGGACCCCACGCTTGCGCACCCACACCAGAGCGCCGACGGTTCCCGCGAGCCAGACCGCCACGGCGATGGCCAGATGCACGAAGCTCTTCGTGTCCCGCCCGAACACCGGCCAGATCAAGGCGGGAACTTTCGTCCACAGCAGGCGGTGCTCGACGCCGTTCATCGGATCGGCGACGTAGTACAGCGCGTAGGGCAGCGTCAGCGCCAAGATCCACGCGCCGGTGCGGCGACGATCGCCACGCTGCCGCCAGCGCCGAAGCAGTGGTTCGACGCTCACCGGGTGCAGCACCGAGAAGAAGTTCCCGACGCCCAGCCAGGACACGATGGGCACCGCGACGGTGGGGATGGTCACCGCCAGGCGCCCCGGCGTTTGGAACCACAGCGTGAGGACCATCGCCGTCAGCAACGTCGGCAGCCCCACGATCGTCAGCAGTGCCAGGTTCTTGATCAGGAGCACTCGCCAGAAGGGCACCCCGTCGGACAGCGCCTGATGGACGCGGTAGTGGTCGGCGCCGAGCAGGTTGGTGGTGGTGACGTCCGCGAGGACCCACGAGGAAAAGTACGTGCCGACCAAAACCGCCCAGTCGTGGTGATGGCGGCCCGGCGTCAGCGGCTGCACCAGCAGCCACGCCGCGGCAAAGACGACGTTGGCCACGACCCCCATCAGCCAGTTACGCGGCGGCGTGAACGCCCAGCGGATCTCGGCCGCGACCGCCGGCCCGAGCTTTTGTTGCAAGTCCTTGGCGGCCCGCCTGGCCGCGGCGGGCCGGGGTGCGGTTGCGCGCGCCGCGGCGCGCAGCGCGGCGTCCACCCGCGGACGCATCGTCGCCTGCAATTCCAACATTTGCTCCCCCACATTAGAGCGGTTGTCCGTGCCACCACCCGCCCTGGCAAGGCTTTTCGCCGCGTGTCGTAGCCGTTGTCAACTCGGCGGCCCGATATAGCGCCGGTGCAGTTCCTGGGTGAGGAGGTGAATCTCGCGGGTGAGCTCGGTGTTGGTCTTCAGCTCCAAGTCCTCCATCTGGTAGTCATGGTCGGCCCGGGCCTGCTGGAACGCCGCCTGACGGTTCTGACCGATCATCACGAAGGTCGACAGGAAGATCGCTTCGAGCGACACCGCCAGGGTCAGGGTGGGCCATGGACTGCGTTCGAGTAACAGCATCCACACGCCGAAGAGGGCCGCGTGCAGCCAGACGAAGTTCATCGACCCGGCAAACGCGGTTATCCGGTCGGCCAGGCGCAGCTGGAGGTCCTGGCCCCGCCTGCGGGCCTCCGCGATGACGGCCGGGTGGTGCACCTGGCCGCCGCGCAGCAGCCGGCGCGGAATCAGTTGCGGATTGTGGTAATGCGCATCGGCCTGTGTCGTCATGTGAGCGGTTCCTTTCGGTGCCGTGGCGGTACCCCGCCGCTGGGTAATGCTAATGGGCTGCGCCCTGCAGGCCGACGCCCAATGGCGCGTCGCTAGAACGTGTTACAGTTTGCCCACCACGCGCGTAAGGAGGCCCGGATGGACGCCGTCGCACCGGCCTGGCCAACCAAAAACCGCTGCCGCACAAGCGAATCGCGCCGCGCGTGATCCGGACATGAGCCGCAAGCGTGTCGTCGTCGCCGGACTGGGAGACGTCGGTGTCCTGACCGCCATCCGCCTGGCCCGGCACGCCGACGTCGTCGGGATTTCCGCCAAACCCGCGCTGGTGAGCGGCCAGGAACTCGGCGTCCGGCTGTCCCGCCCCGAGGACTGGGCCCGCGACTACTGGATCCCGTTCGACAAGTTCCGCCGCCTGGACGACGTGCGCACGGAGCAGGCGACGCTGACCGGGCTCGACCTGGCGGCCCGAACGGTGTTGGGCCGGCGCGACGACGGCACCCCCCTGGCCGAGGAGTTCGACGCGCTGGTCATCTCGACGGGTGTCAGCAACGGGTTCTGGCGGCGCCCGAACCTGCAGTCGCCCACCGAGATCGGGGCCGACCTGCGCGCCGCCCACGACCGGCTGGCCGCCGCGGATTCGGTGATCATCGTGGGTGGCGGCGCAGCCGCGGTCAGCAGCGCCGTCAACATCGCGACCACCTGGCCGGGCAAGCGGGTCGACCTGTACTTCCCCGGCGAGCGAGCGCTGGGCGAGTATCACCCGGCGACGTGGCGGCGCATCCGGAACCGACTGGTCGACCTGGGCGTGGGCGTGCACCCTGGCCACCGCGCCCAGATCCCCGACGGCTTCTCGGGTGAGGAGATCACCGGAGACCCCGTCCACTGGAGCACCGGGCAATCACCGGCTTCCGCCGACGCGGTGCTATGGGCGATCGGCCGGGTACGCCCGAACACCGATTGGCTGCCACCGGAACTCCTCGACGAGCGCGGCTTCGTTCGCGTGACGCCGCAGCTGCGGGTGCCCGGCCATCGGGGCGTGTTCGCGGTCGGGGACGTCGCGGCCACCGACCCCCTCCGCAGCTCCGCCCGCAATCGTGGGGATGCGTTGGTAGCGAACAACATTCGCGCCGAGTTCGCGGGCCGGGACCTGCGCGCCTTCCGGACCCCGGGCCGGCGGTGGGGTTCGTTGGTGGGCATCCAGCCCAACGGGCTCGAGGTCTTCTTCCCCACCGGTCATTCGTTGCGGTTCCCGTCCTGGTCGGTCGAGCGGGTGGTGATGCCGTGGGTCGTCCGATGGGGCATGTACCGCGGGATCCGCGAAAACCAGCCGCTTCGGCCGCTCAGCTCTTGATGGACCCGGTTCGCTTGGTGGTGAACGTCGCGACGCACACCATGGCGCGGTCGCCGCGCTGCCACGATTCGCGGGTGGGCGGCATGATCGCCAGGTCGATGTCGGGATCCAACAATGCGGACGGCGAGTACGACGCCAGGTCGTCCTTGCAGTCCTTGCCGTAGGCACCGAATCCGGACTCGCCGGGGAACGGCCCGTCGGGGATGGTCACGATGCCCGCCACCTCGCCCGCGTGGGGCCGGTCGCAGCTGGTGGTGTCCACCGAGGAGATGCGGTTGCCCCTGGGCAACTCGGCGAAGCAGTCCCCAACCTTGATGTCGCGCGCACTGACCGTGTGAGTCGGCGACAGGGCGACCACCACGATGACGACGGCGATGCCGACCGCCCAAGCGCCCGAGAGGACGAGCCCGCCGATGGCCATTCCCCGGCCGCGCTGCCCGCCGGGTTTCGTCTTGCCCAGCGCGATGACGCCGAAGATGACGCTGAGCAGGATTCCCCCGACCGCACCGAAAATCAGTGAGGCGACGGCGAATCCGCTGGTCGTCTGGGCCTGCGGCGGCAGCGCGTAGCCCGGCGGCGGGTACGGGCCCGGCGGGTAGGGCGCGGGATAAGGACTTGGCGGGTAAGGCGGCGGATAGGGCCCCGGCGGGTACGGACCGGGGTAAGGCGGGGGATATCCACCCTGGGGAGGCGGCGGTTGATGTGGGGGCGGGCCCGGGTCCGTCGGATGCGACATGCCTAACTGTACGACCGGTGGTCACGGCACCGCTTCGCGACCGTAACCTGGCCGCGAATTTTGACGGGATTTTTCGCAGTGTGGTTACGCTCGCGGCTGCTTGAGGGAACCGGGAGCTCCTAATCGCCTGTCCGCGTGTATGTTTCGTCGAAGTCCACGCTCCATTGGCAGTCGGCGCGGCCCGACGACTCGTCCAGATGGTCGTGGCCGATCAGCTGCGGGATCGGATCCTGCGGCGGTTGGGGCAGCGCATACTGGCCGGTGGCTCGCGCGTAGACGGCCCCGCCGCAGCCCGGGTCGTTGTCGTCGTGCTCGACGTGCAGGGTCCAGGTGCCGCCCTCGAACACCAGCGGTGTGTCAATCGTTTTGGAGTGGAAATAGCTCATGCACCGTTCCCCGGTGCGCAGGCAGTCGGTGACGACGGCCTGGTCCGTCTGCTGTGGCGCGATCCTGGCCTTGAACTTTCGGACCAGGTGGTAGCGGCCGTGCAGGGCTTGGGCCGGCGAGCCCACCCGCGGCGGAAGCGCGTTCGGGTCGGGGAGCTTGTTGATGTCGACGTCCCCGGAGCGGGTGAAGGTCACCGTCCGCTTTTCGTTGCAGGCGTTGGCCGATGCCCCGCGGTACTCACCGGCGAAGGTGCCGTCCGGTTGCGGCTGCAGAGTCAACACCTGCCACACCTCGGCCGGGGCGTCTCGGCACTTGTCCGAGCCGATGGTCACCGCCACCCAGCGCCCGTCCACCTCGTCGAAAACCGCGTTCGACGCGAGCCGTAGCTCGCCACTGACCCGTTGCGCCGTCGCCCGGCAACCGTTCGGCCCGCACGCCGAGCGGACGGCGTACGTGTCCGTTTCCGGAGCCGCGCCCTGACCCGGGACACCCTCCAGCGTCGTGCCCTGGCTGAAGCGCACGCGGTAGACACCGGTGAAGGGGCCGGTGTTCGGAGTCGCGGCCGCGGTGTTCCCCGGCGTAGTGGCGGGACTGGTGGCCGCGGTGTGGCCCGATTCGGAGTGCCGCAACAGCTTCACGGCCGCGAAGACGCCACCGGCGACGACGAGCAGCGCGATGCCCAGCAGGGCGCCGACGAGCGCCCGGGGACGCCGGCGGGGTCGGATGGCGGGCATGGTCGCGTCGATCCGCGGTTGGGTGTCCGGGAATGGAATGTCGCCGGGCTGGGTCGCGCCCGGGCCCAGCTGCCGGGCCAGCTGGTCGGCGAATTCGCGGCAGCCGGCAAACCGGTGCGATGGCTCCTTGGCCATCGCGGTGGCGAACACGGGATCCAGCGCGGCGAGCTCCGGGCGGCGGGCACCGATCGAGGGCGGGGCGGCGTTGATGTGCTGGCTGATCACCACGGCCGGATTGGAATCGACGTACGGCGCCGACCCGGTCAGCAGGTGAAACGCGGTGCACGCCAACGCATATTGATCGGCGCGCCCGTCGACCCGCTCCCCCTTCAACTGCTCGGGCGCGACGTAGGCCACCGTCCCGACCGTCATGTTCGTTGCGGTCAGCCCGGTCGCGTCGTCGATGTGGCGCGCGAGCCCGAAGTCGGCGAGATAAACCCGGCGCGCCTGACCGTCGGGGTCGGTCAACAAGATGTTGGCCGGCTTGACATCCCGGTGCAGCAACCCACGGCCGTGCGCGTAATCCAACGCCGAGCCGACCGCGGTGATGATCGCCACGACGTCTTCGAGCGGCATCCCGCCCGGGTGGTGTTCGCGCAGCAGCCGGCCGGCATCATTGCCGGCCACATAATCCATCGAGATCCAGAACTGACCGTCCTCTTCACCGCGGTCGTGGATCGTCACGATGTGCGGATGCGATAACCCGGCCGCCAGTTCCGCCTCCCGCAGGAAGCGGCCCCGGAACTCCGGGTCGCCGGTGAGCTCCGCGGGCAGCACCTTCAACGCGTCCTGGCGCGGCAACCGGGGATGCGCCGCCAGGTACACCTGGCCCATCCCGCCCGCGCCCAACACCCGCACGATCGTGTACCCGGCAAACACCTGACCCGCCTCGAGCGACATGGGAAAATCGTAAATGCTCAAGCCGCAGTGGCACCTAAATTCGCGCCGAATGCGAAGCCGCGCCTTCCGGGCAAACCGCCTACGCGGCGCACCCCGTTAATCGCCGGTGCGGGTGAAGGTTTCGTCGAAGTCCGTGTTGAGCTCGCACGGGGCGGTCTGTTCCTGGTGGGCGCGGCCGGTGAGCGTGGCGATCGGATCCCCCGGCGGTTGCGGCAGCGGATACTGTCCGCTGGACTTCATGCGCGCGGTGCCCCCGGAGTGCGGGCAGGTGACGTCGGCGTCGACGTTCCAGGTCCAGCGTCCGTCTCCGAAGACCAGCGGTTGGTCGGCCGAGGCCTCGTGGAAGTAGCTCATGCACCGATCGGCGGTGCGCAGGCAGTAGGTGGCGACCGCGGTGTTGAGCTGTTGTTGCGGCAGGCCGTTCGCGAAGATCCGGGTCAGGCGGTAACGGCCGCGCAGGCCCTGGGCCGGTGACGCCGCCCGCGGGGGCTGGGCGGCCGGATCGGGAAGGGTTTTCACGTCGACGTCGCCGGTGCGGGTGAAGGACACGGTTCGCTTGTTGGCGCAGGCGTTGGCGGCGGTCGCCGTGTATTCGCCGTCAAGGCCGCCGTCCGGACGGGGCCGCAGTACGAAGACCTGCCAGAACTCCGCGGTCGCCTCGCGGCAGGCATCCGGTGCGACGGCGACCGCGACCCAGGCCGCGCCGATCTGGTCGAACACCATCGTCGGTTGCGCCACGGTCTCCCCACCGAGGCGGGACGCGGTCATCACGCAGCCCGCGGGGCGGCACACCGAACGCAGGCCATACGTGCTCGTCAGCGCAGGCGGGGAACCGGGGTCCGGGATGTCATCGAGAGCCATGTTCGGCCCGAAATCGGCCCGATAGGTGCCCGTGAAGGGGCTCGCGGGCGCGGCCGGGCGGTGCGATCCGGTGAGCTTCAGCGTGGCGACGACGCCGCCCGCTACCAGCAACACGACGCCTGCCAGCACCGCGGCGAGCACACCGGGGCGACGGCCCACCCGCCTCCAGGCGGCGGGTTTCTTCCACTGCGGCGCAAGCAAAGTCGGGTCCGACGAGGGATACGCGTCGGCCCCGTCGAGATGCCGCCCCAATGCCTGGGCGAACTCCCCGCAGCTGTTGAACCTGCCAGAGGGATCCTTGGCCAGCGCGGTGGCGAAGACGGCATCCAGGCCGGTCAGCTCGGGACGGTGGGCGCCGATCGACGGCGGCGGGGCGCTGACGTGTTGACCGATGACCACCGCCATGTTGGGCCCGCCGAACGGGGGCACCCCGGCGAGCAGATGAAAAGCGGTGCACGCCAGGGCATATTGATCGGCACGACCGTCGACCGACCCTGCCATCAACTGCTCGGGCGCCGCGTAGGCCACCGTGCCGACCGCCATCTTCGTCGAGGTCAACCCGGCCACGTCGTCGACGCGACGGGCGATGCCGAAGTCGGCCAAAAAGATTCGCCGCGGCTGTCCGTCCGACTCGGTCACCAGGATGTTGGCCGGCTTCACGTCGCGGTGCAGCAGCCCTCGGTGATGCGCGTAGTCGAGCGCCGAGGCGACCGCGTTGATGATCGCCATCGCGTCCTCGACGGGCATGCCGCCTGTAAATTGCTCCCGCAACAGCCGGCCCGCGTCGGTGCCGGCCACGTATTCCATCGAGATCCAAAACTGGCCCTCGTATTCACCGCGGTCGTGGATCCCCACGATGTGCGGATGCGAGAGCCCGGCGGCCAGCTCCGCCTCCCGCTCGAATCGCTCCCGGTATTGCGGATCGGCGGTGACTTCGGTCGGCAGCACCTTCAACGCGTCCTGGCGCGGCAACCGGGGGTGCGACGCCAGATACACCTGCCCCATGCCGCCCGAACCGAGCAGTCGCAGGATCGTGTATCCCGCGAACACCTGACCGATCTCGAGCGCCATGGCCGAATCGTAGATGCCCCGGTCGCGGATCAGCGGCTGTTGAGCAGCAGCATGAGCCCGTAGTCCATGTGGATCTGCTGGTGGCAGTGCAGCAGCGACAGGCCCGGCTGATCGGCGACGAAGTCGATCTCCATGCTCTGGAACCCGCCGAGCATCGCGACGTCCTTGCGCACGCCGGCGGTCGGCGTCCCGGCGATGCGGGTGATTTCGAAGGTGTGGCGGTGCAGGTGCATCGGGTGCAGGTCGTCGGTCGCGTTGCGGAACCGAAGCCGATAGCGCTTGTCGCGCTGCAGATCCAGCACGGGCTGATTGGTCTCCATCGAAAACGCCGTGCCGTTGAACATCCAGACGTTGAAGCCGTTGTCGGCGGCGTTGCGCTTTTCGATCAGCATCTCGATGGTGCGTTCCGGCGGCGGCACCGGCCCGGGGTTGGGCGGCGCGAACAGCCGGTAGTCCCACTTGAACGGCGGGGGCTCCGCCCACTGCGGATCACCGCCGCGCCCGGCGTATTCCACCACCACGCCCATGCCGTGGCCGCGGTCGTCGTCGGACAGGTCCCCCAGCACCCACACCCCGGGATTCGTCATGTTGACGAACGCCGAAATGCGTTCGGCCGCACCGAGCCACAACACCGGGACCGGTGACGGATTGGGCACCGGGTTCCCGTCCAGCGCGACCACGTTGAAGGTGTGCCCGGGCAAGGCCAGGCTGCGGCTTTCGGTGGCGCTGCCGTTGAGGACGTGCAACAGCACCCGCTGCCCGGGTTGGACGCGGATGGGATCGCCGTGGCCGAGCATGCGCCCATTGATCGCGAATGACCCGTAGCTGACCTCGTAGCCATGCGGGTCGCCCTTGGCGAGCGACGCCTTCATCGCGGACTCGCCTTTGTCCTTGAGGTCGGCGTCCGGTTCGCCGGCCAGGAATTCGCTGGCCATGTCGCCCCCGCGGGTGAAACTGGGCTCGAATTCCTTGAGCGTCAAGAAGATCTCTTGGTCGTAGGCGCCCGGGTTCTGTTTGGGCTCGATGTAGACCGGCCCGACCAGGCCGCTGTACTGGCCGCGGGACAGGTCCGCGCGCGGCACGACGTGGGTGTGATAGAAGCGGTAGCCCGCCGGCCCGGGCACGAATGAAATGCGCCGCATGCCGTGCGCCGGGATGTCGGGGGTGCCCTCCTCGGCCGAGCCGTCGACGTCGACGCCGACGTGCTGGCCGTGCCAGTGCAGCTGCTCCGGCGCATCGGTGTCGTTGAAGATGTCGACCCACGTCCGTTGCCCCTCCTTGAACCGCAACAACGGTCCCGGGAATTGGCCGTTGTAGGTCAGGGTCGACACGGTGTGGCCCGGCGCCAGCTCCACGGGTCCGGTGCCGATGCGCAGCGTGTAATCGGGCTTGCCGTTGGGCGGGCCGGGCGGCGCGGTCCGTGAGCAGGCCGCCGCGACGCCGGCGGCGCCGCCCGCGGTGATCAACGCCAGGCCACTGAGGAATCGACGGCGGTCGAAGGGGTTCATCGCCGCTCCCGGGGCCGGGCTAGGACGGGCAGGAGAAAATCGATCCGGTCGTTCAGTTCGCTTGCCACGCGCCGGAATTCGGGATAACTCGCCCTGCCCACAGCGGCCGAGGGATCCGGCAGGCTCCAATGCATCGCGGTGACAACGCCATGCTCCCGGGCGTATTCGCGGACCTTGTCGCACAGCGTGATCACGCAATCGAAGCGGCCCCGGGCGACCGCGGCCAACGGCTGCGGTCGGCCGCCACCAAGGTCGATGCCGTAGAGGTCGCGCATGATCCGCACCGCGTTCGGGTGCATCTGTGGTTTGGGATGGCTGCCGGCGCTCGCGGCACGGATGCGGCCGCCGCCCTTCTTCCGCAGCAGCGCCTCGGCCATCGGCGAGCGCGCGCTGTTGCCGGAGCACAGGAACAGCACCGACCCGGCTGGGCGGGTCGCCGCAGGCGGCGCGAGCGCCGGATGCAATGCGGTTGCCGCCCCGGCGAATTCGGCCGCGCACCGCGGCAGGTTCAGGTGGTAGTAGGTGTCGCGGGCGTCGAAATTGCTGCGCCGCGCGTCGATCAGCCCCGCCGAGCGCAACAGCCGCAGGTGGTAGGACACCAGGTTCTGTGGCTCGTCGACCGCGGCGGCCAACTCCCGTACCCGGTGGTCGCCTCCGGCGAGCTCGGCCATCAACGCCCACCGCACCGGGTGGGACGCCATCTGCATCAGCGGTGGAACTTCCGCGCGTTTGGTTGCCGGCACCCTTCGGACAATACATCAAACCAGTTTGATAGGTTTGGCGCGTGACTGAGCTCCGCCGCACCCTGGGTGTGTTCGACGCGGTGGTGATCGGGCTGGGCTCGATGATCGGTGCCGGCATCTTCGCGGCGCTCGGCCCCGCGGCACGCGCCGCCGGCTCGGGGCTGCTGCTGGGCCTGGCCGTGGCCGCGGTGGTCGCCTACTGCAACGCCACCTCCTCCGCGCGGCTGGCCGCCCGGTACCCCGCCTCCGGCGGCACCTATCTGTACGGCCGCGAGCGGCTCGGCGATTTCTGGGGCTACCTGGCGGGTTGGGGCTTTGTCGTCGGCAAGACCGCCTCGTGCGCGGCGATGGCCCTGACCGTCGGCTCGTATGCGTGGCCGTCGCAGGCGCACGCGGTGGCCGTCGCCGCGGTGGTCGCGCTGACGGCGGTGAACTACGTCGGGGTGCAGAAGTCGGCGTGGCTGACCCGGATCATCGTCGCGGTCGTCCTTGCGGTGCTGGCCGCGGTCGTCGTCGCCGTATTCACCTCTCGCAGCGTCGGCCCCGAATACCTGCATCTGTCGGGCGTCACCGCCGGCGGCGTGATCCAGGCGGCGGGCCTGTTGTTTTTCGCCTTCGCCGGCTACGCGCGCATCGCCACGCTGGGCGAGGAGGTGCGCGATCCGGCGCGCACCATCCCCCGGGCCATCCCGCTGGCCCTGGCGATCGCCCTGGCCGTCTACGCGCTGGTGGCCGTCGCGGCGCTGGCCGCGCTGGGGCCGCGACGCCTGGCCGAGGCGTCCGCGCCGCTGTCCGAGGCCGTGCGGGTGGCGGGGATGGGCTGGCTGGCGCCCGTCGTGCAGGTCGGCGCGACGGTCGCGGCGCTGGGCTCGCTGCTGGCCCTGATCCTGGGGGTTTCGCGCACCACCCTGGCGATGGCGCGCGACCATCACCTCCCGCACGCGCTCGCCGCCGTGCACCCGAGGTTCGGCGTGCCCCACCGCGCCGAGCTGCTGATCGGCGTCGTCGTGGCGGTGTTGGCCGCGACGGCGGATCTGCGGGGCGCGATAGGTTTTTCCTCGTTCGCGGTGCTCATCTACTACGCGGTCGCCAACGCCTCGGCGTTCACCCTTCGGCCCGACGAGGGACGGCCGCACCGCGCCATCCCGGTGATCGGGCTGGTCGGGTGCCTGGTGCTGGCGTGCGCGCTGCCGCTGTCCTCGGTGCTGTCCGGCGCGGCGGTGCTGGGCCTCGGTGTCGCGGCGTACGCGATTCCCCGGCGGCCCGAACGGGAAGACTGAGCGGGTGGCCGAGCCCGGAACAGATGCATTCGAAGAATTGGTGTCGCTGCTGAACTACCCGATGTTCGTCGTCACCACCCAGGCCGACGGCGTGCCGGCCGGCTGTCTGGTCGGCTTCGCGAGCCAGGCCAGCATCCATCCCCCGCGGTTCCTGGTCGGTTTGTCCACGAAGAACCACACGTTCCGGGTCGCCGCCGACGCCAGCCACCTGGCTGTGCACGTGTTCGACCGCGAACATCTCGGCGTCGCGGAGCTGTTCGGCAGCCAAACCGGCGACAAAATCAACAAGTTCGACCGCTGCTCCTGGCATCGCGGCCCGGCGCAGCTGCCCATCCTCGACGACGCGGCTGCCTGGTTCGCCGGCAAGATCCTGGATCGTTTCCCGCTCGGCGACCACGTCGGGCACCTGCTCGAGCCGGTGGACGGCCGCCCGCCGCAAGAGCTCGAGCAGTGGGTGTCGTTCGGCGACGTCCGCCACCTGGAACCGGGTCACGAGGCCTGATGTGACTCCCCGGGTGGGCGCCGTCGGCGGCATCGCCGAACTCGCGTCGTTCTACGGCGATCCCCCGGCGGGCGTGCGGGCCAACATGATCTTCAGCGCCGACGGCGCCGCGGCGTTCGCCGGTCGCGCGGGTCCGCTGTCCTGTCCCACCGACCAGCAGCTGTTGAGGCTGCTGCGGGGCTTCGCGGACGTGGTGCTGGTCGGCGCGGGCACGGCGCGCGCCGAGAACTACGGCCCGGTGCGGCTCACCGACGCGCGACGCGCCGCGCCGCCCATCGCCGTGATCACGCGCACCGGCGAACTGCCGGCCAGGCTGTTCAGCGACCCCGCACAGCCGCCGATCGTGGTGACCTGCGCACGCTCGGCCGCGCGGCAGGACCCGCGCCGGCAGATCCTGGTGGCCGGCGAGGATTCGGTCGACGTGACGCGCGCCGTCGCCCAGCTGCGCGGCCAGGGCATGGGCCGCATCCTGTGCGAGGGCGGGCCGACCCTGCTGGACGAGCTGGTCGACGCCGACGCCGTCGTCGAAATCTGCGTGACACTGGCGCCCAAGCTGGCCGGGAGCCAGCCCGTCGGCAGCCGGCCGCCGTCACGGTTGTCGGTGCCGGTCGGGATGCGCCTCGAGCACGCCCTGGCTTACGACGATTACGTGTTCCTGAAGTACCGCCGCTGAGGGGGTCAGGCTCGCGGATAACCTCGGCGAACCGTGCGATCGAGGATGCCCAGGGTCGCCCGCAGCGCGCCCTCGGAGAGCACCGGAAAAATCCCGGCGTCGCGCCACTTCGGGTCGATGTTCGACCAGTCGTAGAACGACGTGACCACGGTCGACGCGCCGTCGTCGGCCGGCTCGAGCCGATATCCGTAGACGTGGCCGATTTGCGGGCGGATCTGGCCGAGAATCGTCCACGAAATTAGCCGGTCCCGCTCGAACTCCTTGATGCTGACGGTGACGTCGTATTTGCCCAGTTGCGGGAAGTCGTTGAGCGCCTCGCGGTCCATGTGGACCACGAAGCTGTCTCCGACGCCCGTGACGGGTTCGCCCTCGGCGTCCTGGAGCATGCCCGAGGAATCGATGGCGACGTGGCCCTGCGGGTCGCACAGCACCGCGAAGACGTCGGCGGCCGGGGCCGGGATGGTGCGACGGATCTCGATGCGTTCTTCGGTCATGGGTCCTCGCAGCCGCCGCAGAAAACCTGATTTGCCTCGCCGGTCACTCTACGTCGCCGCGGCCGGTCGACGTCAGTGCCGTCGCGATTGCTGGACGCTCGCTCGGCATGCAGCGGCGCACCGGGCTTCCTATGATGAAGGCTTGGGGAAAATTTCATCGAATTGCCTGCGCGACACAATCTTCAGTCCACCGTCGTCCGACTTCTTCTCGCGGGCACACAGAGGAGGATCAGCGGCGACGTGAGCGATTCGAACGGCGAGGACGAATACCGCAATCTGGCGGTGAACCGACTGCGGCCCAGCGAGCTTCAGTGGGCATTGAACAACGATTCCGTGCACGGGATCGCCTACGCGTTCCGCAACCCCGTCGCCGTCGCCGAGTCCATCGACGACCCGCAGGACGAACGCAAGACCTACCTGATCCGGGTCAGGCGCGACGATTTGGCCTCGGCGCTGGGAAAGATCAACGATTGGATCGTCCGGAATCCCGGCCCGGCGGGCATGCAGGCCTACGGCTTCGTCCGGGCGCTGTCGCGGGAGGGCCTCAGCGAAAAGACCGGCGACGAGGAATGCCGGTAATCCTCACCCACCCCGGGAGTTCGTAGCCAGCCGACCGGGAATTAGCTGGCTTTCTGGCAATTCAGCGTGCCCCGCGGTTGCCCAAACCATTAGCCTTATGCCTGGCACGCCGCGCTTCGGTGTGGGTTTTGCGGCGCGTGGCGGCGGGTGAGGAGTCGGCGATGGGTGACACGACCGCGGATTCGCGGGAGGGCTCGCAGTTCGGGCCGTATCGGTTGCGGCGGCTGGTCGGCCGCGGCGGCATGGGCGATGTCTACGAGGCCGAGGACACGGTGCGCGAGCGCATCGTGGCGCTCAAGCTGATGTCGCAGACGCTGTCCAGCGATCCGGTCTTCCGCTCGCGCATGCAACGCGAGGCCCGCACCGCGGGGCGGCTGCAGGAACCGCACGTCGTGCCGATCCACGACTTCGGCGAGATCGACGGTCAGCTCTACGTGGACATGCGCCTGATCGACGGCAAGAACCTGGCCGCGACGCTGAGCCGTTTCGGGCCGCTGTCCCCGCCGCGGGCGGTGGCGATCGTGCGCCAGATCGGCTCGGCGCTCGACGCCGCGCACGCCGCCGGGGTGATGCATCGCGACGTGAAACCGGAGAACATCCTCGTCAGCGCAGACGATTTCGCGTACCTCGTGGATTTCGGCATCGCCAGCGCCACGTCCGACGAGAAGTTGACGACGTTCGGCACCACGGTGGGCACGGTCAAATACATGGCCCCGGAGCGGTTCAGCGATGGCGAGGTGACCTATCGGGCCGACATCTACGCGCTGGCCTGCGTCTTGTATGAGTGCCTGACGGGCACCCCGCCGTACACGGGCGACACGATCGGGGTGATGGGCGCGCACCTCAACCAGCCCATCCCGCGCCCCAGCGCCGCGCGCCCGAGCATCCCGGTGGCCTTCGACGCCGTGATCGCCCGCGGCATGGCCAAGGATCCCGCGGCGCGCTACGCCACGTGTGGCGATCTGTCGGCGGCCGCGTATGCCGCGCTGGCCACTCCCGATCAGGATCGGGCCACCGACATTTTGGAGCGCAGCCAGGTGGCGAAGCTGCCCGCCGCGTTCGCCGGCCAGCAGCCGAGCGGTTTTGCCGCCATGCCGCCGCCCGCGATGGCGAACCAGGCGCCCCCTCAGGCGCCGCGGTGGACCACCGGATCGGCTCCCGGGGCACCGATGCCGCAGCCGACGGGGTGGCCCGGCACCCCCACGTGGGGCACGGGCGACATGGGCAGCGTCGGCGCGCCGCTCTGGGGGCAGCCGCCCCAGAGCAGCCGCAAGCCCTGGCTGTGGATCGGCGCCGTCGTGGCCGTCGTGGTGGCCGTGGTGGTCGGGTTGGTCATCGTTGCCGC
Organism: Mycobacterium sp. UM_CSW; assembly: GCF_000455205.1. Lineage (GTDB taxonomy): Bacteria > Actinomycetota > Actinomycetes > Mycobacteriales > Mycobacteriaceae > Mycobacterium. Next base: position 23,450 of record NZ_AUWQ01000041.1, on the reverse strand, counting down.
CCACCCGTGGCAGTCGTCGTCCCCGTCGGCCCGGTCCTCCACGCCGACGTCGCCGGCGCCTCCGCCCGACGCGGTTGAGCTCAAGGTGCTCGATGACGGTGTCTCCGTCGGCAGCTCGGCCGCACCGACGACGATCGACATCTTCAACGAGCCGATCTGCCCGCCGTGCGGCAGCTTCATCCGGTCGAACGCCGGTGACATCGACAGCGCGGTGAACAACAAGAAGCTGGCGGTGCGCTACCACCTGCTGAACTTCCTCGACGACAAGTCGCACAGCAAGAATTACTCGTCGCGCGCGGTGGCCGCGACGTATTGTGTTGCGGCGCAGAATGATCCGAAGCTGTACATGAACTTCTACTCCGGCCTGTTCGCCAGCAACTTTCAGCCGGCGGAGGACGCCCCCGAGGACCGCACCGACGGCGAACTGGCCCAGCTGGCCAAGACAGTCGGCGTCGACGCCAGCGTGATCGATTGCATCAAGGGCGGCGACGACGTCGGCACCGGCAAGGCCAAGGCCGCCGCCGGGGACGCGACGCTGACCGGACTCAACGCCACCGGCACACCGTTCGTGTGGGACGGCACCAAGTCGGTGAACTATCAGGACCCGACCTGGCTCACCAAGCTGCTCGGCTAGTTTCGCGCTAGGGATGCGGCGTGGCAGGCGCCGGAGCGGGTGTTTGTGAGGGGCCCATCATGCCGCCCGGCCCCATCATTCCGCCGGGACCCATCGTGCCGCCGGGGCCCATCATGCCGCCCATTCCGCCCTGGCCCATCATCGGGCAGCCACCCTCGCGGCCGATGTAGTAGCCGCGGTGCCAACCGGCGTGGGCGCCGGAGGACCAGCCGAGGAACAACCCCCAGAAGAAGATGGACCCGACGATGAACACCACACCGGCGACGATGACGACCCACGCCGCGGCTTGGCCCAGGCGGCTGGGGCCGCCAAATCGGTTGCCGTAGCGGGGTTGCTCACTCACGGTGGTCGGTTCGATCGTGGATTCAGGTGTGTCTGTCATGCCTCGAAGGATTGCACACATATACCCCTCGGGGGTAGGGACTATTGGCCCCAGTTGGTGGGCGGGCGCCGCGAGCCTAACCTGACTGCGAAAAATTAAAGCGGATTTCGCAGTGTGGTCAGGCTCGCGATGGGGCGGGCGCTAATCGCCGGTGCGCGCGAACTTTGCGTCGACGTCCGTGCTGCCGCAGTTGGTCCCGCCGGAGTTCGTCACGTCCTCGTGACCATGCCCGGTGAGCAACGCGATCGGGTCCTGTGCGGGCTGCGGCATCGGGAAATGCGCGACGATCCGTACGTGCGCCGTGCCGCCCTTCGAGCAGCGGCCGTCGAACTCGCGGTCGTAGATCCACTCCCCGCCGCCGAATACCAGCGCCATGGCCGAAGCCGGGGGTGCGTGGAAAAAGCTCATGCACCGGTCGCCGCTGCGCAGGCAGTCCGTGCGGACAACGTAGTCTTGCTGACCTTTGAAACCCGTCGGTGTGACATCCGATTCGTGGTAGTGGCCGCGCAGCGCCTCGGCCGGCGAAACCACCCGCGGCGGCAGCGCATTCGGGTCGGCCACGCTGCTGAGGTCGACGTCTCCCGTGCGGGTGAACGTCACGCTGCGTTTGTTGGCGCAGCCCTTGCCCATGATTTCGGTCGCCTCCCCAGCGAGCGTGCCGTCGGGACGCGGTTGCAGCGTGAAGGTTTCCCAGACCTCGCCTTCAGCGTTGGCGCACGTGCTCGAGCCGGCGGTCACCGCCCGCCAGGTTCCGTCGACCTGATCGAATACGGTCGTCGGCACCTGCATGGTCTCGCCGGTAAGGCGCGTCGCGGTCGCCACGCAACCGGTGGGACGGCACGCCGAACTGACAGCCCAGGTTTCGCTTGACGGCGCGGCGCCCGGGGGCGGCATGCCTTCGATGCTGGTGATCCGGGCGAAGTCGGCCCGGTAGACGCCCGTGAAGGGACCCGTGTTCGGCGGCGGTGCCTTCGGCCCGGGGCTCGCCGTGGGCGCCGCGGTGTGCGCCGGCTTGCCGGACTGAGTGAGCTTCCCGGAGACGAAGACACCGCCGGCGATCAGCAGCGCGACGCCCGCCAGGGCGGGGATCAGTACCGCCGGGCGCCGGCTCAACCGTTTCCAGCCGGCCGGTTTCGGCCGCAGCGGCACGGTGGGCGCGGCGACGCCGAAAGAAGGCCGGGTGATTTCGTTGTCGGGGCGGGCCGGGATCTCGCCGGCGTACGCGAAGCTCGGCAGCGGCCGGCCGCCGAGGTGGGCCGCGAACTCCCCGCAGCTGGCGAACCGGCCGGACGGTTCCTTGGCCATCGCGGTGGCGAACACCGGATCCAGCCGGGCCAGCTCCGGTCGCTGCGCACCGACCGATGGCGGCGGGGCATTGACGTGCTGGCTGATCACCACGGCGGGATTGGAGTCGACATACGGTTGCGCACCGGTCAGCAGGTGAAATGCGGTGCAGGCCAAGGCGTATTGGTCCGCGCGCCCGTCGATTGACTCGCCCTTGAGCTGTTCGGGCGCCGCGTAGGCCGCGGTGCCGACCGTCATGTTGGTCGCGGTCAGCCCGGTCGCGTCATCGATGCGGCGGGCGATGCCGAAATCGGCCAGGAAGACCCGCCGCGCCTGCCCGTCCGGTTCGGCCAACAGGATGTTGGCCGGCTTGACGTCGCGGTGCAGCAAGCCCCGGTGGTGGGCGTAGTCCAGTGCCTCGGCGACGGCGGTGATGATCGGCACCACCTCGTCGAGCGGCATTCCGCCGGGATAGTTTTCGCGCAACAGCCGGCCCACGTCGGTGCCGGGCACGTAGGCCATCGAGATCCAGAAATGGCCGTCCTCCTCGCCGCGGTCGTGGACCCTCACGATGTGCGGATGCGACAACCCCGCCGCCAGGTCGGCCTCGCGCACAAATCGGGCCCGAAACTCCGCGTCGGCGGTCAACTCCGGCGGCAGCACTTTGAGCGCGTCCTCGCGCGGCAGGCGCGGGTGCGCCGCCAAATACACCTGGCCCATGCCACCCGAACCCAGCAGCCGCAGGATCGTATATCCGGCGAATACCTGGCCGGCTTCGAGCGACATGGCCGAATCGTAAGTCTTGTCTTCGCGGCTTTGCGGCACTTTCCGTCCCTTTCCGGTCTGTTACGGGGCAAGGCCCGTCAGCGGAAAGGTTGCGGCACAGCACTTGGCAGAAGTTGGCGAGTTTCTTGCGAAATTCTTGCGCACGCGGATCGTCGGGCGTGGGGGCCGCGGATCACCGCCGCTGGCGCGGCCGGCCCCCACACCCGACGATGTCTATCACAGGATGTACAGCATCTCCTGGTAGGTGGGAAGCGGCCACAGGTCGTCGGCGACAACGCTTTCCAGCGTGTCGGCGGCCGCGCGGACCGCCGCCATGGCAGGCAGCAGCTCCTTCTGCGCGTGCGTAGCCTCGGCCAGCGCCGTCTCCGCCGAGTGGTCGGACAGCGCCGACTTCAGCGTCGCCAGGCCCTCTTGCAGTTCGGCGATCGGGGTCGAAACCGCTTCCAGCGCAACCGTGCTCGCTTCGACGCCGGCCTTCTTCAGCGTCGCGACGTTCTGGGCGAGCTCGGTCTGGTACCGGATGGCGGCCGGCAGGATCACCGTCGTACCGAGTTCCAGCGCCAGTTTCGCCTCGACCGCGATGGTCAGGGCGTACTGCTCCAACCGGACCTCATAGCGGCTGTGCAGCTCGCGCTCGTTGAACACCCCGTACTTCTCGAAGAGTTCAACCGACTCCGGCTTGATCAGCTCCGGAATGGCGTCGAGCGACGTCTTGAGATTCGGCAGACCGCGCGCGGCCGCCTCGATCTGCCATTTCTCCGAATACCCGTCGCCGTTGTACACGACCGCACCATGCTCGGTGATGATATCGGTGAGCAGCCGCTGAACGGCATGATCGAAGTCTTCGCCGTCGGCGACGGCCTTCTCCAGCACCGTCGCCATGTAGTCGAGCGAGTCCGCCATGATCGTGTTGAGGACGATCAGCGGCACGGCCACCGTCTGCCCGGAGCCTGGCGCACGGAACTCGAACCGGTTGCCGGTGAACGCGAACGGGCTGGTCCGGTTGCGGTCGCCCGGGTCGGTCGGCAGTGGTGGGAGCGTGTCGACGCCGATGTGCATGACGCCCTTGCCCTTTGACGACGTGGCCGCGCCCTTGGCGATCTGCTCGAACACGTCGGCGAGCTGCTCGCCGAGGAAGATCGAGATGATCGCGGGCGGCGCCTCGTTGGCGCCCAGGCGGTGGTCATTGGTGGCCGATGCCACCGACACCCGCAGCAGCCCGGAGAACTTGTGCACGGCACGGATCACCGCGGCGCAGAACACCAGGAACTGTGCGTTCTCGTGCGGGGTGTCGCCCGGAACCAGCAGCGAGCCCAGCTCGGAGTTGCCCATCGAGAAGTTGACGTGCTTGCCCGACCCGTTGACGCCGGCGAATGGCTTCTCGTGGAACAGGCACTCCATGCCGTGCTTCTTCGCGATCGTCTTGAAGATCGTCATCAACAGCTGCTGGTGGTCGGAGGCGATGTTGGCCCGCTCGAACATCGGCGCGATCTCGAACTGGCCGGGGGCCACCTCGTTGTGCCGGGTCTTGGCCGGGATGCCGAGCTTGAACAGCTCCCGCTCGGTGTCCATCATGAAGCCCAACACCCGCTCGGGCACCGCGCCGAAGTAGTGGTCGTCGAACTCCTGGCCCTTGGGCGGCTTGGCGCCGAACAGGGTGCGCCCGGCGTTGACGAGGTCCGGGCGCGCCAGGAAGAAGTGCCGGTCGACCAGGAAGTACTCCTGCTCCGGGCCGCAGAACGACACGACGTGGTTGAGGTCCTTGTGGCCGAACAGCTTCAGGACACGCTCGGCGTGTTTGCCCATCGCCTGCTGACTGCGCAGCAGCGGCGTCTTGTAGTCCAAGGCTTCGCCGGTCATCGAGACGAACACCGTCGGGATGCACAGCGTGTTGCCGTTCGGGTTCTCCAGGATGTAGGCGGGGCTGGTCACGTCCCAGCCGGTGTAGCCGCGCGCCTCGAACGTGCTGCGCAGGCCGCCCGACGGGAAGCTCGACGCGTCCGGCTCACCCTGTATGAGGGTCTTGCCGGCGAACTCGGCCAGCGTCTGGCCGTCGGAGATGGGCTCCAGGAAGCTGTCATGCTTCTCGGCGGTGAGCCCGGTCATCGGGTAGAAGACGTGCGCGTAGTGGGTGGCACCTTTTTCCAGCGCCCAGTCCTTCATCGCCACGGCGACCGTATCCGCCACCGCGGGGTCGAGCTTGGTGCCCTTCTCGATGGTCGCGACGATGGACTTGAACACCGACTTGGGCAGGCGGGCCTGCATCTCGGCCTTGGTGAAGACGTTCGAGCCGAAGACCGCGCCGGGCTCTTCGCCGGGTACGAAACTGATGGCTGGGGGGACATACGCCTCGACGTTGTTGATCGCCTGCAGGCGGACCGCGTTTCCGCTCAATTGAGTTCCTATCGCTGAGGGGGGCCCACGATTTCCTGTGCCGGACAGTGGACCGCCCCACAGTAGGAACGTTCGATGGCAAACTTGTTACGCCGATGTCAACGGCGGGTCCGCAATGGTTTCGATCATGAGACGCGGACGGCAGCGCGGGTTAGCGCCGCAGGCGCACCCGAAATGGCCCGCGCGCGCGGCTGAACGGCGGGCCCTGCAGGCGCGCGATCCGCAAGGTGCCGAGGATCAGCACCGCCGCCAACGGCAATTCCACCACCCCGGCGATGAGCGCCGACAGACAGAGGTCGCCGGCTTCGGCGGTCAACACGTCGAACCAGGCGTCGCACACGAGCAGCACCCCCGTCGTGAACGCAAACAGCGTCAGCAGTTGGTGCTGCAGGAAACCGAGCACCGCGGTGGCGACCATGAACGCCAGCAACAAGGTGTCGAAGCCGACCCAGGTGGCCTGCCAATGCTGCGCGGTGTAGTCCTGCGGCAAGGTGAGGGCGAGGTAGACGGTCCACGGGATCAACGTGATCGCCGCGCACAACGCCAGCCAAGCGCGGATCCGGCGGATCTCGAGCACGCGCCGCGACCGCATCACCCGGGAATCATCCCGTGGACCGTACCTACGTCGCCATGTGGCGAGAATCTCTGCGCCGAGTGTCGTCGTGAACTCTGGGTTTTCGGCGTGAAGTTAGGGCGGCATCTTGGCGATTTTCCCGCCGTGGGCTCACACGCAACGCCCACGATTCACACCCAACGCCCGGAGGCGTCCGAAACGCCCGGAGGCCCCGGCTAATGCTGAGGCGCTTCGTCCTCTTCCTCGCGCTCGGCGTCGGCCACCGTCAAGGGCAACGCCAGCTCCTCGAGCGGGCGCCGTTCGGCCGCGACGCCCAGCCACAGCTCGATCAGGCCCGCGACCGCCATCACCGCCGCGCCGATGAGGAACGACCAGACGACCTGACCGCGCTCTCCGGAGTTGATCAGCTGGCCGAACAACAGCGGGCCGGTGATGCCGCCGATCGCCGTTCCCACCGCATAGAAGAACGCGATCGCCAGCGCCCGGGTCTCCATCGGGAAGATCTCGCTCACCGTCAGATACGCGGCGCTCGCGCCCGCCGACGCCAGGAAGAACGCCACCGCCAGGACGGCGATGAATGTCCAGGCGCCGCCTGTCTGCGTGACGAACAAAATCGCGAGGACGACGGCCACCACGGCGGACCCGATGTAGGTTGCCGCGATCATCGGTTTACGACCGACGGTGTCGAACAGGTGGCCCAACGCAAGCGGTCCGACGAAATTGCTTACCGCCCATAGGATGAAGAACACCGGCACCTTGCCGGACGGCACCCCGTAGAACCCGCTCAACAGCGTGCCTAGGTTGAACGTGACCCCGTTGTAGAGGAACGCCTGCCCGATGAACAGCGCCAGCCCGAGCACCGCACGACGCGGATACAGCGTGAACGCCACCCTCGCGATCTCCCGGAACGGGATCGCCTCGCGCTGACGAACTTTGAGGGGCCGGCCCGCCGGTTCGGGCAGCGCTTTGTCGCTCCCCCGCCGCACCTCTTCTTCGATTTCGCCGACCACCCGCTCGGCCTCCTGCGCACGCCCGTGGATGAACAACCACCGCGGGCTCTCCGGGACGTTGCGCCGGACCAGCAGGACGAAGATGCCGAAGATGGCGCCGAGGCCGAAGGCGAGCCGCCAGCCGATGTTCGGGGCGAAGTTCGACGTGTCGAGCAGGACCAGCGCCCCGGCCGCCCCGGCGGCCGAGCCCAGCCAGTAGGTCCCATTGATCACGAGGTCCACCCGACCGCGCACCCGAGCGGGGATCAATTCGTCGATCGCCGAATTGATCGCGGCGTATTCGCCGCCGATGCCCGAGCCGGTGAAGAAGCGGGCGATGAAGAAGTACCACGGCGCAAAGGCGAATGCGGTCGCGACGGTGGCGGTCAAATACACCACCAGCGTGAGAATGAACAGATTCCGCCGGCCGAACCGGTCGGTCAGGTGACCGAAGACCAGTGCGCCCAGGCAGGCCCCGGCGATGTAGAACGCGGCCGCCACGCCGATCTGCGCGGGGGTGAGGCCGATGCCGCTGCCCTTCTCGGTGAGGCGAGACGACACGTTGCCGACCATGGTGACCTCGAGCCCGTCGAGAATCCACACGCCACCGAGTCCGATGACGACGCGCCAGTGGAACCGCGACCAGGGCAGCCGGTCCAGCCTGGCCGGGATGTGGGTGGTGATGGTTCCGGTTTGCACGCCCGCGCTCATGTGACTCCTATCTGCGTGAGCAGAGCATTACCCAAACAAGGCCGGTCGCAAGCTCAATCCCGGTCGGCGCGTGACTCCTCGGGAGTCCAGGCCGGCGGCTGGCCCGGGTGACCGGGGAACAGGTAGTCGATGAACGCCGCGGCAGTGGGCTGGGGTTCGTGGTTGGCGAGCCCCGGTCGCTCGTTGGCTTCGATGAACGCGTAGTCGGCCCCGGTCACGTCGGGCACCAGCAGGTCGATGCCCGTCACCGGAATCCCGATCGCCTCGGCCGCCGCCACCGCGACCCGACACAGTTCCGGGTTCACCTGGGCGGTGACGTCGTGGATCGTCCCGCCCTGATGCAGGTTGGCGGTGCGGCGGACGCGCAGCCGATTCCCCTGCGGCAGCACGTCGTCCAACTTCCAGCCGGCCTCAGCCACGGTCGCCTCGGTGATGTCGTCGATCGGGATCTTCGACTCGCCGCCGGTGGCCGCGGAACGCCTTCGGCTCTCGGCCGCGATCAGGTCTCGCACGGTGTGGTCGCCGGTGCCGATGATCTCCGGCGGCTTGCGCAGCGCGGCGGCCACGACCCGGCCGTTGATCACCACCAGGCGGAGATCGTCGCCGTCGATGCGCTCCTCGATGAGCACCTCCGGGTAGTGCTGGCGCGCCCGGGCCACCGCCGCAGCGAGCTCGTCGGGCCCCTTCTCGGCCACCACCCCCACGGTGATGCCCTTGCCTTGTTCTCCGCGGGTGGGTTTGACGACGACCTCGCCGACCTCCTGCAGAAACGCGAAGTCGCCGTCGTCGAAGGTGGCCAGGCGCGCTCGCGGGACGGTGATGCCCGCCTCGGAGACCAGACGTCGCGTCAATCGCTTGTCGTCGCAACGGCACATCGCGATCGCCGAGGTGAACTCGGACAGCGATTCCCGGGTGATCACGCTGCGACCGCCGTGCGTGAGCCGCATCTCGCCGGTCTCGGCGTCCAGGACCTCGACCCAGATTCCGCGGCGCATCGCTTCGTCGGCGATGATCCGCGCGTAGGGGTTGAGGTCCTCGACCGTCTCCGGGGGCGGGGTGAACAGCGGCTCGTTGATCGCGTTCTTCCGCTTGATCGCCAATACGGGAACGCGGACGAAGCCGAGCTTCTCGTAAAGGCCGATGGCCGCGGCATTGTCGTGCGCCACCGACAGGTCCATGTAGGCCCGGCCCGCGCGCCGGAAGTGGTCGGCCACCGCCCGGGTCAGCGCCTCACCCACCCCGGGAAGCGCCGCGGCGGGATCGACGGCCAGCGTCCACAGGCTCGACCCCTCCTCGGGATCGGAGAACAGCAACTGGTGGTCGACGCCGGTCACAGTGCCTACCACCGCATCGTCGTCGTCACGCACGGCGAGCAGGTACGTCACCGCCTCTTGGTGCAGGTGGTTGTCCCAGATCGTCTCGACCGGCGCCGGCACCATGCCACACCGCACGAACACGCGGTTCATGGCGTCGGCGTCGACGGGGTCGTTCAGGGTGCGCACCGTCACGCCGACCGGCGAGGGCGCCAGGTTCTCCTCGTCCGGATGCCCGGTGAAGCGCAGCCGATAGGTGTGGCTGGGGTCGATGAAGAGCTCGGTCGGCGCCCCGGCGACCACGACGTGGGACTCGCGCGCGTAGATGCAGATGTCGCGCCGCCCGGCGACCTCGCGGCGCAGCGTCTCGGCCAAGGTCTCGGCATCGGCGAATGTCTGACCGAAAATCAGTCGGCCCCAACCCATTTCAAGCTCGACGTCCTTGGCCATCGCGTCGACGAGCTCGGGCGGGGAGGCGTCGTGCAGGCCCATGGTGATGGCCTCGGTGTGATCCTCGGCGTGATCGTGCGAGTGATCCTCGGAGGGGTCGACGGCGGTCATGCGGCCGGGCCCGTCACGCCGTGACGCTGCAACCACAGCTCCAGGAGGGCGATCTGCCAAAGCTCATTGCCGCGCAACGGGGTGAGCTTGCCGTTCGGGTCGGCCAGCAGGGCGTCGACCGCTTCGGAGTTGAACAGCCCGCGCTCCTTGGCCACCGGCGCGTAGAGGGCGTCGCGAACCATGTCCAGGTAGGGCCCTTCGAGGTGGGTCAGCGCGGGAACCGGGAAGTACCCCTTGGGCCGGTCGATGACCTCCGATGGGATCACCCGTCGCGCAGCCTGTTTGAGGACGCCCTTGCCGTCGTGGGCGATCTTCAGCTCCGGGGGGCAGGTCGCCGCCAGCTCGACCAGCTCGTGGTCGAGGAACGGAACCCGGCCCTCCAACCCCCAGGCCATGGTCATGTTGTCCACCCGTTTCACCGGGTCGTCCACCAGCATCACGGTCGTATCCAGCCGCAGGGCACGGTCGATGCCGGTTTCGGCGCCCGCGCGAGCGAAGTGTTCGGAAACGAAGCGCTGGCTGGGATCGCCCGGCGCGAGGTTGCCCGTTCCCAGCAGGCCCGCCAGCTCGGCCGAATCGCGATCGAAGAAGGCGCCGCGGTACTCGGCGACCGCCCCCTCCAGCGTCGCCGCCGCCGGGGAACCCATCGGCGGGTACCAGTGGTAGCCGGCGAACACCTCGTCGGCGCCCTGACCCGACTGCACGACCTTCACGTGGCGCGCGACTTCTTGGCTCAGCAGGTAGAACGCGACGCAGTCGTGGCTGACCATCGGCTCGCTCATCGCGCCGATCGCCCCGTCGAGCGCGGGCAGCATCCGGTCGGTCCCGATGCGGATCTGGTGGTGGTCGGTGTCGAAGCGCCGGGCGATGATGTCCGACCACCGGAACTCGTCGCCCTCGACGCCGCCCGCCGACTCGAAGCCGATCGAGAACGTGGACAGCCCGTGCTGGCCCGCCTCGGCGAGCAGACCCACGATGAGGCTGGAGTCGACACCGCCGGACAGCAGGCAGCCGACGGGGACGTCGGCGACCAGGCGGCGCTCGACGGCGACCCGCAGCGCGGACAGCACCGCATCCTCCCAGTCGCGTTCCGACCAATCGGAGCGATCGGCGCGCCTGGTGAAGTCCGGCGTCCAGTAGGTGGTGGTGCTGCGCCGGCCGTCGGGCTCGATGGCGACCACCGACGCGGGAGGGATTTTGCGCACGCCGCGCAGAATCGTCAGCGGCGGCGGCACCACGGAGTGGAACGTCATGTAGTGGTGCAGCGCAACGGGATCGATCCGGGTGTCCACGCCGCCACCGGCGAGCAGCGCGGGCAGCGTCGACGCGAACCGGATGCGGTGACCGTCCTCGGTGAGGTACAGCGGTTTGATGCCGAGCCGGTCCCGGCCGAGCAACACCCGACCGCTGTCGCGCTCGACGATGACGAAGGCGAACATTCCGTACAGGTGGCTGACGAAATCGTCGCCCCAGCGGTGGTAGGCCTTGAGCAGCACCTCGGTGTCGCTGTGCGAGAAAAACCGGTAGCCGTGGTCGCTCAGCTCGCGCCGGAGCTCCTTGTAGTTGTAGATGCAGCCGTTCCACGCGACCGCCAGGCCCAGCTCCGAATCGACCATCGGCTGGGCGCCCGCTTCGGTCAGATCGATGATCTTGAGGCGCCGATGGCCGAGGGCGACCCGGCCTTGTGACCAGGTTCCCGCCGCGTCCGGCCCCCTGGGCGCCAGGACGGCAGCCATTGCTGACACCGCCGCTACGTCGGGAACCCGGCCATCGAGTCGAACCTCACCGGTGAGTCCACACACTCGTTTCACCCTACCGCGAGCCGATCCGAGGGGGCCAGCGGAGCCGTGTGACAGGTAGCCGACGCGGGTCCCGATGACGCGATTTCATTTCCCGGATCGGCCAGGACCGCTTATCGTTTCCTGGACCACAGTTTGCTGGGAGGCTGATGTGGACGGGCCACGCTGATGCTGGTCGACTACTACCTGCGGATCCTGCATCTGGATCGGCGATTGCCGCTGAACTTCGACGTGGGTCCGCTGCACGTGCACCTGTACGCGCGATCGGTGTTCTTCCTGTGGGTCACCGTCGTGATCCTGGTGGTCGCCGGCGTCGTGGTGCTCGCGTCGCGCCGGCGTGAGCTGATCCGGCGGTGGACCACGTGGGTGATGATCGCGCCGGTGGTCGGCATCCCCATCTGGATAGGCCGGGGCACCACCGCGACCCTGGCGGCCGCGCTGGCCGTGGTCGCGGTGTTCGAGTACGCGCGCCTGGTGAAACTCGGCAAGGCCGACACGTATCTGCTGCTGGCGCTGGCCGTGCTGTATCCGCTTGCGGCGTGGCTGCATCCGCCGCTGCTGCGCCTGGCGCCGATCATCGTGCTGGCGTGCTCGCTGCCCTCGGTGTTCAGCGGCGACGTCGAAAATGGCGGCAGGCGAACCACTTTCACCGCGTTCGGTTCGGTGTGGATCTGCTGGTCCCTGGCGCACCTGGTGACGTTGTGGTCCGACGCGTACCTGGTGTGCTTCGCGGCCGCGGCCACCGACGTCGCGGCCTGGTGCGGCGGAAAGGGGCTGCGCTTCTTCGGGTGGGCGCGAAAGCCGTTGTCCCCGTTGAGCCCCAACAAGACGGTCGGCGGGCTGGTCGGTGCGGTCATTGGGGCATTTCTGGTGCTGACGTTGCTGGGCACGATGACCCTCGGCCTGCTGGTGGCGGTGGCCTTCGGCGGCGTGCTCGGCGATCTCGTCGAATCGATGGTGAAGCGGCAGGCCCAGGTCAAGGACGCGGGCACCTGGCTCCCGGGCTTCGGCGGCCTGCTCGACCGGATCGACTCGCTGTTGCTGGTCCTCCCGCTGGCCTATCTGCTCGGTTGAGCAGCGTCAAGCGGCGTGCGGGAGCTCGACGAGCTGCGGCTCCGGGGCGTCTCCGCGCAGCGCCATGACCTGCTCGCGCAGCTGCGCCGCCGACGTGCCGGCCGGGTCGACGGGTTCGCCGATGCGCACCTGCATCGGCGCGTGGGAGATGAAGCTCGCGCCTTTGGGCAGCACCTCGGCGGTGCCCAGCACCGCGACCGGGACGATCGGCACGCCGCAGTCGCGCGCCAACCGGACCGCGCCGGAACGGAATTCGGCGATGTCGCCGTCCGTGGACCGGGTGCCCTCGGGGTAGATGACGACGGTGCGTCCGGCCTCGAGCGCCGGGCGGGCCGCGGCCAGCAGCTGGGCGTAGGTGTCCGTGCCGGACCGCCGCACCGGCAGGATCCCGATCAACGAGGACGCCACGAAGCGGCGCACCGGCACGTCGAACCAGTAGTCGGCCGCCGCGGCGAACACCGGCTGGGCGCCGGCGGGCAGCGCCGCCAGCAGCACGGCGGTGTCGGCGTGCGAGGAGTGGTTGGCCACCACCACGCAGCCACCCTGCACCGGGAAGCGGCCGGTCACGGTCAGCCCGCCGGACACGGCGCACACCGCCCGCCACAGCCGGTGCCGCAGCACGCTGCTGATCCTGGTCGCGGTCATGACGCCAGCACCGCCAATTCCTGCGTGCCCTGCGTGGCCGGGCCGTCCTGACGCTTCGCCGCCAGCTCGCGGTGGGCGGCCCGCAGCCGCAGCACCGTGGTGATCAATGAGCCGTTCACCAGCTGGGTCGCCACCACCGGCAGGATGACCGGGAAGGCGGTGGCCAAGAAAACGAAGAGGCAGCGCTCGGTCTTGCCGAGCGGACCCCCGTTGCGCCGGGGCGCGCCGGCGGCGGCTCCGGCCAACGAGGCGAAGGTGGGCAGCGTCGCGGCCAGCGCGGCGACCAGCACCATGATCACCGGCCAGGACAGCCAATGCAGCCCGGGGCCGCGCTGCCGCGCCGCCCACACCGCGAGCCCCGCGAAGGTCAACAGGTCCGAGGCGCGGTCGCCGATCTCATTGACGACGAATCCCCACGGCCGGCTGACGCCGCGGGCGCGGGCGACCGCGCCGTCGAGGTTGGCTCCGGCCAGCCGCAGCGCCAGAAAGAGCGCCGTCAGGGGCCACCAGCCCAGCGCGACCGTCGCTCCGGCCACGCCCGCCGCCAGCACCCCGGCGACGGTGAAGACGTCCGGCGAGATGTTCCGCCGCACCGCGACGTTCACGATCGGCGTCAGCCGGCGGGTGTACCACGGCTTGAGCGCGTAGAGGCCCTGCCATTTCCGCGCCGCCTTGGCGGGCAGCGGGGTCACGGCGGGGGCGACGGCCTTGATCCGGGGAAGCGTGGACGTCTCGGTCACCGCGAGGGCGCGCGATCCCGATGCGTAGCAGCCGCGGTGGGCGATGCGGGGCTCGCTCACCGGGGTCAGCGTGCTGATGCCGCGCAGGCGCTGTGTCGGCGCGTTGTCGAGGTCGGTGCTCACCGGGGTTTCCTCTCTGGTGGGTGGTCTGTAGTTGTGTGCAAGTTGACCCGTCCCCCGCGGCTACCGGTCCCAAGATCGGGACCGGTAGCGACCGGTCGGCCGCTCGCATTCCTAAGAGCCACCGCTCCCCCGCGGTCGGACACTTTTCTTGCGACGTTTCCTTGCGGGCCGGTCGCCGTGACCGGCAACGCGTACGTTGCTGCACGGCGCTTGCCGCTTCGTCGCGAAGTTCTTGCGGAATTCTTGCGGCCGCTCGACAAGAGGAATGTCTAGATTTCGGTTACCGTTCAACCAAGTCGTTCTTGACTCGAAGCCGATTCACCCGTTTAGGGGGAGGCCATGACCCGGACGAACGCGGGTGCAGCGAAGTGGTCGATCGCCTGCGGGGTCCTGTTGTCCGCGGCCGCGCTGCTGGGTGCGGCGCCAGCATCGGCGGAGCCGATCGACGATGCGTTCGTCGCGGCCCTCGCGAAAAACGGGATATCGATGTCCGACCGCGGCACCGCGGTCTCGATGGGACATACGGTGTGCGCCGGATTCGACAAGGGTGAGGCGTCAACCGCGGTGGCGATGGGGATCGTGAAGGACACCCCGCTTTCGCCGAAGCAGGCCGGCTACTTCGTCGGCCTTTCGGTGGCTGCCTACTGCCCGCAGTATCGGGGCAAGACCGACAACTCGATGAACTGGATGGTGCCGTTCCCGCCGATGATGTGAGGGTGTTCTTGCCTTAACGGTTATTTTTGAACCGAAGCACATTCGCCCGCACTAAGAGGAACAGTGGCCCATCCGCACATGGGTTCTGGAAAGTGGTCGACGTTAGTGGCGGTCCTGCTTTCCGCCGCGGCGCCGCTCTTCGCCGCGCCGGCATCGGCCGACCAAAACGATGACGCGTTCATCGCCGCCCTTGCGAGCCAGGGGATCCCGATTTCCGATAACAACGTCGCCATCGGGATGGGCAGGAATATGTGTGCACTACTCGACCAGGGCACCACGCGGCCCCTGCTCGTCATGAAGCTGATGAAGGACGCGAATCTCTCGGCCAGGCAGGCCGGCTTCTTCCTGGGGCTGTCGTCGTCCGCGTACTGCCCGCAATACCGGACGACCACCGGGTAAAACAGGCGTGCTCGTCAGGCCGAGCCGACTCCCGCCTGATCCTCCGTCACCTCGCTGGCGATCGGCGGCACGCGGGTCGCACGCACGTAGACGGTGTCGCCGTCGCGCAGGGCCAGTGCCTCGGCGTCACCGCGGGTGATCTGCGCGGTGAACGGGCCCCCGGTGGCCTCGGCGGTCAGTTCCACGCGCACCTCGAAGCCCAGCGCCACCACCCGATCGACGGTGGCCCGCACCACCCCGATCGACTCCGCCGTGCCGTCGCCGCCGGCCACCGCCATCTCGGGGTTGCGGCCCACCCGAATGTCGTGCGGGCGCACCAGGGCACCGTTGAGCACGGACACCGCGCCCAGGAACGACATCACGAATGTGTTCGCCGGGGAGTCGTAGACCTCGAGCGGTGACCCGACCTGCTCGATGCGGCCCTTGTTGAGCACCGCGATCCGATCGGCCACGTCCAGCGCCTCCTGCTGATCGTGGGTCACCAACACCGTGGTGACGTGCACCTCGTCGTGCAGGCGGCGCAACCACGCCCGCAAATCCTCGCGCACCTTGGCATCCAGCGCCCCGAACGGCTCGTCGAGCAACAACACCTGCGGATCGACCGCCAGCGCGCGGGCCAACGCCATGCGCTGGCGCTGACCGCCGGAAAGCTGGTTGGGATAACGGGTCTGAAAACCGCTGAGCCCCACCACCTCCAGCAGGTTGTCCACCTTCTTCTTGATCTCGGCCTTGGGCCGCTTGCGGATCTTGAGCCCATAGGCCACGTTGTCGCGCACCGTCAGGTGCTTGAACGCCGCATAATGCTGAAACACGAACCCGATCCCGCGCCGCTGCGGTGGCACCCCCGTGACATCACGGCCGTCGATCGTCACCGTGCCGGAGTCGGGGTGATCCAGCCCCGCGATGGCGCGCAACAGCGTCGACTTGCCCGACCCACTGGGCCCCAACAACGCCGTCAACGAACCCTTCGGCACCACGAAGTCCACATGATCCAACGCCACGAAATCGCCATAACGCTTATAGGCGTCCCGCACCGTGATCGCGTACGCGGTCGGGTCGCCCCCGTTTTCGCTCATGGTTGTTGTCTCCTTGTCATGCCTGGGCCCGAGCTCGCGCCCGGCGAATGAGCAGAATGGCCTTGACGATCAGAAACGCGACCGCGACGCCCATCATCAGCGTCGACAGCGCGTAGGCGCCGTATTCGGCCCCACGGTTGTAGCGATCGTTCACCAGCAGCGTGAGCGTCTGCGATTCCCCCGGCAGGTTGGACGACACCATGATGACCCCGCCGAACTCGCCGAGGGTGCGCGCGGTGGTCAACAGGATGCCGTAGGTCAATCCCCACCGGATGGACGGCAGCGTGATCCGCCAAAAAGTCTGCCACCAACCCGAACCCAGCGTCGCGGCCGCCTGTTCCTGCTCGGTCCCCACTTCCTGCAGCACCGGTTGGACCTCGCGCACCACGAACGGCAGGGTGACGAAGATGCTGGCCAGCACGATGCCGGGGGTACTGAAGATCACCGGAATGCCGAGATCCTTTTCGACGAAACCCAGCGCGCCGGCCGAGCCCCAGAGCACGATCAGCGCGACGCCCACGATGATCGGCGAGACCGCGAACGGTAGGTCCACGACCGTCTGCAGCACTCCCCGGCCGCGGAATCGGCTGCGCGCCAACAGGAGTGAGACCAAGACACCGAATATGACGTTGAGCGGCACCACGATGGCCACCACCAGCAGCGACAGGTGCAGGGCCGAGATGGCCGCCGGCGTGCTGATCCACGTGTAGAACTGAGCGAGGCCGGGCCGGAAGGTGCGCCACAAGATGATGACCACCGGAGCGACCAGCACCACACCGAGGTAGGCCAGCACCACCGAGCGGAGCGCGTAGCGCCCCGAGCTCATGCGGCCTTCTCCTCGCGTTTGGCCCTCCGGCCGCCCACGATGCGCAAGAGCAGCAGCACGGTGAACGAAATCGACAGCGTGACAATGGATATGGCGGCGGCGCCGGTGCGGTCGTCGTTCTCGATCAGGGCGCGGATCCACTGCGACGACACCTCGGTCTTGCCCGGCACCTGCCCGCCGATCGTCACCACCGAACCGAACTCGCCGATGCAACGCGAAAACGCCAGGCCGGCACCGGATAACAAGGCCGGCGTCAGCGACGGCAACACGACCGAGGTGAAAACCTTGGGACCGGTCGCACCCAGGGACGCCGCCGCCTCCTCGGCTTCGCGGTCGATTTCCAGCAGCACGGGCTGGATGGCCCGCACCACCATCGGCAGCGTCACGAAGATCAACGCCACCGCCACGCCCGGCGGGGTGTGCTGCAAGTGAATGCCTACCGGGCTGTTCTTGCCATAGAGGGCCAGCATGACCAGGCTGGTGACGATGGTGGGCAGCGCGAACGGCAGGTCGATGATGGCGTCGAGCACTCCTTTGCCGACGAAGTCGTCGCGCACCAGCACCCAGGCGGTCGCCAGCCCGAACACCAGGTTGACGATGGTGACCACCACCGAAACCGTCAGCGTCACCTTGAACGACTCCAGCGCGGCGTGAGATGTGACCGCCAGCCAGAACGCCTGCCAGCCCCCACCGACGGCCTGCCAGGCAATGGCGGCCAGCGGCAGCAGCACGATCAGCGAGAGCCACAGCGTCGCCACGCCGACCTGAAGCGACGTCCCGCCGGGCGGGCCGGGGGCACGCGGGGGGCGGGGCTCCGGCAGCTCACCGGCGGGTGGTTCGAGTTCCGGCCGGACCGCTTCCGGGTCGGGGAGAACGGCCGCGGTCATCCGGTCGCCTGCAGGTAGACCTTGGTGATGCTGCCGCCGCTCCTGTCGAACAGCTGCGCGTCCACCTTGCTCCAGCCGCCCAGGTCGGCGATCGTCCACAACTTCACCGGCACCGGGTACTGGTCGCGGAACTTGTCGGCCACGGCGGGGTCGACCGGCCGGAAACCGGCCTGCGCCCACAACTTCTGCGCCTCGGCGGTGTACTGGAAATTCTTGAACGCGGTCGCGGCATCCAGGTGCGCACTGGTGCTCACCACCGCCAGCGGGTTCTCGATCTTGAAGGTCTGAGTCGGATTGACGTGTTCCACCGATTTTCCTTGCCGCTCAATGGCGATGGCCTCGTTCTCGTAGCTGATCAACACGTCACCGCTGCCTTCGATGAAGACACCCGTGGCCAGACGACCCGAACTCGGACGCAATTTGACGTGCTCGTGCACCAGCTTGCTGATGAAATCGACGCCGGCGTTGGTGTCCCGGCCGCCGCCGCTTTTGGCTGCATACGGGGCGAGCAGGTTCCACTTGGCACCGCCCGAACTCAGCGGGCTGGGCGTGACGACCTCGATGCCGGGGCGCAGCAGGTCGTCCCAATCGCGGATGTTCTTCGGATTGCCTTTGCGGACAACCAGTGTCACCACCGACCCGAAGGGAATCCCGCTGGCGACGCCCTTGTCCCAGTCCGCGGAGACCTTGCCGGCCTTGACCAACCGGGTGACGTCCGGCTCGACCGAGAAGTTCACGATGTCTGCCGGTTTGCCCTCGACGACGCCCCGGGACTGGTCGGCGGAGGCCCCGTAGGACGTGATCACCTGCACGCCCCGACCCTCCTGCGAGGCGTTGAACGCCGGAATCACCTTGCTCCAGCCCGGTTCCGGGACCGAATAGGCGACCAGGGTGATCTTCGTGTTCGCGTTGGCCGGGCCGGTGCCGCCCGCGATGTCGCTGGCGCCGCCGCCGCATGCCGCGACCATGCCGACCACAAGGGTCAGCGCGGCCAGCTGGCGGGCGCGCCGCCCCTGCCGTGTGCTTCGGATGTCGCTGAGCAATTGGTGGCCTTCCGGGATGGGACTCGGGCGTGTCGGTCCCGTGGCTGCGGAAGGCGCTAGAACATCAACCGGTCTTTACCAACTCCCAATCCGCGCACGGGCTTACGAGTCAGCGACAACAATGCACGAATGGGGAGCAAACAAGGGCTACCGCGTGCATGGCGGGAAGCCTAACAGCGCAAGCCCCCGTCGGCGCGCGGACAGCAACGCGGCCCACCCACGCCGCCCGCACTACGTCACACGCAAAGCGGGCGGTGTAACCCGACCGTAACGCCGGGATCGCGCGTGATCGATTGACTCGATCCCGTTGTCGATCCACATGCGCAGCAACCAATCGGTGCCATCGACGGCAAAGGCACAGGTCGAGGAGGGCTTCGCCGATTCGCGGACGCGGGCGCGGTGCGACGACGGCCCCGCGGCGCGGGCGCGATGGTCGGCCGCGCCTGCGGCGCTCACTTCGGGCCGAAGCGGGGCCCGCGGATAAAAGTCACGCTGAGAGAAACGTCCGGCCCGCATCGGCGCGGGACCGGCGAAACATGGTGCAGCCGAGCGCCTTGCGGTTCGCCCGGCCGGCCCCTAGCGCCCCCGGATACCGCTGTCGACGACCTTCACCGGCTTGTGCGGATAGCGGCGTTCGGCGTGCGCCTTCGCCCGCGAGTTCGGCAGCACGTACAACGTCTCCTTCTTGTCCTGCAGCGGTTTCAGCACCAAGTCCATGAAGCCCTTGCGGTTCTCCAGGTAGGGCTCGATGACCTCTTCCCCCGCCGGGCACACCGCCAGGCAGTAGGCGGCCTTGTAGTTCGGCTTGAACGACAGGCTCTGCCACATCGACGCGTTCTCCGAATCGCTGACCCGCGAACGGAAGTCGGCTGCGTCAGCGCTATCCGCGACCGTCTGCACCCAGTCGGTGAACCCACCCATGAACTCGCGGTAGTTGTGCACTGAGCAGGAGACGAAGTCGAAGTCGCCGTCCTTGCCGATCGCGCCGACCGGGCACGCCGCCACGCACAACTTGCACTCGAGGCACGGGCTGTAATCCAGCGGCTCGCCGTAGCTGCTGATCGCGGCGTCCACCAGGATCGTGCCCAGCAGGATGAAGTTGCCGAACCGCGGGTGAATCACGTTGCGGTGGATGCCCATAACGCCAAGGCCCGCGGCCACCGCGACGGGCTTGTGTGCCACCACCCAGATGCGGCCGGGGAAGTTGTCCATCTCCATCGGGAACGTCGCCGACGGGTTCAGGGCCCGATAACCGGTGTCCTGCAGCCGGCGCACGATCCGGTGGGCCGCTTCGTTGAGCACTTCGCCGCTGCGGTGGAACTCCTGGTTCGCGACGCTGCGCGCCGTCGAGCGCACGTTGTCGCGGTTCATCTTGACCACCAGCGAGATGTAGCTCCTGGTTCCCGGCAGCGCGGCCTGGACGTGCTCCACCTCCGAGGCCAGGTCGGGGTTGTCCACGGCGGCGAACGCGACGTCGTCGGCGCCGGCGGCCAGGCACAGCTCGCGCAGCCAGTCGGCGTCCAACACGCCGGGGCGCCGTTTCTGGCGGGCGCTCACCTTCTTCACGGTGGGGTGTTCCGCCAGCTTCGCCGGGAGTTTTTCCGCCATGCTCAGTATAGTACACAATACTCAGCTATCCGCCCGACAGGGGCTCCCGATCCCCCGTTAACGGAGTTTGACTTCGGTGTGAAACGCATGCGAACCTGGCGCGGTGATCGAGTTGAGTGAACAGACGATCATCGCCCAGGTGGCCGATCGGTTGACCAGCAAGTATTCGACCATTCCCGCGCAAACCGTGGCCGCCGTCGTGCAGGGTGTTCAGGCCCGGTTCGAGGGGCGACCGGTGCGGGAGTACGTCCCGCTTCTCGTCGAGCGTTTCGCCGACCAGGAACTGGCGCTGCTCCTGTTGACCGGCCGCCGCGCGCTCTCCGAGCCCGCGGTCGACGAGGCTATCGCCGTCTGATCAGACCGGCCCGCTCTGCACGCCGAACAGCACCCGGCGACCGATCACCCGCCAGTCGGATTTCTCGGTGTCCGCCCCGCGCTCCGCGCTCTCGCTGAACCCGACCCTGTCATGCAGCCGGGCCAACCATCCGGGCGCCCACCAGTTGGCCCGGCCGAGCAGGTGCATGACCGCCGGCACCAGCAGCATCCGGACCAGCGTGGCGTCGACCAGCACCGCGACCGTGAGCCCGAACCCGAACAGCCTCATGAGCGACACCTGTGCAGCCATCAACGCCACGAAGGAGATCGCCATGATCAGCGCCGCGGCCGTGATCACCCGGCCGGTGTGCGCCACGCCGAGCGCGATGCTCCGGTCGTTGGCGCCCCAGCCCCGGTGTGAGGCCAGCCAGTACTCCCGGATCCGCGCGATCAGGAACACCTCGTAATCCATCGAGAGCCCAAAAGCTATGCAGAACAACAGCACCGGCAGGTCCACGCCGATCGTGCCGGTCGCCGCGGTGCCGAGCCCGCCCAGGTGCCCCTGCTGAAACACCCACACCACCGCGCCGAATGCCGCGGCCAGCGACAGGGTGTTGGTCACCAAAGCCTCGAACGGCAACACCGCGCTTCCGGTCAGCAGGAAAACCAGCACCAGCGTGATCACGGCGATGATCGTGAGCACCAGCGGCAGGCGGGCGGTGATCGCGTGCACGGTGTCGCGATTACCCTGGGCGGCGCCCGCGAGCAGCACCGGCCGTCCCGACGGAGTTGGGACGGCGTGCAGCCGGTCGAGCTGCGCGTTGGAGGCGGCCGAATACAGCGGTGCCGTCGTGGCCACGGTCATGAACGCGGCGCCGTCGGTGATGGCGGCCGACCCCGACGGCGGCCCGGCCAGCCTGCCGCCGACGAACGTGCCGCCCGGCGAGGACACCGACGAGACGTCCGGCACCCGCGACAGGGCGGCGGCGTACGGATTGAGGTCGGCCGGGCCGACTCCGGCCGCGTTCGGCAGCACGACCGTGACGTCGGGCACGCCGCTGCCCGGGAAGCCGGTGCGCAGCTGGCCGCCGACCTGGCGCGCGGAGGCCGAGGTGGGCAGGACCCGGTCATCGACGACGCCCCATCGCACATCGCGGAAGGGTGAGCCGAGCAGCAACAGCAGCGCGACGATGGCGATGGCGATCGGCGCCGCGTGGCGGGTGACGGACCGCGTCCATCGATACCAGATGCGCCGTTCGACCGGAGCCAGCCGGAAGGGGGGCAGCCGCAGGATCCGGCGCGCCAACCGCCGCACGTCCAGGGAATCGAGGCGCTCGCCCAGCAGCACGACCGCCGCCGGGGTGACCACGACCGCGGCGGCCACCGCGAACGCGACCACCGCGACCCCCGCATAGGCGAACGATTTCAGGAAGTATTGCGGGAACAGCGCCATGGTGGCCATCGACAACGCCACCGTCATCGCCGAGAACAACACCGTGCGGCCCGCCGTCGCCATCGTGCGGATCAGCGCCGCATCGCGAGTTTGACCCTCTGCCAACTCATCCCGGAACCGGCTGAGGATCAGCAGCGTGTAGTCGATGGCCAGCGCGGCGCCCATCGCGACGGTCAGGTTCAGCGCGAAGATCGACACGTTGGTGAACAGCGAAACCATGCGCAGCGACGCCATCGCACCGAGGATCGCGAACCCGCCGACGGCCACCGGCAGCGCCGCCGCGAACAACCCCCCGAAGATCCAGACCAGCACCACAAAACTCAGCGGCAGCGCCAGCGACTCCATGACCAAGAGGTCTTCCCGGGTCTGGTCGTCCACTTGCCATGTGACGGTTGCCTCCCCGCCGAACCGCACCGCGACACCGTCGCGGTCATGGGCAAGTTCGTCCGACAGGCGCTCGGCATACTTCTGGGCGTTGGCCTCGCCGCCGGAAATCGCCGCAACGATCAAACCGGTTTTGCCGTCGTTGCTGATGAAGGCGCGCGCCGCCGCCGGCGGCACGGTCCACGCCGACCGCACCTGCCCCACGTGCGGTGAATTCTGCAGCCGCCGAACGAGGTCGGTGCCGACCGCGGCGGCACGGGATCCCTGTGCACCGCCGTCGGAGGTCAGGGTGATCAGCATGACCATGTCGCCCTGACCGAACTTCTGCGAGAGCAACGCCGACGCCCGCGACGATTCGGAGCCGGGGTCGAACCACCCGCCGGGCAACAGGGTCTTGCTGACCGGGATGCCGAAGATCGCGGTGCAGACCATGACGAAAACCGCCACCGCCATGACGCGGCGCGGCGCCGCGATGGCCAGGCGGGCGATTCCGTTCAGCACGACGCTCCTCTCCAGCTCAGGTCACTTGCGCCACATCAGTACCGACCGGCGGTCATACGATGATCCACGAGTCCGATATCGCATGCGATAGCGCATCCGAGAGTCGCCTACGGAGTCGGCGATGTCGTCTCGGCCCTCCCGCCGCTCACGTTCGTTGACCGGCAGCGCATAGCTTGCGGCACAGCGCTTGGCGGATCTCCGCGAAGTTCATGCGGAATCCCTAAGTTTGTTGGTG
>NZ_AUWQ01000040.1 GCF_000455205.1 Mycobacterium sp. UM_CSW | reverse complement strand
CACAGGCGGCACCGGCGGCTCGGGCGGCACCGGGTTCAATGGCGGGGCCGGCGGAGGAGGCGGGCATGGCGGGGTGTTGTCCGGCTCCGGTGGCGCCGGTGGCGCCGGCGGCACGGTCGGCGGCAGCGGAACCGGGGGCGCCGGCGGGGTCGGCGGCGATACCGGCATCCTGTTCGGCCAGGGAGGCGCCGGCGGCGACGGCGGCAACAGCACCGCCCTCGCGGGTAAGGGCGGCACCGGCGGCGCTGGCGGCAACGCCGTGGTGGTCGGCAACGGAGGTAACGGCGGCAACGGCGGCACGGCGCCCGTGTTCCGGGGCGCCGGCGGTCAGGGTGGGTCCGGCGGGCTGCTTGGCCTCGACGGTCAACCTGGTCTGTGATTGCCGCTCTCGTCTAGCGCGAGCAGACGCAGAATCGCACAAATCCGCGCAGCGGCGCGCGATTCTGCGTCTGCTCGCCGAAGACCTCTACAGGCTCTTGAGGATCTCCCGGGCCAGCGCCGCGGTCTCTGACGGGGTCTTGCCGACCTTGACGCCCGCGGCCTCCAGGGCCTCCTTCTTGGCGGCCGCGGTGCCCGACGAGCCGGACACGATGGCGCCGGCGTGGCCCATCGTCTTGCCCTCCGGCGCGGTGAATCCCGCGACGTAGCCGACGACCGGCTTGGAGACGTGGGCCTTGATGTAGTCGGCCGCGCGCTCCTCGGCGTCGCCGCCGATCTCACCGATCATCACGATGACCTTGGTGTCGGGGTCCTTTTCGAACGCCTCGATGGCATCGATGTGGGTAGTGCCGATCACCGGGTCGCCGCCGATGCCGATCGACGTCGAGAACCCGAAATCGCGCAGCTCGTACATCATTTGGTAGGTCAGCGTGCCGGACTTGGACACCAGCCCGACGGGACCCGAACCGGTGATGTTGGCCGGGGTGATGCCCACCAGCGCCTGGCCCGGAGTGATGATGCCGGGGCAGTTCGGGCCGATGATGCGCGTCTTGCCACCCTTTTCCACGTTGTAGGCCCACGCAAAAGCGGTGTCCTGCACGGGAATTCCCTCGGTGATGACGACCAGCAGCGGGATCTCGGCGTCGATGGCCTCGATGATGGCGTCCTTGGCGAATTTCGGCGGTACGAAGATGATCGACACGTCGGCGCCGGTTTCTTTCATCGCCTCGGCGACGCCGCCGAACACCGGCAGCTTGACGATCCGGCCGCCCTTGTCCTCGTGCGTGACGGTGGTGCCCGCCTTGCGCGCGTTGACGCCGCCCACGATCTGGGTGCCCGCCTTGAGCATTCGGGCGGTGTGCACGGTGGCCTCGCTGCCGGTGATGCCCTGGACGATGACCTTGTTGTTCTTGTTCAGGAAGATCGACATGGTTCCAAGTCCTCTCAGGCGCTCGCCAGCTCGGCGGCCTTGTCGGCGGCCTCGTCCATCGTGGCCACCAGCGTCACCAGCGGGTGGTTGGCCTCGGTCAGGATGCGACGGCCCTCGTCGACGTTGTTGCCGTCGAGCCGCACCACCAGCGGCTTGTTGGCCTCACCGCCGAGAATTTCCAGGGCCTTGACGATGCCGGTGGCCACCGCGTCGCACGACGTGATGCCGCCGAAGACGTTGACGAACACGCTCTTGACCTGCTGGTCACCCAGGACCACGTCCAACCCGGCGGCCATCACCTCCGCCGAGGCGCCGCCGCCGATGTCGAGGAAATTCGCCGGCTTGACGCCCCCGTGCTTCTCCCCGGCGTACGCGACGACGTCGAGGGTCGACATCACCAGCCCCGCGCCGTTGCCGATGATGCCGACCTGGCCGTCGAGCTTGACGTAGTTGAGGTGGTGTTCCTTGGCCTTGAGCTCCAGCGGGTCGGTGGCCTCGCGGTCCTCGAACTCGGTGTGGTCGGGGTGGCGGAAGTCGGCGTTGGCGTCCAGGGTGACCTTGCCGTCCAGCGCCAGGATCCGGTCGTCCGGCGTGCGCACCAGCGGGTTGACCTCCACCAGGGTCGCGTCCTCGGCGACGAAAAGCTCCCACAGCTTGGAGATGGTGATGGCGGCGGCGTCGAGCACCTCGGCCGGCAGGTGGCCCTGCTCGGCGATGGACCGCGCGGTCGCCACGTCGACACCCTTGACGGCGCTCACCGGCACCTTGGCCAGGCGGTCGGGCTTGGTGGCGGCCACCTCCTCGATCTCCATGCCGCCCTCGACCGAGCACATCGCCAGGTAGGTGCGGTTAGCGCGGTCGAGCAGGAAGGAGATGTAGTACTCCTCGGCGATGTCGCTGGCCTCGGCGACCAGCAGCTTCTTCACGACGTGGCCCTTGATGTCCAGGCCGAGGATGTTCTTGGCGTGTTCGTATGCGTCTTCCGGGGTGGCGGCGTACTTGACGCCGCCCGCCTTGCCGCGACCGCCGATCTTGACCTGCGCCTTGACCATCACCGGGCGACCGATCTCCTCGGCGATGGCCCGGGCGCCGTCGGCGGTGTCGGTCACTCGCCCGGGCGTGCTCGGTACGTTGTGCTTGGCGAACAATTCTTTGGCTTGATACTCGAAAAGGTCCATGGCCTCACTGTCTTCGGTCGGCTTGCTGCTAGGCCTATACGTTGGCGGCGGCGCCGGAATCGGCAACTCGCACGCTGGCACTGTATCCACCCGCCGAATTCCTGCTACCGTCGCGTCCACCGATGTGGCACAGCTCACGGCATACCGGCACGCCTCCAAAGTGATGCGAATCACAATATCGGTTGGCTTCTTCGCCCGAGGTTGCAAGGCCCGTCGGTTAGCGGATACCTTCCTAGGGTCCAGATAACGTTATGGTCACGATACGAGGACAATTCAGCTTGTCGCAGCACCGTTTAGCCCGTCATTCAGCCGTGTCAACCGGCGTCGTGAGGGTCGGTCGCGCAGCCGGCGGCCGGTGGACGGAGACCCACCGAAACGAAGTCACCGAGATCCTTCCGCTCGACGGATTCGACTTCGACGACCTGGAATTCGCCGACGAGTCCGGCGATCTCAAAGACCTGGACTTCAGCAACGACTCGACCTTCGACAACGAGGCTCAAGTGCTGCTGGCGCCGGAGCTCGATGACCTGCACGACGTCGACGACCTGGCCCCGCTGTTGCTGGCCGCGCCCGCCGCCGTGCCGGTCCCGGCGCGATTTCAGCCGGACGCTCCCGGCATCGAAGAGCATCGCCACAACCACTCGGACATCACGGACGTCATTCCGGTGATCCGGCGCGGCGGGCAGCACCGCAAGCAGCCGACCAGCGCGGCCAGGGGCCGCCTGCTGATCTCCGCGATGGCGGCCGGCGCCGCCGCCGCGGCGGCCCACACGGCGACCAGCCACGCCGACACCCCCAAGACGGAGGCCGTGCTGACGGCCAACGCCTCGGCGCTCGACGGCGGGACGGGCCCGAACACCATCCGCGGCGCCCAGGTGATCGCGGTCGCGCCGGCGGCGAATGCCGCGGTGCACAACGAGGAATTCGCTCGAGGCGTGGCCTTCGCCAACGATCGCGCGCAGCGCGAGGCGCGATTGCAGCAACCGCTCTATGTGATGCCGACGAAGGGGATCTTCACCTCGAACTTCGGCTACCGCTGGGGTGTGCTGCACGCCGGCATCGACCTGGCCAACTCGATCGGCACACCGATCTATGCGGTGTCCGACGGCGTCGTCATCGACTCCGGGCCGGCCGCCGGTTACGGGGCGTTGGTCAAGCTCCGCCACGCCGACGGCACGGTCACGCTCTACGGCCACGTCAACACGACGCTGGTCAGCGTCGGCCAGCGCGTGATGGCCGGCGACCAGATCGCGACCATGGGCAACCGCGGCAATTCCACCGGACCGCACCTGCACTTCGAGGTGCTGCAGGGCGGCACGGAGCGGATCGACCCGGTGCCGTGGCTCGCAAAGCGGGGACTTAACGTCGGCAATTACGCTGGCTGAGGTGACTTCGCCGAACGACCCGCCTGCCCCGCCACCCGAGACGGCAACACCCCCCTCGGAATCGCAGACTCGGATCATTCGCCGGGCACCGACCGGGCCAATGCCCGTTGTGCCGGAGTCACCGACCACGCAGATCCCCCCGTACCAGGCGACTCCCGCCCGGCCCCGGGTTCTGCCGGGCCCCGAACCGAGCGGCCGGACGGCCGTCGCCGCCGCCGCTGTCAGCATCGTCAGCGGCTGGGCCACGTCCGTGGTGGCCACCGACCTGATCGCCGGCTGGTGGCGAACCGACCGCCTGTTCTGCATCGCGGTCGCGTTTCTGGCGCTGGTGTTCGCGATCACCACGGTGTCGGGCGTGATCTTGTTGCTGCAGCATCGGCCGGTGGGGCGCTACCTCATCGCGGCCGGGGCGGTGGTCGCGGTGCTGACCTACGGGGGCGTGTTCATCGCGGGCGCGCGGGTGGCGTGGATCGTGTACACCCTGTGGCTGCTGCCGGTCGCCAGCGTGGTGCTGGCGTTTCACCCGCAGACCAAACGCTGGCTGCAGGCCTAAAGCTTGCTGACCGGGGCGTGGTTGTGCATCAGCTTCACCCTCCCCGCGCTGCCGAAATCGATCAGTGACATGGCCGATTCGCCGACGCCAGAGACCTCCTCGACCCGGCCGAGCCCGTACTTGTCGTGGGTCACCCGATCGCCGGGTTGCAGCACCAGCGGCGGGCGTTTGCTTGCGCCCGAGCGGGTCGGCGACGGCCGCGGCGCGCCGAACCGTCCGGCGCCGCTCACCGGGGCACTGAACGACGGCGCGGGTGCGCTGCGCCGCCAGTCGATCAGCTCCTGCGGAATCTCGCGCAGGAAGCGCGATTCCGGGTTGAGCATCGGCTGGCCCCACGAGGACCGGACGATGGCCCTGCTCACATAGAGCCGCTGACGCGCCCGGGTGATGCCGACGTAGGCCAGCCGCCGCTCCTCGGAAAGCTCGGTCGGATCGTCCAGCGACCGCATGTGGGGGAACATCCCGTCCTCCCAGCCGGTAACGAACACCACCGGGAACTCCAGACCCTTCGCCGTGTGCAGCGTCATGAGCGTGACGACCCCGGCGCCGTGCTCCGGGATGTCGTCGGCGTCGGCGACCAGCGAGACGCGCTCCAGAAACGCCGCCAGCACACCGGTGTCCGGCACGTCTTCGTCCTCGGGCGCCGACTCGTCCAGCGCGGCCGCGTTTGCCAGATCGGCGCTGAATTCGTGTGCGACGCTGACCAATTCGTTGAGGTTGTCCAGCCGGGCCAGCTCCTGCGGGTCGGTGGAGGACTCCAGCTCGTTGCGATACCCGGAGCGTTCGAGCACCAACTCGACCAGGTCGCCGAGGTCATCGTCGAGGTGCCCCCTCAGGTCGTCCAGCAGCTCGACGAAACCCGCGATCGCCTTCTCCGCGCGCGTGTTCAGCATCGGCACTTTGCCCTCGGCCGCCGCCACCAGCGCGTCGGCGAAGCTGGCACCGGTGTTCTCGGCGTACACCGTCACGCACGCCTCGGCGCGATCCCCGATCCCCCGGCGCGGCGTGTTGAGGATGCGCCGCATGCTGACCGCATCACCGGGGTTGTCCAGCACACGCAGGTAGGCGACGATGTCGCGGATCTCCTTGCGTTCGTAAAACCGCACTCCCCCAACGACTTTGTACGGGATCCCGGCGCGGATGAAGACCTCCTCCAACGACCGCGACGAGTTGTTGGTGCGATAGAACACCGCCACGTCGTTGTAGGTGATCTCGCCGCGCTCGGCGAGCGCGTCGATCTCCTCGGCAACAAACCTGGCCTCGTCGTGCTCGTTGTCGGCGACGTAGCCGACGATCAGCTCGCCGGCGCCGGCGTCGGTCCACAGCCGCTTCTCGCGGCGCCCGGAGTTGCGGGCGATCACCGAGTTGGCGGCCGACAGAATGTTCTGCGTGGAGCGGTAATTCTGTTCCAGCAGAATGGTTCTCGCGTCCGGGTAGTCACGCTCGAAGTCCTCGATGTTGCGGATGGTGGCGCCGCGGAACGCATAGATCGACTGGTCGGCATCGCCGACCACGCACAGCTCGCCGGGCGGCACGTCGTCGACGGTCTCGGTGCCGACCAATTCCCGGACCAACACGTACTGCGCGTGGTTGGTGTCCTGGTATTCGTCGATCAGCACGTGGCGGAACCGCCGCCGGTAGTACTGCGCGATTTCGGGGAACGTCTGCAGCACCGCGACGGTCTCCCCGATCAGGTCGTCGAAGTCCAACGCGTTGGCCGCCCGCAGCCGCCGCTGGTATTCGCCGTACACGGAGGCCACCGTGCGGCTCAACTCGTCGGAATCGTCGGTCAGGTTGGCGACGGCCTCGTCCGGATAGATCAGCTCGTTCTTCAGGTTGGAGATGGCGTTGGCCAGCAGCCGGGGCGAGTAGCGCTTGATGTCGAGCCCCATGTCGCGGCCGATCATCTGCAGCAGCCGCCGCGAGTCGTCGGCGTCGTAGATCGAGAAGTTGGAGTTGAGGCCCTTGATCAGCGACGCCTGATTGCGCAGGATGCGCACGCAGGTCGAGTGGAACGTCGACACCCACATCGCGCGGGCCCGGGGGCCCACCAGCCGCACCACCCGATCGCGCATCTCCGCGGCGGCCTTGTTGGTGAAGGTGATCGCCAGGATCTGGCCGACGCCGACGCCCCGCGCCGCGATCAGGTAGGCGATGCGCCGCGTCAGGACGGCCGTCTTGCCCGAGCCCGCGCCCGCCACGATCAACAGGGGCGAACCCTCGTGCACCACCGCCTGACGTTGTTGCGGGTTGAGCCCGTCGAGCAGCTGCTCTGCTTCGGGGGCGGACTTGGCATCAGTACTACTGGTCGCGTGCACACTCATGTCGCTCCAAATTTACCGCCGCCCACCGACTACTTCGCTGGCCAGGGGCTCCGGCGCGGCGCGACCAGCGGTGCCGGACTCCCCGACGACACCTATGAGCACACGCAACTCTGCGATAGCGGCGATGAACCCTGAATCCAGCCGAGCCGCAGCACAGGGCGCCGCGGTCGGCGCCAGGGCCACGGGCGTCGGACGTCATCCGCGATGGCGCCCGGCTGCCTCGAGGCGCCCGTTAGCTGATAACCACCAACAGGTCGCCACCCTCGACTTGTGCGGTGTGAGACACCGCTACCCGTGCGACCTTGCCCGCCTTCGGAGCAGTAACGGCAGCCTCCATCTTCATCGCTTCGATCGTCGCAATCGTCTGTCCCGTAGCGACTTCCTCATCGATGGCCACAGTCACGGTGACGACCCCGGCAAATGGGGCCGCGACGTGATCCGGATTGTTACGGTCAGCCTTCTCAGCATTCGGCACATCGGCGGCGATGCTGCGGTCACGCACCACGACCGGACGCAACTGCCCGTTGAGGATGCACATCACTGTCCGCATGCCGCGTTCGTCGGCATCGGAAATCGCCTCTAGACCGATGAGCAACTCCACACCGCGCTCCAGCTCGACACGGTGTTCGTCCCCCTGCCGAAGTCCATAAAAGAACTGATTGGCGCTCAGCCGGGAGGTGTCGCCGTATTGCTCACGATGGTCCTCGAATTCTTTGGTCGGTCCGGGGAACAGCAGCCGATTCAGCGTTGCCTGGCGGTCGATACCCCTTGCGGCCAACGCCTTTTCATCCTCGGCTGACAGCTGTTGCTCCGCCTTCGCCGGACCGCGCCCCTGTAATGCCTTGGTGCGTAAAGGCTCGGGCCAACCGCCGGGCGGGTCACCAAGTTCCCCACGCAGGAAACCGATGACCGAGTCCGGAATGTCGTAACGCGCCGGGTCATCGGCGAAATCCTGCGCGCTGACGCCTGCGCCGACGAGGGCCAGCGCCAAGTCCCCGACCACCTTGCTCGACGGGGTCACCTTGACCAGATGCCCGAGGATGGCATCGGCCCCGGCGTAGGCATCTTCGATCTCTTCGAACCGGTCACCGAAACCCAGCGCGATCGCCTGCTGACGCAGGTTAGACAATTGCCCACCCGGGATTTCATGGCGGTACACCCGCCCTGTCGGGGCGGGCAGCCCGGATTCGAACGGCGCGTACACCTTGCGCAACGCCTCCCAGTACGGCTCCAGATCGCACACGGAGGCCAGGGACAGGCCGGTGTCGTATTCGGTATGCGCTGCGGCGGCCACGATGGAGGACAGCGCTGGCTGGCTGGTAGTCCCGGCCAGCGGCGCCGCTGCGCCATCGACGGCATCGGCTCCGGCGTGCCAGGCCGCCGCGTAGGTCGCCAATTGCCCACCGGGAGTGTCGTGCGTATGTACGTGCACCGGCAGGTCGAACCGAGCCTTGAGCGCGGAAACCAGTGTGGTCGCGGCGGGGGCGCGTAACAGCCCGGCCATGTCCTTGATCGCCAGCACGTGTGCGCCCGCCGTCACAATCTGTTCGGCCAGCTTCAGGTAGTAGTCCAGGGTGTAGAGCTTTTCGGCCGGATCGCTGAGATCGCCCGTGTAGGACATCGCCACCTCGGCTACGGCGGTACCGGTTTGGCGAACCGCGTCGATCGCGGGGCGCATCGAGTCGACGTTGTTCAGCGCGTCGAAGATCCGAAAGATGTCGATGCCGGTCGCAGTCGCCTCCTCGACGAATGCCGTCGTGACGGTCTCGGGATAGGGCGTGTAGCCAACGGTGTTGCGCCCGCGCAGCAGCATTTGTAGGCAGATGTTGGGCATCGCTTCACGCAAGGCCGCGAGCCGCTCCCATGGGTCCTCCTTCAAAAAGCGCAGCGCGACGTCGTAAGTCGCCCCGCCCCAGCATTCGACCGACAGCAGCTGGGGCATCATCCGGGCGATGTATGGCGCCACCATGACCAGTCCGCTGGTGCGCACCCTCGTAGCCAGCAGGGACTGGTGCGCGTCGCGGAACGTGGTATCCGTGACACGGACGCCCGGCGACTGGCGTAGCCACCCCGCGAACCGCTCCGGCCCGAGTTCGATCAGGCGCTGCTTGGATCCTGCTGGCGGATCCGTCGACAGGTCTATGTCAGGAAGCTTGTCGTTCGGGTACACAGCCGAGGGGCGTTCACCGTGCGGCTTGTTGACCGTTACGTCGGCCAGGTACGTGAGGATCTTGGTGCCGCGGTCCGCCGAACTGCGCGCCGTGAGCAGCTGTGGATGCTGCTCGATGAACGACGTCGTGATACGGCCGGCCTGGAAATCCGCGTCGTCCAGAACCGATTGCAAGAAGGGAATGTTCGTCGACACGCCGCGGATGCGGAACTCCGCAACCGCGCGCCGCGCACGCCGCACGGCCGTGGAAAAATCCCGGCCCCGACAGGTCAGTTTGATCAGCATCGAATCGAAATGCGCACTGATCTCGGCCCCCAGCGTCGTTCCGCCATCCAACCGAATTCCCGCCCCACCCGGGGTGCGATAGGCGGTGATTCGACCCGTGTCCGGACGGAATCCGTTGGCCGGATCCTCGGTGGTGATGCGGCACTGCAGCGCCGCGCCGTGCGGGACGAGCGAATCCTGGCTCAAGCCAATCTGTTCCAGGGTCTGCCCCCCGGCAACCTGCAGCTGGGCGGACACCAGGTCGACGTCGGTGATCTCCTCGGTGACGGTGTGCTCGACCTGGATGCGCGGGTTCATCTCGATGAACACGTGGTTGCCGCGCTCGTCTAGCAAAAACTCGACCGTGCCTGCGCATGTATAGCCGATACTTTGTGCGAACTTCACCGCGTCCGCGCAGATGCGCTCCCGCAATTCGGGATCCAGGTTCGGCGCCGGTGCGATTTCGATGACCTTCTGATGCCGGCGTTGGACGCTGCAATCCCGCTCGTAGAGGTGCATCACGTTGCCCCGGGTGTCGGCCAGAATCTGCACCTCGATGTGCCGCGGGTTGAGCACGGCCTGCTCGAGGAACACCGAGGCATCGCCGAAGGCGGACTCGGCCTCGCGGCTTGCCGCCTCGATTGCCTCGGGCAGCGCCGCCGCGTCGGTAACTCGGCGCATCCCGCGGCCGCCTCCGCCGGCCACCGCCTTGACGAACAGAGGGAAGGCCATGGACTCGGCGGCCGACACCAGCTCGTCCACTGATGTCGAGGGTGCAGAGGAGGCCAGCACCGGAAGACCCGCCGCCCTCGCCGCCGCAATAGCCCGCGACTTGTTGCCCGTCAGCTCGAGCACCTCAGCGCTCGGGCCGACGAACGTAATGCCCGCGGCCGCGCACGCCGTCGCCAAGTCTGGATTCTCCGAAAGGAATCCATACCCGGGGTAGATCGCGTCCGCTCCGCACGCCAGGGCGGTGGCGACGATCTCGTCAACCGACAAATAGGCCCGCACCGGGTGCCCCTCCTCGCCGATCTGATACGACTCGTCGGCTTTCAGCCGGTGCACAGAATTGCGGTCTTCGTACGGGTAGATCGCCACGGTGGCCATTTGCAGTTCGTAGGCCGCCCGAAAGGCGCGGATGGCGATCTCGCCCCTGTTAGCGACCAGTACTTTTGTGAGCACGGTTTTCACCATAGAGCGAACGCCGTGAGCATCGAACCATGCCGGGCTGATCGGATGTCTGGGCTTCGCGGCCGGAGCCGGAACGCAACTCAGGGCCGCCTTCGATGACCCTGGACTCCGGTCGCGAAGGATCGTGGGCGGGCGGCCACCGAACCTATTTGATTGCTGACGTCGATGATCACTAAGACCCTTTTGCGTGGTTACGGCCCTTAGTGGCACACTCGGTGAGTGCTCAACATGCAGCGCCGATTTTTTTATGGGTACCGGCCAGCGGTGCCCGTGGTGTAGCTGCTTTCGCAGAGCCCCGTGGTCCGCTTCCGGATTCGGGGCTCGTCTCTTTTGTGAGGCCCGATAACGGATGAGACCAGAACCCCCACATCAAGAGAATGCGGAGTTAGAGATGAACATCGAGATGGTCGAGTCCCAAGAGGCTACCGACATTGACGCGTTGCGCCAGGAGATCGACCGACTGGACGCCGAGATCCTCGCCGCGGTGAAGCGGCGAGCCGAAGTATCGCAGGCGATCGGCAAGGTACGGATGGCGTCCGGCGGCACCCGGCTGGTCCACAGCCGCGAGATGAAGGTCATCGAGCGCTACAGCGAGCTCGGTCCCGACGGTAAAGACCTGGCGATGCTGTTGCTGCGGCTGGGCCGGGGCCGGCTCGGCCACTGAGGCCATCCGTCACACCTGGCTCCGCCCCGTCGGACCGCACTAGGGTCAAATCATGACCTCCCTGCAAACCATCCCCGACATCACCGCCACCCCGGCGTGGGACGCCCTGCGCAGGCATCACGAACAAATCGGCCAGACCCATCTGCGGCAGTTCTTCGACGAGGACCCCGATCGCGGCCGCGAGCTCACCGTGACCGCCGGCGACCTCTACATCGACTACAGCAAACACCGGGTGACCCGAGAGACGCTGGGGCTGCTGGTCGACCTGGCGCGCACGGCTAACCTCGAGGAGCGCCGCGACCAGATGTTCTCCGGCGCACACATCAACACCTCCGAGGACCGGGCCGTGCTGCACATCGCGCTGCGGCTGCCGCGGGACGCCGAGCTGATCGTCGACGGCCAGAACGTCGTCGAGGACGTGCACGCCGTGCTGGACAAGATGGGCGACTTCACCGACCGGTTACGCAGCGGTGAATGGACCGGGGCCACCGGGAAAAAGATCAGCACCGTGGTCAACATCGGGATCGGCGGGTCGGACCTGGGGCCGGCCATGGCTTACCAGGCGCTGCGCCACTACGCGGACGCCGGAATCTCGGCGCGCTTCGTCTCCAACATCGACCCCGCCGACCTGGTCGCCAAGCTGGCCGACTTGGACCCGGCTACAACGCTTTTCATCGTCGCGTCGAAGACCTTCTCCACCCTGGAGACGCTGACCAACGCGACCGCCGCGCGCCGTTGGCTGACCGACGCGCTCGGCGACGCCGCGGTGTCCAAGCATTTCGTGGCGGTCTCCACCAACAAGCGCCTGGTCGACGACTTCGGCATCAACACCGACAACATGTTCGGGTTCTGGGACTGGGTCGGCGGGCGCTATTCGGTCGACTCGGCGATCGGGCTGTCGGTGATGGCCGTCATCGGCAAGGAGGCGTTCGCTGATTTCCTGTCCGGATTCCACATCGTCGACCGGCATTTCCAGACCGCCCCGCTGGAGTCGAACGCGCCGGTGCTGCTCGGCCTGATCGGGCTGTGGTACTCCAACTTCATGGGCGCGCAATCGCGCGCGGTGCTGCCGTATTCGAACGACCTGGCCCGCTTCGCGGCCTACCTGCAACAGCTGACCATGGAATCCAACGGCAAGTCGACCCGCGCCGACGGCACGCCGGTCACCACCGACACCGGTGAAATCTTCTGGGGCGAACCGGGAACCAATGGCCAGCACGCGTTCTACCAGTTGCTGCACCAGGGCACCCGGCTGGTGCCGGCCGATTTCATCGGCTTCAGCCAACCCACCGACGACCTGGCCACCGCCGACGGCACGGGCAGCATGCACGACCTGTTGATGAGCAACTTCTTCGCCCAGACTCAGGTGCTGGCGTTCGGCAAGACCGCCGAGGAGATCGCCGCCGAGGGCACACCCCCCGACGTTGTGCCGCACAAGGTGATGCCCGGAAACCGGCCGTCCACTTCGATTTTGGCCGACCGGCTCACCCCGTCGGTGCTGGGTCAGCTGATTGCGCTCTACGAACACCAGGTCTTCACCGAGGGGGTGATCTGGGGCATCGACTCATTCGACCAGTGGGGTGTCGAGCTAGGCAAAACGCAGGCCAAGGCGCTGCTTCCGGTGATCACCGGCGACGCCTCACCCGCGCCGCAGACCGACAGCTCGACCGACGCGCTGGTCCGCCGCTACCGCACCGAGCGCGGACGCACGAGCTGACGGCTAGGCGAACACCCTCGTCAGCGGGGGCGGCAGCACCCGCATCAACTGGACCAGCGGGGCCCACGGCCACCACGGCACGACGGCGCGGCCGGGTTCGCGCTCGATCGCGTCGACCAACGCCTTGACGCCAGTTTCGTTGTCCACCATGAACATTGTGCTCGCGGACTTGGCGGTCATCTCCGACTCGATGTAGCCCGGCTCGATCAGCGAAACCTTGATGGGGCCGCGTCGGTATTCGGCGCGCAGCGATTCACCCAGCGAGCGCATCCCGGCTTTGCTTGCGGCGTAAGCGGCTTTGACGCCCGGCACCCCCTTGTTGCCGAGCACCGACGAGATGAGCACCAGATGGCCCTGTCCGCTTTTGGCGAACAATTCCAGCGCGGCCTCGATCTGCACCAGGGCGGCGACCAGGTTGGTCTCCAGGGTCGCTTTGTTCGCCCACGGCTTGCCCGAGCCCAGCTTCGCACCCTTGCCGATACCGGCGTTGACGACGATGCGGTCGACCCCGCCGAGCTCGTCGCTGATTTCGGCGAACACCTTCGGCACCTGCTCGTGGTCGTTGACGTCCAGCGCGGCAACGGCGATCTTGATTCCCGGATACTGTTGCGTCAGTTCGGCTTTCAACTCGTCGAGCCGGTCGGTGCGACGGGCGCACAGCCCGAGGTCGCGGCCCTTGGCGGCGAAGGAGCGCGCCATCCCGGCGCCCAGGCCGGAACTGGCGCCGGTGATGAGGATCTTCTGACGAGTCACCCGGGCAGCATATCGACCGTTGCCGGCGGCTACTTGAGCAGCCGCGACAAGCGGCGGTCGGCGAGCACCTTGCCGCCGGTCTGGCACGTCGGGCAGTACTGAAAAGCCTTGTCCGCGAACGACACTTCGCGCACGGTGTCCCCGCAGACCGGGCACGGCAGGCCGGTGCGGGCGTGCACGCGAAGGCCGGAGCGCTTCTCCCCCTTGAGCATGGCGGCGCCCTGGCCGACGGAGCGGCTCACCGCGTCAGTCAGCACCGAGATCATCGCGTCGTGCAGGGCGGTGAGCTGTTCGTCGGACAGCTTGCCCGCGGTGGCGAACGGCGAGATCTTCGCGACGTGCAGGATCTCGTCGCTGTAAGCGTTGCCGATGCCCGCGATCACCTTCTGATCGGTGATGACCGTCTTGATCCGGCCGGTGTTGCCGGCCAGCACCCCGGCCAGGTCCTCGGGGCTGAGCTCCAGCGCATCGGGGCCGAGGGCGGCGATGCCGGGCACCAGCTGCGGGTCGTCGACGAGCCACACCGCCAGCCGCTTCTGCGTGCCGGCCTCGGTGAGGTCGAAGCCGGGTGCCTCACCGCGCGTGCCCAGGTGCACCCGCATGGCGATCGGGCCCTTGCCGGGACGCAGCGGGGCCGCGGCCAGCTTGTCCGACCACCGCAGCCACCCCGCGCGCGACAGGTGGGCGATCAGGAACAACGGCCCGGCCTGCAAGCCTAGGTATTTGCCCCAGCGCTGGGCCCCGGTCACCGATTGACCGTGCAGAACGCTGATCGGCGGGTCGAAGGTCTTCAGCACCGAAAACGCAACGACGTCGACGCGACCGATGGTCGATCCGACGGCGTGGCGGCGCAAATGGTCGACGAGCGCTTCGATTTCGGGTAGTTCGGGCACGCCCTTCAGTCTGCCGGTCTGAGCAAATAGGTGTCCATGATCCAGCCGTGCCGCGCGCGGGCGTCGGCGCGCAGCGCCACGATGCGCGCCGCGACCTCGCCGACGGTGCCGGCCACCAGCAGCTCGTCACCGGTGCCGAGGTAGGCGCCCCACCAGATCTTCGTGTCGGGCGGGCACGTCTGAAACGAGCAGTCGGCGTCGAGCATCACCACCGCCGAGCCGGCCAAGCCGTTCCTCCGCAGCTGCCTGCCGGTGGTGATGAGGACCGGCTCGCCGACCTCGTTGAGCGGGATGCGATGCCGAGCCGTGAGCGCCTGGACCGCGGTGATGCCCGGGATGACGTCGTAACTGAACTCGAGCTCGGCGGCTTCGGCCTTGATGGCGTCGAGGATGCGCAGCGTGCTGTCGTACAGCGACGGGTCGCCCCAGGCCAGGAAGGCGCCGACGCCGTCGGGGCCCAGCTCGGCGGAGATGGCGTCCGCCCACACCCGCGCCCGCGCGGCGTGCCAGTCCGCGACCGCGTCCCGATAGTCGGCCTCGGTCGAGCGCTTGGGATCGGGCAACTCCACGAAGCGATACCCGGGCTGCCGGATGAACCGGGCACAGATCTCGCGTCGCAGGGCGACCAGCTCGCTTTTCGTCTCCCCCTTGTCCATCGCGAAGAAAACCTGGGTGTCGTTGAGCGCCTCGATGGCCTGAACGGTCACATAGCCCGGGTCGCCGGCGCCGATGCCGATGACGTGAATGTGCCGACCCACCACGCCAGTCAACCGAATCGAAACCTGGAAGGCCTAGTCGGCCCCTCAAGTACCCAGTACCATGGGTACCGCCTGCAGCACCCGACGAAGGGACGCCACGCAATGACCGCTCCGGTGAAGCCAAGTGGGCCGAGTCGTGAGGAGTTCTCAGACCGATTGCTGAAGGGCTCGGTCAAGAAGTCCTACGAGCCGGTGGTCGACATCGACTGGGACGCGCCGCTGGACCCCGACAAGTTCTACCTGCCGCCGCGGCTGGTGTCGTTGTACAACACCCCGATGTGGGACGAGATGACGCGCGAGCAGCAGATCGACCTGTCCCGCCAGGAACTGGTCAACACGCTCTCGGCCGGGATCTGGTTCGAGAACATGCTCAACCAGTCGCTGCTGCGGACCATCTTGCACGAGGACCCCACCAGCTCTTCGACGCATTACAAGCTCACCGAGCTGGGTGACGAGACCCGGCACATGGTCATGTTCGGCAAGGCCATCGAGCGCATCGGCGCAAAGCCGGTGCGGCCGAGGCTGTTTCACCGGTGGATCATCAACGCGCTGCCGCTGGCGTTCCAGCGCGGCTCGATGCTGTGGATTGCCGCCCTCATCGGCGAAGAGATCTTCGACTCGCTGCAACGGCAGATGATGGACGACCCCGAGCTGCAGCCAATCATCCAGCGGCTCATGCGGATCCACGTCACCGAAGAGGCCCGCCACATTCAGTTCGCCCGCGACGGTGCCCGCAAGCGCGCGGCGGAGATGCCGCGGCTCAACCGCTGGTTCATGGCCAACATCAACGGGCTGGGCGGTTACTTCTTCAACTACTTGTTCAGCAACCCGATCCCGTACGCACGCGTGGGCCTGGACGCGAAGCGGGCACGAAGGACCGCGCGCACCAGCCCGCACCGCCGCGAGATGCAGGTTGCCGGCTTCGCGCCGCTGGCGGCGTTTCTGACCGAGGTCGGCCTGCTGGGCCCGATCGCGCGGCGCGGCTGGAAGCGCAGCCGATTCCTGTGACCCAGTCGCCCGTGCGCTGCCATCGGGTGCTCGTCGTTGGGGCGGGAGACAGCGCACGGGCGGCCCTGCGGGCGGCCGGGATCACCGACGTCGCGACGCTCGACCGCGACGTGCTCGGGTCAGAGTTCGACGACGCCACCGACACCTGGCTGCTGACGACGGCCGGTGGCGAACCCGTGCGGGCCCGCGTCGTCGTCGCCGCGCATCAGCCCGTCCCGTGGTTACCGGACATCGCCGGACGCGACGACTTCCTAGGCGAGTCGTTTCACGCAGCGCAGTGGCCGGCGGGCTTCGACCCGACCGGCAAGCGCGTCGCCGTCATCGGCGCCGATTCCACCGCCGGTCACCACATCCCGCGGCTGATGAATTCGGCGGCCTCGGTCACGGTCTTCGCACACCCGCCGCGCCGGGTCGTCGACGAGCTGCCGCTGCCCGCCACCCGCGCCAAGCGCTGGCTGCGTCGCCGCATCAAACCGGCCGCCGACGCGGCGCCGCGGCCCGCGCTGGTGAGATCGCCCGTCGTCGCCATCACCGCATCGCGCGTCCGAACCGCCGACGGCGTCGATCACGACGCCGATGCCATCATCTACGGGACCGGGTTCGCCGCGCTCGACCCGACGTCGGGCACCACGCTGGTCGACGGCATGGAGCACTACTTCGGGGTCGCCGTTCGCGGCTTGCCCAACTACTTCTTCGTCACCGGGCCAGACACCGGCGCGCAAGCACGCTATGTCGCCGAGTGCATCACGCTGATGGAACGCACCGACAGCACCCGCATCGAAGTGCGCCGCAGCAGCCAGCGGGTGTTCAACGAGCGCGTCTGTGTGCGACCGGCCCAGCCCCAGCCGGTGGCGTCGGCGTTCGAGTTGACGTCCGGCGCGGCCGGGACCGACGCGACATACGAGGGCGCGGCGACGCTGACGATCGCCGGATCCGACCATCCGGTGCGCGTGCGTCTCGCCGGCCACCTGGATCCGATCGACGGCCATTACCACTGGCAAGGCACGGTCTTCGGTTCCTCAGCGCTGCCCGACGAGTCGCTCAAGCAGGCACGCACCGCGATCCTGACGGTCGGCGAGCGCAGCGCGCCGGCCCGCATCATCGAGCGGACCCCGTGGGGCACGCACACGGTGGCGGGGGTCGGCGCTCCGCCGTACGCGCTGAGCTGACCCGCGCAGCGCGGTATTTCGAAGGTTTGCCGATCGTGACGTTCGGGTAACCGCGTTAGTCTCTTTTCATCTCACTGTGCTGCGACGGATGGGCAGTTTTCGCCGCCAAGGGGGCGGGTTCTCAAGCAATTGGCGGGCGGGAATTCCAGGAGCGGGGGATATGGCAGCGGACCGGATCAGGAAATCGCATCCGCCGTCTTTCACGGTGGGAACGCGGGGGCCTAAATTGCTATTGAGACACGCGCACCCGGATAACACGGCTTGCCGGGGCTCGGTCGGCGAGGATAAAGCCCTGAC
Source organism: Mycobacterium sp. UM_CSW (assembly GCF_000455205.1). Taxonomy (GTDB): domain Bacteria; phylum Actinomycetota; class Actinomycetes; order Mycobacteriales; family Mycobacteriaceae; genus Mycobacterium. The sequence goes on along the minus strand of NZ_AUWQ01000040.1, from coordinate 22,012 downwards.
CGGAAAGGGGTGGCTGCGGTGAGCGCGGTAGCTGAGTCACCGAGCTCGCTGGCCGTTGCGACGCGCACGGAGCAGTCGGTCGTCGTGCTCACGGTCGAGGGCGTGCTCGACGGCAGCAGCTCCGCGGCGCTGCGCGACATCATCACGAAGGCGACGCTGGACGAGCCGTCCGCCGTCCTCGTCAACGTCTCCCGCCTGCAGGTCCCCGAGGAATCGGTCTGGTCGAGCTTCATCGGCGTGCGCTGGCAGGCGCACACCCGGCCCGACGTCCCGATCGTGCTGGTGTGCGCGGACCGCGCCGCCCGCGAGGCGATCACCCGGAGCGAGGTCGCCCGCTTCATGCCGGTGTACGCGACCGAGAAGTCCGCGATGAAGGCGCTCGACCGGCTCACCAGCCGCACCGTGCGCCACGCCGATGCCGAGCTGCCCGCCAACCTGACCAGTCTTCGCGAGTCACGCCGGCTGGTCCGCGAGTGGCTGACCGCGTGGTCGCAGTCCACGCTCATCCCGGTCGCGCTGGTGGTCGTCAACGTGTTCGTGGAGAACGTGCTCGAGCACACCGGAAGCGTGCCGATGATGCGGGTCGAGACCGACGGCGCGACGGCCACCATCGCAGTGTCCGACGCCAGCAGCACACCCGCCCTGCGGCTGCCGTCGCCGGACAAGGGCATCGACGTGTCCGGCCTGGCGATCGTCGACGCGTTGTCACGCGCCTGGGGCAGCACCCCGACGGCGTCGGGCAAGACCGTCTGGGCCGTCATCGGGCCCGAGAACCAGCTCTAGCCAGACGACACCTTGTTCAGGGACCCGCGCGCGGGTAAAAGTAGAACACGTTCTAATCTCGTGTGACGGTCCCTCCAGGAAGGCGGATGACGTGCGGTTCACCTACGCAGAGGCGATGACGGACTTTCGCTACTACATCCCGCTCGCCAAGGCGGCCGAAGCCGCCGGCTACCACGCCATGACGATCGCCGACAGCATCGCCTATCCCTTCGAATCCGACTCGAAGTATCCGTACACCCCCGACGGCAACCGCGAATTCCTGGACGGCAAGGAGTTCATCGAAACCTTCGTGCTTACGTCGGCGTTGGGCGCGGTGACGTCGACGCTGCGGTTCAACTTCTTCGTGCTCAAGCTGCCCATTCGGCCACCCGCGTTGGTGGCCAAGCAAATCGGTTCACTGGCCGCGATGACCGATAACCGCGTGGGTTTCGGGGTCGGCACGAGCCCGTGGCCCGAGGACTACGAACTGCTGGGCGTTCCATTTGCCAAGCGCGGCAAGCGGATGGACGAATGCATCGAGATCATCCAAGGCCTCACCACCGGCGACTACTTCGAATTCCACGGCGAGTTCTACGACATCCCCAAGACAAAGATGACCCCGGCTCCGACCAAGCCGATCCCGATTCTGATCGGCGGACACGCCGACGCCGCGCTGCGCCGCGCGGCACGCCTGGACGGCTGGATGCATGGCGGCGGCGATCCGGAGGAACTCGACGCGCTGCTCGCCAAGCTCAAGCGGTATCGCGAGGAAGCGGGCAAGACCGGCCCGTTCGAGATCCACGTCATCTCGGTGGACGCCTACACCGCGGACGGCATCAAGCGGCTCGAGGACAAGGGCGTCACCGACGTGATCGTCGGCTTCCGCATTCCCTACATCATGGGCAAAGACGACGAGCCGCTGGACAACAAGATCCGCAACCTGGAGATGTTCGCGGAGAACGTGATCGCGAAAGTTTAGCCGTCACAGGGGATCCCACTTCGGGGGCCGCTTCTCCATGTGGGCCATGGCCGCTTCGGTCGGATTGTTGGTGAAGCCGCTGAGGATCTGGGTGCGGTTCTCCAGCTCGATGGCGTGGCGCAGACTCGGCGCGTCCAGCGCCGCGTTGAGCCCAATCTTGGTCTGCCACACGCCATACGCGTTGTTCTCGGCGATGGATCGGGCCAGCCTGATCGCGGCCGGCATCAGCTCATCCGCCGGCACCACCTCGTGCACCAGCTTGATCTGATAAGCCTCGTCCGCGTCGATGATGCGACCCGTCAGCATCAGCTCACGCGCGACCCCGGCGCCCACGATCTTGGGCAGCAGGTAGCTGGTCCCCATGTCCATCGACGAGAAGCCCGCCTTGATGAACACCGATCCGAACCGGGCGTTCTCGGACGCGACGCGGATATCACTGACGAGGGTGAAGGCAAGCCCGCCCCCGACGGCCACGCCGTTGACCGCGGAGATCACCGGGATGGGCAGCTCGTAGATCCGGGTGAACAGCTCGGCTAGGCGCACCTGCGAGTCATAGTTGACCTTGAACGGCGGGCTGGTCGGCCTGGGCTTGGTCCAGGCCTCGCCGGTGCCGCTGAGATCGGCGCCGGCGCAGAAGCCCCGCCCGGCCCCGGTGATGATCGCGACCCGGTGCTCACCGTCGCCGAGCGCGTCGAGGGCTGCGTCGACGCCGCCGATCAGCGCCCCGTCGATCGCGTTCAGCCGCTCCGGCCGGTTCAGGGTGATGCAGGCGATGTTGTCCTCGAGAGTTTCGAATTCCACTGCGGGCATAGGTGAACCGTAGGCGACATGGGTGTTTACCGGTGCGGCATACCGTGGTTTTGCCGCCTATCGAAGGAGAGAGCATGGCACGAACCGAAGATGACACCTGGGACCTGGCCAGCAGCGTGGGCGCCACCGCCACCATGGTCGCCGCGGCGCGCGCGGCCGCCACCCGGAATTCGCAGCCCGTCGTCACCGACGAGTACGCCGAGCCGCTGGTCCGCGCCGTTGGCCTGGGCGTGTTCACGAAGTTGGCCAGCGGTGAACTCGACGCCGACGACCTCGAGAAGGGCATCGGATTTCCCCGCATGGTCGACACGTTCGCCGCCCGCGCCCGGTTTTACGACGACTACTTCGCCGCGGCCGGCAAGGCGGGCCTGCGGCAGGTGGTGATCGTGGCGTCGGGGCTCGACGCCCGCTCGTATCGGCTTGCGTGGCCGACCGGGACGACGGTGTATGAGATCGATCAGCCCGAGGTGATCGCCTTCAAGACCGCGGCGCTGTCGGAGATCGGCGCGGCCCCCACAGCCGAGTTGCGCACCATCGGCATCGACCTCCGCGAGGATTGGCCGGCGGCGCTGCAGGAGGCCGGCTTCGACCCCGCGCAACCCACGGCGTGGCTGGCCGAGGGGGTGCTGATCGGATTTCTGCCGCCGGAGGCCGAGGTTCGGCTGCTGGATGCGATCACCCCGCTGTCCAGCGAGGGCAGCCGCTTCGCCGCGGACTATGGGTCGCTCAACGACGCCTCGCGGGAGTCGGAGGAGCAGGCGCGGCGCACCACCGAGGGCTGGCGCTGGCACGGGCTCGACCTGGACATCGCCGCGCTGACCTACCCCGGCAAGCACACCGACGTCGCCGCACATCTGGGCGCCGACGGTTGGGCGACAACCACTTTCGCGCTCACCGACCTGTTCGCCGCGGCGGGCCTGCCGGAACTGCTGGAGGCCGAGCACGGACCCGCCGCCACCATCAATTTCGTGCGGGCGATCAAGACCTAGCCGCCGCGAAAGTGCAACTGCCAACACCCGCTCTCGGGGAACGCGTCGGTAGTTGCACTTTCGCGGTCACGAAGTGCGCTTGGCGAGCCACTCGGCCTGCATCACCAGCAAGGCCATCACCTCCAGTTGTGGTGTGTCCGGGTCGAGTTCGCGGTAGCGCTGATAGACGTTGACGACGACCCGCTCGGCGTCCAGCCAGGTCGCGTACTCGCCAAGGTCGATCGAATCGGCCGCCTCGGCCCACGACAGGCCCCTGCGGTAGGCGGCCTCGGCCTGGTCCGCCACGTGCGCGAGATAGCCACGGACCGCGCGGATCCCGTCTGGATCGGTGACCGGGCCATGGCCCGGCACCACGGTTGGGGCGTCGAGCGCGATCATCGCGTCGCACGCCGCGATCCAGTTGGCGGTGGGGCCGGCCCACACGATCGGGGTGCAGCCGATGAACAGCAGGTCGCCGCCGAACAGCACCCCCGCGTCGGGCACGTGCACCACCGAGTCGGCGGCGGTGTGGGCGGGGCCGAGGTTCAGCAGGTCGATGCGGCGCCCGCCGACCTCGACGGTGAGTTCGCGCTCGAACGTCTGGTCGGCGTTGCGCAGCTTGATGCCGCTGAAGTCGAAGTGCCCGAAGCGGTCTCGCACGTACGGCGTCGCGACCGGGCCGAGGTTCGCGGTCTGCGCCATGGCCAGCATCTCGGGCGCCATCCCGTGCGCGATCTCGTCGGCGGTGCCCTGCGCGGCGAGGATGCGCACCGACGCGTCCAGCAGCTGGTTGCCGTGGGTGTGGTCGCCGTTGGAGTGGGTGATCAGGGCGTCGGTGATGGGAGCGGATGAGGTGACTGTCCTCATCGCGGCGAGCATTTCGCGGGTCAGCGCCAGGTCGAACAGCGTGTCGACGAGCAGTGACCCGCCGTCGCCGGCGATCAGCCCGGCGTTGCTCCACCCGTAGCCGCCGTCCGGGAGCGTCCACGCCCACACCCGGTCGGCGACCTCGTGCAGGCCGCGCGTGTAGGGCACCTTCGCCGGGGCCCGGTTGACCCGGGCCGGGGCGGGCGCGGCGTCCGGGTTGCGCCGAGCGGCCAGGGGATGCGGCGGGCCGCTGGCGCGCACGGTTTGCCGGGTCTCGCCCAAGCCCTGGACCCGCAGGGTGACGACGTCGCCGTCGTGCAGCCATCCCGGAAATGATTCCAGCGCAGCCGGATTGAGGTGCTCGACGAGCGTGCAAGTGGGCACGGTTCCGGAGCCGATGACGTCGCCGGGCATAAGCGGCACGCCGCGCGAGACGTAGGAGATGACCTCGCCGAAGGTCCAGTCCATCTGGGCGGTCGACCCCGAACCGATCACGGTGTCGTTGACCAACGCGGTCACCTGCAGGTCAAGCTTGCCGTCTCGCCGGTACGGCTCGAGCTCGTCGGGCGTCACCAGGTAGGGGCCCAGTGTGACCCCGCTGTCCTTGCCCTTGCCCTGCCCGATCGCGAGCTGGCCTTCCCGCTGCTGCAGGTCGCGTGCGGACCAGTCGTTGAAGATGGTGTAGCCGATGATGGCGTCTTCGGCTTGCTCGACGGTCAGGTCCTTGCCGCTGACACCGATGACGGCGGCGATCTCCAATTCGAAGTCCTGCCAAGCGCTTCCCGGCGCCGTCGGGGCGTCTTCGTAGGGGCCTAAAACGGTTGTGGGGCACGCGAAGTAGAACGCCGGGATGCGGTACCAGGTGTCGGCGAGCACCCGGCCGCCGCCCATCGCGGCCTGACAGTTGCGCATGTGATCCAAGAAGCACAGGGAGTCGCGGATCGACGGCGGGTGCGGAATCGGAGCCAGCACCGTCACGTCGTCGAGCCGCGCGACGGCCGACGGGGAACGCAACGCCTCTTCGCCGGCCCGGCGCAGCCCGTCGGCGCCTCGACCGATCAGGTCGAGCAGCGTCACGCCCGGCGGCATCGCGTGGACGGTGTCACCGGAGAGCACCCCGGTGCGTTCGTCGTCGTCGCCTCGAAAGGTCACCCACTTCACTCGCGTACCACCTCACTTGGTTCCTTGTCCGGCCGCAGACCGCGCCAACTCGATTGGCGCAACCGGTCATCCGGGGTCCATTCGCTGTAGCGCACCTCGCCGACGAGGACCGGTTCGACGAACGTCACCCCCTTGGCATCCTGCCGGGGCAGCGGCGGGTGGAATGGGGATTGGTCGGTCTGCAACGGCGCCAACGTCTTCTTCAGGTTCGCCAGGTCGCGTTCGGTGAACCCGGTGCCGACGCGTCCGGCGAAGCGCAAGCCGTCGGGCCCCGGGATTCCCATCAGCAGCGAGCCGATGCCGCTGGTGCGCCCGCCCTCGCCTGCCTTCCAGCCGCCGATGACGACTTCCTGGGTGTTCCAGTTCTTGTCCTTGATCCACGACGCCGAACGCCGGCCCGGCTGATAGGTGGAGTCACGCTTTTTCCCGACCACGCCCTCCCAGCCGTACTTCAGCGAGTGCTCGAGCGCCTGGGCCCCGTCACCGGTCAGCAGGTCGGGCACGGTCAGATTTCCTGTGGCGGCAAGGAATTCCAGCAGCTTTCGCCGGTCGGAGTAGCGCGCCCGCAGCAACGAGCGGCCGTCGAGGTAGAGCAGGTCGAACGCCCAGTACTCGACGCGGGCGCCGCGACCCCGGTTTTGCATCGCGTGGAAGCTGGGCACCCCGTTCTCGTCCAGAATGACGGCCTCGCCGTCCAGCACCACGTGATGCCCGGAGAGATCGGCTGCCAGCGAACGCAAATCGGGATATTCCTTTGTTACTTCGCGGCCGCGCCGGGACCGGATCCGCAAGTCGCCGTGATCGACCTCCACCAGGAGCCGATAGCCGTCCCATTTGCCCTCGAATGCCCACTGCCCGGCCTTGAGGCCGGCCACCGAACCCTCCGAGGCGAGCATCGGCGTGATCGTGTCGAACTCGAAGACCTTCTGGTCCTTCATCCGGTGCGCCAGCCATTGGTCGCCGTTGGTTTGAATCAGCGCGTAGCGCCCGGAGATTCGGTTGCCGTGCAGGTTGACGATCACCTCGTCCTCCTGAAACTTCTCCGCCTCGTACGTGCCGGCATCCCAGATGACCACCTTGCCGGCGCCGTACTCCCCCTTGGGGATGTTCCCCTCGAACGAGCCGTATTCGAGGGGGTGGTCCTCGGTGTGGACCGCGAGGTGGTTGACCGACGGGGTGTCGGGGAGGTTCTTCGGCACCGCCCACGACACCAGGACGCCGTCGCGCTCGAGCCGGAAGTCGTAGTGCAGGCGGCGGGCGTGGTGCTCCTGGATGACGAACGAATTGCCCTGGCCGGTAACGGGTCTCGCCGCCGGGACCGGTTCGGGGGTTTTCGACGCGTCCCGCATGCTGCGGTACTTGCTGAGCCGGTCGCTGACCGGTGCGTCGGCGTCGAGCGCCGCCAGCAGATCGCCGTCGCGGGCGACCCGGTCGAGCACCTCGTCGTAGCGCAGCTGGCCCACCGACGGATCCTCGAGCTCTTCCCAGGTGCGCGGTGCCGCGACGGTCGGATGTTCGCGCCCGCGCAGGGAGTACGGCGCGATGGTGGTCTTGGAACCGTTGTTCTGGCTCCAGTCGAGGAACACCTTTCCCGCCCGCAGGCTCTTGGTCATGGTCGAGGTGACCAGCTTGGGCATTGCCTTTTCCAGTTGCTGGGCAACGCGTTTGGCCAACACGGTGGCGCCCTTGCTGCTCACCGGGTTGTCCAGTGGCGCGTAGAGGTGCACCCCCTTGCTGCCGCTGGTGAGCGGGAATGTGGTCAGCCCGATGTCGGTCATCAGGTCCCGCACGGCATGGGCGACCTCGCACAGTTGCGGCATCGTCACGCCTTCGCCCGGATCCAGGTCGAAGACCAATCGCGTTGCCGGGCCGGGCTTGAGCTCTTCGGCCCTGCTCCGGGTCCACTCGGCGACGAACCGCCACTGCGGGACGTGCACCTCCAGCGCCGCCTGCTGCGCGATCCAGGCCAACCCGTCGGCGCTGTCGATGATCGGATAGGTCGTCGTCCCGGACCGGTGGGTGACGCTGGCCCGCGGCAGCCAGTCGGGCGCCGACGACGCCAGTTGCTTTTCGAAGAACGACTCCTGCTCGACGCCGTTGGGCCAGCGCTTGCGGGTGGCTGCCCGCCCGGCGATGTGCGGCAGCATCACCTCGGCGATGCGGGTGTAGTAGTCGAAGACGTCCCCTTTTGTGACGGCCATTCGGCCGTCCTCCGTCGCCGGATACAGCACCTTGTCGGCGTTGGTGAGCTTCACCCGTGCTGCCATGCTGTCAACCTACGCGTTTCAACGCTGTTAACTGCTCTGACCACCGATTATCGCCTTCGCTGCCAATTTGTTTTGTGACATCAACCACGGAAGGGTTAAACCAGGGACCGCGTCGAGGCACAGTGGAAACGGTGTTTGATGCCATCGCCTCCCACTGCCGTCCAAGAGGCGGCGTCCCGCTGAGCGACGCCACACTGCAATTGCATTCGCAACGAATTGACGTGCCCACCTACGACAGGTCGGCCCTTCAGCGTGCCGTCGTTCACATCGGGGCGGGCAACTTCCACCGCGCACATCAGGCCGTCTACTTCGATGACCTTGCCCGCTCCGGCATTTCGGATCGTTGGGGGGTAGCCGGCATCAGTCTCCATTCCCCCGACGTCAAAGACTTGCTGTCGGCCCAGGATGGGCTGTACACCGTGGTACAGCGCGGCCATGACCGCCAAACCGCTCGTGTCGTCGGGTCGATCGGTTCCCTTCATTACGCACCGAACGAGCGCGCAGCGGTCGGCGCCGCACTGTCAGACCCCGAAACCCGCATCGTCAGCCTGACGATCACCTGCAACGGATACTTCCTCAACCCCGTCACCGACGAATTCGACGCGGACCACCCCGACGTGCGCGCCGATCTCGTCGCCGCCGACGGCTATGCCACCGCGTGGGGATATCTGGCCGAAGCGCTCGACCGCCGCCGCCGCGCAGGCGTCACGCCGTTCACCGTGCTCTGCTGCGACAACATTCCCGCCGACACGCAGCCGGCGAGGACCGCGCTGGTATCGTTCGCGGCCTTGAAGGACCCCCGGCTTGCCCGGTGGATCGACACGCATGTCGCGTTCCCCTCGACCATGGTCGATCGCATCACCCCTCAAACCTCGAAGTCGGAGCGCAAGTTCGTCGAGCAGACTTTCGGCGTCGCCGACAAATGGCCCGTCGTGACCGAACCCCATTCCCAATGGGTGATCGAGGACTCCTTCAGCAATGGGCGCCCACCGCTCGACCTGGTGGGTGCCGAATTCGTGACCGACGTCCGCGACCACAAGCTGATCAAGACACGTCTGCTCAACGGAAGCCATATCGCGCTCGCATGTTTGGCCACACTCGCCGGATACCAGCGCACCGACCAAGCGATGCGGGACCGCGTCATCTTCGACTATGTAGAGAGGCTATTGGGCGACGAGATTCAGCCACTGTTGCCCGCAGTCCCCGGGATGAACACGCCCGCGTACCGAGGCACGGTGCTCGATCGGCTCAGCAACCCCCGAATGAGCGATCAATTGTCGCGGCTCGCTCGACGGGGAACGAGCAAGATAGCGTCGTTTCTGCTGCCCTCCCTGCAGGACGCGATCGCACGGGGCAGGCCGCACACCCTGCTGATGTTGGCCGTTGCCGGATGGGCCCGCTATATGCGCGGCCACGACCTCAGGGGGCGCAAGTTACGCCTCGAAGACTCGCAGGCGATACCGGTGGCCAGGTTGGCCAACATGGCACGGAACAACCCCGAACCGCTACTGGGGCATGAGATGTTCGCCGAACTGCGCACGGTTCCGGGGTTTGCGGAGCGGCTGGGCGACATGATTACGGAGATCGACGAGCGCGGTGTGGTGGCCACGCTGCGGGATGCGATGCGCGACGACGAGCGGGAGTTGGTGTCGCGATGAACGGCGGGCTGACCTTTGTGCGCCCATTCGATCCGGCGCCGATCACCACCTTGCTCTGTGACGCCGACGACAACCTGTTCGGCTCGGAGAGACCGGCGTTCGAGGCCTCGACCGAGGTGACGAATCGTTTCCTGGCAAGGTTCGGGGTGGCCGCTCCGTTCAGCTGTGACGAATTGCGTAAGCGGGCGGTCGGGAAAAACTTTCGTGCCATGGCTCTCGACCTGGCGGTGCAGTGCGCCGTGCCGCTCGATCAGGTGTTGGCCGAGGGCCGCCCCGAAGCGGTGGTCGCTTCGGCGCGCGATTTGGCGAGCGGCAACGCGTTGTCCGCCGACGAACTCGAACAGTGGGTGCACGAAGAGCGCGAACGGGTCACCGCTCACCTGGCTGTCACCCTGACATCCGATCCCCAGGTGCTGGAACCGTTGCACGAGCTCGCGAGCCACTACGCACTGGCGGCGGTCAGCTCCAGCGCCACCAAGCGCCTGCGTGCCTGCTTCACCGCCACCGGCCTCGACACGCTGATGCCGGAGTCTGTGACGTTCAGCGCGGAGGATTCTCTTGCGGTGCCGACGAGCAAACCGGACCCGGCGGTTTATCTGCATTGCGGCGAGGTACTCGGTGTCGCAGCGGAACAAGGGCTGGCCATCGAAGACTCCGTGGCCGGCGTGACTTCCGCGGTCGCAGCCGGGTACGCCACCGTCGGTAACCTCATGTTCGTGCCACCTGACGAATGGGATTGCCGCCGTGCAGAATTGATTGATGCCGGTGCAGTCGCGATAACCGATTCGTGGCGTGCCCTCGCCGATGTCCTGCTGTTGTCAGCCGTGCCGACCGTAGGTTCCCCCCGCACGTAGGGCTGTGACTGGTCCTCGACTGGTCGAAGCGGCTGGGCTGCGGCCCGCCGTCGTCGTACCGTCGATAGGTGTCGCGGGCCCGGTAGCGATCGGGCAGCGGCCCGGGGAGGAGTTGGCCGATGGTGGCTAGCCCGATCGATCTGAATAATGCGTCGCTGTCCAAAGTGCCGATCGAGGCGCCGAACTATGACCGCGAAAGCGTGACCGTCGGTATCGCGCATATCGGAGCCGGGCATTTCCACCGGGCGCATCAGGCCGCGTACATCAACCTGCTGCTCCAGCAGGGCCTGGCATACGACTGGGGCATCTGCGGCGTCGGGGTGATGCCCTCCGACTGGACCATGCGCGACGTCCTCAACGATCAGGACGGGCTGTACACGCTGATCTTGGATCATCCCGACGGCACTCGGGACGCGCAGGTGATCGGCTCGATCGTCGACTACCGTTACGCCCCGGACGATCCGGAAGCGGCGTTGGGGGTGCTGGCTGCGGCATCCACCCGGATCATTTCGCTGACCATCACCGAAGGCGGATACCGCGATCCCGACGGGCCGGCGTTCGCGTTGATCACCAAGGCGCTCGCCAGGCGACGCGGTCAAGGAATCCCGGCGCCGACGATCGTCTCCTGCGACAACATCGAGAGCAACGGTGAGGTAGCCAAGCGTACGGTGCTCGCCAGTGCCGAGCGCTTGGATCCCGGCTTGGCCCAATGGGTCGCGGAACACGCCCGGTTCCCGAGCTCGATGGTCGACCGCATCACTCCGGCAACGACTTTGGAGATGGCCGCGGAAGTGCGGCGTGACTTCGGCGTCAACGACCGGTGGCCGGTGGTGGCCGAGCCGTTCACCGCTTGGGTGATCGAAGACGACTTTGCCGATGGTCGCCCGCCGCTGGAGCGGGCGGGGGTGCTGATGGTCGACGATGTGCGCCCGTACGAGCTGATGAAGTTGCGGTTGCTCAACGCGGGGCATCAGTGCCTGGCCTACTTCGCCCATCTGAGCGGATTCAAGTTCGTTCACGAGGCGGCGAGTGATCCGCTCTTCGCCCGATTCCTGCTCTCCTACTTCGACACCGAGGCCATCCCCACGCTGCCGCCCGTGCCGGGCATTGACCTTCATGCGTACGGCCGCACGCTGGTGGAGCGGTTCGCCAACCCCGCCGTCCGCGACACCGTTGCGCGGCTGTGCGCCTATTCGTCGGACCGCATCCCGAAATGGCTGTTTCCCGTCATCTGCGACAACCTGGCCAGCGGCGGGCCGGTTCAGCTGGCGGCCGCGGCGGTGGCCAGTTGGGCTCGCTACGCCGAGGGTGTCGACGAGTCGGGCAAGCCGTACGAGGTGGTGGATCAGCTGGCGGACTCGCTCGTCCCGATCGCCCGGTCGCAGCACCACAATCCCACCGGGTTCATTGAGGTCACCGCGCTGTTCTGCGATCTGGCCCACCAACCGCGGTTTGTCGAGGCGTACCGCTGGGCCCTGGATTCTTTGCACCGCAAGGGGGCTCGGGCGACGCTCGAGGCGTTGGCGCGATGACCCGCGGGCTGGTGATCGGCGAGGCGCTGGTCGACATCATCGACGGTGACGAGCATCTTGGTGGCAGCCCGCTCAACGTCGCCGCCGGACTGGCGAGGCTTGGTCGCGACGTCGACTTCTTGACTTACATCGGCGACGACCCGCACGGCCAGCGCATCGTTGATTACGTCAAATCGTCAGGCGCACAACTTGTTCCGGGAAGTGCCTCCGCTACTCGGACACCAACCTCGGTCGCGACGATCGGAGATGACGGGTCGGTGACCTACACCTTCGACCTGGAATGGCAGCTTTCCGGCACACCCGAGGTCGCGCCGCCCCTGTTGGTGCACACGGGATCGATCGCCGCCGTACGCGAGCCGGGGTGCCTGGCGGTCGCGGCGCTGCTCGACACCTATCGGGTGTCGGCCACCGTCAGCTTCGACCCCAACGTGCGCCCGTCGCTCATCGCCGACCGGGATCTCGCCCGCGACCGCATCGCCCGCTTCGTCGAGCGCAGCGACATCGTCAAGGCCAGTGACGAGGACCTGACCTGGATCGATCCCGATCGCGACCCGGAGTCGACGGCCCGAGCGTGGCTCGCGTCGGGACCGGCGATCGTCGTCGTGACGATGGGCGATCGGGGCGCCGTGGCATTGTGCCCGGCCGGCGAGGTCCGGGTGCCCGCCCGGCAGGTCGAGGTGGTGGACACCGTCGGCGCGGGCGACGCGTTCATGGTCGGCCTGCTGGACGCGCTCTGGGGCATGGGTTTGTTGGGCGCCGCCCGGCGGGCCGCCCTGGCCCGGATCGGGCTCGACGCGCTGACGGAGGCGCTGCAGTCGGCGTGCCTGGCGTCGGCGTGGACCGTCGGCCGCGCCGGGGCCGACCTGCCCGACCGAGACAGCCTGCGGGCCCCTCCACGGAATTAGCTGTACCCGAAAGTCCGCGATGCGGGCGTGCTGCGCTGTTTTGCTGGGGGCGGTGTGGGCATACTGACTTACATGCGTTCAATCTGGAAGGGTTCGATTGCGTTCGGACTGGTGAACGTCCCGGTCAAGGTGTACAGCGCCACCGAGGACCACGACATCAAGTTCCATCAGGTGCACGCCAAGGACAACGGCCGCATCCGCTACCAACGCATCTGCGAGAAAGACGGCGAGGTCGTCGAATACCGTGACATCGCCCGGGCCTTCGAGTCGCCCGACGGGCAATCGGTGATCATCACCGACGACGACATCGCCACCCTGCCCGAGGAACGCAGCCGCGAGATCGAGGTGCTCGAGTTCGTCCCCGCCAGCGACGTCGACCCGATGCTGTTCGACCGCAGCTACTTCCTCGAGCCGGATTCGAAGTCATCCAAATCATATGTGCTGCTTGCCAAGACGCTCGCCGAGACCGATCGGATGGCGATCGTCCACTTCACGCTGCGCAACAAGACGAGACTGGCGGCGTTGCGCGTCAAGGACTTCGGCAAGCGCGACGTGATGGTGGTGCACACGTTGTTGTGGCCAGACGAGATCCGCGACCCCGACTTCCCCGTGCTGGACAAGAAGGTCGACATCAAGCCCGCCGAACTCAAGATGGCCGGGCAGGTGGTGGAGTCGATGGCCGAGGACTTCAACCCCGACCGCTACCACGACACCTACCAGGAGCAGCTGCAGGAACTGATCGAGGCGAAACTCGAAGGCGGCGAGGCGTTTACCGCCGAGGAGCAGCCCAAGGAACTGGACGAGACCGAGGACGTCTCGGACCTGCTGGCCAAGCTGGAGGCCAGCGTCAAGGCACGCTCCGGCAACGGTAAGGCGCCCGCCAAGAAGGCCGCGGCGAAGAAAGCGCCCGCGAAGAAGGCGCCGGCCAAGAAGACGGCCGCCAAGAAGGCGCCCGCCAAGAAGGCCGCGTCAAAGTCCTGACCGCGCCGGGTGGTCAGCGCCGCCGCATCGACATGAAGCGGAACCCGGCAGCCAGCAGGTTGATCACCGCGACGATGATGATCAGGCTCAATGCCGCACCCCAGATCCTCAGGAAGCCGGCGTGTTCGGGGTTGGTGAGTTCGGTGTAGATCAACAGCGGCAGCGAGGCCATGTTGCCGTGGAACATGTCGAAGTTGATGGACCGGCTGTAGCCGACCAGCACCAGCACCGGGGCGGTTTCCCCGATGACGCGCGCGACCGACAGCAAGATGCCCGAGACAATGCCCGGCATCGCGATCGGGATGACGATCCGCACGATGGTCTTCCACTTGGGAACCCCCAGCGCGTAGCTGGCTTCTCGCAGGTCGTCGGGCACCAGCCGGAGCATCTCCTCGGTGGACCGCACCACCACCGGCAGCATCAACAGGACCAATGCCAACGACACGGCAAAGGCGCTCTGCTGGAAACCTAGGGTGGCGATCCAGAGGCTGAAGACGAACAGCGCCGCCACGATCGAGGGCACCCCGGCCAGCACGTCGACCATGAAGGTCGTGAGCCGCACCAACCGGCCGGACCCGTATTCCACCAGGAACACCGCCGTCATCATGCCGAGCGGCACGGACAACACGGCGGCCACACCGGCCTGCACCAGCGTTCCGTACAGCGCGTGATACACACCGCCGGCGAATTCCTCGGGCAGCACACCGCGCAGCGAGTGGGTCCACCAGCCCGAGCGGGTGACGGCATACCACCCTCGTGTGAGCACGACTCCGAGCACCCAGACGAGGGGTACCAGGGCCACGATGAACGAGGCGACGAAAAATGTGGTCGCGGCATTGTTGGTGATCCGCCGCCGCAGGCTCAGCGGGCTGAACACATCCGGTTTGACCGGCAGGTCGAGCGCGTCGATACTCATGCGCGCCGCTCTCCCCCGCGAGCGGGAGGTGCCCCCACCTCATCGCTCCCGACTAGTTTGTCGCCGGCGCGACTCACCCGTTGACCTTCCCACCCGCGACCGCGCGCGCGAGCGCGTTGACGACGAACGTGAGGACGAACAGCGCGAACCCGGCGGCTATGTAAGCCCCGGTGGGCAGCGGTTCGCTGAATTCCGCTGCCGCGGAAGCGATCTTAGAAGCAAACGTGTAACCACCGTCGAACAGCGACCAGTTGCCCGGGCGGGCGGCCGACCGCAGGATGATCAGCACCGCAACGGTTTCCCCCAACGCGCGGCCCAGCCCGAGCATTGACGCCGCGATCACGCCGCTGCGGCCGTACGGCAGCACGGTCATCCGCACCACCTCCCACTTGGTGGCGCCCAGCGCCTGCGCCGCCTCCATCTGAATGGGCGGGGTCTGCCGGAACACCTCCCGCGATACCGAGGTGATGATCGGGAGGATCATCACCGACAGCACGATCGCGGAGGTGAAGATGGTGCCGCCGCCGGCCAGCGAGACGTTGCCCTGCTTGAACAAAAACAACCAGCCCAGGTTGCGGTTCAGAAATTCCGCGATCGGCTCGAGTTTGGGCGCCAACACAAAGATGCCCCACAACCCGAAGATGATCGACGGCACCGCGGCCAGCAGATCAACCATCGCACCGAACGGTCGCGCGAACCGTTTCGGCGCGTATTGGGTGAGGAATATCGCGATCCCGACCGCCACCGGCACGGCCACCACCAGCGAGCTCACCGAGCTCAGCACCGTGACCATGAACAAGTCGCGGATACCGAACGCCAAATGTTCTGCGCTGGTGGTATTGAATTGCGCGCTGGTGAAGAAGTTCGCATGGTTCGCACGCAGCGAGGGCACGGCGCGGATCAACAGGAATATCGCGATCAGCACGATCGCGATCACAATCGTCGAACCGGCCGCGGCGGCGACCAACTTGAACAGTTGGTCGCCCCGCTGCACCTTATGCGGATCGGTCGCCTTCAGCGCAGGCTGAGTTCTGGTCGTCGGACCGGCCACTGCTCCGCGCGTCATGACATTCCGAATCACGCGATTGCGTTGACCGCAGTCGACAGTTTCGACTTGAACGAGTCCGGAATGGGGATGTATCCGTTGTCCGCCAAGCCATTTTGGCCCGCGCCGATAGTGCTCTGCAGGAAAGCCTTCACGGCCGTGCCGACCTGTGAATCGGGATACTTCGAGCAAACGATCTCGTACGTCGCCAGCACGATCGGGTAGGAGCCGGCCTGCGTCGGCTTGTAGAACGAGTTGGTGTCGAGCACCAGGTCATTGCCCTCGCCCTTGACGGTGGCGCCGGAGATCGTCTTGCCGACCGAGTCGGCGCTGATGGCGACGGCGTCGCTGCCGGGGGCGGTGACAATCTTGGCCATGTTCAGGTTCTGGGCCTTGGCGAACGACCACTCGTTGTAGGTGATCGATCCCTCGGTGGCCTTGATGGCTGCCGAGGTGCCGTCGTTGCCCTTGGCTCCCTCACCGACACCGCCGTTGAACGTCTTTCCGGCGCCCTTGCCCCACGCGCCGTTGGACGCGGCATCGAGGTACTTCTGGAAGTTGTCCGTGGTCCCGGACTGGTCGTTGCGGAACACCACGTGAATCGGCTCGGCCGGCAGGGCGGTTCCGTTGTTGAGCGCCTGGACCGCCGGGTCGTTCCATGTGGTGATGGCGCCGTTGAAGATCTTCGCCGCCGTCGGACCGTCGAGGTTCAGCGAGGTCACGCCCTTGACGTTGTAGGTGATCGCGATCGGGCCGAACACCACCGGCAGGTTCCACGCCGGCGAGCCGCAGCGCTGCTGGGCCGCGGCGTACTCGTTTTGAGCCAGCGGCGAGTCCGACCCACCGAAATCGGTTTGATTGCCGTTGAATTCGCTGATTCCGGCACCGGAGCCATTGGCGGTGTAGTTCAACGTCTGACCGGGGCACGCTTGTTCGAACGCGTTGACGAACCGCGTCATCGCGTTGGCCTGGGCCGTCGACCCGCTGGCCTTCAGCGTCTTCTTCCCACCGCAGCTCACCTTGCCCGCGGATCCGCCGGACGTCGCACTGCTACCGCTTGCTCCGCTCGAGTTGTTGTTCTCGCTGCCACACCCGGATAACACCAAAGCGGCGCTAGCCAGCACACTCACGGCGGCGCCAAATCGGTTCAGTTTCAATTCTCTTCCTAACAGTAGGGATGAAACATCGCCGCCGCCTGAGGCTGCGGCCCGGCAACCAGGTATCTGTCGCAGCCAAGTAGCTAACAGTAACAAGGTTAACGTTCGGAGAATTCTGTCCGGCGGGCGTCGGGCGACGGTCCGGAGCGCAATTGGGGCCGGTCGGGGAGTTACATCGCCGCGCCGGTATGACAAACTAGAACCTGTTTCAGAAATGCCGTGATCTGCGTCGGCGAGGTTTGTTACCGTGTCGCCGGACAACTCGAATAGAGAGGCCGTAATGATCCTTGACAGGTTCCGTCTGGACGACAAAGTCGCCGTCATCACGGGTGGCGGGCGCGGCCTCGGTGCGGCCATCGCGGTGGCTTTCGCCGAGGCAGGCGCCGATGTGCTCATCGCCTCGCGCACCCAATCTCAATTAGATGCCGTCGCCGAACAGGTCCGCGCCACCGGCCGTCGCGCCCACGCCGTCGCCGCCGACCTGGCCCATCCCGAGTCGACCGCGGAGCTCGCCGACCAGGCCGTCGAGGTGTTCGGGAAACTAGACATCGTCGTCAACAACGTTGGCGGGACCATGCCCAACACCCTGCTGACCACCTCCACCAAGGACCTCAAGGAGGCGTTCACCTTCAACGTCGCCACCGCGCACGCGCTCACCATCGCCGCGGTGCCGTTGATGCTGGAGCACTCCGGCGGCGGCAGCATCATCAACATCACCTCCACTATGGGCAGGCTGGCCGGGCGCGGTTTCGCCGCCTACGGCACCGCCAAGGCCGCGCTGTCCCACTACACCCGGCTGGCCGCGCTGGACCTGTGCCCGCGCATCCGGGTCAACGCCATCGCCCCCGGATCGATCCTGACGTCGGCGCTGGACGTGGTGGCCTCCAACGACGAGCTGCGCGCACCGATGGAGAAGGTCACACCCATGCGCCGCCTCGGCGATCCCGTCGACATCGCCGCCGCCGCAGTCTATTTGGCGTCCCCGGCCGGCAGCTTCCTCACCGGCAAGACGCTCGAGGTCGACGGTGGCCTCACCTTCCCCAACCTCGACATCCCCGTCCCGGACCTGTAAACCATGAGGCGCGAGCAGTCCCCCGCAAGCGGGAGGTACCCCCAGCAAAAGTCCCCTTACGCACGGCGTGTCGGGCGCTTTTGCGTCTGCTCGCGGTGTTACCCCTACCGCTAAGGAGCCCGCCATGGCCATACCCGTCGTTCAGTTGGGCACCGGCAACGTCGGCGTCCACGCGCTCAAGGCGTTGATCACAAATCCCGAGTTCGAACTCACCGGGGTTTGGGTGTCGTCAGACGCCAAGGCCGGCAAGGATGCGGCGGAGCTTGCCGGACTTGAGGATTCGACCGGAGTGCTGGCCACCACCGACCTGGACGCCGTACTCGCCACCGGTCCGCAGTGCGCGGTCTACAACGCCCTGGCCGACAATCGCCTGCCCGAGGCTTTGGAGGACTACCGCCGAGTCCTCGCCGCCGGAATCAACGTCGTCGGCAGCGGCCCGGTCTTTCTCCAGTACCCCTGGGAAGTGATACCCGAAGAGCTCATCTCGCCGTTGGAAGATGCCGCGCGCGAAGGCAATTCGAGCCTGTACGTCAACGGCATCGACCCCGGCTTCGCCAACGACCTGCTGCCACTGGCATTGGCCGGCACCTGCCAGAGCATCCAGCAGATCCGGTGCATGGAGATTGTCGACTACGCCACCTACGACAGCGCGGCCGTCATGTTCGACGTGATGGGATTCGGCAAGCCCCTCGACGAGATCCCGATGCTGCTGCAGACCGGCGTGCTGAGCTTGGCGTGGGGGTCAGTGGTGCGGCAATTGGCTGCCGGACTGGGCATCAAGCTCGACAGCGTCGCCGAGGAATACGTCCGCGAGCCCGCGCCCGAGGACTTCGATATCGCCTCGGGGCACATTGCGAAGGGCACGGCCGCCGGGCTGCGGTTCGAGGTGTTCGGAATGGTCAACGGCGACCCCGTCGTCGTCCTCGAACACGTCACGCGGTTGCGCGAGGACCTGCGTCCCGACTGGCCGCAGCCCGCGCAGGAAGGCGGCTCCTACCGCATCGAGATCACCGGCGAGCCGTCGTACGCGATGGACATCTGCTTGAGCAGCCGCCTCGGCGATCACAACCACGCCGGCCTGGTGGCCACCGCGATGCGGGTCGTGAACGCGATTCCCGCCGTGGTGGCCGCCCCGCCCGGCATCGTGACGACCCTTGACCTGCCCCTGATCTCGGGCCGCGGCCTCTACGTCCCGGGGTGATCTAAAGCACGGCATGAAGCGCCGCCGTTTCGGCGTTGCCCCGAATGGTTCTCAGGGGTGGCACGAAAGGGAAAAGCATGACGAAACGGCGTGTTCTCGTGAGCGGAGCGTCCAAGGGCATCGGCCGCGCGGTCGTCGATCGCCTCGCCGGCAATGGGTACGAGGTGATCGGGCTCGCCCGCAGCGCGCCGTCGGACTTCCCCGGGCAATTCCACGAGGTCGACCTTGCCGACCGGGCCGCGACCGCGCAGACCCTCGACGCGATCGTCGCCGACGGCGTCGTCGACGCGGTGGTCAACAACGTCGGCTTCTCCCGGTGGGGCCGCATCGGCTCGATCGACCTCGACGATCTCTTCACCACCTACGACATGAATGTGCGCACCGCGGTGCAGGTGGTGCAGGCCGTTCTGCCGGGCATGATCGCCTCCGAATGGGGCCGCATAGTCAACGTCACCAGCCTGACGACCCTCGGCGTCGCGGAACGGACGCCCTACGCCGCCTCGAAGGCCGCGCTGGAAACGTGCACCCGCATCTGGGCGGGCGAGCTGGCCGGGACCGGGATTACCGTCAACGCGGTATCGCCCGGCCCCATCGAAACAGAGATGTTCCGCCGACGCAGTCCCGCCGGATCAGAAGTCGAGGGTCGTCTTCTCGCCGCCATACCGATGCAGCGCGTCGGTACGCCTACCGAGATCGCCCACGTGATCGCGATGTTGCTGCATGAGGACGCCGGGTACATGACGGGTCAGATCGTCCGGGTGGACGGGGGCGGCAGCATCGGGGCGGCATGATCCACCGCGGAGCGGGTAGCCAAACGGTCCGTCGCAGTATTCGGTTAACCTAACTTTTTTATTCGAGAACGTGGATCGAGGTCGATACGCTTGGCGCAGGGCACCGGGGCCTCGCTCAAAACGAGCTGGTATCTGCTCGGCCCCGCGTTCGTCGCCGCGATCGCCTACGTCGATCCGGGAAACGTCGCGGCCAACGTCAGCGCCGGCTCGCAGTACGGCTACCTGCTGCTATGGGTCATCGTCGCCGCCAACGTGACGGCCGGCCTGGTGCAGTACCTGTCCGCGAAACTCGGGTTGGTGACCGGACGGTCGCTGCCCGCGGCGATCGGCAAGGGGATGGGCCGTCCGCTGCGACTGACGTTTTGGGCGCAGGCCGAAATCGTTGCCGTCGCAACCGATGTCGCCGAAGTCATCGGCGGGGCGATCGCGCTGCGGATCCTGTTCGGCCTGCCGCTGCCGGTCGGCGGGGTCATCACCGGGGTGGTCTCGATGCTGCTGCTGGCGATCCGCGACCGCCGCGGCCAGCTCCTCTTCGAACGCGTCATCACGGGGCTGCTGCTCGTCATCGCCATCGGCTTCGCGGCGAGCTTCTTCGTCGCCACGCCACCGTCCGAGGCCGTGGTGTCGGGATTGCTCCCCCGATTCCACGGCGCCGAAAGCGTATTGCTCGCCGCGGCCATCCTCGGCGCCACCGTGATGCCGCACGCGGTGTATCTGCATTCGGGCCTCGTGCTGGACCGGCACGGGCATCCCGAGGCCGGCCACGACCGGCGCTGGCTGTTGCGCGTCACGCGCTTCGACGTCGTGTTGGCCATGGCCGTCGCCGGCATGGTCAACGCGGCGATGCTGCTCGTCGCCGCGATCAACCTGCAGGGCCACCAGGAAAGCGCGACCATCGACGGCGCCTACACCGCGATTCACAACACCCTGGGGCAGACGATCGCGGTGCTGTTCGCGATCGGACTGCTCGCGTCCGGCCTGGCGTCGTCGTCGGTGGGTGCCTACGCCGGCGCAATGATCATGCAGGGGTTGCTGCACTTGTCCGTGCCCATGCTGGTGCGCCGGCTGGTGACGCTGTGCCCCGCGATCGCGATTTTGGCGCTCGGCTGGGATCCGACCCGCGCGCTGGTCATATCGCAGGTCGTGCTGTCCTTCGGCATCCCGTTCGCGGTGCTTCCGCTGGTCAGGCTGACCAGCAACCGCGAGCTGATGGGTACCGATGCGAACCATCCCGTCACGACGGTCATCGGCTGGGCGGTCGCGGTGATGGTCAGCGTGCTCAACGTCGTGCTGATCTATCTGACCGTGGCGGGTTAGCGAGAATTCCGTTCCGTCACTGGGTTATTGGAGTTTTCGGAGACTCAGATTGACGCTGGCGTGCAGATCACTCGTCGCAGTTCTTCGCGCTAACGTCGATCTCGACAAACGAAGCTCTACAAATACCGCTGCACGCCGCCATGCCCGTGGCAGGTTCCACTCGAGTGGGGATGCTCGCTGAACGACCAGCTTCCATCGGCACATTGGGCAGTGGCATTAGGCGGCTGCGAGCCGCCCTTTTGGGGATACGGCACACAATCCCCCGATGCGGCGGTGTAGCAGCCGCCGCCAGGTGACGAGTAAGCCGGTGACGCGAATCCGACGCCGACCAAGGCGATGACCGCCGCGATGAAAGTTATCCGGGACAACATCCGCCCGAACCTCCCTGATTGCAGACATCTCAGATCGTGACGATCCCGACGCGCCGGTGGAAGCGTATTGCCTGCGCGGTTGCTCACACGCGGATTTGTGAAAATTCGTAGCCTCGTCGGTGTCGATCGATCGCAAGAAAATCGCAAGAACTTCACCAAGACCTGGCAAGCGGCGTCGGCGACTCTGATCCTGGCCGCCGCGGCGCCGAAAAAGTCTTCAAAAAAGTGTCCGACTCACGCCGGGTCCGTGCTCCTACCCATGACGGCGGCCCAACCCGGGTCGCGACCCGCACCGAAGGAAGCGCCTCATGAGCACCTGGAACGACATGGATCGAACCGCCCTCGCGCCACGCGCCGACGACGTCACCGAGGCCTGGGCTTGGGCGTCGAGCCCGCTG
>NZ_AUWQ01000039.1 GCF_000455205.1 Mycobacterium sp. UM_CSW | reverse complement strand
TCATTGAGATTCCTTCTGAATTCACTGCACTGTTCGGCGATCACTTCGTCCCATTCGGCGAGAAACCGGTCCAGCCCGAAGCGGGCGGTGGCGAATTCGCGCGCCGCTTTCCCGGCGGCCACCGCGGCCGCGTGGTCGTTCATGAAATCCCGCAGTCCGCCGCCCAGGGTGGTGACGTCGGCGGCGACGACGCCCGCCTCGCCGGGCACCACCAGGGGCGCCATCGTCGTGCCCACGGCGACCACCGGCATCCCGAGGAACATCGCCTCGATGAGCGAGAGTCCCAACGACGTCCAGCGGGCAGTGTGCAGGTACACACGGCGCCGGGCGATCTGGTCCCACAGCTGCGGGGCCGAAACGTCACCGCGCCCGGTGACGCCGCCACGGTTCTCGTACAGCGACTCCGTGCCGATGCCCCACACGTCGGTCGGCGCGTATGCCGACAACGGTTCGAGCAGGTCGGCCCCCACGGTGCGCCCGCGCCGCTGTGGCTCGTTGATCATCGTGGCCGCCCTCGGCACGTCGCCGGTGTAGCGCGGGCCCGGATCGGCCATGCCGTGATCGATCACCCGCGTCGGCGCCCGGCCGTTGTCCCACATCAGCCGGTTGAAATCGGTGACGTGAACCAGCGGGATGTCGCCGCGGTCCGCGACAAGATGCCGGCTGCGCTCGGCGAACGGGCGCGGGGCATTGTGCTCGACGTACACCGCGGGCACGTCGGTGCCGGCGCGGCGTCCCGCCCACCGGGCCACCAGCGCGGCCTCGTGCGGACGCTGCAACACCACCAGATCGATGTGCTGGCCTGCCAGTTCGCCGAGCGCGATCTCGCGCGCGTTGGGCCACTTTCGCCCGGCCAGCCCGATCCCGTCGGCGCCGCGGTCGTCGGCCACCGGAATCAAATACCGGTGGCGGCCCGCGACGAACGCTTGTGTCCACGACCCATGGACGTGCCACAGCAGCACGTTCTTCGCGGAGCCTGAATCGAGCATGGCGAGCGAAATACCCTATAGGTCATTACATAAACGACGTTTCTGCCGCCGTCTCCTCCCTCGGGGAGCGCGTCACTCAGCGCATTCGTGCGCCAGTTATATTCCCGTGCAACCACGTTCAAGCGAACGGACGACGGACCGGGTGTCGCGGCGCATCCCGCCGCCGTCCATTGTGCGAAATGTCAGTGGCATCGGTCGCATGCGCGCGGCCAGCGCCCCCCGGTTGTCCTGGCACGTTTGGCGGCCGCCCAGCTCGTCGCGCGAGAAACACTTCGCAATCTGGATATGACCGCGTCGGCCGCCGCGACGCGTCGGATCACGCGGTTTTGGGCAGCTGTGATGCTCCGGATGTGCTGTGGCCCTTGGCAACTCGTCGTATGAGCATGCGGGTCGCCTTCTCCAGGATTTCCTGTTTGGCCTCGGGTCGACGGGCGCGTTCGGCTCGGCGCACCGCCGTCTGGATCGTCAGGCCCTGCTCGTAGCCGCTGACGACGCGCGGGTCGACATAGGATCCGCGAGCCACCGCGGGGGTGTTGCCGAGTTCCTCGGCGACCTCCTTCATGACCGCGGACTCAACGCGCTTGATCACGCGCTGCGACACGGGCGGGTCCGCGTCGGCGAAGGCAGCCGCCGCCAGCACCGTGCCGTGCCAGGTGCGCAGGTCCTTGACGGTGTACTGGTCGCCCACCATCTCCTTGAACCGGGCGTTGAGGTCGTCGGAGCGGATGTCGACCCATCCGGATCCGGTACGGCACACCAGCAGTCGGTCGGTGCGCTGCGGGCGGCGGACCAGGGCGCGCACCGCGCGAAGGATTTCGGCGTCCTCGATTTCCACCGTGCGCCGCACCCCGCTCTTGGCGGGGAAGTCGAATGCGACCGCGTGGCGGCGCACTGTCACGTGGCTGCACAGCAGGGTGGCCAATCCGTAGGACTCGTGCTCCTCGGCGTATTGCTCACCGCCGGCGCGGAAGTAGCCACGGTCGAGCAGGCGCAGCGCGACCGCCAGCACCCGCTCGCGCGTCAAGCCACGGCGCGTCAGGTCTTTGGCGATGCGCGCCCGCCACAGCGGCAACTGCACCGACAGTTCCAGCACGCGGTCGAACTTCTCCTCGGCCCGCTCCTGCTGCCAGGCCGTGTGATAGAGGTACTGCCGGCGCCCGGCAGCGTCCGTGCCGACGGCCTGAATGTGGCCCTTGGGATCCGGCGAAATCCACACCTTCTTCCATGCGGGCGGGATGACAAGGTCCTTGATGCGTGCCAGGGTGTCCGGGTCGGACAGCTGGTTGCCCTCGGGGTCGTAGTAGGCGAAGCCCTTGCCCCGTCGTTTGCGTGCGATCCCCGGCTTGGCCAGATCGCTGCGACGCAGCCGCATGGTTGCCTCCAGTCCCGTTGGCTGACTGCACAAGTACCCGCTCAATACCCGCCGGCGGTGCACGCGAAACGACCCGCCACGGCGTTGTGGCGGGTCGTCTCTCGGCGGGGGTCAGCCGGCCATGAACTCCTGGTAGGCCGACTCCAGGAATGGCGGCAGCGCCTTGACGTTGCACTGCCGCTCCGTGTCGCCGATCGGCGCCAGGATGCCGCGCAGGTCGTAGTACTGCTGCGGATGCGAGGTGAAGTAGCCGCGCAGGTTCGACTCGGCCTCCGGTCGCGGCTGGCCGTAGGCGGCCGTTACCACCTGGTTGGCGTCCGGGTGGGCGGCCAGGTACTGCTCCGCCGCGCCCTGGACCGACGACACGGTGGCGTTCACACCGCCGGGGCTGCAATCGGGCGCTGCGGCCGCGGACGGGGCGCCGATGATGCCGACAGTCAATCCCCCGAGCAGGAAGCCCGCGCTGATGCCGGCAACTCGCCGGCGCGCGACGATACTGCTGTTTTTCATGATCAGTCTTGTCCTTCGAAATTGATCAATTGATTTCTCTCAGAGAGGCTCCCGATCCTCGAAAACCAAGGTAGCGGAAGCCAAAAGGGACCGCGTTCGCCGAAACAGAACATCGCGAACCACGCGCGGCCCGATCGCCCCATGAGCCACATTTTCGCTAAGTGAGCAAATAAATACGACCGCCAATGATGAGAATTCTTAGAGAACGGGCCCGGTTCTTAACCAATCGTGACACCGATCGTGACGCAACCGTGACCTTGCACGCGGGGCCTAACGGCTGGTGGGGGAGAGATCCCGCGTTCGCAGCACCGTCGGTGGATCACCGCCGTCCGCGGCCGACTCGCCGTCCGCGCCAGGGGATGAAAGGGAGTGCAGCCACGTGTCGAGGTCGGGGCCGACGACGATGGCGCCGTCGGACGCCAACAGCGCGCCGGTGGCGAGCGCACCGAGCGCGGGCGGGACGGCGCGCACGCGGCGCTTGTCGCCGCGCCGGTCGAGCAGTTTCGACGTCAGTTCGGGCAGGCGGACGGCCTGCGGGCCGGCGATCGTGCGTGGGCGATGCGTCTGCGCCAGGGCCGCCTCGACCAGCACGTCGGCGACGGTGTCGACGGCGATGGGTTGGATCAGCCAGTCCTGGACGACCACCTCCCCGTCGCGGGAACTCACCGCGACGGGGTTGGTGGCGAACTCGTACCACTGGGTGGACTTCACCAGGGTCACCGGCACCGGACCGTCGAGCGCGAGCTCCTTGGCGGCGCGTTTGGCCTCGTAATACGGAAACCCGTCGAATGAGGGATCTTCGATTCCGGCGACCGTCAACACCACCAGCCGCTGCACATCGCGGGCGGCGCACGCTCCCACGACGTTGCGGGTTGCGGTGGCCACCGTCTGGGTGATGTTCGACCCCCCGTCGGCGGGCATCGGGTTGGAGACGTCGATGACGACGTCGACCCCCGCCAGTGCCTGGAACAACCCCCGCCCCGAGATGACGTCGACGCCGTGAGCGCGGGAGATCTCGACGACCTCGACCTCGCGGGCCTTCAGCCGGGCGACGACGCGGGACCCGGCCGTGCCGGTCGCCCCTATGACAGCGATGGTGCTCAGTGACTCCACCCCCTTGAGCAGTCGGGGGCAGTAACTACCCGGAATTACCGCTTTCAAACGAACGAGTCCGCACAGCGAAACCCTCGGCCCGCAACCGGGCGAGGGTGTTTGGCCCTGCGCCGGGCGGGAAGCCGGTAGATGCGAATCAAGACGTAACCACCGAGAGGGAGGTCGACCAATGGGCGATCAGAAGAGCGGACCACAAGAGGCCGTCAAGGGCACCGTCGAAGGCGTCAAGGGCAAGGTCAAGGAGGTTGGCGGAACCGTCACCGGTCGCGACGACCTCGTCGAAGAGGGACAGGCTCAGCAGGACAAGGCCGACGCCCAGCGCGACGCGGGCAAGAAGGAAGCCGAAGCCGAGTCGGCGCGCGCGGGCGCCCAGGCCGCCGAAGAGCGCCAGAAGGAAAACCAGTAAGCCATCTCCACTGGGGCCCGGTCCGGCAGTCGGACCGGGCCCCTTGGGTTTCAAACGGAAACGACGGGTTATTCCTGGCAAGACCGCCCGGCGTGGCGGCTGGAGGTTAGGGATGGTCTTACGCGACACGGTGTCGAGCATCATCGCGTTTCTGCGCGCCGGTTACCCTAGCGGCGCGCCGGCCCTCGGCTACGCGCCGGTGCTGGCGCTCTTGCCGCGGCGAGTGTGCGACGACGAGGTCACCACCATCGCGACCGCCCTCACCGGGCGCCGTCCGATCGACGACGCCGACGTCGGGGCGGAGATCCTCCGGGTCACCGACGAGCTGCCCGCGCCGGACGACGTCGACCGGGTCCAGCGGCGCCTCGACGCGATGGGCTGGGCCTGAGCGCTCAGGCGTGCTCCAGGTCGACCACCAGCGGCCGGTGATCGGAGATCGGCATCACTTCGGACTGAACGGCGCCGCCGCGCAGGCCGGGGTCGTCGGTCAGGATGTGGTCGAGCTGCCGGTTGGGGGCTTGGGCGGGAAAGGTTGCGGCCGCGGCCAGGGGCCGCATGCCCGACCAGCGGCGCACCGCGTCGGGCGTCATGTTGAGGTCACCGGTGAGAAGCCGCGGCCCCGGGAAGCCGCGCAGGTCGTGGATCAGGCGGCGCAGCTGGCGCCGATTCCAGCCGGGCACGAACGATAGATGCGTGTTGGCCACCGTGAGGCCGCCCCACGGGGTGTGCAGCTGCGCGATGACGGCGGCGCGCGGTTCCTCGTCGACGACCATCACCCGGTTCGGTCCGGGCAGATACATGGGAAACCGCATGGGAATACGGGGCAATCGCACCACCTGCCAGCTGGCCACGGGATACCGGGACAGCAGCGCGATCCCGTAGGCCGCCGTGCCGGGTTGTTCCTTGCCCGTAGCGGCCATCCAGGTCGCGCCCGGCGTGCCGGAGATCGCGGCAACGAACCGATGCTCCACGGCGCCCATGGCGTCCGCGGCGACCGCGGTGAGGTCGGCGCGATCGGACCGCGGCTGATCGCAGTCGACCTCCTGCAACCCGAGGATGTCGGGATTCAGGCGGCGCACGCAGTCCCGCAGCCGCGCCGGATCCACCCCGTTTCCGACGGTGCGGCCGTGCAGGATGTTGAAGGTCGCTACGCGCATACCCTCTTCGATACCCACTCCCGGGCCGCCGTCACCGGTGTTCGAACACCTCGATGACGACATCGCGGTCCCCGTAGCGGGCGACGGACGTCAGCCCGGGCGTCTCCGCGATGACGGCGTGGGCCGCGTCGCCGGTGAGGGGGTGGTCCGCCACGGGGTGGCGCCAGTGTGCGGCAACGACTTTCGCCCCCGGCCGCAGCCGCGGGCATTCGCGGGACAACACCGCGGCCAGCGTGTCGGCCTCCAAGCCGCAGGCGACCTCGCTGAGCATCAGCAGGTCGAAGGGCCCGGGCGGCCACGGCGCGTCCCGGGGCGATCGGTACAGCGTCACCCGATCCCGGCTGCCCGCCCGGCGCAGCCGCGCGTCCGCGCTGCGCAGCGCCGCATCGGCCACATCCATCGCGGTCACGCGATCACACCGCGCGGCCAGCTGGGCGGTCAGCGTCCCGGTCGAGCAGCCCGGCTGCAAGGCGTGCCGATACCGGCGGTCGGGCAGCACCGCGAGGGTGATGGCGTCCCTGCGTTGTTGGTACCACGGCGTCGGCAGCGGCCGGGGATCCTCGACGCCGGCATACGCCGCGGTGGTCACCGGAACACCACCTCGCCCACCGCGAGGAGCCGTTGCAGCACGAACGGTGGGACGGCGGGCGCCGCCCCGCCGGCGGCCGGCTGGAGCTGGCTGCGAAAACAATGCGCGGCGAGGCGTTTACGGGCGAGCGCCCGAGTGGGCACGGGCACCGACCGGGCGCGGTGCCAGGGCACCGTCGGGTCGGCCGGGCTGGCCCAGTGCCACATCCACACCGGATATTCCAGCAAGGCGGCGCCGGTGCGCCGGCACGCCTCCGCGGCCGCGCGCCCCACGGCCTCGTGATCGGGGTGCCCGTCGCCCCGCCAGGTGGCGGCGCACCACGTCCCGGGCGCGGCGGCGTCGAGAATGCCGGTGAGGAGGTCGGCGACTTTGTCCTCGTGGTCGGCCAGGTTCCCGTCGGGCAGCCCCAGAGATACCGGCTCGGGGATCCCCAAAATACTTGCGGCCCGGCAAAGTTCGTATCTACGAGTGATCTCCCAACGGGTCCGCTCCCGCGCCGTCGCACCCGGTCGGGAAGCGCCACCGTCGGTGACCGAGATCACCTGCACGTCAACGCCCGACGCGACCAGCTGCGCGGTGGTCGCGCCGAGTCCGAGCGTCTCGTCGTCGGGGTGGGCCGCGACGACGACCAACCCGGGACACGCGCTCAGGTCCAGCGGGGGCAGCGGTTCGGAGTGCAGCGCTGCCAGCCACACCGGCGCCGGCGTGCCGCCGCGGGTCAGCGGCTTGGCCGCAAACTTGGCGCAATTGCTCGCCCGCAGGGTTTTCATGGCCTGCGCCCGGCGAGGCGCCCGAGCTCGGCCAGGTCCCGCTCGGCGTGGCTTTGCCGGATGTAGATGGTCAGGTCCGCGACGCGCTGGGCGTGCCGCCCGTCCTGACACAGCGGGCCCGGCCCCAGGGCGCGGCCGGTGCGCGTGATGGCCTCGTCGACCGCGTGTTCCACGACCGTGCGTGCGCGACGGGCCAGCAGCTGAGCGGTATTGGACCGGTCGAACGGATCGGTGTCGATCTGCATCGCCGCGGTGGTCAGGATGGCCTCTCCGGCGGCCAGGGCGGCGTCCACTGCACCCAGGTGCGCCAGGGAGTAGGCGTCGGCGGAATCGCTTGTGGCGCAGCGGTATAACGGCTCCGCGACCCGCCGCGCACCGCCGAGCCAGCAGGCCGCGACGCCGGTGGCGCCGTGCCAGAACCCGGGCCGGGTCAGGTAGTCGTCGGGATCACCCACCGCGACGGCGCGTGCGTTGGTGAATTGCACGGCCCTGGTGTCGCTTCCGGCCATCCCGACGTTCCACCAGGTGGTCGGGAGCGCCTTGACGGCGGGTTCGGTGACCGGCACCGCGAACAGCCCGCACCGTCCGTCGTCGAGGCGGGCGGTCACCAGCGCGTGGGTGCAGAACCCGGCGCCCGAGCACCACACCTTGGTGCCGTTGAGGATGATCGCGCCGCCGCGGATTCTGGTGGCGATCAGCGCATCGTCGGACGATTCGGCCGCCCACACACCCCACAGCTGATCGGAATCGGGCGGCTTGCCGCCCAGCTCGTGCAGGATCGCGACGGCGTCGGCGTGGGCCTCGGCGATCCGGGCCGCCACGATGTCCTCCTCGGCCAGCCGGGCCAGGCGTTGCCAGCGTTCCGCGGTCCGCCCGGAGGCGGGCAACGGCAGCTCGAGCCGTCCCGACTCGAGCCAATGCCGCACCAACCCCGCCGTCACACCCGATCACCCACGATCACGACGGCAGCCCCGTCGCACTCGGGCAAGACAGGGGCTGACATAACACAAGATTTGCCAGTGTGAGGGTCGCTTAAACGGATGACGAGCGATGTCACGCGAATCCGCGGCAGGTTGTGCCACCGAAAGGGGGGTATCACCTATGCACGATGACAGCCACCCAGACCCCCTCGGGCGTGTCCTGCAATGAGCTGCGGGAGGCGTTGCGCGGCGCGGCGTCGGCGCTCAAGGAAAACGGGCCGCGCTTCGCATTGGCCGGCACCTACGCGTTGTGGGCCTTCGGCGCGCCCGAGCCCAGCCACGACGTGGATCTCGTCGTGGCCGAGACCGACGTGGCCAGCGCCGAGGCCACCCTCGCCGGCGCCGGATTCGCGATCGAACACCCCCCGGAGGACTGGTTGTTCAAGGCGCGCACCGGCGACACCGTCGTCGACGTCCTGCACCGCATCAACGGCGAGCGCGTGGAGCCGGCGACGCTGGACTGCGCCGAACAGCGCGACGTGTTGGCGATCGCGATGCCGGTGCTGCCGCCGACCATGGTGGTCATCCAGAAGCTGCGCTCCCTGAACGAACATCACTGCGACTTCGCCAAGCTGCTGCCGCCGGTCCGGGCGGTCCGCGAAAGGCTGGACTGGGAGCAGATCAGGTCGCGGACCGCCGACAACGACTACGCGGTCGCCTTTTTGGTGCTGGCCGACCGGCTGGGCTTAACTGGCTCGTCGCGTTCCGGCTAGCCGCGTTGAGAGGTGCGCTGGCGGTTTTTCGTGTGCACCGATGGTGGGATTCCGGCGATTCTTCCGCCCAGGATTCACACGCAAGGACCCCAATTCACACGCAACGTCCGAAGGCCCCGGCTGGGCAGAGCGCGTCAGTGGTTGCGCAGCTTGGCGACCAACTTGTCCTTGGTCAGGCTCGAATAGCCGGACATGCCAAGCTCTTTGGCCTTCTTCTTCAACTGGGGGACCGTCCAGTCGGCATAGGATCCCGCCTTGCCGCCCTTGCGGCCGACGGACGACTTGCCCCGGCCCGCGGCCGCATTCGAGATCCGTGCGGCCTTCTCCTTGGACTCGCCCTTCTTGCGCAGATCCTGATACATCTTCTCGTTCTTGATCGACGATCGCGGCATGGTTTCTCCTCCTTTACGGTTATGCCGGCACCGGGTCGGTTTGGCGCTCCCAGCAGCGGTGGCGGGCCAGCGCGGCGGCGAATTCATCGGCGAATTGATCGGGGAAGTCGTCGGCGGCCGCCTTCGTGGTCACGACGGACCGGTCGTTCACCACGTCGGCGGCTGAGTCGCCGTCGGAGGCGAGGCGGGCATCGATGTGCGCGGCGCGCAGCATGTCGATCCCCTTGCCGTACGCGCCGATCGGCTTCAGGTGCTTGTAGGCCTCGACCACGAAGTGCACGGCGTAACCGTCCTCGGAAAGCGTCGCCACCGAATCCGGCCCGCACGCCACCACCACCGCGTCGTAGAGGACCGATGCCATCGTCGTGAACGCCCGGTCGACGGGGAGCTCCCCGCCCGAACCGCCGCGCAGGGTGCCGCCGGCGACGGGGGCCAGGACCTCGACCATCGCGCCGCGCTGGGCCATCAGCTCCTTGAAGCGTTGCGTTCCAACGACATCCACGCCGTCCGCGGCCAGCACGGCGATCTTGCGCGACTCGATGCTGTCCGCAGAATTCGCGGCACCGATCTGGGACAGCGCCGGCGAGGAGGCGACCTCGCCGTCGACGGCTTCGTCGGGCGGCGCCGGCAGGCCCAGCTTCGCCGCCACCCGAGTGGCCAGCCCGTGGTCGACGCGAGCGAGTTGGGCCACCACAGCCGAACGGATGTCGGGCACTTCGACCTTGCCCAGTTCGAAGGCGAAGGCGGCGACGATGTGTTCGGCCTCGACCGCCGACATGCTCTTCCAGAACATCCGTGCCTGGCTGTAGTGATTCTCGAAGGACTTGGCGCGCTTGCGCATCGCGGCGCCGTCGATCCGCTGCGTGTAGTGGCGGAACACGTCGTCGTTGGCCAGCGCCGGGCATCCGCCGCCGAGGGTGTTCTTGTAGTAGCTGGTCCGGCCCTGCGGGATGGCGTGCTGGGAGTAGCCGTCCTGCTGGTTGTTGCGGACGTCGGCCACCGGCCGGTTGACCGGCAGCTGCGCGAAGTTGGGCCCGCCGAGGCGGATCAACTGCGTGTCCAGGTAGGAGAAGTTGCGGAACTGCAGCAGCGGGTCATTGGTGAAGTCGATCCCCGGCACCACGTTGGCGGTGTGGAAGGCGACCTGCTCGGTCTCGGCGAAGAAGTTGTCGGGGTTGCGGTTCAGCACCATCTTGCCGACCGGACGGACCGGAACCTGTTCCTCGGGAATGAGCTTCGTGGCGTCGAGGAGGTCGAAGTCGAAGTTGAACTCGTCGGCCTCGGGCACGAGCTGCACCCCGAGTTCCCACTCCGGATACTGGCCGGACTCGATGGCCTCCCACAGGTCGCGCCGGTTGTAGTCGGGGTCCTTGCCGGCGATCTTCTGGCATTCGTCCCAGATCAGCGAGTGCACACCAAGGCGGGGCTTCCAGTGGAACTTCACGAAAGTGCCTTCGCCGCGGGCGTTTACCAGGCGGAAGGTGTGCACGCCGAACCCCTGCATCATGCGGTAGCTGCGCGGCAGCGCCCGGTCCGACATCAGCCACATGATGGTGTGCAGCGTCTCGGGCTGGAGGGAGACGAAGTCCCACAGTGTGTCGTGTGCCGAGGCGGCCTGCGGAATCTCGTTGTGCGGCTCGGGTTTCACCGCGTGGACGAAGTCGGGGAACTTGATCCCGTCCTGGATGAAGAAGACCGGGAAGTTGTTGCCCACCAGGTCGTAGTTGCCCTGCTCGGTGTAGAACTTGGTGGCAAAGCCACGCACGTCGCGGACCGTGTCGGCCGAGCCGCGCGAGCCGGCCACCGTGGAGAACCGCACGAACACCGGGGTCCGGGTGCCCGGCGTGGTCAGGAATTTCGCGGCGGTGTATTCGGCCAGCCAGTCGTCGTAGGGTTCGAAGTAGCCGTACGCCCCGGCGCCGCGCGCGTGAACGACGCGCTCGGGGATTCGCTCGTGATCGAAGTGGGTGATCTTCTCCCGGGCGTGAAAGTCCTCCAGCAGCGTGGGTCCCCGTTCGCCGGCGGTCAGCGAATCGTCGGTGTGATCGACGCGGACGCCCTGCTGGGTGGTCAGGTATCCGGTGTCGCGGCGCACGCGCGACGGCTCGAGGTCGCGCTGTTTTGGATCAGGCGTGTCATTGGCTCCCATGGCGTTCGGTTACCAC
The DNA here is from genome assembly GCF_000455205.1 of Mycobacterium sp. UM_CSW. Lineage (GTDB taxonomy): Bacteria > Actinomycetota > Actinomycetes > Mycobacteriales > Mycobacteriaceae > Mycobacterium. The sequence goes on along the minus strand of NZ_AUWQ01000039.1, from coordinate 41,500 downwards.
GGTTGACGGGTCATAAACGGGCCTGCGTTTTCCCTGTCTAACGACCGCCCGGTTACGTAGGCTTGATGCGGGTAGCCGAGGGTGGTGATTGACGCGACCAACCAAAACGATGGGCTGCGCGGAGTGGTCGCCATCGGCGCCTCGGCCGGCGGAGTCGAAGCCCTCTCACGGTTCGCCGCCGGTCTGTCGCCGGATTTGCCGTACGCGTACTTGATCGTGCTGCACGTTCCCGCCGGTGCGCCGAGCGTGCTGGCCCGGATCATCGATCGCAGCGGCCCGCTGCCGGCGGTCACCGCCGAGGACGGCGCGACGCTGCAGCCGGGCCACATCTACGTCTGCGGCCCGGATCGTCATCTGCTGGTCGCCGACCATCGCGTTGTGCTGTCTCAGGGGCCGACCGAGAACGGGCACCGGCCCGCGATCAACGCCTTGTTCCGTTCGGTCGCCGTGGCGTTCGGCCCCCGCGCGATCGGCGTGTTGCTCTCGGGTGTGCTCGACGACGGCGTGCTGGGGCTGGCCGCGATCCGCTCGCGCGGCGGCACCACCATCGGCCAGTCGGCCGAGGACGCGCTGTTCCCGGCCCTGCCGACCAACGCGCGCGACGCCGGCGTGCTGGATCGGCAGGCCGCCGCGGCCGAGGTCGGGGCGCTGCTCAAAGAGCTGTCCCAGAGAAGAATCGAGGACCCGGTCATGGAACCCGACGCGGCGCTGGACCTCGAAAACCGTATCGCCATGACCTCCCGGTTTTCGACCGAATTCGACACCCAGGAACTCGGCATGCCGTCGGGGTACACGTGCCCCGACTGCAACGGCTCGCTGATCTCCCTCGGCGAGGGCAACTTCCGTTGCCGCGTCGGCCACGCCTGGACTTCCGATGCTCTGCTCGCGGCGCGGGACCGCGAGATCGAGGGCGCCCTGTGGGTGGCCCTGCGCAGCCTGCAAGAGAAGGCCAAACTGGCCCGGCAGCTGGCCGAAAAAGCGGGTCCCGGTCCGGTCGCTCACCGCTACCACACGCTTGCCGAGGAAAGCGAAAGGGCACTGACCGTGCTCGGCGACCGGCTCGCGGCCACCGCCCCGGATCCCGGTGATCCCGGTGGCTGAACCGCGGTCGACGATCCGGATCGAGAGGGCACCCCGACACGACGTGCCGGTCCTGGCGATGGACGGGGTGCTGGACAGCTCCACGTACCGGACCGTGCGCGACACCGTGATCAAGGCCGCGCTCGACGAGCCGCGAGCGGTGATCGTCGACGTCAACCGTCTGTCCGTGCCGTCCGCGTCGGCATGGACCGTGTTCACCAGCGCCCGCTGGCACGTCAGCGTGTGGCCGGACGTGCCCATCCTGCTGGTGTGCGAGCAGCCGCAGGTCCGGCGGTCGATCGCCGCCGGCGGCGTGACCCGATACGTGCCGGTGCACCCCACGCGGCTGTCGGCGCTGGACGCCGTGCGCGGCCAGCCCTTGGCCATCCGGTGGTGCGCGCGAAGCGAGCTACCGGCAGCCGGGCAAAGCGTCGGCCTGGCCCGCGCCATAATCACCGACTGGCTCACCAAATGGGACAAGCGCGACCTGATCCCGGTCGCTGCCGCGGTGGGCACCGTCTTCGTCGAAAACGTCATCGACCACACGCAGAGCGCGCCGGTGCTCATCGTGGAGAGCCATCGGGACACCATCACCGTCGCGGTCGAGGATCGCAGCGACCGCCTGCCCGGGAGGCACGAGGACGGCGATCGCGGAGCCGAGATCGTCTCCGGGCTGGCAATCGTGTCCGCGTTGTGCCGCGCCTGGGGCGCCACTCCGACGTCGTCGGGCAAGACGGTCTGGGCACTGGTCGGGCGCGAAAATCTCCTGTGACGTCGGAGTAATGTTCGAGTCCGACAGCAAACGCTCTTGCGACGGGACCTTGATGGACGGCACGACGGACGAGGCCTTCGAGGCTTTGTTGCGCTACATGCGCGATTCCCGGGGCTTCGACTTCACGGGCTACAAGCGCACGTCGCTGATGCGCCGGGTCCGGCACCGCATGGACCAGGCGGGGTACGCCACATACGAGGAATACCTGGACGTGCTGCAGGCCAGCTCCGACGAGTTCGCCTCGCTGTTCAACACCATCCTGATCAACGTCACCGCCTTCTTCCGGGACCCCGAGGCCTGGGAATTCGTCAGCGCAGAGGTCATCCCGCGGATGCTGGCCGAGCGCGGGCCGGGTGACCCGGTCAGGGTGTGGAGCGCGGGATGCGCGTCCGGGCAGGAGGCCTACACGCTGGCCATGCTGCTGGCCGAGGCGATGGGACCCGATGAGTTCCGTCAGCGCGTCAAGATTTACGCGACCGACATCGACGAGGAGGCGCTTACCGAGGCGCGCACGGCATCCTACGACGCCAAGGCCGTCGAGTCGGTGCCGCCGGATCTGTTGACGCGCTATTTCGAACAGGTCAACGGCCGCTACGTCTTCCACAAGGATCTGCGCCGCGCGGTCATCTTCGGGCGGAACGACCTGGTCAAAGACGCGCCGATTTCGCGTGTCGATCTGCTGGTGTGCCGCAACACCCTGATGTATCTCAACGCCGAGACACAGCGAAACGTGGTGGGGCGCTTGCATTTCGCGCTGGCTCCGCAGGGAACCTTGTTTCTCGGGCACGCCGAGATGCTGTTGAGCCACAGTGACCGCTTCGCTCCGTTGAACCTCAAGCACCGGATCTTCCGCAAGGTCGCCGGGACGCAGATCGCGGGCGATCGCTACGACCCGGCCGCCGCGTTCTACGAACGCCACGGCGAGCTGCCGGGCTTGACCACGGTGCGCGACTTGGCTTTTCGCGCCAGCCCCGTCGCCCAGATCGTCATCACCGGCGAGGACACCGTCGCGATGATCAACCAGCAGGCCGAGAGCGTCTTTGGGCTCTCGGCCCGCGACATCGGCCGGCTGCTGCGCGACCTCGAGGTGTCTTACCGCCCGGTAGAGCTGCGTGCCTACCTCGAGCAGGCCAAGGTGGAGCGGCGGTCGGCGCGGATCCCGGACGTCAAGTGGCAACGGCCAGGCGCCGACACGGTGTGGTTCGAGATTCACGTCAATCCGCTCGTCGACGCCGAGAACGGCCTGCTCGGTGTATCGATCGTGTTCTTCGACGTCACGGCGACGCGCGCCTTGCTCGACAAGGTGGTGCAGACCAACCGCCAGCTCGAGGCGGCGTACGAGGAGCTGCAGTCCACCAACGAGGAACTCGAGACGACCAACGAGGAACTGCAGTCCACGGTGGAGGAGCTCGAGACGACCAACGAGGAGCTGCAGTCCACCAACGAAGAGCTCGAGACGATGAACGAGGAGCTGCAGTCCACGAACGACGAACTGCACACCATCAACGAGACGCTGCGCGAACGCAGCGTGGAGCTGGACGATGCCAAGAACTTCCTGGATTCGCTGATCAACTCGGTTCGCCTGGGGATGGTCGTCGTGGACCGGGAAATGCGGGTAGTGGTGTGGAACCGGGGCTGCGAGGACCTGTGGGGACTGCGGGCCGACGAGACGATGGGCACTCGGTTGACCGGGCTGGACATCGGATTGCCGCTCGACAGCGTGCGGCCGCTGATCGGCAACGCGTTCGTCGATGGGGAAAGTTCCGGTGAAACGGTGGTCGACGCTGTCAATCGGCGCGGCCGCCCGGCACGGGTGCGGGTGGTTTGCACACCGTTTCGATCGGGCGACGCGAGCGTCGGCGGCGCGCTGTTGCTGATGGAGGTCGTGAGCCCGTCGTAGCGTGGCGCGGCGGTCAGTGTCCCCACCGCGCGGATGCCTCCGAGGCCGCTTGGTGCGCCAATTGCGCGCGGCGCAGCGACTCTTGGGCTCTGCGCCGCGCGATCGACACAGTCTGCTCGGTCGCGCCGAAACCTTCGGACAGCTCATGGCGCCGGCGCTGGAGTTCGGCCGCGCGCTGCCGTGCCGCTTCGGCGCGAGTGGCCGCGTTGTTGGGACGGCGGTCGATTGCCGGGTTCTTCGTGACCGCTGGCAGCGACCTCGGCGGCGTTGGCGACCGGTCCTTGGCCGGTAGCGGTGCCCCGCTGACGACGTCCGCCAGGACATGCCCGATCTCGTGAATCGGCAGCACGAAATCGGCTCCCGCGCGCGCGGCCGCGGTCGGCAGCGACGGGTACTGGGCGGTGTTCGGGCTTTGGGCTATCACGAGGGCGCCGGCCTGCTTCATCGCGATGGTGCCGACGGCGCCGTCCTGGCCGGACCCCGACAACAACACCGCCACGCTGCGCGGTCCGTACGACTTGGCGACCGACGCCAGCAGCACGTCGAAACGGCGTTCCAGCAGCGCCACCATCTTGTGGAGGCGACAGCGACCGTCCGGCGTCATCTCAAGGTGGACACCCGGCGGGCAGACCACCACCTGTCCCGGCACTACGGCCTGCCCGTCCTGCGCCCAGCTGACCCGATGGGGGTCTGTCGGCCCAGGATGGTCGGAAGCACGCTGGAAAGGCCGCCGAGGTGCTGCTGCACGACGACCGCGGCCGCAAATTCCGTCGGCAAATCGTGCAGGACGATGGACAGCGCGTCCAACCCGCCGGCCGACGCCAGCAGCACCACCAGTTCGACCGGCGGACGTGGCTCGGAATTCGTCATGCCCCCAGTCTCCTCCCTGCGGGGGCGTCGTCCCAGCGCATGTCCGCAGATCCGCGATGCGAAACGCCGACGCCTCGGACGAAGCGCGCGAAGTCCGGCGTTTCGCCGGCCGTGAGCCGGGTAGCTCTCTTGAACGGGCCGCACGCGGGTTGGAGGGCTGTCATGGTGAAGGTTGCGATCGTCTGCGGTGACGACCTCGCCGGCGACGACCCGGAGCAACTGCGTGCCGCGCTCGTGACCCGAGGACACGAGGCGACGGTCTACGCCAGGGGCCAGGGCCCGATCCAGGTCGGCCCCGGGGCGCCGGCGCCCGCTGCGGAGGTTCTGCCGTATGTCGGCGACTGGGCGCGGGCACTCGAGCGCCTGTGGTCATCGGAGCGGCCGGACGTCGTGCACGCCTACGGCTGGCTGGGTGGGTTGGCCGCCCAGCTGGCCGCGCGCCGGCACCGGATACCGACGGTGCAGAGCTTTCAGGGGCTGGCCGTGACGTCACGCTCCAACGGTGCCGCCGCGCAGCGTGGACGCGAACGAATCGAACCGTTGCTCGCGCGTGGCGCGACGTGGGTGACGGGCGAATGCAGCGCCGACGCCGACGTGCTGGCCCGGCTACGGCACGGGCGGGCCCGAGCGGCCGTCCTGTGCAGCGGCGTGGATATCGAGCGATACAGCCCGGTGGGCCCAGCGGTCGGCCGCGACGCACGTCACCGGATTGTCTGCGTGGCACCGAATCCGTTGTCGGACAATGGCTTAGACGTTGCCATTCGGATATTGCCCAAGGTCGTCGGCGCGGAGTTGGTGATCGCCGAAACTGGCGCCCGAGAGCCCGGCCACGACCGGGCGCGCGCCGAGCTGAAACGTTTCGCCGCCGAGTCGGGCGTCGCCGACCGGGTCCGCTTCGCGGGCGCGGTCGACGACGACGAGCTGCCGTCGCTGCTGCGGTCCGCCGACGTGGTCGTGTGCACGCCGCGGCAACCACCGCGGGCCACCGCGGTATTGCAGGCCATGGCCAGTGGTGTGGCGGTGGTCGCGCTACCGGTAGGCGTCCTGACCGATGCCGTGGTGGACGGCGTCACGGGGTTGCTGCTGCCGCGACGCAGCCCCGCCGCGGTCGCCGCGGCGTTGAGAAGCCTTCTGGCCCAAAGCTTTCAGTGTGACAGCATGGGCGCGGCGGGGCGAAGCCGCGCGGTCTCACGCTTCTCCTGGGACCGGATCGGGCTCGACGCGCTGAACATCTATCGGCAACTCGCCTCGCAACCGTCGGGGCCTGCCGCGGTCGTGGCGGACGCAGCGACGGCGCGACGATCGGCCGCGCGAACATGACGACCACCGCCGACGGCGTGGCGACCGGCGCGGTCGCCATAGCGGGCGAACCCGACGAGATCCAGGTCGACCTGCGCCCCGCCCGGCACACCCTGGCGCGCGCCACGGTGCCGGCCCAGGGCGCGGTCGCGGTCCGGTACGAGCAATTCCGCACCGTCCAGCCCGACGCCATGCGCCGGTTCTTTGCCGGCGCGTACTCCCCGGGCTGGCGCGTCAGCGGCCTCACGACCCGCTCGGCCCTCACCTATCGGCGCTGCGCGGTGGATTCGTTGGCGATCGACGAAGTGCTGATCCACGGCCCGGCGATCTTCGAAATCCCGCCCGCCGAAACGGTTGTCGTGATTCAGCCCCGCGCCGGTTCCTTGACCGTGACGGGTGGACCGTTCCCGAATGTCGACTGCCCCGTCCTGGTAGCCCACGGCTTGTCGTGCGCGCTGCAGGTGAACGGCGCGCGGTTCGATGTGGTGACCATCGCGCCCGAAGCGTTGCACAAGATCACCATGGACTGGCACTCGCCGCCGTCGCAGCGCATCCGGTTCCTCAACTGGCGCCCACGGTCGCGGGGCGCCGTGCGCGCGTGGCATCGGGCGCTTGATTACGTGACCGCGGCATTGGCCGCGCCGGACACAGCCCAGCAGCCGATGATCGTGGCCGCGATGGCCCCGCTCCTGGCGGGCGCGCTGCTGGAGTGCTACCCGTCCAACGCGACCGACCAGGACCTGGCGGGTGACCCCTCGCTGCCCGAAACGCTGAAGGAGGCGGTGGCTTTCATCCACCGGCATGCCGCAGCCGACGTGAGCATCAACGACATCGCCGGGGCCGTGCACCTGACACCCAGGGCGGTCCAATACCTTTTCCGGCGCCAGCTCGACACCACTCCCACCGAGTACATGCGTCGCGTGCGGCTGCATCGCGCGCACCAGGAACTGCTCGCCGGTGAGCGCGCCGGCACCACCGTCACCGAGATCGCGCAGCGGTGGGGCTTCGCGCACACCGGGCGCTTCGCCGTGCTGTATCGACAGACCTACGGCCAGAGCCCCCACACCACGCTCAAACAGGTGAGGTAACGGCTCTACCGGCCGCCGGGTTCTGAGCGGCGCATAGCATGGGCCGAATGGTCGAGATTCACGTGGAAAGAACCATCGCCGCACCCGTGGAACAGGTCTTCGACTGGCTGGCCGACCCCGTAAATCCGGCCGCCGCTCCGCTGGTTCTCAAGGCCGGTTATGCGAAGGATTCGCCCGGCCACGGCGCGGGCGCGGTGCGCGAGGTGGTCGGCATCGGCACGTGGTTCCGGGAGGAGATCACGGCCTACGATCGGCCGGGCCGCTATTCATATCTCATCGTTCGGTCGTTTCCGCCGTTCAACCACGAGGGCGGCACCCTTACATTCACCGGCTCGGGGGACGGCACCCACGTGGACTGGCTGAGCAACTACACCCATCCCACTCTGGCTGGGGGCAAGCTGCTGGAGGTGGTCAGCTATCGGCTGCTGCGCTCGAGTTTCCTTGCCATCCTTGATGCCTGCGCGAATGCGCTCGAGACCGAATAACCGCCCTCACCCGCTCAGCCGGTGCATCACTTGGCCCGCGGCGTATCGCCCACTGACCATGGCGCCGGTCACGGTGGCCGGATTGTTGACGCCGACGGCCTCACCCGCCAGGTACAGCCGATCGCCGATCGGCTCGGCCAGCTGGCGCCGGTCGGCGAGACCGGAACCGGGCGCATGAAACGAATACGAGCCGAGCGCGTACGGGTCGACGGACCAATTCGACGTCCGCACGTCGACCGCGGCGCCGTCGCCGCCGAACAGCTGGCGCGCGATCGGCAGCGAGTTGGCGATGAGGTCGCCCGGCGCGGCCGACTCCGCCCACCGGCCGCGCTCACCGGCGTTGAAAGCCAACACGATTGGGCCCGCTCCGCTCGGCAGCGTGAACCATTGTGACCACACGCCGGGCTCGCTGCCGATGTACTGGTAAAAGGCGTTCTCTACGTCCCACGTCCGCCGGGCGAAGCGAAAGTAGCTCTTGGACAGCACGCCGAATCCCAGCGCCTGCACGGCCTTTCGGTGTTCGTCCGGGAGGGGCGGGTCGAAGGCGATCGCGCCGGATTTGAGGACTCCGAGGGGCACGGTGACGATCGCGGCGGGCCCCTCGAACGACCGGTCGCCGGCCCGCACGACGACGGAGCTGTCCCGGCGCGCGATCGCCGTGACCGGCGTCTTGAGCTCGATCCGGAGGCCCTCGGCAAGCAGCCGGGGCAGGGCGTCGTAGCCGTTGGTGATCACGTCCTGGTCGCCGTCGGCGTACTCGCCGCGGTCAAAGGTCTTGGCGGACAACTGATCCACGCCGGCGGCGTATTCGTTCTCGATCTCGGAGGTCAGGTAGAAGGCCAATTGGGCGCGGTCGGAATCGGCGAGCTCGGCGCGGGTCGCCGCGGCGTCGACGGCGGCGCCGAGGCTCCCGTCGTCCACGCGGCCGCGCGCTCGTTTCACGAAGGTGCGCCAGGTCTGCGGGTCGTAGGCCAGCGGGGGGAGCCGCGGGTCGACGGCCAGCTTCGCCCATCCGTAGTAATCGGTGGTGGCGAGCTGCGCGCGCGCCTTTTGCGCCAGCTCCATCGCCGGATTGTCCGTGGTGCCGTGGATCCAGGACGCGCCCATCTCGAGCGGTGTGCCCCAGCCCCGGTCGGTGTACACCCGGCCGCCGATGCGGTCGCGGGCCTCGATGACGCGCACCGGCCATCCCGCGTCGGCCAGGCTGCGGGCGGCGGACAGGCCGGCCATGCCGGCGCCGACGACCAGCACCGCCTTGCTGTCCGGCGCGGGCGGCGGCCCCGAGCCGCAGCCGGCCGTCAGCCCGCCGCCCACCAGGCTGGTCGTGGCCGCGAAGAACTCCCGACGGGACATCGGGTTCACGGCTGTCAGCGTCTCACAAGTTGTTGCACGATCGTGCCCGAAATCGCCGCGTGTAATGGGCCGTTTTCACCAGTTCGTCGTTGAGGTAGGGCTACACTTCGCCTACGTCCAGAACTGGCGATGGGGCCGTGTTCGAAGGGGGAACGGCGATGAGTGCCGAGCTGCCACCAAGCCGCACCCTGACCGTGCGAGCGGCCGACGGGACCGCGCTGCACGCCGAGGTTTTCGGCCCGCCCGACGGCTATCCGATCGTCTTGACGCACGGGATCACGTGCGCGATCCGCGCCTGGGCCCACCAGATCGCCGACCTGGCGACCGAATACCGGGTCATCGCGTTCGACCATCGCGGCCACGGGCGCAGCGGCATTCCCCGGCGCGGCGGCTACAGCCTCGAACACCTTGCCGCCGACCTGGATTCGGTGCTCGAGGCGACGCTGGCGCCGCGCGAGCGGGCGGTGCTGGCGGGGCATTCGATGGGCGGCATAGCCATCGCCGCGTGGTCATCCCACTACCGCGACAAGGTCCGCCGGCGCGCCGATGCCGTCGCGCTGATCAACACCACCACCGGGGACCTGGTGCGCCAGGTGAAATTGCTGTCTGTGCCGCGCGAACTCTCGCCGGCAAGGGTTTTGGCGGCCCGGGGTTTGATCACCGCTTTCGGCGGGTTCCCCCTGCCGGCCGCGGCCCGGATCCCGAGCCGCTACGTGGTCGCGATGCTGGCCGTCGCAAAGGACGCCGACCCGGACGCCGCGCGGGTCGTCTACGAGCTGTTCGCGCAGACCTCGTCAGCCGGGCGCGGCGGCTGCGCCAAGATGCTCGTCGATGCGCTGGGTTCGCGGCATCTCGAATTGGACGGGCTGACGGTGCCGACCCTGGTGATCGGCAGCGAGCGCGACCGCCTGACACCGATCGGCCAGTCCCGCAGGATCGCCCGAACCGCGCCCAACGTCGTCGGCCTGGTCGAGCTGCCCGGCGGCCACTGCTCGATGCTCGAACAGCCGCGCGAGGTCAACCGCCACCTGCGGGCCCTGGTGGAATCGGTGACCCAGGACGCGCGGGTGCGCCGGATCAGCTCATAGCAGGGCGGCGATCTCGGCGGCCGCTCGCTGTCCGGACCGGACGGCGCCGTCGAGGAATCCGGTCCACTCGTCCGCCGTCTCGGTGCCTGCCCAGTGAATCGGCCCGACCGGCGCGCGCAACCACGGACCGAATCGCGTCCACGAGCCGGGCGGCACCGCGGCGGTCGGGCCGCCCGGAGCGAAATCCTCTGCGCCCCAACGCTGATCGACGTAGTCGAGGGGTTTGAGCGCGTCGTCGCCGAACAGCGACGCGAAACAACGCAACGTGTCGCGGCGGCGCTGCTCGGTGGGCAGCGAGTCGAACGCGCGGGCATCGACGAAGCCCATCAGGATGCCCGGGCCGTCGGGGTGCGGGCTGACGTCGAAGGTGATGAACACCGGCCCCTGGTCGGACAGCGCCTGCCCGGAAAATCCGTCGGCGCGCCAGAACGGCGTCTCGTAGGCCGCGTACGCCTTGCTGAGTCGGCCCTGCGGCCAATTGGCGGCGAGCTGCTCGTATTCCGCCGGCAGCGGGGGAGCGAACTCGATCGACGCGCGATGGGCCGGCGGGATCGCGACGATGACGAACCCGGCCTCGGCCGAGCCGGTGTCGGTCGTGACGGTGACCCCGGCCCCATGCCGCTCGATACGCCGCACCGGCGCGCCCAGCACCACGCGCGCGCCGAGTTCGGCGGCGGCGGCCTCGGCGATCTGCTGGGTGCCGCCCGGGAAACGATCCTGCTGGGCGCCGTTCTCGACGTCGAGCAGCGGGTCCAGCCCGCCGGCCGCGTGCACGTAGCGCGCGGCGTGCAGCATCGACACCTCGTCGGGTTCGCACCCCCACGTCACCCGGGCCACGATCGCCATCAGGTCGTGCGAGGACGCCGACGCGCGCACCGAGCGCAACCATCCGCCCAGCGACATGCCGTCCAGCTCGCGGGCGCGGCGGGCGTCCCACGGCGCCGCCACCGGCACGCTGCGTGCGATCCGCTCGAATTGCCAACGCAGCCGGCCGATGTCGAGCAGTCCGGTCAGCGACACGCGCGGGATGGTGCCGCGGTAGGGGCGCGCCCAGCCGCGCCAGTGGATCACGTTCTTGCCGTCGTGGTGGGTGGGAGTGGTCGGCACCTCGAGCTCGGCCGCCAGCGCCAGGACGGCGGTTTGGGTCGGGCCGACGAAAGTGCCGCCCAGATCGGCGGGCAGCCCGGCGACGCTGCCGGTGTACGAGCGGCCGCCCACCCGGTTCCGGCCCTCGAAGACGAGGACGTCGTGTCCCTGCCGCGTCAGCTCGCGCGCGGCGGACAGCCCGGCAAATCCGGCACCGACCACGACGACGTCGACGACCGGCGGCGGCTTTGTCACGCCGTCTAGTCAACAGCATTTTGACGATTTCGTAGGATAAATTTCCATTGCCGGTCTAAGTACGCGCTTCAAGGTGGGCAAATGAGGGTCTTCACGGCGTTGTACGGGCCGGTCGACGCGGCCGGGCGGGCGCGGGCGCTGCGCGACGCCGGCGCCAGTGGCGTCGCCACCTTCGAGGGTCAGCACGACGTGTTCGCCCCGCTGACGTTGGCCGCCACGGTGGGCGGCCTGGACCTGATGACCAATGTGGCCATCGCGTTTCCGCGCAATCCGATCCACCTGGCGCACCAGGCCAACGATCACCAGCTGCTGAGCGGCGGGCGGTTCTTCCTCGGCCTGGGCACCCAGATTCGTCCGCAGATCGAGAAGCGATTCGGCGCGCAGTTCGACCACCCGGTGGCGCGCATGACCGAGTTGATCGCGGCCCTGCGCGCAATCTTCGAGGCCTGGAACACGGGCGGCCGCTTGGATTTTCGCGGCGACTACTACCGGCACACCTTGATGACGCCGACCTTCAGCCCCGGCCCGAATCCATACGGTCCGCCGCCGATCTACGTTGGCGCGCTGGGGCCACGGCTGACCCGCGCCACCGCCGAGCACGCCGACGGCCTGCTGGTGATGCCGTTCGGCACCAAGCGGTTCCTGCACGAGCACACGATGCCCGCCGTGCGCGACGGCCTGCGGGCCGCCGGCCGGCGGCCCGGGGAGTTCGCCGTCATTCCCGAGATCATCGTGTCGGCCGGCTCGGATCACGCGGCCACCCGCCGGCTGCTGGCCTTCTACGGGTCCACCCCCGCCTACCGGCCGGTGCTGGCCGCCCACGGCTGGGAGGACCTGCAGCCGGAACTCAACGCGATGTCAAAACAGGGCCGGTGGGAGGAGATGGGCGGGCTCATCGACGACGAGATACTGCACACCATCGCCGCCTGCGGGACGCCCAAGGAGATCGCCGCCCACATCCGGGATCGCGTCGACGGCGTCTCGGACACCGTGTGCCTGTATCAGCCGTCGCCTATCGCGGTGGAGACGCTGTCGGAGATCGTCGACGAACTGCGCGAGTTGGGTCGAAAAGGCTAGGGCGCGACCGTCAACCAGTCCTTGAAGCCCGACGGGTCGTGGCGGCCCAGCGCGCCGTGCTCGTACAGGCCCCAGCCCTCCACCGGATCCCCGTCGCCGTCGCGGCAAACCGCGCGGCCCACGTGGTCGATGACGCCGAAGCCGGACCGCGCGACGATGGCCGGGTCGGTCATGTCGTAAGTCAGCCGCTCGACGAACTTCTCGCCCTTCCACATGCCGTGCAGCCAGTCCGAGTCGCCGCCGTAGCCGCCGCCGACGTGAATCGGCACGGGCAGCTTGGATTCCACGTCGAAGTGCACCGGGGTGCCGTCCGGCGCGGTCGCATCGATGGTGGCCCCGGTCGGGATGCGGGTGCCCGAGCGGTAGTGGATTTTCACCCGCGGCCAGCCCAGTTGCTCGACGCGCCCGTCGCGCCACACCCGGGTGCAGTCGTTGAGCGATCGGAACCCGTCGGGCTCCTCCTGGATGATCAGCACGATCGCAAACTCGTCGAACGCCATCGGCACGTAGAGCCACCACATCCCTTCGAACGGCGGGTCGGCGGGCCGGCCCGCGGGCTCGGGCTCACCGATCGGACGGATGCCCCAGGACCGGTCGCGGCTGCCCAGCCAGGTCGCGGGGTCGACGGCGATCTCCTCGCCGTCGATGGCGATGCGCCCGCTCCAGGAACCGAGCTGGGCGAACCGCTGCGCATCCAGCGTCACCCGGTTGCCGGACCGCATCAGGTGGGGCTGTTCCTGCACGACGTCGAACAGGCCCTGCCACGTGAGATCGGCTGCGATGCCCTCGGTTTCGTCGAGGACCAAACGCAGCTTGCGCAGCGGTTCGCTGACCTCGATGCGGTAGCCGTTGACGTTCTGGTTCAGCCGGTCCTGATCGATGGCGTCGGACAGGTGCACTGCCGTCTGCGTGTCCCCGCGCCGGACGAGGAAGAACGCGTCCTTAACGCCGAGGTTGGGGTAGTAGCCGATGCCGCTGATCACGAAGATGTCCCCGGTGCGGTCGTGGGCGTTGAAGTAGGAGCGGTCGTAGAAGTTGCGGTCCGAGGAACCGGCCCACGCGATCGGTTGGGGAACCTGATGTACCGGGAACTCGTCAAGCGGGCCAAGCATTACTGATCCTCTCCGATGAGGCTGTCATCGATTAAACGCCGCATCAATCCGGCGTGGTAGAACAGCGATTCGACATCGTCGGGCTTCTCGGTCTCGCCGAAGTGCACCCGGCGCGCGCCGGTGCGCATGAACACGCAGGCCCACATCACCCCGGAGTAGGCGTAGAACCAGCGCAGGTCGCCCACCTCGACGCCGGTGAGCTGACGGTAGGTGGCTCGGACGTCGTCCTCGCGCATCACGTCGGGCAACCCGGGCAGCGTCGCCAGGCCCGCAAGTTCTTGAAACACCATGTGCGCGTAGATCATCCACGCTATGTCGAGCTCGCGCGGCCCCAGCGTCACCATCTCCCAGTCGAGCACCGCGACCGGCGCGAAGTCGCGGTACAGCACGTTGCCCACCCGCGCGTCGCCCCAGAGCAGGACGGGCTCGGCCGCGGCGGCCTCGTCCGGCCAGTTGTCTTCCAGCCACGCGAAAGTCCGCTCCAGCAGCGGCGATCGGCCGATGTCGGGCACCGCGAAGTCGTACCACTCGCGGACCCAGTTGAAGTGCCGGCGCAGCGCCGTGTCACCGCCTTGCGTGGAGAGGAACCCAAATGTCTCCTCGGCGTTGGGGATCGCGTGCAACTTGGCCAGCACGCCCACCGTGGCGTCCTGCAGTTGACGCTGGCGTTCGGCGGGGGCGTCGGCGAACCAGTTGCCGCCGAACGTATAGGGCATGACGTCGGGCGGCACCTCGCCCTCGACGTAATCCATCACGAAAAAGGGCGTGCCCAGGACGTCGCCGGTGGGCTCGAGCCAGCGCACGCGCGGGACGGGCACGTCGGTGATTTCGCCGACCTTGCGGATCACCTCGAATTGGTGGTCGAGCCGATACGTCGGGAAGACCTGCACGTCCTCGGCGGTCGGCGCCACCCGCGCCACCAGCCGCTGTTCGATCGGTTCGCCGTCCTGTTGCCAGCGTGCGGTCAAGATGATGGTTTCCGACGACATGCCGGTGGCGTCCACGCCACTTTCGACCGTCACCTGCGGCTTGACCCCGCCCGGCAACACGGTGGACAGCCACTGCGACATCACCGCGGGCAGCTTTGTGACGTCCCGGCTGGAGCGCTGAAGTCGGTCGACTTTGTCCAGCACAGGTTCGTTCGACGTTTTCGACATCAAGGTGCCTCCATTCTTCGAGACTTCCGTGAGGCAATTACGATACGGTAGGTAGCGTTATGAAAGCAGACCCGTCTTACCTTGACAAGGCCCCGGGCGCCGGGCGGCCCCGGGACCCGCGCATCGACTCTGCCATCCTCACGGCGACCGCGGAACTGCTTGTGGAGATCGGCTATTCGAACCTCAGCCTCGCCGCGGTGGCCGAACGCGCCGGGACCACCAAATCGGCACTGTATCGCCGGTGGTCGAGCAAGGCGGAACTGGTGCACGAGGCCGCGTTTCCGACGGCGCCCACCGCGCTGCAGGCCCCGGCCGGCGACATCGCCGCCGACGTGCGGATGATGATCGAGGCCACCCGCGACGTCTTCACCACGCCGGTGGTACGTGCGGCGTTGCCCGGCCTGGTCGCCGACATGACGGCCGATCCCGCCCTGAACGCCCGGGTGATGTCGCGCTTCGCCGGCGTGTTCACGGCGGTGCGGGTGCGGCTGCGCGAGGCGATCGACCGGGGTGAGGCGCATCCCGACGTGGACCCGGATCGGTTGATCGAGCTGATCGGAGGGGCGACGATGCTGCGGATGTTGCTGCGCCCGGAGGAGCAGCTGGACGACACCTGGGTGGAGCAGACGACCGCCATCGTCGTGCACGGGGTGACGGGATGACGGGGCGATTGGCGGGACGGTCCGCGATCGTCACCGGCGCCAGCCGCGGGCTGGGCCGGGCGATCGCGCTGGCCTTGGCCGCGGAGGGCGCGGCGGTGGCCGTCGTCGGGCGCACCGAACAGGTGTGGGACGACCGGCTGCCCGGCACCATTGGCGAGACGGTCGCCGAGGTCGAGGGGGCCGGCGGGCGCGCCGTGGCGATCCGCGCCGACCTGACCGACCGCGACGACGTGGCGCGGCTGGTGGGCGAGGCGCGAGAGGCCTTGGGGCCCATCACGATTCTGGTCAACAACGCGGCCTTCACCGCGCCCGGCCGGCCATCGGTCCCCGGTTCGCAACCGCGCGCGAAACCGCCCAAGGCCGCCAGCGGCGGCGCCAAGCCCGGCTGGCCGGGGTTCGTC
Source organism: Mycobacterium sp. UM_CSW (assembly GCF_000455205.1). Classification (GTDB taxonomy): domain Bacteria; phylum Actinomycetota; class Actinomycetes; order Mycobacteriales; family Mycobacteriaceae; genus Mycobacterium. The sequence continues at coordinate 25,815 of NZ_AUWQ01000039.1, read as the reverse complement.
AGCACACCGTTGCAGGCGTTTCGCCGGCATTTCGACATCGCGGTGTTCGCCGCCTACGAGCTGATGCAACTGGTGTGTCCGGACATGTTCGACGCCGGCGGCGGCTCGATCATCAACATCACCTCGGTCGCGTCGCGGATGCCCGGGGACGGACCCTATCCCGACCGCAGCGGCGGCGTCCTGCCCGGCTACGGCGGATCCAAGGCGGCCCTCGAGCATCTCACCCAGTGCGCGGCCTACGACCTGGCCGACCACAACATCGCGGTGAACGCGCTGTCGCCGTCGAAGCCGATCCTTACGCCGGGCCTGGCCTACTACGCCAGCGGCTTCGTCGACACCGCCTCTGCCGATGATTTCGCCCGCGCCGCAGTCGAATTGGCGCTGGTGGATCCGGCGGTGGTCACCGGGCGCACGATCGGGCACCTGAACGTGCTCGACGGCAGCTTCCGGCCCTTCACGCTGGCTTAGTTGCCGTCACGCCGTTGATGATCAGCGCGTACAGCCGGTGCCATTGCGGGGAGCGAAACCCCGCGCGCAGTAGCAGCGCCGTGGCGCGGCGTCGGGTGCGGGCCTTGCCGCGCCGGCTGGTGGCCAGGGTCGGCAGCAGCCACAGCGAGAACTGGTCGACGAGCACCAGGTGACCGCCCGGGCGCAGCACCCGCGAGCATTCGACGAGCCCGGCCTGTTGATCCGTCCAGTGATCGAACGATGTCGTGCTGACCACGAGGTCGAAACTGCCGTCGGGGTAGCCGAGCTCCTCGGCCACCCCGACGGTAAAGCTCAACCTGTCGTCGGCCTCCAAAGCCCTTGCCGTAGCGATCATTTGCGGTGCGGCGTCGATGCCGCAAAGCTGCCGGGCGTCCGGGTAGCGACGACCGAGTGCGCGCAGCAGGTAGCCCGTCCCGCAGCCGACGTCCAGCACGCTGCCGGCGGACGCGGCGGTCGCCACCGCGAGGTCGGCCGTGCGTTCGGAGATCTCGTGGTGCAAGCGGCCGCGCCACCCGCGGTCGTACTCGGGCGCTCGGTCGTTGAACGCGGCCAGATCGCGGTGCGGCGGCACCCGCCCAGTCTGGCACGCAACGCGGCGGTTCACGGTTCGTCTTCGTCGGGCGGGTCGGGGTCTCCGTTCAGGAGTTCGTCGGGGTGATGGGCGTGGTTGATTTCGGGCGGGCTGGTGCCGTCGGTCCAGGCGAGTCGTCCGGTGTCGGTGACTTCGGTGTGGTAGTCGCCGTTGGTGGCGCCGGTGTGGTCGGGGCCGCAGGCGAAGAAGAGTTTGTCGGCGTCGGTTTGTCCGCCTTGGGCCCAGTCGGGGACGTGGTGGACTTCGGAGTGGTAGCCCGATTCGAGGCAGTTGGGGCGGGTGCAGCCGTGGTCGCGGGCGTGGCAGATGAGGCGTTGGTCGGCGGTGGCGAGGCGTTTTTGCCGGCCCAGGTATAGCGGGCGGCTGGTGTGGTCCTCGAACACCGCGAGGTAGTGAATCGCGTTGGCCGCCATCCGAATCAGATCGGGCATCGGCAGGCGCGATCCGCCGCCGGTGCGCGCCGGGGCGGGCATCGGGATCGCGGTGTTAACGGCGGCGTGGGCGGCTTGGTCGAGTTCGCCCAGGGTGGTGGTGATCACCACGGTGACCGGATGGCCGCGGTGAGTGCCGAGCTCGCCGGAGCCGATCGCGGTTTTCATCGCGAGTTTGAAGGCGTCGTGGCCGCGTTGAGCTTGGCTGCGGGTGTCGCGCTCCTCGGCGGGGGTGCCCTCGGGTTGGTGGCGGCCGGGGCGCACCGCGGCCGCGATGGCTTCGAAGTAGGCGCGGGCCTCGGGGTCGAGCAGCCCGGACAGCCGCGACATGCCGTCGGGGCCTTGCGGGCCCAGGTGCAGTGAGCGCCGCCGGGCCCGGTCTTCGTCAGTGAAGGTGCCGTCGGGGTTGAGGTAGTCGGCGATGCGCTGCCCCAGCCGGGTCACCACGGCGGAGTCCAGTTTGGAGGCATGCTCGACCAGGACGCGTTCGGCCTCGGCCACGTCGGCCGGGGCCACGGCGGCGGGCAGCACATCCAAGGCGCGACAGATCACGCGCAGATGGTCCTCACCCAGCGCGCCCGCCTCGACCGCTCCCGCCACCATCTCCAGTTCGGGCGGCAGGGGCGGGCCGGTCAGCGAGCGCCGCGGCCGAATCCGGGCCGCCAACCGAAACCGGCGCGTCACCTCCCCGGAAGTCAGACGGAGTCGCGCGCACACCCGGCCCCGCAGCCCCGGGCTGGACTCGGCGCCGTCGGGCGGCTCGGCGATCTCGGCGAACACCCGATACATCAACCCCCGATTCACCCGCGCCTGGGTCTCAAGCCGCTGGGCCACCTCCACCCGAAAGTCGTTGCCCACCAGATCCGACGAGGTCTCCCGCAGCACATCGTGGGCGGCGTCGATCGCGTCCAAAGCGGCGCTGATCCGCTCGCGTGCCGCCTCCGCGCTGATGAATCCCACACCACCAACCTATCGAACAAATGTGCGAATCGGGCCGGTCAAATAACAATCTGTGGATAAAACCTCAACTGTGGATAAAGGTAGGGGCAATGCGCCCACGCTTGAAACGAATTCTGCCCGTACCGCTCGTGGTCGCCGCGGTCACGATGTGCCCGCCGGCGTCGGCCGCCGGTGACTGGGAATGCAGCATTGTCGTGCCGGTGGCCGACCGACTCGAGAACGTCCTCGACCTCGTAAGCCCTTCCGGGACACCGCCTTACGTGGCGGGCCAGATCAGAAACGCCCTGTCACCACTGAACGGCTTGCGCGGTCCGGCCGCGGTCGACCTGCGGCTTCGATCCGACATGCTGGCGGCGCAGATCGACGCCAGCGACCCCTACCGACCGGCGAGCCCGGAACTACTCGCCGGCGATCTCGTCCAGGCGCGACAACAGCTGGCGGTGTCCCGCGCAGCGTGCGCACCTTGAAACGTTATTGCTGCCCACGGCGCCAGCGCCGGATGTCAAGGCGCTCGGCGCCCGGCCAGATAGCCATGGCGGCCGGCGACGCGCAGAACGTTTCCTCCGCCTGGCGCAGGCTCATGTCGACCGCGTGGAGGCCGTCTTCCTGGTGGGCGCGGCAGATGACGGTCAGGACCCGGTGGGTGTCGGGGTCGACCTGCTCGGCCTCGATGGTCAACACGACGACCAGCGTGTAGCCGGCTCCCGTGGGCAGATAGAAGGTCAGGTCTCGGCTGTCCAGCGCCCCGGCGTTGGTCACCAGGTAGCCGTCGCCGCTGGGATACGCGGCCTGCGCGACCATCTGGGTGCGTTCGAAATGCAGCCGGTCGCCCGGCGCCCGCCACACCGTGAACCGGGTATTCGGGCTGCCGTTGAACGGGTGTCGCGCGATCGGGATGATCAGCTCGTCGCGCCCGTCGCCGTCGATGTCCTCCAACCCGACGCCGCCGGGGCTGGACGGCTCCAACAGCTCGTCGATCGTCTGCACCACCTCGCCCGACGCGTCGGTCACGACGACCTTGACCGCGCGGGGCCCGGGCAGCTCGGGCACGGTCCAATAGGTGACCGCGAAATCCAGCGCGCCGGAATGCATTCGGCAGTCCGTGTGCGGCGACTCCGCGCTCGGCGCGATCACCGCGGCTGTCTGCGGGCATGAAGGCAACGACGTGTCGGTGGACGCGATCGGGCACACCGTGCCCGCCGTCGCCATCGTCACGATCGCGCCCAGCAGGGCCAGCCGCCGCACGGGTGCGCGCCTACCGTTTCGGTGCCGGCTTGGCCGGAGCCGGACTGGGCGCCGGAGCAGGAGCGGCCGGGGGAGGCGGCTCGGGCGCCGGGAGCTGCTGCTCGATCGGCGGGCGGGCGCCGGCCTTGGGGCCGATGTCGGCGACCTGCCAGGCATTGCCCACCCTGTTCACCGTGACCTGCAGCAGGATGATCGACACCTTCGGCGTCGGGTTTTGCAGATTGCGGGTGGTCTGATGGGCCGACACCACCACCTGGTAGACCCCGCCGGGCTGGGCCACCGGGTCCGTGGCCAGCACCTCACCGGTGGAGGTGACCTGCGCCTGCAGCATGATGCTCTTCAGCAAATCGGAGGCGTTGACGTATTTGTCCTTAAGTTGTTGCGACACACCGTCTTCGACCGAACGAAAGAAGGCGTCCGGGTCTTCGAAGCTGTACGTCAGCGACTTCAGCGCATACTCCTTGGCCAGCTGTGCCGCGGCGTCGCGGTCGGCTTGCTGCTGACGCAGCTGCGCGAGCTGGCCGGTCACCTGGTGGTACTTGATGAACCCGAACACCCCGCCGGCGAGCACCGCCGCCGAGACAACGGCCGCCCCCCATCGCCTCGAGATCTTCGGCCGGAACCTTGAAAATCGTCGGGGCGGCGGGTCGGCCTCGTCGGCCTCGACGGCCTCGTCGGCCTCGACGGTGTCTTCTGCGCCGTCCTCGGGCGCCGTGGGCTCGGTGTCGTCCACGGTTTCATCTTTGTCGACAGTTGAGTTGGTCATGCCCGTTCTTTCTTGATCATTGGTGCCATGCCGGGACGTTCAGTTGAACCCGCATGCCGCCGGTGTCGTTGAAGGTCGATTCCCAGAAGTCGAGCCAATGCCCGGCGTCGACCTTGACGTCGTGCAGCGGTGCGAGCGCGGGTTCCAGCACGGTGGCGAAGGTGCTCAGCGGACCGGCCAGCATGTCGATGTACTGGCTCATCTTGCCCACCAGGATGCCGACCGGGTCGTCCGGGCCCACCACGCCGACGCCGGTGTGCGAAAGGGTTTCGAATTCGTGGACCATCCGCAGGAATGCCGGCACCGAACGCGGCAGCAGTTTTCCCGTATCGCTGATCACCTCGCCGGCGTTGATGTCACCCAGGTTGGTGGTCATCGTCGAGACGTTCTCGAACAGGGTGGCCATCAACTGCTTGTCGTCGTGGATCACCTTGGCCGTCAACCCAGCCGTGGTGGCCAGGGAATCGAGGGTGGCGTCGTTGCCGGCGAACGCGGCGGCGACGTTGCTGATGATGGTGCGTACCTGGTCGAGGTTGAGTGCCGAGACCAGGGCATTCACCTTGGTGAGCAAGTCGGCGCCGGTAACCATCGGCGCGACGCGGTCCGGCGGGATCACCGCGCCGTCGGCGAAGTACGGCGGCGCAATGAGTTTCGGTTTGAAGTCGATGTACTGCTCGCCGGCGGCGGAGAGGTTTTCCACGCTGATCGGGCTGTCGGCGGGCACCGGGTGTTCGCGGTCGAGGTCGATTGAGACCGCCAGCCCGGTCGCGGTGGTCTGGATGCCGGTCACCCGACCGACCTTGATGCCGCGCATCGTGACTTCCGATGTGGGCATCAGGCCGCCGGAAGTGTTGAGCAGCAAGGTGAGTCGGGTGACCTGTTTCGTCGGCCCGATGTCGAGCACGCCGATCGACATGTAGGCCGCGCCGAGCAGCGTCATCACCGCCAGGATGGCCAGCGTGACGCCGGCATTGAACTTCATGGCAGCATTCCCATCGTCTGCATCGCCGAGACGGCCGCATCAGCCTTGTCGGCGGGATCGACGCCCTCGTGGCCGGTGGGTGGATGAAGTTCGGAGACAATGTATTTCGGGCCGCCATTGCGGAAAAATCCGAGAAGCTTGTAGTGCAGGAACGCGATCAGCTTGTCGGCCAGCACCGGAATGGTGGTGTCGAGGGTCGCGACGGTTCCGACCAATGGCGTGATGTAGGAAAGCATTTGCATCATGTCCCCGGCGACCGGGTTGAGGATCTGCCCGCCGAGGTCGCCGATTTCTCTGGAGTCCCCGACGACGCTCAGGATGGCCAGGGTGATCGCCGACAGCCCTTGGAGCTTGGGCGGGCCTTCGGTGACGAGCCGGTTGAACACCGTGGTGTTGGCGGCCACGTTGGTGGTGATGTTGTCCATGCTGGACAGGATCCCGTCGATGGTGTCCTGGTTGGCCGCCAGGTCGTTGAGCACGCCGGCGACGGTCTGCTGGGCCCGCGTCAGCTCGGCGGGATCCTTGGGGAACGCGTGGTTGAGGTTCACCACGGTGCTTTGCAGCGTGCCGATCGCGCCGCCGGCCACCAGGTTCGACACCGAGCGCAACACGTCTTCGACGTTGTCGGCCGGCGCGGTGTTGCGCAACGGAATCGTGTCGCCGTCGCGCAACGGCGCCACCGACCGGTCCCCGGATCCATCCCCGGATCGATCCCCAGCCCGATCCTCCGGCGGCAGCAGCGCGATGTAGATGTCCCCGAGCGGGGTGGCCTGGCGCAGTTCGGCACGGGTGTTGGCGGGAAGCCTGCTGTCGCCGGCGATATCGACGTAGGCGACCGCCGTGGTGCCGTCGAGCTGGACGTGGTCGAGCACACCGATCTGGATCCCGCCGAAGTCCACCTTGGCGCGGGCGGGCAGGTTGAGCACGCTGGAGAACTGGATCTTGACCCGGTAGGAGTGGTCGGGGCTGTAGGCGCCCGGGACCGGCAGCCGCGTCGGATCCAGCGAACATGCCGCGGTCAGGCCGATCGTCAGCAGGGCTACCAGTACGCGCATCGCTCGTCGGCTCATGACAGCGCGGCCCCCAGGATTAGATCGGTCAGGCCGAGGGTGACCGGATCCGACGCGGTGCCCGACGCGCACGCCGCCGCGGCACCGGGGACGTTGCGTTTCCGCAGCCCCTCGCAGATGGCGCCGGCCTGCGTCGGCGAAATCGCCACCTGCGGAGGGATATACGTGACGTTGTGGGTTCCCCACGCCGGCTCGTAGATGTCGCTGAGCCAGTGGCTGAACTGCGGCCAGGAGTTGATCATCGCGAGGATTGCCGGGGTGTGCCGGTTCAGCATGTCGCGCAGCCAGGTGATCGCCTTGTCCAGCTTCTGATAGAGCCGCGGCCCCCACCGGTCCAGCGCCTCGACCAGGATCGGCAGCAGGTGCGACATGTGGCTCAGGGCCGCGCCGAAGTTGTCCGAGAGGCCCTCGATCAATTCGGTGGTGGTCGGCAGCATCCGGACGAACGAGGCGAAGCTGTCCCAGTTCTTGAGAAAGTCGGAGGTGAGGATCTCGCTGTTCTCGAACAGCTGCCGGTAGTCGGCGTCGGCCTTATACGGGTCGGCCAGCATCGTCACCAGGTTGCCGAGCGTCTGGTTGAGCCCGGGGCCGGTGCCGTCCAGCGAGCGGCTGAACGCCCGCAGGCTGTCGTTGATGGCCTGCACGCCCGGCGACTTCGACGGGTCCTGGCCGGGTTGGGGACCCATGATGGTGTCGGCGAGCTTGCCTACGGCGGAGAAGGTTTCGCTGACACTGATCGGCGTTTTGGTGGACTTCAGCTTGATGCAGCCCGGGCCGGTGAATTTCGGGCCCCCGGTGTAGGGCTTGGTCAGTTCGATATGGCGGTCGGTGACAATCGATTGCGAGTAGGTGACCGCACCGACGTCGGCCGGCAGATCGAGGTCGGTGGGGACGGTGAAGTCGACCTCGACGTGGTCGGCCTTGTTGAGGATCGCGGTCGTCGAGCCGACCTCGATGCCCAGCAGCGCCACCTTGTTGCCCGGGTAAAGCCCTACCGCGTCGGTGAATTCGGCGCACATCGCCCGGCTGTGGCCCGGCGCGAGGAGCTTGGCGCCGATGACCGCCGCCGCCGCGACCGCCGCGACGACGGCCAGCACCGCTGCGATCCCCAGTGGAGACCGCAGCCGCGAGCCGAGCGCCGAAATCCGGGCCACCTCAACAGTTCCTCATGATGTTGGGCAGGCACAGATCCTGCCCGGGCACCAGCCGGTTGTGTTTGTCGAAGACGACCCCGTTCCCGCTGAGCATCGGCCCCACGATGTTGAGGGTCTGACCCAGGTTCTCGAGCGCCTCGCCGATGCGCTCGGGGTGGGCGCCCAGCGTCTCGCTGATGTCGTCCAGCCCGTTGACGACCGGCGCGACCTCCCGCCCCCAAAACACCGTGATGCGGTCCATGATGCGGGCCAATTCGGATAACAGGCCGAAGAATTCGATGATGTCGACCGACCTCGAAGTGTAGGCCTGGCCGAGGATGTCGAGCTGCTCGAACAGCGTGATGAGCTGCTTACGCTCGGCGACCGTGGCGCGCAGGCCGTTGTTGACGAAGTCCAGGCCGCGATGGAAGTCGGCCGTTGTCTTGCTTAACGACGCGGTCAGCGCGTTGGCCGACCGGAGCAGGTCGCGCACTGCGTCGGGATACCTGTTGGCGGCGTTGGCCACCTCGGTGAAGGTGTCGTGGATGACTTGGCCGTCGACTTGCTTGATCAGGGGCGTCGCCGCCTGGATGATGTCGTTGGCCTCGAACGGCAGCGTGACACGTTGCGGCGGAATCACTTTGTGGCCCAGGGGCAAACCGCCCTTCGGGTCGAGCGCCACATAATGGCCGCCCAACGGGGTCAGCAGCTTGATGTCCAGGGTGGATTCCGAACCGACTACCACCGATTGCTCGATGTCGAACTTCATCTCGACGACGGCGCCGGCGAGCCGGACGCCGGTCACCTTCCCGACCGGGATGCCCGCGATCCGAACCTGGTCGCCGGCGCGCACGCCGCCGGAGTTGGGCAGGTGTGCGGTGTAGCCGGTCTGGCCGGTGGGATTCAGGTATGCCATCGCGGTCGCGGCCAACGCCGCAACGATGACGACGACGCCCACGATGCCGTTGCGGCGATTGCGGACGGCAGCGGCACGCTCGTCGAGCACGGGACGCCGCCGTCCCGTCCCCTTGTCGCCGAACACCATTACCGGCACACCACCAAGTTCTGTTGCGCGAACGACACCTGACCGATCCCGGGCAGCGTCACTTCGCCGTGCGAGCAGTTAAACGTTGGCGTGGCGGGCTTTTCGTCGGCCAGCCAGTCCCGCATGCCCTGGATCAGCGACGGCGCCAGCGACAGGCCCGCGATGATCGTCGCGGTCTGCGGCCACATCCGGCTGAACAGGTCGTACAGCGGGACCGTCGTCCCGTCGAAGATGCGCTCGAAGTACTGCAGGAAATGGGTGGTGTTGCGCAAGACGGGCAGTCCGGCTTCCATCGCCTGACTGAACTCCTCGCCCTTGGAGGCGAACTTCGTCACCACGTCGTTGAGCGTGGCGATGAGGTGGAACAGTTGCTGCGATTTGCCGCCCAGGTCGGCCGAGATCGCGCTGAGGTTGCGCAGCACGCCGGCGATGACCGCCTGCCGGTCCACGGCCAGCTTTGAAATGACGTCGAGGTCGTGCAGGAACGGGCCGATGCCGTTTTCGTCGCCCTGGATCAGCCGCAGCAGGTTCTCGCCCAACTGGTTGAACTGGGCGGGGTCGAGGGTTTGGAAGATCGGCCGAAACCCGTTGAACAGCTTGGCCACATCGAACGACGGGATCGTCTGCGCCAGCGCGATGGTGCCCCCGGCCGGCAGCCGTTGCTCCGGCTTGGCCGGCTGGACGAGTTCCACGTAGCGCTGACCGAGCAGGGTTTGATAGCGCACCGCGGCGACGGTGTTGGCGAACACCGGGTGATCGTTTTGCGCGGTGAAATCGACCTTGGCGATCCGCCCGTCGAGCCGGATGGTTTCCACCTTGCCGACCTGCACACCGGAAATGCGGACGTCGTCACCGACGTAGAGCCCCGACACGTCGGAGAACGCGGCGGTGTAGCGGGAGACCGCCCCGGTGACCGGCGAACGCAAGGCGGTCAGCACGATCAGCGTGCACACCACCGCGACCGCGGTGAAGATCGTCAGCCACACCACCGATTTGGTGACACTTCTCATCGGCCACCCCGCTGCGGCGCCGCTGGCGGTGGGGAGGGCAGGGCCGCCGCCAGCCCGGGCATCGTGTCCAGGGTGACCTCGATCTGCATGCGGACCTTGCCGTCGATGACGGGGAACGCCGCGCTGGTGCGGTCCAGCAGACCCGAGAGCCGGTCATAAACCGGCGCCATGCTGCCCTGCATGTACGACAGCGGCAGCAAGACGTCCGTCGTCGCGCGCATGAACGGGGCCAGCCACGAGACGTTCTTCACGATCATCTTGTCGCTGGTGAAGAGGAGCTTGGCGCTCTGGTCCAGGATGGTGTTCATGCGTTCGACGCCGTCGGGCTGAGCCAGGAACTCCATCCCGTTGAGCAGGTCGTAGGCCAGGCCGATGAGGGGGATGGAGTCGCTGGCGCCGTTGACCACCGAGGCGAACACCGAAAGCGATTGCGAGAACGGCACTTTCTGGGAGTCGACGAGCATCTTGACCAGGTCGAAGTACGACCGGGTGACCGGCTCGGTCAGGTCGGCGTGCCGGCGCACCACCTCGATGATGTGGTCGACATCGGGCGAGTCCGCGATCCGGCCGAGTTTTTGGCCCTGACGCAGCAGCCCGGTGATGGAGGCCGACCGCGCGTTGGCGCCGATCAGCAGCATCTGGTTCGGCCGCAGCCGGGGACCGACGCCGCTGCTGACCAGTTCGACCGCCGCGAGGCCAAAAGTGTTCGACGACATGAAGTTCGCCGTCGTGTCGGCGGCCAGTGCCCTCGCTTGCCGCGGCTCGAGTTCCACCGTGATCTTCTGCCTGTTGTATCCGACCGATTGAAGGGTCTTCACCGATCCGATCGTCAGGCCGCGGAACTTGACCTCCGCGCCCGGCGTCAGGCCCTCACCGATCGAATCGGCCACCACCGTCAGCGTGAACGTGTCGGCGTAGCCGCCGGTGCCCAGCTGATACAGCACGATGCCCGCGATCGCCAGCGCTACGGCGGAGATCAGTCCACGGATCCGCAACGAGCGTGAGCTGGGCGCCCGCGCTCCCTGGTCCGAACCCGGCAGTGTCGCCATGGGCTATCCCGATATCCGAATGCCGGGGCTGTTGCCCCAGAACAACAGCGTCAGCACCATGTCCGCGGCGACCACGGTGACGATGCTGGCCCGGATGGCCCGGCCCGAGGCCCGCCCGACACCTTCGGGACCCCCGCTGGCGTAGTAGCCCTGATAGCAGTGGATGGCGATGATCAGCGTCACGAAGATGGCGGCCTTGAGCACGGAGAACACCACGTCGGTCGGCTGGATGAACGAGTCGAAGTAGTGGTAATAGGTGCCCGACGACTGCCCGTGCAGCACGTTGACCACCATCGCGCACGACGCGTAGCTCAACGCGAGCGTCACCACGTACAGCGGGACGATGGTGATCATGCCCGCGATCACCCGGGTGGTGACCACGAACGGGACCGACTGAATGCCAAGGGCTTCCAGCGCGTCGATCTCCTCCGAGATCCGCATGGCGCCGATCTCTGCCGTCATGCGGCACCCGGCCTGGGCCGCGAAGCCGATCCCCGCAATCATCGGCGCCATCTCGCGGGTGTTCGCGTACGCGGAGACGAAGCCGGTCAGCGGGCCCATGCCGACCATGTCGAGGGCCCCGTACCCTTCGACCCCGACCGAACCACCGACCGCCGCGCCCATGAACACCAGCACGCCGATGGTGCCACCGCCGACGATCAGCGACCCGTTTCCCCAGATCATGTCGACCAGCAGCACGCCGGTCTGGTGCCGGTAGCGCTTCAGCGTGTGCGGAATCGCGCCGAGCACCTGGGCGCCGAAGGTGACCTGGTGACCGAGGCGCTGGACGAGCGAGTCGCCCCGGTGCGCGAACCATCGCGGGGCCCGCAAAGGCGTCGGTACGTATCGAGCCGGCTGTGTCATCGGCGGCCGTCAGCCCACTCGCAGCGGCATGGACATCGACAGCCCCTGCGTGATCACCAGGTTGATAACGAACACCGAGACGATGCCGATGACCACGGAGGCGTTGACCGCGTCGGCCACGCCCCGGGCGCCGCCCTTGGTCTCCAGCCCGCGCTGGCAGGCCACCAGGATCACGATCACGCCGAACAGCCAGGTCTTGAGGACGGCCACCACGACGTCGTTGACGCTGGCGAAGGACGCGAACGACGCGATGTAGCTCCCCGGGGTGCCGGACTGGAAGCCGACGTTGATCGCGTAGCCCGCCGCCAGCCCCATGAAGATGATGAAGGAGCACAGCACCGGCGCCACGATGACGATCGCGGCCAGCCGGGGGGTGACCAGCCGCTGCACCGGGTTGATGCCCATGACGCGCAGCGCGTCGACCTCTTCGCGAATGGTGCGGGCGCCGAGATCGGTGGCCACCGCCGAACCGGCCGCGCCGCCCAGCAGCAGCGCGGCGACGACCGGCGCACCCTGCCGGATCACCCCGAGGCCGCCGGCCGCGCCCGACACCGACGAGGCGCCGACCTGCTGGACGAAGTTCCCCACCTGCACCGCCACGATGACCCCGAACGGGATCGACACCAGCAACGCGGGTATCGCGGTGACGCTGATGATGAACCAGGCCTGGTTGATGGTGTCCCGCCAGGGGTGGCGCAACCGGATCAAATCCGTGATCAGGTACCTGAAGGACTGGGCGGCCAGGTCGAAGAAACGGCCCAGCGTCTGCATCGAGGAATCGAGCTGACGCAGGACGTATCGGAAGGGTTTGCCCAGTGCCGTGACGGTCCGCCGGCCCGTCGGCGCCGCGGCCTCCGGGGCCGCCTGGCCCTCGTCCGGTTGGTCAGGCGTCTCCACCGCCTGACTGGGGGCAGGCTGGCCGTTTGTCGTGATGCCGGCGTCGGCGTCGATACAGGCGACTGCGTCGCCTTCGGTCTCAGTCGGTGGTTCAGCCGCTGTCGCGTTGTATACGGCGGTCAACGGCGGGTCCCTCCTTAATCGCTGCCACGGGTTCTCAGCCAATCAAAGATTGGGGGCTTGGTCGACGTGCGTCCAATAGTCGCACCGAGTACGCGGGTTGTACCGGCGGTAGCGAGAGTGTGATGTACGCCACAATCCGTTGAAGTTGCACACCGTGAGCGGCGGCGGTTCTGGCCTGTGGACAAAGCCGCAACCGAGGTCCGTCCCGGGGTCGGCGGCGCGCGTCGGCGCCGGCGTCGTTCCTGGCGGGATGGCCGCTTGACGTGCCAGTATGAACCAAGACAGAGCCGCAACCGCGTATGCAACCGGTCGGGTGGTGCCCCTTGCCCGTTATGAAGCCCGGTATTGACAAGCCGACGGGGCGCGTGGTTGCCCTGATCGCCCTGTTGATCTTTGCCGCCGCCGCGCTGCGCGGGTACTTCCCGGCCCAAGGCCATGCGGCTCATAGCGAGCCGGGCGGCGGCCGGGCGGCCCTGCTTTTCGTCATCGCTGCCCTGAGCGGGGCGCTCGCGCTGCTGGCGATCGCGGTGATCGCGCGGCTACGGGATCCGCGCGCGCCGGCACCCGCTCAGGCGGACCTGTCCGACCTGCTCGGCATCGGCAAGGGCCGGCCCAGCTGGCGCGTGTTGCTGATCGGATTGCTGCTGATCGTGGCCTGGCTGCTGATCGTGACCCTGCTGGTCCGCTACCTGGTGCCGCACCACGCCAATCCGTCGGCCCCCACCCAAGTCCCCGCCGCACGGACATCGAGCCCCCCCAGCGGCTCGGCGAACCAGCCGCGCCCGGGCAATGGTTCGGGGGACATGTTCGGTGTTCTGCTTGCCGGCACGATCCCGATGATGCTGGTGATAGTCGCCGGGACGCTGATCATGGCGCGGCGGCGGTGGCGGGCGCCCAGGCCGGTCCCCAGACCGGTCCTGGCGGCCGACGATCGCATCGAATCGCCGGCACCGGAGCCGCCGTCGGAGTCGCTGGCCCGCGCGGCCGAAGTCGGTTTGGCCGAGATCGGCGACCTCAGCCGCGAACCCCGTGAGGCGATCATCGCGTGCTACGCGGCGATGGAACGTGAGCTCGCCCGCGTGCCCGGCGCCGCGCCGCAGGACTTCGATACGCCGACCGAGGTACTGGTTCGGGCCGTCGAACACCATGCGCTGCACGCCGAGAACGCGGAGCGGCTGGTCAACCTGTTCGAAGAGGCGCGTTTTTCCCCGCACGTGATGAACGAGGGGCATCGCGACGTGGCGGTCGACGTGTTGCGGCTGGTGCTTGCCGAGTTGCGGAGCCCGGTATGAAAAGGCTTGTCGTCCTTGGTGTTTGCCTCGTCGTGGGGATCGAGCTGCTGGCGTTGACGCTGCACGGCCGCCGCTTCCTGTTGGCCGCCTCCGGTGTCGGACTGGCCCTGGTGTTGCTCAACGTTCGCCGTTACGTGGGGCGCGGCAACGAACCGGCGGCCGAGCCGGACTACGACGAGCTGGGGGATTCGTTGCGCCGCTGGCTGTCCACCACCGAGGCGACGATCCGGCGGTCGGACTCCACCCGGGCGGACTGGGACCGGCATCTGCGCCCCATGCTCGCCCGGCGCTACGAAATGACCACGGGGCACAAGCAATCCAAGGACGCAGGCGCCTATCACGCCAGCGGCCGAATGCTTTTCGGCCCGGAACTGTGGGAATGGGTCAATCCGAACAACGTCACGCGCACCGGCGACCGCGAACCCGGGCCCGGCCGCGGGGTGCTGGAGGAGATTCTGCGAAGGTTGGAGCAAATATGACGCTGCCGGTCGCGACCACCACCGCACGCTGCGAGGCTGTCCTCGACGAAATCGAACGGGTGGTGGTGGGGAAGCGCTCGGCGCTGACGCTCATCCTGACCGCGGTGCTCGCGCGCGGCCACGTCCTCATCGAGGACCTGCCCGGCCTCGGCAAGACGCTGATCGCGCGGTCCTTCGCCGCCGCGCTGGGGCTTCGATTCACCCGGGTGCAGTTCACCCCGGACCTGCTGCCCGCGGACCTGCTCGGCTCGACGATTTACGACATGCAGTCCGGCAACTTCGCGTTCCGGTCCGGACCCATCTTCACCAACCTTTTGCTCGCCGACGAGATCAACCGCACGCCGCCGAAGACCCAGGCGGCGCTGCTCGAAGCGATGGCCGAAGGCCAGGTGAGCATCGACGGCGAAACCCACAAGCTGCCAACGCCGTTCATCGTCCTGGCGACCGACAACCCGATCGAGTACGAGGGCACGTATCCCTTGCCCGAGGCGCAGCTGGACCGGTTCGCGATCCGGCTGGAACTGCGATACCTCTCCGAGCGCGACGAGACCTCGATGCTGCGCCGCCGCCTCGAACGCGGCTCGGCCGAGCCGACGGTCAACCAGGTGGTGGACGGGCACGACCTGCTGGCGATGCGCGAATCGGTCGAGCAAGTGACCGTGCACGAGGACGTCCTGCACTATGTGGTGTCGCTGGCCACCGCCACCCGGCACCACCCGCAGGTCGCCGTGGGCGCCAGCCCGCGCGCCGAACTCGACCTGGTTCAACTCGCCCGCGCGCGGGCGTTGTTGCTCGGCCGCGATTATGTGATCCCCGAGGACGTCAAGGCGCTCGCCGTCGCGGCCGTCGCGCATCGCATCACCCTGCGGCCGGAGATGTGGGTTCGCAAGATCCAGGGGGCCGACGTGGTCGGAGAATTGCTGCGACGCTTGCCGGTGCCCCGAACGAGCGGGGGACACGGTTGACCCCGATGGGCACCGAAGTCGAGTTCCGTTGGCGCGCATCGCCGTTGACCCTCTCGATCGCGACCTGCGCCGGGGTTGCGCTGGCGGCCGCGGTGATCGGCGCACGCTGGCAGCTGCTCGCGTTCGCCGCGCCACTGCTGGGTGTGCTGTGTTCGATCAGCTGGCAACCCGCGGTGCCGAAGATTCGCGTGCACGGCGCACCCGATTCGCAGCGATGCTTTGAAAACGAACAGGCGCGGGTGCGTGTGTGGCTGAGCGAAGAGGGCGACGCCGGGCCCTCGGCGGTGGAGCTGACCGTGCGGCCCGTCGCGGGCATGCAGCTCGAAGCGCTCGATGCCGATTCCCGGCACGCGAAAACCGTTGCGGCAACGGCACAGCGCTGGGGCCGCTACCCCGTGCGGGCGCGGGTCGAGGTGCTGGCGCGGGGCGGGTTGCTGACGGGAACGGGCACCGTCGACGCCGCCGACGTGATCGTGTTCCCGCTGACGCCCCCGCAGTCGACACCGATCCCGCAGATCGAGTTGCTCGACCGGCTGGGTGCCCACCTGACCCGCCACATCGGCCCCGGTGTGGAGTACGCCGACATCCGCCCCTACGTGCCCGGTGACCAGTTGCGGGCGGTGAACTGGCCGGTGAGCGCGCGCCGGCGTCAGCTGCACGTGACCCAGCGATTGACCGATCGCGCCGCCGACGTGGTGGTGCTGATCGACACGTATCGCCAACCCGCCGGCCCGGCAACCGAAGCCACCGAACGCGTCGTGCGCGGCGCCGCGCAGGTGGTGCAGACCGCGCTGCGGCACGGCGATCGCGCCGGGATCGTCGCCCTGGGTGGCAACCGCCCGCGCTGGCTGGGCGCCGACATCGGACAGCGCCAGTTCTACCGGGTGCTCGACACCGTCCTAGGCGCCGGCGACCGATTCGAAAACACCACCGGCACACTGGCGCCGCGCGCCGCGGTTCCCGTGGGCGCGATCGTCATCGCGTTCTCCACGCTGCTCGACACGGAATTCGCGCTGGCCCTGATCGACCTGCGCAAGCGGGGCCACGTCGTGATCGCCGTCGACATCCTTGACACCTCGCCCTTCGAAAGCCAGCAGGATCCGCTGATCGACCGGATGTGGGCGCTGCAGCGCTCGGCCATGTATCGCGACATGGCGACGGTCGGCGTCGACATCGTGGCGTGGCGAGGTGACAGCACGCTGGATCAGTCGATGGCCGTCCTGCCCGACCGCCGCCATCGCGTCCGGGGACGGCTGCGGGCATGAGCTCGATCGCGCGTCCCGCAACACTGGGCATCTCAACGGTTTTCGGCGCACTCATGGTGGGGCTGGCCGCGTTCGGCTCGCACGGGCCGGCGGTCGTCGCGGGCGTCGCGGCCGCCGTCGCGGTGGCTGTCTCCGTGGTTTTCCGCCCGGCGGCGACCGTCGCCGTGCTGTTGTCGGTGGCGACCATCCTGGCGTCGGACCCCTCGCTCGTCTTCGCCGCCTGGTCCGGGCTGTGCGCGGTCGCATATCTGGTGTGCCGGCACGCGGTCGGGACGGTCGGCGGCGTCATGTGGAGCTGGCCGACCGCCGTTGCGGCCGTAGGCTTTATGTTCGCGGGCCTGGTCGCGACGGCCTTCCCGCTGCAGCTGCCGTGGTTGCCGTTGGCCGCGCCGGTCGGGGTGCTGGCGATCTACGTGCTGGCGACCCGCCCGTTCGTGAGCTGACGCGGGGGATTTCTAGTGCAGCAGCTGGGCCGCCTGGTCGGCCAGCTCGAGCAGCTGTTGCGGGAAGATCCCCAAAAGCACTGTGACGGCGGCGCATACCGCGATCGCGATCTTGCTCAGGATGCCGGGCTCCACGACGTGCGGGGTGTCGTCGGTCGCTTCGGTGAAGAACATCGACACGATGACGCGCACGTAGAAGTACGCGGCCACACCGCTGGCGATGACGCCGATGATGACCAGCGGCACGGCGCCGCCCTGGGCGGCGGCCTTGAACACCGCGAGCTTGCTGACGAATCCGCTCGTCAACGGGATGCCGGCGAAGGCCAACAGGAACATCGAAAACATCACGCCCACAATGGGGGAGCGCTGCCCGAGCCCGGCCCAGTGTGAGATCTTCGCGTCTTCGACGCCGTCGGCGTTGCGGATCAGGCTCACGATGGCGAACGCGCCCACGGTGCTGAAGCTGTAGGCGACCAGATAGAACAGCGTGGCGGACAGGCCGGCGGTGTTGTCGGCGATCACGCCGGTGAGGATGAAGCCCACGTGCGCGACCGAGGAATAGGCCAGCATCCGCTTGACGTCGGTCTGGTTCACCGCCGTGACGGTGCCCACGGCCATGGTCAGGATCGCAATGGCCCACAGCACCGGGCGCCACTCGTGGTGCAGCGGGGGCAGCGCAACGTAGACGACGCGGAGCAGCGCGCCGAACGCCGCCACCTTGGTGGCCGCCGCCATGAATCCCGTGATCGGGGTGGGCGCGCCCTGGTAGACGTCGGGAATCCAGGAGTGGAACGGGACGGCGCCCACCTTGAACAGCAGGCCGACCGACAGCAGCGCGACGCCGATCAGCGCCATCGAGCTATCGCCATGGGCGGCAAGGGCATCTCGGATCCCGGGCAGCAGCAGCGTGCCCGTCGCGCCGTAGAGCAGCGCGACGCCGTAGAGGAAGAACGCCGAGGAGAACGCGCCCAGCAAGAAGTACTTCATCGACGCTTCCTGGGACAGCAGGCGGCGATGCCGGGCCAGCCCGCACATCAGGTACAGGGGCAGCGACAAGACTTCCAGCGCGACGAACATCGTCAGCAGGTCGTTGGACGCGGGGAACACCATCATGCCGCCGACCGACAGCATCACCAGCGGGAAAAGCTCGGTCTGCGCGGCCCCGGCCCGTTCGGCCTCGCGCTCCGCCTCACCCCCGGGAACCGCGGACGCCTGCGGTGTAAAGGAATCCAATCCGCCAGCGCCCACCCGCGCGGCGACCTTGCTCTCCGCCTTGGCTTGGGTCCGCTCGCCGATGAAGATGACCGCCAGCACCGCGACCAGCAGCACCGTGCCCTGCAGGTACAGCGTCGGCCGGTCGATGGCCACCGCGCCCAGCACGGCGGTGCGACCGGACGCGGGAATCGACTCGGCGACTTCCACGTCCGCGAAAAGCGCCGCGATCAGGCCGCCGAGGGCCAGCGTCATCTGCGCGGCGTAGCGAATCCGCCTGGGCAGGAAGGCCTCGACGAGGATGCCGACGACCGCGACGGAAAAGACGATGAGCATCGGGCACAGCAGGAAGTACTCGACGCTGGGGGTGGGCAGGGTCATCGGTGCGGTCCTTCGGCAGTCCGGGGCGGCACGCTCGGCGCTGGGTCATGTTGGCCGATGGTGGTCATGGTGTTCTCGACGGCGGGGTTGATGATGTCGAGCACCGGCTTGGGATAGACGCCCAGCACGAACAGCAGCGCGAGCAACGGTGCCACGACGACCAATTCGCGCGCCCGCAGGTCGGTGATCCGGTCGTTACCCTCGGCCACCGGTCCCGTCATCATCCGCTGGTAGAGCCACAGCATGTAGATGGCCGCGAGCACCAGGGCGGTTACCCCGAAGGCGCCGGCCAGCCAGTACCGGTTGAAAGTGCCCAGCAGGACGAGGAATTCGCTGACGAACGGCGCCAGCCCGGGCAGCGACAGGGTGGCCATGGCCGAGACGAGGAACGTGCCGGCCAGGATCGGTGCGACCTTCTGGACGCCGCCGTAGTCGGCGATCGCCCGGCTGCCGCGCCGCGTCACCAGGAATCCCGCGATCAGGAACACCGCGGCGGTGGAGATGCCATGGTTGAGCATGTAGAGCGTCGACCCGCTCTGCCCCTGGCTGGTCATGACGAAGATGCCGGCGATGATGAACCCGAAGTGCGAGATCGACGTGTAGGCGATCAGGCGAATCATGTCGGTCTGGCCGATCGCCACGATTGCGCCGTAGATCACGCCGATGATCGCCAGCGTCACGATCGCCGGACGGAAATACGTTGAGGCGTCGGGGAACAGCTGCAGGCAGTAGCGCAGCATGCCGAAGGTGCCGACCTTGTCCATCACGGCGGTAATCAGCACCGCCGTCGCCGGGGTGGCCTCGACGCAGGCATCGGGCAGCCAGCGGTGCAGCGGCCACAGCGGGGCCTTGATCGCGAACGCGAACATGAAGCCGAGGAACAGCGCCTTGAACACCGCCGGATCGGCGCCGTAGCGGCCCGATGCGACGCCGGCCACGATGTCACGGAAGTCGAAGGTGCCCGAGCCGTGCTGCGCGGTGACCACGTACAGCCCGATGACGGCCGCCAGCATGATCAGGCCGCCGAACAGGTTGTACAGCAAGAACTTCACCGCCGCGCGCGACCGGCCGGAACCCTGCCCGAAGCCGCCGATCAGGAAGTACATCGGCACGAGCATGGCCTCGAAGAAGACGTAGAACAGCAGCACGTCCAGCGCGACCACCGAGATCAGCACCATCGCCTCGATGGCCAGCGTGAGCGCGACGTAGGCGTGCACGCTACGGGTATTCGCCTGCGTGCCCTTGTTGCCGTCGTTCCACCCGGCCACCTGCAGCAGCGGGATCAGCACCGCGGTCAGCAGCACCAGCACCACCGCGATGCCGTCCACGCCGAGCGAGTAGCCGGCGCCGAACGCCGGTATCCACCTGTGGCTTTCGACGAACTGATAGGTGGGGCCGCCGCTCTTGAAGCCGACGGTGATGACGATCGCCACCGCCAGCGTCAGCACCCCGACGATCAGGCCGGTCCACTTGGCGAGCTGCCGCAGCCCCGGCGGCAGCAGGATGATCAGCAGGGAGCCCGCCAGCGGCAGCAGCCACAGGACGCTCAGCCACGGCACGTTACTCACCACACCCTCACCGCCAGGATCAGTGCGGCCACCAGCACGGCGCCCGCGAGCATCGACAATGCGTAGTTGCGGGCAAATCCGGTTTGGAAGCGCCGCAGGCCGTTTGACGTCCGGCTGACGAGCGCGGCCAGGGCGTTGACCGAGCCGTCGACGCCGGCGTTGTCGACCTCGACCAGTGCCTCGGTCAGCTGCGCGCCGGGGCGCATGAACACCTCCTCGTTGAGCGCGTCGCCGTAGAGGTCGGCGCGCGCGGCGGTCGTGAGCGCCGAGACCCGCACGGGAGCGACCCGCGGGATGGGCGCGGTGGCGTACATCCGGTAGGCCACCGCGATTCCGACGGCGACGACACCCAACGCGATGACGGTGGTGACCCACGCCGGCAGGGCGTGCGCGGCCTCTTCGTGCACCCCGACGACGGGCTCGAGCCAGTGCTGCATGGTGCCCCGCCAGGCCAGCAGGCCGCCGGAGAACACCGAACCGACGGCGAGCAGGATCATCGGCCACGCCATCACGGCGGGCGCCTCGTGCGGGTGGGCGCCGGGGGCCCAACGCTTTTCACCGAAGAAGGTCATCAGCATGACCCGGGTCATGTAGAACGCGGTGACGCCGGCGCCCAGCAGCGCGGCACCGCCCAGCACGTAACCGCGGGTGCCGCCGGCGGCCAGCGCCGCCTCGATGATGGCGTCCTTGGAGAAGAAGCCCGCGAACGGCGGCACGCCGATGATCGCCAGATATCCGAGCCCGAACGTGGCGAACGTGACCGGCAGGGCCTTGCGCAGGCCGCCGTAGCGGCGCATGTTCTGCTCCTCGTGCATCGCGTGGATGATCGACCCGGACCCGAGGAACAGGCCGGCCTTGAAGAAGCCGTGGGTGAGCAGGTGCATGATCGCGAAGGCGTAGCCGGCCGGGCCGAGGCCGGCGGCCAGCACCATGTAGCCGATCTGGCTCATCGTGGACGCCGCCAGGGCGCGCTTGATGTCGTCCTTGGCGCAGCCGATGAACGCCCCGAACAGCAGGGTGACGGCGCCGACGATGACGACGCCCAATTGCGCTCCGGGCGAGAGGTTGTAGAGCGGATTGGACCGCACGATCAGGTACACGCCGGCGGTCACCATGGTGGCCGCGTGGATCAGGGCGGACACCGGTGTCGGGCCTTCCATCGCGTCGCCGAGCCACGCCTGCAGCGGAACCTGCGCGGACTTTGCGCAGGCGCCCAGCAGCAACAGCAACCCCATCGCGGTTAGCGCGCCGCTCGAGGCCGAAGGCGCGCCCGCGAACACCCCGGCGTACGACAGCGTGCCGAAGGTGCTGAACATCAAGAACATTCCCACCGCCAGCCCGGCGTCACCGACCCGGTTCATGACGAACGCCTTCTTGGCCGCGGTGGCGGCCGACGGCTTGTGGTACCAGAAACCGATGAGCAGGTAGGAGGCCAGGCCGACGCCCTCCCAGCCGACGTAGAGCACCACGTAGTTGTCGGCGACCACCAGCAGCAGCATCGAGGCCAGGAACAGGTTGAGGTAGCCGAAAAACCTTCGGCGATCGGGGTCTTCAGCCATGTAGCCGACCGAGTAGATGTGGATCAGCGATCCGACCCCGGTGATCAGCAGCACGAAGCACATCGACAGCTGGTCGATCTGCAGCCCGAGGTCGACCTGGAGTTGCCCGACGGGGATCCAGGTGAACAGCTTCTGGTGGATGGCGCGGTCGGCCTCGCCGCGGCCGAGCATGTGGGCGAGCAGCGTCGCGCCCACCCCGAACGCCGCGAGCGCGGTGGCACAACCCAGCAGGTGGCCCCACGCGTCGGTGAGCCTGCCCCCGAACAACAAGATCGCGGCACCCGCCAACGGCAGCGCCACCAGCAGCCAGGTGTAGTCAGTCATCTCGGCGTTCTTTTAGCCTTTGAGTAGGTTCGCGTCGTCGACGGAAGCGGATTTGCGGGCACGGAAAATCGTCATGATGATGGCCAGGCCGACGACGACCTCGCACGCGGCCACCACCATCGTGAAGAACGCGATCATCTGTCCGTCGAGGTGGCCGTGCATTCGCGCGAACGTGACGAACGCCAGGTTGACGGCGTTGAGCATCAGCTCCACGCACATGAACATCACGATGGCGTTGCGGCGCAACAGCACCCCCGACGCCCCGATGGTGAACAGCAGCGCCGAAAGGTAAAGGTAGTTGGCCGGATTCACGACGCACCGCCCTTGACGGCTTCGGTGGAGCGCGTCGCTGCGACGTCTCCGCCGTCCGCGCCGCGGATCCGCAGGATGGGGGACACCGACAACTCCGAGTACGAGCCGTCGGGCAGCAGCGCGGCGACGTCGACGGAGTTATGGCGCGCGTAGACGCCCGGGTTGGGCAGCGGGGTGGGGCGCCCGCCGGCCCGGAAGCGTTCTTCGGAAAGCTCGCGCTGGGTCTTGCGCCGCTCGAAACGTTCCCGGTGCGCCAGCACCATCGCGCCGACCGCCGCGGTGATCAACAGGGCGCTGGTCAGCTCGAAGGCCCACAGGTAACGCGAAAAGATCAGCGCGGCCAGGCCTTCCACGTTGCCGCCCGAATTGGCGGTGGTGAGCCCGAGAAACCCTCCGGTCGCCACGTTGCCGATGCCGGCCAGCAACAGGATCCCGAACCCGAGGCCGGTGACCACCGCGGCCACGCGCTGGCCCCGCAGCGTCTCCTTCAGCGATTCCGCGGAGTCGACGCCGATCAGCATCAGGACGAACAGGAACAGCATCATCACCGCACCGGTGTAGACGACCACCTGAACTACACCCAAGAACAGCGCGTCCTGGATCATGTAGAACACCGCCAAGATGATCATGGTCATCGCCAGGAACATCGCCGAGTACACGGCGTTGACGGCGAGCACCACCCCGACCGCGCCGATCAGCGCCACGGCGCCCAGCACCCAGAACGTGACCGCCTCGCCGGTGGAGGTGCGAACGATGGTCTCCGAGGCGAGCGGGGTTGAGGCGAGCACAGCGATCATCGGTTGTCTCCCGCATTCTCGCGCGCCCGCAATCCCTCAGCGGTCACGTTGCCCTGGTAGTAGTCCTTGTCGGTGGCGCCGGGCGCCCTCGGGTGCGGCGGCGCGGTCATGTCGGGGAGCAGGGGGGCGAGCAGCCGGTCCTTCTCGTAGATCAGGTCGGCGCGGTTGTCGTCGGCCATCTCGTAGTCGTTGGTCATGGTCAGCGCCCTGGTCGGGCAGGCCTCGATGCACAGGCCGCAGCCGATGCAGCGCAGATAGTTGATCTGGTACACGCGGCCGTAGCGTTCGCCCGGCGAATACCGCAGCTCCTCGGTGTTGTCGGCGCCCTCGACGTAGATCGCGTCGGCGGGACACGCCCAGGCGCACAGCTCGCAGCCGATGCACTTCTCCAGCCCGTCGGGATACCGGTTGAGTTGGTGGCGCCCGTGATAGCGCGGCGCGACCGGACCCGGCTTTTCCGGATACTCCTCGGTGACCCTCTTCTTGAACATCGACGCGAACGTCACGCCGAAACCTGCTACGGCGTCGAAGAATCTAGGCACGTGCTTTCTCCTTGCTCGCGCCGACCTTTTGTGCCGGCAGCGGCGGTGTCGGGAACGCCGGCTCGGTTGTTTCCGGGCCGGGACCTTCCCCGCCCTCGCGGCGCAGCTCGCGTTCCAGCGCGCGAATCGTCGGCGTGCTGAACGGTTTTCGCAACAGCAGCACCAGCACCGCGGCGAAGACCAGGCTGCTGACCACCAGGATCGGCGTCCAATGCGCGTACCCCTGGTTGCGCGCGGTGCGGATCACCGCTGCGATCAGCACCCACACCAGCGAGGCGGGGATCAGCAGCTTCCAGCCCAGCGCCATGAACTGGTCGTAGCGCAGCCGGGGCAGTGAGGCTCGCAGCCACATATAGATGAACAGGAAGGTCCACATCTTGGCGGTGAACCAGAGCACCGGCCACCACCCGGTGTTGGCGCCCGCCCACATGTTCAGCGGCCAGGGCGCATGCCAGCCACCGAAGAACAGGGCCGTGGCCAGCGACGAAACCGTCATCATGTTGACGTACTCGGCCAGCATGAACATCGCGAACTTCAGCGACGAGTACTCGGTGTGGAATCCGGCGACCAGCTCGCCCTCGGCCTCGGGCAGATCGAATGGCGCCCTGTTGGTTTCGCCGACCATCGAGATGAGGTAGATCACGAAGGACGGCAGCAGCAGGAAGACGTACCAGACGCGGTCCTGTGCGCCGACGATCTGCGACGTCGACATGGAGCCCGCATAAAGGAACACCGCGGCGAACGACAACCCCATCGCCACCTCGTAGGAGATGACCTGCGCGGTGGAGCGCACCCCGCCGAGCAACGGGTAGGTGGACCCCGACGCCCAGCCGCCCAGCACGATGCCGTACACCCCGATTGCCGACAGGCCGAGGATGAACAGAACCGCCACCGGAAGATCGGTCAGCTGCAACGGCGTGCGGTGGCCGAACACCGACACCACCGGACCGAACGGGACGAACGCGAACGCGGTGAACGCCGGAATCGTCGAGATGACCGGCGCCGTAAAGTACACGAACTTGTCGACGCCGCCCGGAGTGATGCTCTCCTTCAATGCCAACTTGATCCCGTCGGCCAGGCTCTGCAGCGCGCCCCATGGACCCGCCCGGTTCGGTCCGGGCCGCAGCTGCATCCAGCCCAGGATCTTGCGTTCTAGCAGGATCGCGAGCAGCACGTTCAGCATCAGGAAGACGAAGATGGCCAGCGCCTTGCCGAGCACCAACCACCACGGATCGTGTCCGAAGGCGGACAAGGGGACCGTCATATGCCCACTCCGATCTCGACAATGCTGCCCAGGGTTACGCCCAACTTCCGGTGCACCGCCGAACCCGGCGAGTTCAGCGGAAGCCACACCACCCGGTCGGGCATGTCGGTGATGGCCAGCGGCAACATGATCGAGCCACGCGGGGTCCTGACCGTGACGTTGTCACCGTCGGCCGCGCCGACCTCGGCGGCGGTTTCGGCCGACAGCCGCACGACGGGCTTGCGGGCGGTACCCGCCAAATGCGGTTCGCCGTCCTGCATTCGGCCCTCGTCGAGCAGCAACCGCCATCCCGCCAGCACGGCCTGCCCTTGCCCGGGTGTGGCCGGTTCCGACGCCGCGACCTGCGGGTCGGCGACGTGTCCGCCGTCCCAGGTGCCCAGGGCGGCGAGTTCCTCGCGGGCCGCCTCGACGGTGGTCGTTCCCAGGTAGACACCCATCTCGTCGGCCAGCGTGTCCAGCACCCGGTGGTCCGACTGGCCGGCCTCGCCGGTGGTGCCGCGCAGCGCCGGCGCGAACGCGCGGTAGCGCCCTTCCCAGTTGACGAAGGCACCGGACTTCTGGGTCGTCGGCGCGACCGGGAACACCACGTCGGCGCGTTCGGTGACGGGGCTGTGCCGCAACTCCAGGCTGACGATGAATCCGGCTGCGTCCAGCGCGGCGAGCACCGCCTCCGGATCGGGGAAGTCGTTGGGCTCGATGCCGCCGACCACCAGCGCCGCCAGGGACCCGTCGGCGGCGGCGGCCAGGATGCCGTCG
>NZ_AUWQ01000038.1 GCF_000455205.1 Mycobacterium sp. UM_CSW | reverse complement strand
ACCAACAAACTTAGGGAGTTCCTGCATGAGGAACGTCGCGATCGTCGGCGCCGGTATGACGCCCTTCGGCGAGCATTTCGGCCTGGGAATCAAGGATCTGTTGCCGATGGCCTACGCCGAAGCGGTCGCGCACGTGGACAAGGGCATCGACCGCTCCGACATTCAGGCCGCCTGGTTCGGCGAGTTGACCACGACCGACGGTTTTCCCTCGGGAATCCTCGCCGACACACTCGACCTTACCGACATCCCGGTCACCCGCGTCGAAAATGCCTGTGCCACAGGCAATGATGCCATTCGCAACGGCGCCATCGCGGTGGCGTCTGGGTTGTATGATGTGGTATTGGTGGTCGGCGCCGACAAGGTCCGCGAAACGGCTACCAACGTCACGTTCTGGGAGTGGGGCACGCTGACCCGAGATGTCGCATGGGACTACCCACTCGGTTTGATCGCGCCGGCGAATTTCGCGCTGCACGTCGCTCGCTACCTGCATGAGTCGCCGGCGACCAGGGAGCACATGGCTATGGTGGCGGTCAAGAATCACTTCCATGCCCTGAAAAACCCCAAAGCCCAACTGCGCTACGAGATTACCGTTGAGCAGGCAATGACCGCGCCGATGGTTGCGGACCCGTTCGGCGTGTATGACTGCACGCCGCAAAGCGACGGCGCCGCGGCGCTGATCCTGGCCGCCGAGGACGTCGTGGACCGCTACACGGCCCGGCCGGTGTGGGTGCGCGGGTTCGGGATTGGCATGGACCGCGTTATGCACCAGCATAAGAAGGATATGACCACGTTTCCGCCCACCGTGCGGGCCGCCAAGGCGGCGATGGCGATGGCGGGTGTCACCCCGGCTGACATCGACGTCGCCGAGGTCCACGATTGCTTTACCGGCGTGGAGCTGATCAACTACGAGGACCTGGGTTTTGCGAACCGCTTCGAGGCGCACAAACTGGTCGAGGCATGCGAGACTTACGTCGGCGGTTCTATCCCGGTCAATCCGAGCGGCGGCCTGAAGGCGAAGGGCCACCCGCCGGGGGCTACCGGCGTCGCTCAGTGCTATGAACTGTTCAACCAGTTGCGCGGCGAGGCCGAAAATCAGGTCGGCGGCGCGCGAATCGGGTTAGCACACAACGTCGGCGGACCGACCGCGGTCGCCGCGGTCACCATCCTTTCCAGCGATAAGAATTGACAGGAAAAATAAAGATATGACGACTTCTCAGATCTCGACGCTGGCCGGCTACGAGGACTTCGCGCCGTCGCTGTTGGTGGAAAAGCGGGGCTCCGTACATGTCGTCAGCATCAACCGACCGGAGGCATTCAACGCCGTCGACGAGCAGGTACACGAGGCGCTGACCGGGATTTGGCGGGTGCTCGCCAACGACGATGATGTGCGCGCGGTGGTTACCACCGGGGCGGGCGGCAAGGCCTTCTCGGCCGGCGGCGACATGGTGATGTTCCAGCGGCTGATCAAAGACCCCAACGCGCGGGCCCGGCAAATTGCCGATGCCCGAATGGTTTTCATGGAAGTGATCAACTTCGGTAAACCACTTGTGTCGGCGGTCAAAGGCGCCGCCGTGGGTCTGGGCTGCTCGCTTGCACTGCTGTCGGATCTGCTGGTGATGGGGGAGAGCAGCTATCTGGCCGACCCGCACGTCGCCGTGGGTCTCACCGCCGGTGATGGCGGCGCGGCGATGCTGCCACTGCTCGTCGGGATGATGAAGGCGAAGGAATACGTGCTTTTCGGCGACAAGATCACCGCCTCGATCGCCAAGGACCTCAACCTCGTCACCCGCGTAGTGCCGGACGACAAGGTCCTCGACGAAGCGCTGGGTCTCGCTGAGCGGTTGGCCGGGCTGCCCGCACAGGCCGTGCAATCGACGAAGTCGGCGATGAACCTACACCTGTCCCGTGCCGCGCTGGGGGTGCTCGAATATGCGCTCGCCGCCGAGTACACCTCTTTTACCACGGAGGAGTTCAAGGATCGGGTTGCCGCGTTCCTGGCGCGCTCGAACAAGGCTTAGTTGGCGGCGGTGGTTCCTTCCAAAAGCAACACATCAGCTACATGAGTACCGCGAGCCGACCATAAGGCGATCTCCATTTGCGATATCACCGGCGCTATGACAGATGAAGGTGACCTATTGGTCAGTCGCGCGACGCAATTACGTTGTTAGATCCGTAGCCCCCCAGCAGGTGATCGTGGGTAGCGCGCGTCCGGGTGCGTACGTGTCGAAGAGGCGGTCTGCCAGGAGGGCCTCGAGGTATTGGTAGGACCCGCACAGCGCGTCGATTTGGAACCCCCGCGCAACGTAGCGGTGCAAGTCGTGTTCGGAGCTCAATCCGATTGCGCCACACACTTGCTGTGCGGCGTCGCACACCTGGCGATGGGCACGACCCGCGACCGCCTTGGCGGCCAGCGCCGCCAGCTGCTCGCCGTAGCGCCACGACGCCGCGAGTAACGCGCGGGCGCCTTCCAGGCTGGCCGATGCGCTCGCCAGCAGGTGCCGGGGAGCCTGGAAAGAGCCGATTGGTGCTCCGAACTGGACGCGAACCTGCGCATGTTGCACCGCAATTCGGAGCGCCTGGTCGGCGAGCGCGACGAGTTCGGTGGCCACCGCGCGGTGCGCGGCGGCCATCGCACGGTTCCACTCGGCTGTGGCGTCGACGAGTGGGCCCGTCAATGGTCCGCTCACGCGCGTCCAGTAAACCGAGGGATCGAAGGTGTCCATGCGTACGGCGTCCAGCCGCCCGGCGTCGACGACACCCACGGAAACGGCGCCCAGCAGTCCCGGAACGGGCACCACCAGGAGCCCGCGTGCGGGCCCCATGACTATTCCTTTCATCACGCCGTCGCCGGATTGTGGGACATCGCCGGCCGGAAGGTCGGGGAGCACGACCCCGTCGGCGGGCTCGTCGAGGCGGGCCGCCAACTCGGCGAGCATGACCCGATCCAGACAGTCGGTCTGGGCCAGCGACCGGCCCTGGGCCCGGAACATGAGCTCACAGGCGGCGATGGGGTATTCGGCTTCGATCTCCGACCATCCCAGCTCGGCGAGACGGGGACCGACCGCCACCTGGTCGGCGTTTTTCTCGGCCAGTTCCTCGAACAACCGGAACACCGCCTCTTCGACCATCGGCCACGAGTCGTCGGTCATTTGCAGCTCTCCTTCGGCAACCCGAGCAGGCGATCGGCGACGATGCCCCGCTGGATTTCGGCGGTGCCGCCCATGATGGTCGCCGCGCGTGAGTACCACCAATCCGCTCTCACCTCGTCGAGTTCACTGTGGCTTGCCGCCGCGTCGCCGCCGAGGAAGGCCGCGCGCTGCACATCCAAAATGAGGTCGTTCACATCCTGTTCGGCGGTGGCGAACAACACCTTGTCGACGCTGCTTTCCGGCCCCACGGCTTCGCGTGCGGCCAGTCTTTGCACGGTTCGCGCGCACCGGGCCGATGCCCCGACCACGGCGAGGTAGGTGCGAGCGAACCGCACCCGTTGGGCGGCCGAGGAACCGCGCTCGACCATGTCAGCGCGCAATCGGCCGAGTTGAGTGAACGCCTTGGTCAGCGCGATGTGGCCGTACATGCCGCGTTCGTACTGCATCAGGTACATCGTTACCGCCCAGCCGTTTCCAATGCCGCCGACCACCCGCTGCGTGGGCACTCGCACGTCGTCGAAGAAGACCTCGGCCAGCTCGCGGCGACCGCTGGCCAGGGCGATCGGGCGCACCGTCACGCCGGGACTATCGGCGTCGACGACGAACATGGTCAGTCCCCGGTGGCGGCTGTCGGGACCGCCGGTACGAGCCAAGACGAGCAGCCGCGTGGCCGTCGGGCCCTGGCTGGACCAGATCTTCTGGCCGTTGATCACCAGGCCGCCGGCACCGTCGTCGACGGCTCGCGTCCGCAGGGTCGCCAGATCACTGCCGGACTCGGGTTCCGAGAAGCACTGGCACCACCATTCGAGACCGGCCAGGTAGCGCGGCAGATACTGCGCGGCCAGCTCGGGAGCGAACTCCAACAGGGACTGCCCGATCACCTCCAGGGTCAGGTGCTGTTCGGGCACCCGCAGCATCGCGTGCGACAGTTCCTCGTAGTACACGGCCCGATGGATTTCGCTGCCGCCCAGGCCGCCGGCCTCGGGAGGCCAGCCATAGCGGCTCCAGCCGGCCTCGTGCAGCCGGCCCAGCACCTTCGCATCGAAGGCGATCGCATCCTCGGTGTTGTCGAATGACGCGAACCTCCACTCGTCAGCCCAGTCCAGATCTCGCAGGTAAGCGCGCAGGTCTCGCCGATACTCGGCGATCGCGCCCTCGTAGTCCTTCACGTCCGTGGACAAATGGCGCCTCCTCTCGTTCCGGCGTATCCATCGGCCCGCGATAATTCATTAAACATTTATCTAAATAATAGCCCGCCTGCGGACGGTTCTGAAGGCTCATTGCGCGGGCAGCGGTTGATACGGCTGCGGGAGTCCGCGTGGCAGAGCGGCCAGATTCTGCGGATCACTCGTGAAGAACTCGGCGCTCATCCGCGTCGCGGCCAGCAGGAAATCGCGTTCACGGCCAAGCCATAACGACGCATCTCCATCGCGGTGACGATCGTCAAATTCGCGATCGCGGCTTGGGGGCGCCGTCGGCGCTTTGAACCGACGTTGCCCCACAGCCCGGCACCGGATGTCGTATTGACGATGCGTGCGTCAATCTGGTTGCGTCGCCAGTTCCAGGAATGCGCGCGGCCGATGCCGCGCCAACCTCCGGCGACCAAGACCACCCGCCGTCCGGCGGTCCCGCCATCAATCCTCCTCAGCCACTG
Source organism: Mycobacterium sp. UM_CSW (assembly GCF_000455205.1). Taxonomy (GTDB): domain Bacteria; phylum Actinomycetota; class Actinomycetes; order Mycobacteriales; family Mycobacteriaceae; genus Mycobacterium. The sequence continues at coordinate 119,173 of NZ_AUWQ01000038.1, read as the reverse complement.
AATAATTCGGTAATAAGCTTTTGCCGTCGCGGCCAGTCCGCACCGCGAAGATCGGCGTGGCCGTTCTCGGTCACGATCACATCGACGTCGTGCGCCGGTGTCGATGCCGGACGGCTCAGGCGCTCGACCAGCACACAGCGCCCGCCGACGACCGACGGGACCGCGATGATGGACAGCCCGCCGCGGCTCATCCGCGCCGCGGCGCAGTAGTCGGGGTGGCCACCGATGCCACCAACGGTCTTGTCTCCGACGCCCTCGACGTTGACCTGTCCGAAAGGGTCGATCTCGATCGCGGTGTTCACCGCGATGAACGGCTCACCGCGTGAGAGCCGGGTGATGTCGTGGGTGTGGTCGACGCCGCGCAGGATGGGCCGGCCGTCGGCCCATCGGTAGAGGGTGTCGCTGCCCAGCAGGTAGGTGGCCGAGGGTGTATCGACCAGCAGCCCGCGGCTATCGAGGTCGACCACCGCGTCGGTGAGCAAGCCGGTGTCGATGCGCAGCGGCGTCGTCGCGCGGCGCAGCAGCGCGGTGCACAGCGGACCCGGCCCGTATTGCAGTCGCGCCCCCTCGGGGACAAGGCTCAGCACTGCGTCGGCCAAGGCCTCGTGGACCGGCTCGGGCGGCTTGGCGGGAACGCGCAAGGGCCCGTCGTCTGCTTCCGCGACGACTTGAATCAGGTTCTCGTCCAACGGCTTTCCGGCATCTGCCGTCGGGCCCGAACGGTCGAGGACCGCCAAGGTTTGAACACCGCGGTCGATGAGCCGGCGTTGCCAGGACACCTCGGTGGAAAAGCGCAGCCCACCGTCGCGGCGCACCATCCGGGTGATCAACAGATCGGGCCGCAATGCTCCGCTTAGCAACTTCGGCATGCCCGCGAGGCTCGTCGGGACGAAGCGCGCCGTTGGGCTGCGCAGCACCTCGCGCACCCCCCACCCCGGCATCAAAGCGACCACATCGCAGAAAGCGTTGGGTTCCAGTCCTTCCGGGGCAGACGGCATCCAGCCGAGCACCAGCCGCACGTGGCCTGCCGCGCGGGCCGCCGCGCTGATCACCGCCGCGACGCGGCTGCCGTCTTCGAGTGCGCGAAGTGCCCCGACACCGTCGCCGAGGGCGATTGTCATTCCCGGACGCAGCGATTGCGCCAAGGAGGGCGCCAAACCGGTCAAAGCCACTGTCAGTTGGGCTCTTTCGGCAAACCGAGCACCCGTTCGCCGAGGATGTTGCGCTGGATTTCGCTGGTTCCGCCGAGGATCGTCTGCGCCCTGCCGACCAGCATGTGATGGACGAGCTCGTTGTCGGCCGGGCCGACGCATGCGTCGGGTCCCAGGACGTCGGTAGCCAGATCGCCTAGATCACGGTCGGTCTCCGATGCCATAAGTTTGAGCACGGAATAGGCGGGCGACGACAGGTCACCTGAATCGATCGCGCGTTGCCAGGTGTAGCGCATCAACCACATCCGTGCCCACAACCGTGTCAGCGACCGCGCCAGCACAGGATCGAGGCTGCCGCGATCGCGCGCCGTTTGCACCAGCCGCTCGTGCCGGCGAAACATGCCCACCGCCTGGGAGCCGAGGGTCAGCCGCTCCCGACCGAGCGTCAACAACGCAACCTCCCAGCCCTGCCCGACCTCGCCGATGAGTGAGTCGTGCGGCAACTGCGCGCCGTCGAAGAAGACTTCGTTGAACTTGCTTTCCCCATCGATCTGTTCCAGCGGCCTGGTGGTCACGCCGTCGATATGCATGGGCATGATGAACATCGACAGGCCCCGGTACCGGTCCGGTCCGGTGCGCGCCAACAGAATTCCGTAATCGGCCGACGCTGCCGCCGAACTCCATACCTTCTGGCCCTCGATGCACCAACCGCTGTCGGTCTTTTCGGCACGGGTGCGAACACCCGCAAGGTCCGAACCCGCGCCCGGTTCGGAGAACAGCTGGCACCACACGTGGTCGCCGAGCCGGATCGGCTCCAGATACCGGCGCTTCTGCTCGTCGCTGCCAAACCGGATCAGTACGGGGCCGACGAGGTCCGGGCCGGCGATGCTGAGCTGGCGGGGGACACTTGCGTTCGTGCACTCTTCGGCGAAGATGGCTTGCACAGCGACCGGTGCGTCCGCCCCACCGTGCTCACGTGGCCAATGCAGGCAGGTGTAGCCATGGTCGGCCAGGTAGCGATGCCATTGTCGGCCCGGTTCAATGTCGGCCACGGCGGGTGTCGGTCCGTAGTCGCGCAGCCCCGCCGGCTTGGGAGCATGGTCCAAAAAGTTGCGGATCTCCACCCGGACAGCGTCGAGTTCGTCTGCTGCGATCACGCCAGCTTCGCCTCGATCGCGAGCCGGTCCCAATGATGCCCGGGCGCCCCGAACAGCACCTCGTCGGTGCGGGCCCGCTTGACATACAGGTGGGCCGAGTCCTCCCAGGTGTAGCCGATGCCGCCATGAATCTGCAGGTTGGCGTGCGCAGCGCTGCGCAGGGCCTCCGAGCAGACCGCCTTTGCCATGCTCGCGCGCCAGCTCAGCTCGCCGTCGTCGGCAGACTGCAGCGCGGCCTGCGCGGCGGACCGGGCGAACTCCAGGTCCACGAGCATGTCCGCGCAGCGGTGCTTGATCGCCTGGAAGCTGCCGATCGGCCTGCCGAATTGCTGGCGGGTGCGCGCGTAGTCGGTCGCGATCTCGAGCAGGCGTTCGCATGCTCCCACCTGTTCGGCCGACAGCACGGCCAACGTTCGTTGTAGACAGCATTCAATGACGGCGTCCGCCGGACCGTCGCTCAGCCGGACCGCCGGTGCCGACGAGAAACCGATGGTTGCCATCGGTCGGGTACCGTCGAGCACGCGTTCCAGGCGAACCGCGACGCCGTCGCTCGTCGCGTCGAGCAGGAAAATTTCGGGTTGGCCGTCGACATTGCCGACGACCAGGAGCACATCGGCCGCCGCGCCGCCCAGAACATGGCGGACCTCACCGTCGATCGCCCAGGTCGCGTCCCGCTGGCGAGCGGTCAGCGTCACGGCATTGCGGTGCCATCCGCCACCATCGCCACAGATCGCCGCGGCAGCAGTGCATTCGCCCGCGGCCAGTGCGGCAAGTTGCTCCGCGGCCAATCCGGGATTGCTATTCACAATCAAGCCGGTGGCCAGCACCGACGGGACGAACGGCACCGGGGCCAACGCACGCCCCAGCTCGTGCGCGACGACCCCGAGGGCGCTTGTGCCATAGCCGGCGCCACCGAGCTCTTCGGGCAGCGCGATGGCGAGTACCCCTACCTGCGCGCACAGTGCCTGCCACAACGGGGCAGCGAAGCCGCGGTACCTACCCGTTTCCTTGAACGCCACGGCGCGGAGGCGTTCTTCTGGGCAGAGCCGGGTGCAGGCGGCGCGTACAGACTGCGCCAGCTCGCGACTCTCCTCGGCCGAGAGATTCGCGATCATCGGCTCCCCCCTACATCGACCGTGCGCACTGAGGACTGGTCACCTTTCCGCGCCCAAGGCGGCGGTCCTGGGAAGCCGCTGACCTCTGGTCACAGAATAGCTAAATATTTAGTCAATTAATAGCACCCGGGTTGGCCGTGCGATGTGATGTTGACGCCGAACGGGTTGGTCGGTTACCCACGGGCCGGGCGATGAGCGCATTCGTCATGGCACTCGAGCCCGGCAGTACCGCCACGCCGCCGACTGGGGAGGCGATGAGCGATTGTCGCGTCCCCGCCACCGCCGCGCCGCGGCGCTGACCGGTCAGGCGCTGGTTCCCGACGGCGGCTTCCTGATGCGTTGAGAGCCTTGCATTTCGAGGCAGTGTAATGCGGCGAGGGGCGGTGGTCAGCGGCTCAAGATGGCCACCGCGGCGGCGCCGGGCGCGCCGTAGAGCTGGGCCAGCGCGACCGTCGGATCGTTCGGCACCTGGCGGTCACCGGCCGTACCGCGCAGTTGCTGCACGAGTTCGTAGACCTGCCGCAGGCCGGACGCGCCGATGGGCTCGCCGTTGGCGATCAGGCCGCCATCGGTGTTGACCGGGACGCGGCCGCCGATCTGGGTAGCCCCGTCGGCGATCATCTGCTCCTGCTCGCCGTCCTTGCACAGGCCGGTCTCGGCCATGTGAATCGCCTCAGAGCCGGCGTCGGTGTCCTGCAGTTGGGCCACGTCGATGTCTTCCGGACCGATACCGGCTTCTTCGTAGGCCGCCGCGGCCGCTTCAGCGGTCGTGCCCGGAACAATGGGCAGCTCGATCGACGTGCGCATTAGCTCGAACGAGCCCTCGCGGCGGCTGCGCATCTGGCTGGCGCGCAGGTAGATGGGGGTGTCGGTGTACTTCTTGGCGACGTCGGCGCGGCACAGCACCGCCGCGGCAGCGCCCTCGTTCGGGTTGCAGTACATGTACTGGCGCAGCGGAGCGTTGACCAACGGCGACGCCAGGATTGCATCGGCGCTCATCGCCTTGCGGCGCCACGCGTGCGGTGCCAGGACGCCGTTGGAGAAATTCTTCTCGGCGATCTTGGCCAGGGTGCGCTCGGTGATTCCGTGGTCGTGCATGTAGCGCATGATCTTGTAGCCGAAGTAGTGCGTGGTCAGGAACATGCCCTGGTCGCCATACCATTGCGGCAACCCCGACACCGACGGGTCCGCACCAAAGGCGCCCCTTGGATGCTTGTCCAGCCCAACGGCGACGGCCAGTTCGGCCTCACCGATCGCCACGTCGTGGGCGGCCAGTGTGAGCAGGGCATTTCCGGTCGCGCAACCCGTGAGTGCCGAGCGTGCGGGGATGCCGGTCATGCCGACGAGCCCCGTCACCGCTTCTGGGTTGGCCACCTCCAAGCTTCCGGCGTACAGGCTTTGGATCTGGCCCCACTCGACCCCGGCGTCGCGCAGTGCCCGGATGATCGCCACCGTTCCCATTTCCAGCGCCGAACGGTCCTCGTAGCGGCCGAACGGATGAATGCCGACACCGATGATGGCGACCTCTGCAGAACTACTCACGGCGCTCCTTCGGTCGAGGTTGTCGTCCTACAAATGAATAACTATATATCGGTTTAAAAACAGCAGTCGAGCCGCCCCCCGGATGTCGGCGCGCCTGCCCTCGCGAACTCTTCGGCGATGACAACCTGCTGAAATTCGACATCTCCCAACCGCCGTTCTGCTTCGGCCAGCCGGTGCGAGATAGCCGTGCTACGCGAGGACACCACGCCACCGTTCGGTGAACTCGAGCGCCTCGGAGCGCGCCAATTCCCGCCCAATCGTCGGGCAAGTGCTCGCTGAGGACTGCCCGCACTTCGGTGCGAAAAGCCCCTGCTCCGGGCGGAAACCGTGGATCCATAGGTCTACCGTCCTAAAAACTTTGGAGGTCGCTTCTCGACGAACGCGGCAAAGCCTTCGTGTCCATCGGAGGTGTCGAACAGGTCCGCGACCACGTCCCGCTCCCGCTCGATGCCCTCGGCAATGCCCAATTGCGGCGTGCTGCGCAACAGCGCCTTAGCGGCCGCGGGCACCTGGGCACTGCCGGCCGTGAACTGGCGCGCCACCTCCGCGGCGGTGTCCAGCAATGTCGCCGCGTCGGTCAGCCGGTTCACAAGACCGAGTTGGTAGCCGCGCTCGCCTGTGATGGCGTTGCCCAACGCCAGCATCTCCAGGGCCACGCCGCGCGGCACCAGACGCGGAAGCCGTTGCGTACCACCGGCCCCCGGAAGGACGCCGAGTTTGGCTTCGGGCAGGCCCAGTTTGGTGTCGGGCGTCGCGATCCTGAAATCGCATGCCATCGCCAGCTCTAGCCCGCCGCCGAGCGCCGCGCCGTGCACCGCGGCGATCACGGGTAGCTCGCTGTTGGCCATGGCGTCGAGAGCGTCGGTGAAGCCGCGGATGAATGATTCGAAGTCGCCGCGCCCTGAAAAACTCCGAATCTCCTCGATATCAGCACCGGCGGAAAACACCCGCCCCGCACCGTGCAGCAGCACCGCGCCGACCGACGGCGTCCTTTCGAATTCGCGCACCGCTTCCGCAATCTCGGTGTACGTCCTGGTGCCGATGGCGTTGAGCCGGTCGGCGCCGTCGAGCCGCACCCAGCCCACGTCGTCCTGAACCCAATGGGTGATACCAGTGGCCGTCACAGCGGCGCCTTGAATGGGATGCCGGTAAAGCGTGGGGCGCGTTTCTCGCGGTGTGCGGCGAGCCCCTCCCGAACCTCGGGTCCCCCGAAACCGATGAACTCCAACCCGAGGGACGCCTCGAATGCCGGCGCGAATTGGCGGTACCAGTGGTTGAGGCTGTGTTTCGTCCACCGGATCGCCGATTGTGCACCCGCCGCAAGCTCGGCGGCGATCCTGGTCGCTTCGGTGATTACGTCCGCGTCGTCAACGCATTTCGACACCACCCCGATGCGCTCGGCCTCCTCGCCGAGTAACGGTTCGCACGTCAGCAGGTAGTACTTCGCCTTGGCCATCCCGGCCAACAGCGGCCAGCAGATCGCGGCGTGATCACCGGCCGCGACCCCCAGTCGGGTGTGTCCGTCGATGATCTTGGCGGCGCGCCCCACCACCGAGATGTCGGCGAGCATCGCAACTACCAAACCGGCCCCGACGGCCGGCCCGAGCACCGCCGAAATGACCGGCTTGCTGAAGTTGACCAGGTTCAACACGATGTCGCGGGCCTCGCGCATAATCCGGATGCGGCTCGCATAGTCGTTGATCATCTCGTCGAGCAGGTCGAAATTGCCCCCCGACGAGAACGCCTTGCCCTCGCCCCGCACCAGCACCGCGCGAACGGTCTCGTCACGCTCGACGGCCGGCCACACGTCGGCGAGGTCTCGGTGCATCTGTGGCCCAACCGAATTCAGGCCTGGGGCCGCGAGCACAATGTGGAGCACCCCGTCGTCCGCGGGTCGCTCAAAACGTAGGCTGGGAAACTCGTCGTACCAGGTGGCCATCGGTCTGTCTGCTGCCTTCCGGAGTAGGAGGTTCGGGGCATCACGTCTATCATGCATGATATAGTTAAATCATTATCTAATAATTCGGAGGTAGCGCCGTGCCGGATGTGGTGATCGTCGAGGCCGTCCGGTCCGCCGTCGAAGCCAACACGCCCGGGTTGACTCGTTCGCCGTTGAATATATGGATCAGACCCGACAGCTCTGCGCTGACACGTATCTGTATACCTGCGGAGAACACATCAGATTCATGGCGGCATCGGGTTCACCTGGGAGCATTCGGCGCACCTCTACCTGAAGCGCGCCAAGAACACGCAGCGTTCCTGGGCGGCTCGGACTTTCATCGGGAGCGACTGGCCGACCTCATCGGAATTTGACGGTTAGATAGGAGAATTCGCAGTGGGTTTACTCGATGGCAGGGTGGCGATCGTCACCGGTGCGGCGCGAGGATTGGGTCGCGCGCACGCCCTCGGCCTGGCTTCCGAAGGCGCATTCGTCGTGGTCAACGACCCGGGAGTGGGCGGCGACGGATCGGGCGCCGACTCCACTCCGGCCGAGCTCGTCGTGGCGGAGATCGAGAAGCTGGGCGGCCGCGCGGTCGCCAACCTCGACAGTTGCGCCGACTGGGCGGCCGCGGAAGGCCTTGTTGCACAAGCCGTCGAGACATTCGGATCCCTGGACATTTTGGTGAACAATGCCGGCATCCTGCGCGACAAGATGAGCTTCAACTTGACCGAGGACGACTGGGACTCGGTGATCAATGTTCACCTCAAGGGCCACTTCGCGCCGTCGCGCTTCGCCGCGGCCCATTGGCGGGCCCGGGCGAAGGCCGGCAAGGAGGTCTACGGTCGAATCGTCAACACCAGCAGCGAATCCGGCTACCTGGGCCTGGTCGGACAGGTGAACTACGCGACCGCGAAGGCGGGCATCGTCGGCATGACCGCGGCGATGGCCCGCGAGCTCGAACGGATCGGGGTGACCGTCAACGCCATCTCCCCGCGCGCCCGTACCCGGATGACGACGAGTTCGTTTGCGAACTACGGGCAGGTGCAGGAGGGTGCGTTCGACGATAGGGCACCGGAGAACGTCAGCCCGCTGGTGGTATGGCTCGCCAGTCCCGCCGCCGCGCACGTGTCGGGTCAGCTGTTCACCATCTACGGTGGCGACATCGATTTGAAGAGCCAGCCCCAGACCGTCGCTCACCTTTCGGTCGGTGACCGGCGCTGGGCGGTTGAGGACCTGCTGGAGCGCTCCGGCGAATTCTTCTCCGAGGGGCACCTGCCCGGCGTGCCGCCGCTTCCGGCCGGAATCGGCGGCCAATAACTCGCGAGCAGACGCAGAATCGCACTCCGCCAGGCGAATTCCTGCGACTCTGCGTCTGCTGGCGGCCGGTCAGGCCGTGTAGTTAGGCCCGGGTAGTCAGGCCATCGTCAGGCCGCCGCTCACCGAGAGCGTCTGCCCGGTGATGTAGGCGGCCCCGTCGCCCGCGAAGAACACCACCGCGGGCGCAACGTCGTCGGGCGTGCCGATGCGCTTCATCGGCACCGCCCGCTCGAGCGCGTCGTACATGGATTGGCTGCGGTCGGCGACCTGCTTCAGCAACGCCGTATCAGTGGGACCAGGACAAACGGTGTTGACCGTGATTCCCTTGGTGGCGGTTTCGCGGGCGAGCGCCTTGCCGAACGCGATGATCGCGCCCTTGCTGCCCGAATAGACCGCCTCACCAGAGGAACCGACTCGACCGGCGTCCGAGCCGATATGAACGATGCGGCCGTACCGGCGCTCGATCATCCCGTCCAGCACCGCACGGGTCACGATGACGGTGCCCAGGTAGTTGACCGAGACGACCTTTTTCCATGTGTCTTCCGTGGATTCGACGAAGGGCTCGATCTTGTCGATGCCGGCGTTGTTGACCAAGATGTCCACCGGTCCCTGCTCGCCTTCAACGGAGGCGACGACTTCCGCCACGTGGGCGTTGTCGGCGACGTCCATCGCATATCCGGCGATCGTTCCCTTGCCGGCTCCGACTAGTTCGATTGCGAGCCGGCGCGCGGCGTCACCGTCGAGATCGCAGATCGCCACGTTGGCATTCGCCTGGGCCAGATGACGGCAGATCGCACGTCCAATACCGCCAGCTGCGCCCGTGACCAGCGCGGTGCGTCGCTCAAGTGTCATGTTGCGTAACGCCCTTCATTCCGGAAGTGGGGGAGGGAACTTCGATCGGAGTCGACGGGTCCCACGTGGGCGAACCGCGGCGGGCGCTTCTCCGGATAGCTGGTGATGCCTTCGTTGAAGTCTGCGTAATTTCGCAACATGCTCATCCAGTACCGAAGGGCCATTGGCGCGCCTCTTCGTGCGAACTCTCTTGTGCGGCATACACCTGTCGTTCCATCACCCCCATGGCCAGCGGCGAGGAATTCTGGGCCAGGCCTCTGGCATATTCGAGTGTCGTCGAAAACAGTTCGTCCGGTTCGTACACGCGATCGGCCAGTTCTGTAGCCTCGGGCGAGTGGCTGGGATCCGACTCGGCTCGCCTCGCGCCCATCGATCGCCGACCGCCCGCTCGACGCGGACCACCTGCGCGCCCAGATCCGCAAGGAGCGCATGCAGCCGAACGGCGCGGATCGATGCCCGCCAGTTCGAACACCCGGATCCCTTGCAGGGGGCCCATTTACCGTTCGGCTTCCTGGTAGTCGGCGCCACGGATCAGCCGGACCGGCGTGAACACCAAAACCTCTTCGTCGTGCTGATTGCGCACACTTACTCGGGCCGCGACGACGCCGCGTCCGGGCTTGCTCGATGGCCGCGACTCGGTCGTTGTCACGATTGCATGCAGGGTGTCGCCGACATACACCGGCTTCTTCACCGACAGCTCCATGCTCATGAAGGCCAGTCCCGTCCCGTTGAGGACATGGGTCTGCACGATGAGGCCTTCCGCGATGCAGTAGGTCATCGCGCCGGGAACAAGCCGGCCCGTGTATCCACCCGACGCGGCATGGAAGGCGTCGAAAAACAATGCCTCGTTGAAGCCGCCCCACGTGATGAATTGGATGAGATCGGCCTCGGTGACGGTGCGCTTCGCGGTCCGAAAGCTGGTGCCCGGTTTCATTTCCTCCCAGGTCTTGCCCCGGACGAGGGGCTCGACTTCCGAGCTCGGCAAGAAGGGCTCAGTTGCGGTCACAGGCAAGTCGTTCACTGTCGCGACAGGTAGTCGATTGCGGGCTTCCATAAATCTGGTCGGTGGTCGTAGGGTGCGTAGAAGTTGAACCGGTCGACAATGTCGCCGTAACGCTCGGCGATCGCCGCGCCGACACGGTCGGGTTCGGCGACGATCGCGAACTCCGCGAGGACGTCGTCGCCGATCAGGCTGCCCATCCGGGTCCACCGGTCCGAAGCGTCGCTGCGAGACAACGCATTCAGTTCGCGCCCCAGATCCCCCCACCCGTGCAGTTCCAACACGGGGTGGTAGGTGGGGGTGCTGCCGTAGAATGCGATCCGCTCTTTGGCGCTGCGGATCGCCGTCGCCATCTCTTCTTCCGTTTCCCCTGCGGCGACTAGGCCAGACAGGCTGATGGAGAACTTCACCGGGTCCCGTCCGGACTCGGCCAGACCGCGTTTCACGGCGGGCAGCGTCCGCTCTCGCAGGTATCGCGCGGTCGTGAACGGGTGGGGCATAAGGCCATCGCAAACAGCACCCGCGACCTCCGTCATATGCTGGCCCACGGCGGCGAGGTAGACCGGGGGTGGTCCAAACGGCGACGGACGCGGCGAAAAAAAGGGCGTCATCAACGTGTGGGTGTAGAAATCGCCACGAAAATCCAGCCGCTCGCCGGACGCCCATGCCGCCCAGATCGCTCGCAGTGCTTCGATGAACTCGCGCATCCGTGCGGCGGGCCGGCTCCACGGCATGCTGAACCTGCGCTCGATGTGTGGCCGCACCTGACTGCCGAGGCCGAGCACGAACCTGCCCTCGGTGAGGGTTTGGAGATCATAAGCCGTGTAGGCCAGTGACATTGGATTACGGGCAAAAGCGACTGTGATCGCGGTGCCGAGCTGCAGCGTGGATGTGGCCTGTGCCGCGGCGACCAGCGGCAGGAACGGATCATGGGCCGACTCCGCGCTCCACAGCCCGTGGTAGCCGCCGGCTTCGGCCTCTCGGCCCCGCTCGGCGAAGCCACCTACCGATTGTCTGTGGTCATCCGTCCACGTCAGCTTCGTATCGATCTGCACCTCATTATAGTATAATCAGTTAAATATATATGCCAAGTCGCCGCGTCCAGCCGTCGATCTTGTAGGCTGATTATCTCAATGTTCTAACAGATTGTGGGCGGGGTATGGCTGGCGAACGAGCGGATGACCTGGCCGATCGTCGTCTTCACGTGCCCAAGATGGCCGAGGTCATCGTCGATCGGCTCCGGCGCCAGATTGTCCGTGGCGAGTTGGCCGAAGGCGAAGCACTGCCGTCGGAGCAGGAACTGCAGGCGCGTTTCGGCGTATCGCGACCGACCCTTCGGGAGGCGTTTCGAATCCTCGAGGCGGAGTCGTTGATCGCCGTCCGAAGGGGCGCCCACGGGGGCGCGCTGGTGCGGGTGCCGGACACCGACGTCGCTGCGCGGTACGCGGCATTCATCCTCGAGTACCGGGGCACCAGCCTCGCAGATGTCTATGAAGCGCGAATCGTGATCGAACCCGCGGCGGTGGGCTTGTTGGCGACCAGAAGGACTCACGAGGAAATCGTTTGCCTACGCAGGGCCCTGGACGAACACGATTCGCTCGTAAGCCAACCGAAACGGGCAATCCGGACGCATACCGCGTTCCACGCGTTGCTCATCGAGCTCACCGGGAATCAGACTCTGCAGGTGCTCGCAGGAATGATCCAGCGCATCATCGACTTGGCGAACTGGAAACACGTCGAATCGGACGCAGGCAGCGCCGCCCACGCCGCGGCCAGCCGCGACGGGTTGAAGGCGCACCATCGGGTGGTCGACTTGATCGAGGCTCAAGACGAGGCCGGAGCGGCTGAGCTTTGGCGCAAGCACCTGATAGGAGCCCGCGATTATCTCCTGAGGGCCGACGTGAAGACAGTGCTTGACCTGATGGGTTGAACGCGCGTAGCAAATCCGATCCGAAGGCAACGTTGCCAATGCCCCCGGCGATGCGCAGCGCACCGACACGCGCAGATAGGGTTATATATATACTGATTGCAGTTGGTGAAGGGACGGCTCGGGTGAAGGTGATCGGTTGCATCGATGATGCGGTGGCGTTGATCGGCCAGCAGCTGGGAGTGAGCGACTGGAAACAGATCGATCAGAAGCGCATCGACGAATTCGCCGATGTGACGGAGGACCACCAGTGGATCCACGTCGACGTCGACCGAGCTGAGACCGAGAGCCCCTACGGCACCACCATTGCTCATGGCTATCTCACGCTCTCGCTGATCCCCGCGCTCAGCAAGGAAACGCTCGCCGTCGAGAATCGCAAGATGGGCATCAACTACGGGCTGAACAAGGTGCGCTTCTTGGCGCCGGTCCCCGTAGGAAGTCGCGTCCGATTGCGTTCCGAACTGCTGGAAGCGACCAGAGTCGGCGACAACGTCGCGAATCTCACCGTGCGCCACACCGTGGAACTGGAGGGCTCCGACAAACCGGCGGCGGTGGCCGACGCGATCTCACGCGTGGTGTTCTAAATCGGACGTAACCGTCAGCGGTAAGCCGTCACGCGGGCGGTGAGGGCCACCCTGCCGTCGGCGCCGATGGCCTGCGAATCGCTGACCGCTGCCCCGCGGCCTAACCGCAGCGGGGTGGCAACGTAGCGCGAATGGTCGCTGGCGTAGAACGGCCGCAGGAAGTTGGCGCGTACCGATGCAGTGTGGAATGCAGCGCCGTCGGTGTTCATCAATGCGGAGGCCGTCATTTCGAGCGCGGCGGCTGCCACACCGCCGTGCATTGTTCCAATGCCGTTTCGCAGAATCGGGTCGTCGAGCTGGCGTAGTACCCGCATGCCCTCGGCCGCCGCTGCTATCTGCACTCCCATCAACTCTGCCAGCGCTGTGTTTGGTTTTCTCGCAACGGTTTCCGGCGGATCCGCCACCACTATCCGGTCGCCGGAAATGAAATATGATCGAACGGTTCCGCCGCCGATGACGATGCCATCGCACGTGAATGTGCACACGGAAAGCGCGCTGCTGCCGCTGGATCCGAGGGGGCGCGCCTCCGCGATAACCAGGCTGTCCGCAGCTTCCAGAGCGCAAGAGGCGCCCTCAGGGCTCAGCTCGATTGCGAGTTCGCTCGATACCGTCCATTCGTCCGGACCGCGGCGAACATGGTTGGCCATGCCGCCGGCCATGTCGATCAGGATGGCAAGCGCCGCGACAGTGCCATGATCGGTGAATGGATTCCGCATGCCGGCCATGGGCATTGACATGACCGCGGTCGCCGCCCGGGGGTCGACGCCGAGCACCTCGACCCCAAACCGGCGCATGACTCGGTCTGGTGTCTCGAGGTCTTGCTGATCTGCGCCCTCCGCGAGGTCCGTCATTCCAGGAGGTCGACGACGGTCGACAGCTCCGAACCGGACAGCGCATACTCTTCGGCCTTCTTGAGGTGGCGGCTCCACAGCTCTGCGGCCCCGTCGGCGTCACCATCTTTAATCAAATCGAGCACCATGCGATGCGTCTTAGACGCGCGCCGACCCGCCGAAGCTGCCCGCGGTCCCTCGCTCGGCTGCAGCGAGCGGTTGGCCTTCTCGATGATGTGGTACAGCATTTCGCTGACCATCTGCATCGTCTTGTTCCCGGACAGCCTTGCGATCGCGGTATGGAACTCGGTGCGCGCGTCGACCGCGGTTTCGCCTTCCGCGTCGCCTTCATGAGCGACGATGTCCTCGAGCTGGGCAATCGCGGCCTTGGGCCTGCTGTTGGCGAGCTGGACGATCATCGGTGTTTCGATCATCGCGCGGGCGTCGTAGACGTCCCTGAGCGTTACGCCTTCATATTCCAGGATCAGGCCGGCGTAGCGGGCCAGCGTTTGACGCTGTGGGCGGGTAACACGTGCGCCGCCGCGAACCCCCCGCTCGACCTTGATGAGCGACTCTGACTCTAGGACCCGAAACGCCTCGCGCAGAGTTGGCCGCGACACCCCGAAGCGCTCCATCAGCTCCGACTCCGGAGGCAGCATGGTGCCTTCGGCGATTTCCCCGCGAACCATCATCCGGCGCAACACAGTGGCCACTCGTTCGGCCATCTTCGGTTCCCGAAGGCTGTTGACCTCCACGCGCGACTCCTTCCGTGCGGTATCACCATAGCGCGATTCATTTAACTATCTCTGAGATTAGCTCAGTTCGCGCGATTTACCCGGCTGTGGGCACCGCAGGAATCTCGCTTGTGAGGTGTCTCATGACACCCGCGAGTTGTGGTCCCGAACCTCAATTTTCCTCGAGGTATCCTCATATCGACTCGCCCACCCCCGTACGGGCGTCCGTCTTAACGGTAGCGGGTAACCGCAGCCTTGTCCTTCATAGTCATGGACGTTATGGCACCGCCATCGCACAGTATGTCGACGCCAGTAAGGTAACCCGCCTTTTCGCTGGCACAGAACGCGAGCAGCTCGGCGATCTCGTCCTGCTTGCCGAACCGGCTGAGCGCGGCATACCGAACAATCGAAGCGCTGCCCCGTTCCTCCAGTCTTCCCATCTCGTTGTCGATGGGCCCAGGAGAAATCGAGACGATGCGGCCACCTTGATGTCCGAATGTGGCCGCTTGCGATGCGCAATACCACACGACGAAGCTCTTGCTGAGGCAATAGGCTACGTCCGAACGCAGGTTCTTGGGCGCAAGATTGCACAGGAACACCATTCTTGCCATGAAGGCATCTTCGTTATGTGTCGCGTACTGAAACCACTTCGTCGGAAACAACATCCGAGGCAGCATGTGAGCCGCCTGGGACGCGACATTGACGAGCACAAAGCCCTCGCCGGCGATCCGGCGGAAGCCCTCGTTAACGTTCACAGTACCGATCGCGTTGATCCTCATGATCCGGGCTCCGGCGCCCATGCTAGGGCTTATCCCTGCGGTATGGATGACCGAAACGACCGTCCCAAACGCCGACGAAGTATCGACCAACTCCGCGACGGACTTTCGATCGGTGATATCACAGACGAAACCTTTGCATTCGATTCCTGACTGCTCGAGCTCCGTGACCGCGGCATCCAATCGGTCCCGATTCACGTCGCTTATGACGACGGCGCGGTCTCGTCCCACGATCTTTGCAGCGGCGAGTCCCATGCCTCCGCCACCGCCGGTGATGACCGTCACCCCGCGCATACAGGGCGCCCGTCTTTGCTACGCGTCGTGCCCTCGGCAAAGACCGCGCCGGCGAACCGCGGGAACGACGGGAAGTTCGTCATCGCCTGGACCCCGTCGATGCCATGTCGGTCACTCGCGCCTTGGCGTAATAGCAGCCCGGAATCATGTCGTCGTAGCGCACCGGCTCGATGCCGTACTCCTCGGGTTTCTTGCCCGCCACGGCGTTGAGCCCGATGTAGGGATCGATGCGGCCCTCGTACTGCCACATCTTCTTGGTCAGCCGGTCGCTCCACACCTTCGGATGCTCGATCAGGTGATCGTCGATCGAGATCGACTGCATCCACGGTTGCAATGGCATCACCACCTTCCCTGTGCGCGGCAAAACAGAATAATATTTACTTGTTTTTGGTGAGCTTACTCACCGGTGGTAACGGCAGCAATCCAATCCGGGTCGTGGCTCTTCAAGTCGTTGACTTCACGAACGCACTGATCGCTGTGGCGGTTCCTTCGGGCTGGTCCAGCATCACATACGTTGCGCTGTCGTCGATCGTCTGCAGCGTCGCGTTCGGAAAGGCGTCGGCGAGCCGGCATGCGTGAGCCATCGGAAATAGCTTGTCGGCGTTGCCCCAGGCGATCAGGACCGGCTTCTCATAGGCTTCGATGGCAGCGGTCGGTGCGAGCGTGTATCGCGGGTTCAGGTCGGCCGTGAGCCGCACGGCCTCGCGTCGAACCTCGGCCGAGCTGGCGAAGCCACGGAATATCGCGGCCCGGCGATCACGGTCGATGCCATGCCGGGTGACGGCCGAGGCGAACTGGCCCTGGCCCGGACCGGTTGCCAATAACCGCAATACGGCGCCGCCCAACGTTGTGCTGATCTTGCATAACTTCACGAGTGGGGCGAACCCTGACGGAGGGAAATGCTCGAAGCTGTCGCAGTTGGTGAAGACCAGTCGCGCCACCCTGCACGATCCCGCCGCCGGTGTTGTTGGCCACCAACGTAACGTCCGAAAGGCCCAGCCTCTCAAGGAATCTCAGGATTCGTCCGCCTGCCGCCGGCACACCGAGGTCCACGCCGGGCCCAACTCGCTTGCGCTGTGCGCCGAGCGGCCAGGTGGGAACGATGCAGCGGTGATCGCTCGACAGTCGCCGGGCGACATCTTCCCACAACGCTCCGGTCACATAGACGCCGTGGACGAACAGCACCGGCGGTCCAGATCCGGTGTCGGTGTATTCGATCTCAGCATCGTCGATTACGACGGTGTTAGTCAGGTTCGGCCTCCAGTGGATAACGGTGGGGACAGCGCCTCAGGCTGCTGCCCCCACCGTAAGACTTAGACGCCAGCGGTTTCGAGGATCGGTGGTTTCGTCGCACCCGGGTCGGGATTCTTGATCGGCAGCCCCATGAACCGGCGAGCGTTGTCGCCCATGTAGTCGTAGGTGCGTCGCCGGTCCATGCCTTCGGCGTACCGGTAGAAGCCCTTGGGTTCGGCGAGCCCTTCGGGGTGTGGCCAGTCAGAACCGAACAGGACCTTGTCCCACCCCAAAGTTGCGACGACATCCGCCACGTTGCCTTCCCAGAACGGGGACACCCAGATGTTGCGCCGAAATACGTCATTCGGATGCTCGTCGAACGCCTTCGGCATCTTCTTGTAAACATCGTCGAGGTCCTCGAACAACCGGCCCATCCACGAGCTGCCGTTCTCCACACTGGCGAGGCGGAGCTTTGGAAACCGCGTCAGGGTGCCATGGCAGATCAGGCTGGTGATCATGTCGGCGATCTCGCGATGCCCGATGACCACCCACTTGAACGGTGACATTTCGAAGGCGCTGTTTGTCACCGGCGGCTCCCACTTGTCGACGTACTCCTCCAGCGGCGGCTGGCTACCGTGGATCACGATTGGCAGCCCGGCGGCCTCAACCTCACGCCAGAAGGGGTCGAACTCGGGGAGTGCCGGTGAACGCCAACCCCGGAAAGTGTTGACGGGGGCCGGCTTGATCAGCGCTACCTTGGCGCCATTCTCGAGAATGAATTCCAGCTCACGCAGTGCGTTGTCGAGGATCCCAAGGGTGATCACCGGCGTCGTGTAGATCCGGTCCTTATAGGTGTAGCCCCAGGTCTCGAGCATCCACTGGTTCAGCGAATGGATAATCGCCGCGGTCAGCTCCGGGTCAGCGGCAGCGGAATGCTCGACCAGGTTCGCCAGTGTTGGATAGTTCATAGTCGATTCCACGCCCTGGCTGTCGAGCAGCTTGATGCGCTCGTCGCGGTCGCGGGATGCCGGCGGCGTCTTAATCGGTGTGCCGCTCATTTCGCGCAACGTGAGGCCGTCGGGGTTGTTGTTTCCGTAGAACCTTTCGTGTGCCCCCGGGGCCGCGACCACCTCGAACGTCGGGTTGGGCATGTACTCGGTGATCTTGCCGAGGATCGCGATGCGGGTGCGTTTGTCGATCTTCACGAATTGCACGGCTTTGTGGTACTGCTCCGGCAGGTACTTGGTCAGCGCATCCGGCGTTTCGTACATGTGCTGATCGGCGTCGAAGATCGGCGCATCAGTGAATTGGGTCATCGGCAACGTCTCCTCACAGGGTGGATTTCCAAGCCTGACGTAACTTGACAAATATGTCAACTATTTGCCTATTTAGCACTCAACTATAGCTGCTACCTGCTATGACTACAATCTGACAACGATGTCGCCGAAGCGGTCGTTGTCATATATCGTCGCTGTATGATGGTGTCTCCTGCAGCGCGCACGGCCGATGCGCTGGACAGCGGCCGCGGTGAACGCACGCGTGCGCTGATCCTCGAGGCAAGCCGCAAGCTGTTCTTCGAACGGGGGTACGCCGGCACGCCGATCAATGCGATCACCGAGGCATGCGGCATCTCTCGCGCAGGGTTCTATACATACTTCAAGGACAAGCGCGACGTTTTCAATGTTCTCGGCGAGACCGTCTACCACGAGGTGTTGGCGGTGATCGCCAAGTGGGCTGCCTTTCCCGAGCCGTACGGGCTTGCCGAGGTGAGGGGATGGGTCGAGGAGTATTTCGAGCACTTGGACCGACACGGTGCATTCGTTATATCTGCCCATCATTCGGCTCCGGACGATGCGGACTTCAGGCGCTCACGCGACCACATCGTGACCCGCTGCTGCTGGAAACTGGGGGAGGCCATCACAGGGGATGGCCGACACCCCCCGGAAGCCGTCGGTTCCGCGGTTATGGGTTTGCTCGAACGATCCTGGTACGCGGTTCAGACGCAATCGGTACGGGTCGATCGGGATGAAGTCATCGCGGTTGTCGCCGAGATGATCTTCGCGATGACGCGTCCCCGCTGACAGCGGCTGACTTGGGTGGAGCTTGCCAACGCCTCCGGGGTTGGCCAGACGAACGCCCGGACAACTGGCCCGCATCGACCCCGAAGCCTGTATGAAGGCGCAGTCGATTTCAATGGTCATCTGCAGAGCTCTTGGGGACGCCGCTTCGCGGTACCGTGCCGGGCGATAGGTGACCCACCGTCCGCTATGGGTCGTGGGGCGGCCATCGTCGACGACGCCACAAAACGCGCTGGCTAGCCGCGCCGATCGCACTGCAGCCCGTCTATATAGTAAAATCTTTTATACTTTACTCACAGGGGATCGTGATGGACTTCCGTTTTTCCGCAGAGCACGCGGCACTTCAAGAAGTCGCGAGGCAATTCGTGGACCGCCACTGCCCGCCACGGCGGGCCAAGGAGTGGGACGAGACCAACGCTTATCCGGAGGAGTTGTTCAAGGCTATGGCCGAGATGGGCTGGTTCGGCCTGCCATTCGCGGAAGTGGCCGGCGGCGAGGGCGGTGGCCCGATGGAGCTCACGATCATCGCCGAGCAGCTCGGTCGCGCCAGCCTCGACGTCGCGATGTGCTACATCGGCACATTGATTCCTTCGTTGACGGTGTACAAGTGGGGAACCGACGCGCAGCGCGAGAAGATCAAGACCACGATGTGGCCCGGCCTTTCGCGTTATGTCGTCGCACTCAGCGAACCGGATACGGGTTCCGACGCGGCGGCCTTGCGGTGCGCGGCCGCCGACGCAGGGGATCACTTCGTGGTAAACGGTCAGAAGATGTGGTGCACGGGGGCTGGCCTGCCGGGCGTTCAGATCATGATGTATGTGCGGACCTCGAAGGGAGAAAACAAGCACGACGGCATCAGCTTGGTGTTGCTCGACGCCCAGACCCCCGGTGTCGAACTCCGGCGGGCGCCCACGTTGGCGCGGCACATCCTCGGCACCTACGAAATCTTTCTCAGTGATGTGGTCGTTCCGAAGGAAAACCTGGTTGGCGAGCAGGATCAGGGCTGGCATGTCATGTTGTCCAACTTGGAGCTCGAGCGCGTGTTGATGAGCGGCGCCTACGTCGGCGTGGCACAGGCGACGCTGGGTGAGGCACTCGAATACTCCAAGAAAAGAATGGCGTTCGGCCGGCCCATCGGAAACTTCCAGGCGCTTGCCCACGCGATGGCCGATATGCAAACCGAGATCGACTCGGCGCGGCTACTCGCCTACCGAGCAGCCTGGATGCTGTCGCAGGGCATGCCGTGTTCGCGCGAGGGCGCGATGGCCAAATTGAAGGGCTCCGAAACGTACGTGGCCGCAGCAAGACTCGGTATGCAGATTTGCGCCGGCCACGGCTTCTCCACAGAAAGCGTGATGAGCTTCCGCTGGCGAGAATCCATCGTTGCCCCAATCTCCGGCGGTACCAGTCAGATCCAGCGCAATGGCATTGCGCGCAGCATGGGCCTGCGTAGCTACTGACGGGGTTGTCGATCAGACGTGAGCGCCCAGTGTGAAACCTACCCAAAAAGGTAATCACTCACGGCAGACTTCACCATCGTTGAATGCCCGATCGAACGCCGCCGATGAGTGGGCCCCTGGAGGGCATTACCGTCAGTGCGTTGGAGCAGGCGGTAAGCGCTCCGTCGCGTCACTGCAGCTCGCGGACATGGGCGCTCGGGTCATAAAGGTCGAGCGTGTCGGAGAAGGTGACTTCGCTCGCCAGTACGACGCCGAAGTGCGCGGCATCGCAAGTCATTTCGTATGGGTCAACCGAACCAAAGAGTCTCGCGCTCGACTTCAAATCGGTGGCGGGACGCCAGATCCTTTGTGAGCTGATTGCTCGCGCGGACATCGTGACTCAGAATCTGGCGCCGGGAACCGTACACCGGATGAAGCTGGATGCAACGCAGTTGGTTGCGCGCCATCCCCGCCTGACCGGCTGCGACGTGTCCGGATACGGCGAGGGTGGCCCGTACTCGGACAACCGGGCGTACGACCTGATTGTCCAGGCAGAGACCGCATCGATCGCCACCACCGGCTGGCCGGGTCGCTCAGCGAAGCCAAGACCGCCGCACTGACTATGACACTTGGCCGTCATAGTGGGGGCCCTGCGAGAAAGGTGCGGCTTGTCCGAAGGGAAGATGTTTGTGTTCTCCAATCCGGTCGGCGCTATGGAGGATATGTTCAACAAGTCGTATGGCAACCAGCACCTGACAGACGTTGGCCGTTCCGGGCGTTACGGCCGGGCAGCGATACGATCTGGCTCTGATGAAAATCCTTGAGGGCGAAGATGTTCCCGCCGACCTGCGTGAGCCGACACATCGCTATCTCGCCGGCTACAAACTCGACGATGATCCCGCCACCGTCATGAAGGCATTTCTCGCCAAAGTCGCGGCGGGCGAGATACCGCTCAGCGAGGCGGCGGACCTGACGACGATCTCGCCGAGTCCGTAGAGCCCGCGGGGCGAGCGACTCACGGCGGAGTGACTGGCACACACGACCAAATCTAAGCTGCCGGTTGCAACGGCATCGCGGTTTCCTCTGCGTGAAAGGTGGCACCGACCGAGCCGGCTCGGTGACGTGTGCCCTGACCAGCGGTCTCATCAGCACCCGAAGCTCTTCCGCGTTCCAACATCGGCTGACAAATGCTTGACAATTCGTATAATGAATAAATGAATCGTCCTTTACGAGCGCGCCGCGTCGACCGCACGCTGGTGTCGAAGATACCGGCCGCCTAAGGAGGAGCGTCATGTCCCACCCGAGGATCACTATCCGTACCCCACGGGATCCTGGTGAGATTAATGCGGCGTCCCTTCGTCGGTGGCTTGCTGATGTGGAGGCAACAGCGATCGACGGCGTGTTCTCGGGCGACCACGTCAGCTTCCACGACGGCAGGGGTTTCGACGGATTGATCCATGCGGCGGCGCTCGCGGCCGCCAGCGAACGCCTGACGGTGTGGACGGCGGTGTACCTATTGGCGCTGCGGCATCCCGTGCCGGTGGCGCGCCAGGTCGCATCGCTGTCAGCGGTGGCGACCGGCCGGTTCGTGTTCGGAGTGGGGCTCGGCGGAGAGGATCCCCACGAGCTGGAAATCTGCGGCGTCAACCCGCGCCGTCGGGGCCGCCAACTCGACGCCCATCTCGAAGTGGTCCGGGCGTTGCTTGCCGGAGACGAGGTGAGCGCTTACAACGAATTCCTGTCTATTCCGGGCGCGGTCATCCGGCCGGTGCCGCAGCCGGCCGTGCCAGTCTTGATCGGGGGCCGATCCGAGGCGGCACTCGAGCGCGCCGGCCGTGCCGGTGACGGGTGGATTGCCATCTGGATCACGCCGGAACGTGCGCAGGCCGCATTGGCGACGATCGCCGAGCACGCCGGCCGTCACGGCCGCGAACACGAGGCGCGCCGTAACGCGCTCATGGTGTGGTGCGGTATGGCCGACTCCGTTGACCGCGCCCGATCCCTGGTAGGCCCGGTGATGGAGGGCATCTACAAGACGCCGTTCAGCCGCTTCGAACGCTACACGCCGTGCGGGACCCCGGCCCAGATCGCCGAGGCTCTTGTCCCCTATGCCGAGCTGGGATTCACCGACATCCTGCTCAACGGGGTCGCCGAGGATTCCACGAGCCTCATCGCGCATAGCGACGAGGTAGCCCAACGGCTGGCAACGATGTGCGGCTCGGCCCGCCTCGTTGATGCTGATTGACGGTGCCAATCGGTACGCCGCGAGCGAGATGCGTACGGGCGCAAGGTCGCTCGTTCGACAACACGGACTGGTACTACAAAGTTGGTTGCTGGCTCCAAATGAGCAGGAATTTCTTGAATGTCTTTCGGCCGAAACAGTGGGGTCATCGAAGAGTCGACATCTAGTCGGCCCAAAGGTTGTGGACATTCGCAAGTGAGGGGGATTGATGAGGCGACTGAGTGGTTGGGACGCGATGATGCTTTACAGCGAAACTGCGGACGTGCCAACCCATACGCTGAAGATAGCGATCATTGACACGACTGAGTTCGACGGCGACTTTACGGTCGATCTTTTGCGACGAGTGCTCTCACGCCGGCTTCCCGTGCTCGAACCACTCCGTTATGAGTTGCTCAACATTCCGATTAAGCTGCACCACCCGATGTGGCTGCAGGAGTGCAAGGTCGATCTCGACTACCACGTTCGGCGGGTCGAGGTGCCCGCCCCCGGGAGTCGTCGTGAACTGGACGATCTGATCAGCGACATCGCCGAAAAGCCGCTGGATCGCACCCGGCCACTATGGGAGGTTTACTTCGTCGAAGGCATGCCCGATCGCAGACTCGCCATCGTCACCAAGATGCATCACGCGCTGGCCGACGGCGTCGCGTCGGCCAATCTTTTGGCCCGAGCGGTTGATCCCGACGTTTCCAGCGAAAGCCAAGCCGGCATGCGTAACTGCACGCCTCCGCCGACAGGGGAGTTGCTCCGCGCGGCCGGCCGCGATCACGTCCAGCAGATTAGGCAGCTGCCCGCTGTCATCAAGGACACCGCATCCGGCATCTCGAAGGTGAGGCGTCGCTCGAAGCAGCGCGGTCAGCATCCCGAATTGGCCCGTCCGTTTTCACCTTCCAAGACATTCATCAACCATCGGGTCTCACCAGGGCGCCGGTTCGCCAGCGCAACGCTGGCTCTTGCCGATGCCAAGCAGACCTCCAAGCAGCTCGGCGTGACGCTCAACGAGCTGGTGTTGGCGATTTCCACCAGGGCCCTGCGCGAACTGCTGTTGCGCTACGACGGCACCGCGGGTAAGCCGATTATTGCCTCCGTGCCGGTCAACACCGATCCGTCTCCTGACCGGATTGCCGGAAACGCGATGGGTGGGATGTTCGTATCGCTGCCGGTGCACATCGACAGTCCGCTCGAGCAGGTCCAGTTGACGCGCGTGGCGAGCGGCATTGCCAAGGAAAACAACCAGCTACTCGGTCCGGAGCTCATGGGTCGGTGGACCACATATATGCCGCCGCCACTGGCTCCGTTGGGATTCCGGTGGCTCTCGCAACGCGAAATGCAAAACAGCCTTTATAACGTCTCGGTATCCAACGTACGTGGTCCACAGGAGCGTGGCCGCATCGGCGGAGCGACAATCAGCGAATTCTGTTCTGTAGGGCCGCTCACACCGGGATGCGGCATGAACATCACCGTGTGGAGCTATGTCGACCAATTGAACATCTCGATACTGACCGACGATCGCACGCTCTCGGACGCCCATGAAGCGACCAATGCCATGCTTGACGGCTTCGCTGAAATACGCGAAGCCGCGGGGTTGTCGAGCGGCCTGTCGGAGGTACCCACGGCCATGTCACAAGCCGCTCGGCGCGGGTAGCTTCGCTGGAACGTACCTAAAGTCAAAGCGGCGTCAGGATACGGTAAGCTTTACGATAAATAGATAACCATATAGCTGTATTTGGCTGAGGACGCTAGTGGTTATCGCGGGTACCCGAATGGGCGTGGGTGTGTGCTTCTAGATTGGAGGTCCGGTGTCTGAACGCGACCGGGTTCAAGTCGGCGCAGCGTCTGGCGACTTCGCCGAAAAGTGGGATCCCGTCCTGATGCGGCGGGCGATATCGGCGCTGCGACCCCTCGCCAAGGTTTGGTATCGGGCGGAGGTGCGCGGGGTTGACAAGATTCCGTCGGGCGGCGCGCTGGTGGTGTCAAACCACTCCGGCGGACTTATCGCCATGGACATCCCGGTGCTGGCCATCGATTTCTACGAGCATTTCGGGTACGACCGGCCGTTGTACTGGCTGGGTCACGACATGTTGTTGAGTACGCCATTCGGTGAGTTCTTGAGTCGCACCGGGCTTATCCGTGCGGACCCCGAGAACGCACAGAAAGCCCTGAGTTCCGGGGGTACGGTGATGGTCTTTCCGGGCGGGGACTATGACGTTTACCGGCCGTCGACGGCGGCCAACGTGATTGATTTCGGAAATCGCACCGGCTATGTCAGGACCGCCCTGGAGGCGCGGGTACCGATAGTGCCTGCGGTGTCGATCGGTGGGCAGGAAAATCAGCTCTACCTGTCAAGGGGACAGGGCTTAGCCCGACGGCTTGGGCTTAGACGCCTGATCCGGGCGAACGTGGTTCCGATAACGTTCGGAATCCCCTTCGGATTTTCAGCGCTGTTGCCGATAAACCTTCCGCTGCCCACCAAAATCGTGACCCAGGTGCTCGAGCCCATCGACATCGTCGCGCAGTTCGGCGAGGACCCCGACATTGCCGCGGTCGACGCACACGTGCGCGGTGTCATGCAGGTCGCCCTGAAGCAACTGGCCGCCGCTAGGCGCCTGCCCGTAGTGGGGTGATGCTGGATGACCGGAATTAAAGATGCACGGGTTGCGA
The DNA here is from genome assembly GCF_000455205.1 of Mycobacterium sp. UM_CSW. Classification (GTDB taxonomy): domain Bacteria; phylum Actinomycetota; class Actinomycetes; order Mycobacteriales; family Mycobacteriaceae; genus Mycobacterium. The sequence goes on along the minus strand of NZ_AUWQ01000038.1, from coordinate 94,302 downwards.
TCGACCAGTTCCGGCAAGCCGTCGCCACGCTGCGTCGGTCCCGGCTGATTTCCGGGATGCGACCCGACAAATACCTCCGCATGGCAGCGGCCATCCGGCGCGAGGGCCGAACCAACACCATCGGGATCGCCCTCTCGGCGCGGCGCTGCCCGGACCGTCCCGCCTTGATCGATGAACGTGGCGTGCTCACCTATCGACAACTCGACGACCGGGCCAACGCACTGGCGGCCGCCCTGCAGCAGCTTCCCGGCGGTGCGCCCCGCTCAGTCGCGATATTGTGCCGCAACCATCGTGGGTTCGTCGATGGCCTGGCGGCAGCCGACAGGGTCGGCGCTCATGTCCTGTTGCTCAATACGTCATTCGCGGGACCCGCTCTTGCCGAGGTCGTGGAGCGCGAGCGCCCGAACGTCTTGATCTACGACGAGGAGTTCGCCGACCGCGTTGAGCGCGCCACGACGAACTCCGACATTGCGCGAGTGATCGCCTGGACCGACGCGCCAGGTGGCCCAGAGCTCAGTATCGACAAGCTGATCGCCGCGCACGCCGGACAACGTCCCTACCCCCCGCGACAAAAGGGCTCCCTGATTCTGCTGACTTCCGGCACCACCGGCACACCCAAGGGCGCCAAGCGCACCGGTGGGGGCGGGCTGGGCGAGCTTGTCGGCGTGTTGTCGGTCGTGCCGTGGCGCGCCGAGGAGCCAGTTGTGTTGGCAGCGCCGATGTTTCACGCCTGGGGCTACGGACAGTTGGTCTTGGGGGCGATGTTGTCGTGCACGATTGTGGTGCGCCGAAAGTTCGAGGCGGAAGAAACGATTGTGCTCGTGGATCGACATCAAGCCAGCGGGCTAAGCGTGGTGCCGGTAATGCTCGACCGCATCATGGAACTGCCAGAGGCGGTTCGAAGCCGATACAGTGGACGTTCATTACGATTCGTGACCGCTTCCGGGTCGCGGATGAACCCAGATGTCGTCATCCGATTCATGGATCAATTTGGTGATGTCGTCTACAACAACTACAACGCCACCGAGGTCGGCCTGATCACCGCCGCCACACCGGCCGACCTGCGGGCCGCGCCGGATACTGCAGGCAAGCCGATGCCCGGTGTCGACGTTCGCATCTGGGACGAGAACTATTCCGAGCTCGGCCCAAATCAGGTGGGCCAGATTTTCGCCCGCAGCGCGACGCAGTTCGACGGCTACACGTCGGGAACCACCAAGGACATGAACGACGGCTACATGGCTTCCGGCGATCTCGGCTATTTTGACCACGCCGGGCGTCTGTTTGTCGTGGGTCGCGATGACGAAATGATCGTGTCGGGTGGGGAGAACGTCTATCCGATCGAGGTGGAGAAGAGCCTGTTGGAACATCCTGATGTCGCCGAGGCCGCGGTCATGGGCGTTGACGATGAGCGATTCGGTCAACGTTTTTTGGCATTCGTGGTGCCGCGGCCGAGCAGCGCGCTCACCGCTGATCTGTTGAAGGAGCACGTGCGCCAAAACCTCGCCAATTACAAAGTGCCGCGCGACATTATGATAGTCCAGGAGCTGCCCCGAAGCAGCACGGGCAAGGTTTCGCGCAAGGAACTTTATGCGCTTGCAAGCGATTCCCAAGCTGACACCGTTGGCCAGAATAACGGTTCGTAGAGTATCTGCATGCAGATTCGGGCTGGGTCACCGTCGGCGATGCGACGCCAGGTGGACGAGCCTAAAACTGTAGCGACGCCGCGCGTTCAAAGCTCAGGTGTCAACTTCAAGAATCAGCGCTCGCTCAGGGCACGCCTCCACGCCTTCTCGCGTCGCCTGTTCGTCCTCCGGCCTTACTTCGCGCGGCTGCAGGTTCGAGTAGCCCGAGTCGTCGATCGGGAACAACTTGGGGTTCACCGCGTAGCACTGCGCATGTCCCATGCACTTGTTGTTGTCTACGTGAATTTTCACGTTCACCTCCAGGGCACTTGAGCGCCGTGCCGATCGTGGCAGCGACGACCATCTTCAAGCCGTCTCTAGCGGCCGCAACCCTGCCGAGTTCTCTCTCCGCAGGGGTCCCGACCGATTCCCGAGTCTATACCGTTATACAGATATCTAAATTGCCGGTACTTGCCGCGTCCCGGATTTCGAGATCGCTGGCCTCCTTGCCGCTGCGTTGAAACTAGCGTTCTGTCGACCACGCCGTCACCGCCTCACGGCAAGGTCCGTTGAGATAGCCTGTGGGTCTTAATTATTGGGGGTTATGCCGGCGGATTAGCGGGCGGCGGGTACACGCCCCTTAGGATCCACGGGAACCAGTTGAAGCCGAACTCGAGCTCGTCGCTGGCGTCATAGTCGGGGCTGGGATCGGGTGGGATGTTCTCGCCTTCGGTGTTGATCGGCTGCGCCGGCTTGCCGTAGACGGCTACCACAACGGTACGATCCGGATTGTTCAGTGACCAAACTCCCATTTGGCTGTTGGCGCAGTTGGACATGATGGCCAGATCATCGGGGTTGTAGTACCAGCGGTTGATCAAATCGATACCGCTGATTGCTATGGAATGATTGATGGCCACCGTTTCGGTCACCTGACCTTGGTAGCCGGCCGCGTTGGCCCGGTCTTGTGGGTTTGATCCGTCCGAGCCGATATCACCGTCCAGCGCGCGGTTGTTGAGCAGATCCTCGGCGTGCCGCTGCGCGGCGAGTTGCAGTTGCCGGTTTGGCCTGACGTCATTGGTGCAGCCTGCATGGTGCTGCACGGTGAAGACGTTGGCGAGGACCCCGTCGTTAAACCGTTTGTTGTTCGGTATGAGTGTGTTGTTGTCATTGTCGGCGTGCGCGGTGGGGGTGGCCAGCACGGTAGCGGCGGCTAACAGGGCGGGCAGAGGCAATCGCCGATAGCGCATGTAGCAACTCCTCGTCGTCTGCATCGTCGTCGCAGAACTCCCCAGATGAGCGCAGGCCCGCGTGCACATCGCGGTCTGAATTGATACTAGAAGTAAATCAGACAGATATATTACGCTTTGACCGCTATGACGCAAGGAAAACATCGGGCTCACCTCTGCATCGCTGCGTTCGTTGCCTCATTCGGGGTCGCGATGGCGACAGCCCCGGCCGCGGGTGCCGACGCGGTGGCCTATCTGCTCAATGTGACTGTTAGGCCCGGGTACAACTTCGCCAACGCCGACGCGGCCCTGGCCTACGGTCATGGAATCTGCGAGAAGATCGCCAAAGGCGACAGCTACGCCAGCATCGCGCGTGATGTCAAGGCCGACTTCCACACCTCCGACGAGTATCAGGCGACGTATCTGATGAGCCAGGCCGCCCAGGAGCTGTGCCCGAGTCTTATCTGGCAGCTGCGGAACTCGGCGTGGGGCTATCTTCCACCGCCGGGCTGATGCCTGCGTGCGCCGCGGCTACCCGCAGCACAAAATGGCACGGCCACCCGAAACATTGTGGCGCACGGCATGTCCCGCAGTTACGGCGCGGACTTGCTAGCCGTTAACAGGCGACCCGGATCGTGAACGTGCCGGTTGTCCTCTGGCTGGGGTCATCCTTGACGAACCCGTCGGCACTCCCACGGATCGTGTAGGTCTGATCGTTCATGGTTACGTCGGCCTTGTCGCCGAGGCCGGCCTGATAAGTGCCGGTGAAACCGCCCAAGTCGTTGATGCTGACGGAGTTGGCAGTCAGCGCGTCTTTGTTGGAAACGAATGCGGTTAGGCCTCCCGCCGGGTTGCCGGTAGTGATCGTCGTTAGCGATCCCAGCCGTACGCACTTGACCGAGTGGGTCTCGGGCAGAGGGCGATCATTGATCGTCACCTGTGCGGTTCCTCCGGGGAGTCTTCCCGACGCAGCCGGCATGGTGGGCGACGACGATGAGCACGCCGGGAGGCCTACCGCGATAACACCGGCCGCGGACGCGTAGATGAACGGCTTCAACACAAGCCCACCTCAGTTCGTTTCGTCAGCAATGTCGCAGACGTGGTGCCAAAAAACATGTAGCCACCGCCACTGCCTGCCGCCGACAACTCGTTCGACGAACCCCGGTGATGGCTAGGCGAGACAAGGTTATCCATACTTTGGCGATTTCGTCACCGGATGTGGCGGTCCGGTCCGCGAAGTAACGACAGCCTATCTGGGCGTGGCGGCGCTTTTGCAACAGGAGCGGCGAATCACCAGAGCACGAAACCTACGGTGCCCTAGTCGGTTTCGGCTTTATCCTCAACCGAGGAGAGAGAGTTGCCTGAGGGCTGTGCCCAGGATTCAACGAAGCTACAAGCAGGTTCCGCAGCACGCCCTCGTCACCACCGTCTTCAGGGTCGGCCGGTTCCGCGACGAGGCTGAAGCTAACCCGGACAATCCAGCGGGCCAGGGTGTGGGCCGGGAGATCACGGCGAATCTCGCCAGCAGTGGCGGCATCCTCAAGGCGCCGCACGAGCGCGTCAGCGAGCTTGGCGCGCCACAACTCAGAACCTTCGGCGGCGTGATAGGCGGCACCTAGGGCTTGGTGGTCGTCGACCAGTGATCTCATGATCGGTGAGCTGCGAGCGATTTCTTGGCCGCGCAGGCATGCCGCGACCAGCTGATCCAAGAAGGGTTCGTCGGTCTCCCAGCACCGTTCAACGCCTTGCACGGTGGCGCCGAGCACTCGTACGAAGGACGCCGCCAGCAGTGCGTCCTTGTTGGGGAAGTAGTAATACACCGTCGACCGGTGCACGCCGGCACGGTCCGCAACGTCGCTCATCCGCGTGCGTACCGGCCCTTTCTCGGCATAGCAAGCGTCCGCTGCGGACAGCAACCGTCCGCGCGCCTCGTCCTCGTCTGCCAGCGAGTCGGTACGCCACGATCGTGCACGGGCGGCCTTGCCCTGAGCGGTCACAAGAGCACACTACGGCGTGCTGCCCTACCGGTGAGGTAAGAAGGCCACGCTGGGCAGCGGCAAGAAAACCGGCTTTTCGCCATGCCGTGCCTGGCGCTTCCAGGCGCGAGTGTCGGCGGGACGGTGCCTGCCGCGGTAGCCCCGAACGATCTGAGTGCACGTCGTCTTGGCCCGACAGCTGTTGGCTAAGAGGTCGCGACCGTTGAGCAGCAACTTCAATCTGGTGCGGTTCGGGACCCGCCGAATGCTCCGGATTTTCTCAAACAGGCTTAATCCTATAAATAAATCAACCCAATAAATAGATAGATATTTTGATGGCGTTACCCACCGGCCGGCGTCTTTCGTTGCGGAGCGGTGGTTGACCGCGGTTGCATCAACAATGATCGGCGGATGGATGCCCGCGATGAGTTACCGGTGCAGATTTTGAAGGAGATATTGAGCTGGCGGACGTGTCGAGATCGATGATTGCGGATGCATCGCAGCCGCCTCCACCAATCCCCGTTCGCGCCGGGGCGTCGTGCATAACCGCAGGCCATAGCTCGTTTCGCGCGCCACGCGAGCCGCCTTCTCCGGGTTCTCCTGTCGCCCATGGGCGCTGGTCTCGCGACGTTCGGCAAGCCTTTTCGCCGCACAATCGCAACGTTTGGGCGGCAACGGGAAGCGTTTATCGGCGAAATATTATTTTCTCGCTTTTTCGTTCTTCAATCGCTATGACGCCTGATCTGAAGGATTGTTTAATTTCTTACAGATAAGTCCGCGCATGGGAAGCGAGTCAGTTGAGCGCAAGATATTAAATGATCGACAGTCCGCATAAATTTAGCACAGTAATATGCGGAATCTATCGCGCGCGGCAAATAAATTAGTCCTAGCGGCTACTCATCATCAGCTAAGACAAAAGCTTTCGTCCGCCCGCACGGGAGGGCCCGGCACCTCGAGTCGGCCCAGACCGTGGAACGTTGTCTAGACGGCTTTCACGTGCGGTAGCAGCTTCTTCGCCGGCGTTGACACAGCGGAGGATGGAGTCGACAGCCGGCCGCCGAGTGCGACATTTTGACTAAATTTGTCGGAACGCTCACAGCAAATCCGAGATTGTTTTACATACGTCGACTGATCCAGGAGTATCGCGAATAAATGGGGTGTATGTTGCCCTGTATGAAAGTCATGGTGTACCGTCCCGCTGTGCTGTCTGTCATGCCGTTGTAAAGGCGGTAAGGTTGTCTTTCCACTGGGGGAACATTGATCGGTCCAATGCCGATGGAGATTAGATACCGACGAGTGCGCTAATGGTTGTGAGAGACACGGCGAACATAGAGCCTTTGGCGGTGCCGGAGCCGGCGCCCGCCAGATCCCCTATGGCGGTGTTGGCGTCCCTCGGTGTGAAGCCCACCTGGGACATTCAAGCCAAGCCGCTGCGCGAGGTCGGCGCCTTCTTCGCGTTGTCGCTCGATATTTTCGTGCAGATGGTGCGGCCGCCCATCGCGTGGCGTGAGTTCATCCATCAGGCTTGGTTTGTCGCGCGGGTGTCGATATTTCCCGCGATCTTCTTGTCGATCCCGTTCAGCGCGCTGCCGATATTCATCATCAACGTGCTGTTGGTCGAGATCGGCGCCGCCGACGCATCCGGGACCGGCGCTGCACTAGCGAGCGTGGTGTTCATCGGGCCGATTGCGACGGTGCTGGTAGTCGCCGGTACCGGCGCCACCGCAATGTGCGCCGAGCTGGGCGCGCGCACCATCCGCGAAGAACTTGACGCCATGCGGGTGATGGGCATCAACCCGGTCCAACGACTTTTGGTGCCCAGGGTCCTGGCGCTCGGGCTCAACGGGCTGCTGCTGAACTCTGTCGTCACCATCGTCGGCTTGATCACCAGCTACTTGTTCTCGGTCTACTTCCAACACGTCAACCCCGGCGCGTTTGCGGCCAGTCTCACGCTGCTCGTCGGACTCACCGAAACGATCACGGCCTACGCAAAGGCGGCATTGTTCGGCCTCGTGGCCGGCCTCATCGCGTGTTACAAGGGCGTGACGGTGGGCGGCGGTCCGCAAGGCGTTGGCAATGCGGTGAACGAAACCGTGGTGTACACCTTCCTGGCACTGTTCATCATCAACGGGGTATTGCTCGCGATCACGACGAAGGCGACGATGTGACCGCCGCGCCAGCAGCACGACGGTTACCGCGGGTGACCGCCGGCGCGCGTACCTTGACCAACAGGTGGAACGAGCTCGGCAGCCAGACCGCGTTCTACGTCAAGGCCCTGGGCTCGGTGTGGCAAGCGATCGCCCGGTACAAGGTGGAGATGCTGCGCCTGATCGCCAGCATGAGTCTGGGTATCGGTGCGCTGGCCGTCATTGGCGGCACCGTCGTGATCGTCGTCATCTTGACGATGGCCACCGGTTCGTATGTCGCCATCCAGTTATTCCGATCCTTGTCCGATGTCGGGGTCCAGGCGTTGTGCGGCTTCGCATCCGCGTTCATCAACACGCGCCTTGCTTCGCCGCTGATCGCCGACATCGGCCTGGCGGCCACCGTGGGCGCCGGCGCCACCGCGCAGCTGGGCGCCATGCGGATCAACGAGGAGATCGACGCGCTCGAGGTGATGGGCATCCGCAGCGTTCCCTACCTGGTCTCCACCCGGGTGGTGGCGGGCGTGCTCGTCGCGATTCCGCTGTGGTGTATGTCGGCGTTGGCCGGATACTTTGCCACCCGGAGCCTCATCATCTTCGGCTACGGGCAGGCTCCCGGTGTCTATGAGCACTATTTCCACTCCTACTTGCAGCCACTGGACTTGATCTGGTCCTTGCTTCAAGTCATCGCGTCGGCAACAGCGGTCATGCTGGTGCACACCTACTACGGGTTCAATGCCTCGGGCGGGCCGGCCGGCGTCGGTGAGGCGGTCGGTCGTGCGGTGCGCGCCTCGCTGGTCGTCGCGATGGCGGTGACGCTGGCGGTGGCGCTCGCTGCCTATGGGGTGTCCGGCAACTTCCACCTGTCCGGGTAATGCCTATGAAAAAGAAGCGCCGCGAAGCCGGCCTCCACCCCGCGCTCTGGACCTTCGTTCTCTTCGGCGTCATCGTCGGATCGATTGTGCTGACCATTGCGCAGTTCAACAGGGACTTGAGGCCCTACGCCCGGGTGACCTTGATGTCGGATCGCTCGGGGCTGGTGATGGAACCCGGCGCGGCGGTGAAGTTGCGCGGCGTCCAGGTCGGCCGGGTGTCGTCGATCCAGCCAGGTGATCCGGTGAGGCTTCAGCTGGAGTTGTACCCAGAGCAGCTTAAGTACATCCCGGCCAACGTGGGCGCCAAAATCACCGCGACGACGGCCTTCGGCGCCAAGTATGTAGATCTGACCACCCCCGACCGCCCGACCGCGAAACGGCTCGCGGGAGGCGCGGTGGTCGAATCAAGCAACGTGACCGTCGAGGTGAACACGGTCTTTCAGAACCTCGTGGGCGTGCTGAACCAGGTCGACGTCCCCAAACTGAACGCTGTGCTCACCGCGGTGGCCGACGGGTTTCGCGGCAAGGGCGAGGCGATCGGCGAGGCGACTACCGACCTCAACCAGGTGCTGCTGGCGATCAATCCGCGCAGCGAGGCCATCCGGGCCGACTACCGTTCCCTGAAGGGATTCAGCGACACCTACAGCGCGGCCGCACACGACATCCTGACGACGCTGGACGCCGCCACCACGACCAGCACCGCGATCACGAAGAATGCCCAGGAACTTGACGCGCTGTTGCTGAACGTCAGCGGGCTGTCCCGCGCGGGCACCAACCTGATCGGCCCGAACAAGGACAACCTGGTGCACGGCATCAACCTGCTGGAGTCCACGACGCGGCTGCTGATGAAGTACAACCCAGAGCTCACTTGCACGCTGGTCGGCGGGAAGACCGCCGCCGACAGGTTCATGGGTCCGGCGGGCGGCGATAACGGATATTCGGTGATCCTGGACGCTGGTTTGCTGTTCGGGGAAGACGCGTACAAGTTCCCAGACAACCTGCCGATCAACGGCGCCAAGGGCGGTCCCGGCGGCCAGCCCGGTTGCGGATCGCTGCCCGACGTCGCCAAGAATTTCCCGCAGCGCTACCTCGTCACCAACACCGGGTGGGGCACCGGACTGGACATGCGGCCCAATCCCGGCATCGGCTTCCCGGGGTACGTCGACTACTTCCCCGTCACCCGGGGGACACCGCAACCGCCTAGCATTCGCCACCCTGGCGGCCCGGCGCCGGGCCCAGTCCAAGGAACGGATGGATACAACAGTCCGGCACCCTATGGGGCGCCGCGATACGCCCCCGATGGGACGCCGCTGTATCCCGGTCTACCGCCGGCGCCACCGGCGGGCAGGCCACGCGAACCCGGACCCCTGCCGGCGGGTTCGGAACCGTTCGTGCCGCCGGTGCGGTCTGGGCAGCAACAAACCTGCGGCCTCGTCAACAACGACTGCGCACCGCTGCCCCCGCCGCCTTGTAGCCCGGCGCCGTAACCACCGAGCGAGACACCAGCAGCGATAGAGGAAGGCAGACATGCGCGAGAATTTGGTGGGTGCCCTGTGGCGCCTTTCCATGTACTTGGTCGTGTGCCTGCTCGGCGCGTTTGCGCTAATCGCCGTCTTCGCCCAGTTGCGCTTCCAGGCAGAGAAGACCTACAAGGCCCAGTTTGCGAACGTGTCCGGGCTGCAGGACGGAAACTTCGTCCGCGTCGCCGGGGTCGAGGTCGGCAAGGTCAAAAGCATCACAGTCCAGCCCGACTCCACCGTGCTCGTCGAGTTCACCGCGGCCGACTCGGTGGTGCTCACCGAGGGCACCAGAGCCGCCATCCGCTTCGCGGATCTCATTGGCGGCAGGTATATGGCGCTCGAGGAGGGTGCTGGGGGAGTCAAGCGACTGTCTCCGGGCACGACCATCCCGCTGCCCCGGACCGAGCCGGCGCTGGACCTCGACGCGTTGATCGGCGGGTTCCGGCCGCTGTTCCGTGCGCTGGACCCTGACCAGGTCAACAAGCTGACCGGCCAACTTGTCGCGGCGTTCCAGGGGCAGGGCGGCACGATCGGCTCGTTTCTCACCCAAGCCGCGGCCCTGACCAACACCCTGGCCGACCGCGATCAACTGATCGGTCAGGTCATCACCAACCTGAATACCCTGCTCGGCTCACTGAGCGGGCAGAGCAAGCAGTTTGCCAAGGCGGTCGACTCGCTGGCCGAACTGGTACAAGGACTTAAAAACCGCAAAGAAGACATCAGCAACGGCGTGGCATACGCCAACGCGGCCGCCGGGTCGATCGCCGATCTCCTATCGCAGGCTCGTCCGCCGGTTAGGAAGGTGGTGCACGAGCTCGATCGAACTGCGGCAAACGTGCTGGCCGATCACGACTACTTTGACAACTTCCTCAACACCTGGCCCGACGCGACGCAAATACTCAACAGGCAGGGCATGTACGGAGACTTCTTCAGCTTCTATCTGTGCGACATCTTGATCAAGGTCAACGGCAAGGGCGGCCAGCCGGTGTACATCAAGCTGGCCGGCCAGGCCACAGGCAGGTGCACGCCGCGATGAAGACCTTTTCGGAACGAAACCCGTTGATCATTGGCGCCATCGGCATCGGCGTCACCCTCGCTTTCGTGTTGATCTCCATGAACTACGACAAGCTGCCGTTCTTCAGCAGGGGCAAGACCTATTCGGCGTACTTCGCCGAGGCTGGTGGCTTGGTACCAGGTGACCATGTTCAGGTATCGGGTTACCGGGTCGGGCAGGTGTCCAGCGTGGACCTGGACGGACCGCGGGTGCTGGTCAAGTTCAGCGTCGCCAATAACATCCACCTCGGTGACCGCACCGAGGCGGCAATAAAGCTGAGGAGCGTTCTGGGCACGAAACTCTTGGAGGTAACCCCCCGCGGCGATGGCCAGCTGGCCGGCCCGATACCTCTCGACCGAACCAGGCCGGCCTATCAACTGCCGGATGCGCTAGGTGATCTCTCGAATACCATCAGCGGGTTGGACACCCAACAGCTGTCCGACTCGCTGGCCGTGCTGTCCACTACCTTCGCCGACACACCGCCCGACTTGAAGCAAGCGGTGCAGGGCGTGGCGCGCTTCTCCCAGACGCTGAACGAGCGCGACGCGCAGCTGCGCAACCTGTTGAGTAGCGCCAACAAAGCGACAAAGGTGCTGTCCGACCGCAGCGACGAAGTGGTCAAACTTGTCGCCAACACCAACGCGCTACTGGTTCAACTGAGAAGCCAAAGCAACGCGCTGAGCCAGATCTTCGGCAACTTGTCCGCAGTGGCCCAGCAGATCAAGGGCTTCATCGCCGAGAACCGCAACACACTCAAGCCGGCGCTGGAGAAGCTCAACGGGGTACTGGCGATCCTGGACAACCGCAAGGAACGCGTCCAGAAGGCGATCCTCGGGCTCAGCAGATACGCCTTGGGGCTCGGTGAAGCGGTCAGCTCGGGACCCTTCTTCAAGGCCTATCTCGTCAACCTGCTGCCCGGGCAGTTCGTGCAGCCCTTCATCGACGCGGCCTTCTCCGACCTGGGCCTCGACCCCAATGTGCTGTTGCCCTCGCAGCGCACAGACCCGCAGCGTGGGCAGCCAGGCACGCCGCCACTGCCGATCCCGTTCCCGCGCACCGGCCAAGGCGGGGAACCGCGCATGACCATTCCGGATGCCATCACCGGCAACCCGGGCGACCACCCGTGCGGTGTGCCCGGCGTGGCTTTGCCCGGTCCTGGTTGCTATCCCTACCGGGAGCCGCCGCCGGCCCCGCCACCCGGTGGGCCGCCGCCAGGACCTCCCGCGCCGCCGGGTCCGGGCGAAGGACAGTCCATCCCGCCGGGTGGACCTGTCGAGCAGCCGGCGCCCGGGCAGATACCGCCAAACCAACCGCCCGTGCTGAACGGGCCCGGGCCTATCGGGCCGCCGCCGGGGCCGCCCGCGCCGGCTGGAGGTGGTGGGCAGTGAGGTCCCGTTACGGCAAGCTTGGCGTGGCCATCGCCTTGGCGGTCGTCCTAGTCGGCGGCATCGTCACGGTCGTTGGGTTGGCGACCGGCACCGGCCACACGCAAGTCGTCGGCTATTTTGCGGATAGCACCGGCCTGTACACCGGGGACGACGTCGTCATCCTCGGCGTGCGCGTCGGCAAGGTCGAGAAGATCGAAGCGCAACCCAGCCGCGTCAAGATCACCTTTTGGTACAACGACAAATACAAGGTGCCCGCCGACGCCAAAGCCGTGATCATCTCGCCGTCACTGGTGACACCGCGTGCCGTCCAGCTGACGCCCGCCTACACGGGCGGGCCGGCGATGGCCGATCACGCGATAATCCCGCAGGACCGCACTGCCGTTCCGGTCGAATACGACGACTTTCGCCGGCAGCTGGAAAAGCTGACTGAGACACTGCAGCCCACCAAGCCGGACGGAACCAGCACCTTGGGAGCGTTCGTCAACACCGCAGCCGCAAACCTGCGCGGCCAGGGGCCGGATATCCGTAACACGATTATCGAGCTGTCACAGGCGATTTCGGCGCTCGGCGACCACAGCGACGATCTATTCAGCACCTTCCAAAACCTGTCGATGCTGGTCTCCGCCCTGCACGACAGTAGCGACCTGCTGCGGCAACTGAACCAAAACCTGGCCGCGGTGACGGGTTTGCTGGCCAGTGACCCCGACGCGGTCGGCAACGCGGTCCGCAGCCTCAATGACGTGGCCGGCGACGTCCGAGACTTCGTCGCCGATAACCGCGAGACGCTGGGCACCACGTCGGACAAGCTGGCGTCGGTGACCACGGCTCTGAACCAGAGCCTCGATGACATCAAACAGGTTTTGCATGTCGGCCCGACCGCGTTCCAGAACTTCCTGAACATCTACAACCCCGCGCAGGGCGCGTTGACCGGCATCCTGGGCGTCAACCAATTCGCCAACACGATCCAGTTCCTGTGCTCCGCGGTAGAAGCCGCTGCCCGCAAAACCTCCAAGGAGTCGGCCAAGCTCTGCGTGCAGTACCTGGCGCCCATCATCAAAAACCGCCAGATCAACTTCCTTCCGTTGGGCGAAAACCTCTTCGTCGGAGCCACGGCGCGGCCGAACGAAATCACTTACAGCGAGGACTGGATGCGGCCCGACTATGTTCCCCCGCCACCGCCGGGAGCGCCCCCGCCGTCCGAGGCCGCACCGCCGCCGGAAGCCGGAACACCGCCACCCACGCCGGCCGCGCCACCGCCCGTCCAACCGGTGCAGACCCCCGATCCGGCCGCTGGCCTGCGCGGAATGATGGCGCCGCCCGGGGGTGGACAATGAGCCGATCACGACGCTGGTATCGCATGGGCGCGGGCCTGATGACGGTGCTTACGCTTGCGCTATCGGGCTGCGGCTTCCACGGGGCGAACTCGTTCAAGCTGCCGGGAACCAAGGGCGGCGGGCCCGGTTCGTACACCGTTAAAGCCGAGATGGCCGACATCCAAAACCTGCAACGAAACTCCCGTGTCCGGGTCAACGACGTCACCGTGGGCACCGTGACCGACATCGAACTGCAGGGCTGGCACGCGTTGGTCACGATGAGCATCGAAGGGGGTGTGGACCTCCCCGCCAATGCCACAGCCACAATCGGCCAGACCAGCCTCCTGGGCTCGGTGCACCTCGAATTGGCATCACCCGCCGGGGTTCCGCCCGCGGGCAAGCTCAAAAATGGGTCGTTGATTCCGCTGTCCTCGGCGGGCAGCTACCCGTCGACCGAACGCACGCTGGCGGCGCTTTCGCTGGTGCTCAACGGCGGTGGCCTAGGGCAGATCCAGGACATCACCAAAGCGCTGAGCACCGGATTCACCGGTCGCGAGCAGGACCTGAGAAGCCTGCTCCAACAGCTCGATAAGTTCGTCGGCTACCTCAACGACCAAAAAATCGACATCATCGCCGCGACGGAAAGCCTGAACAACCTGGCCGGTCAATTCGCCGACGAAAAACCGGTGATCGACAAGGCGCTGAAGATGATCCCGGACGCATTGACGGTGCTGAAGGACGATCGGGAGGATCTTGCCAACGCGCTGGGCGACCTCAGCAGATTCGGTGCGCTCGCCGCCGACTCGGTCAACAAGACCAAGCAAAGCCTCGTCGAGGAGCTGAAGGACCTCGGCCCGGTGCTGCAGTCAATGGGCGACGCCGGGCAGTCGTTGACCCGCTCGCTGGGCTTCTTCGGCACTTTCCCGTTTCCCAAGGACACGCTCAGCAAATGGCTGCGCGGTGACTACGCGAACCTGACCGGCATCTTCGACTTAACCCTGAGCCGGCTCGACTCGGGGTTGTTCACCGGCACCCGGTTTGAGTGCAACCTGACCGAGCTGGAGCTTCAGTGGGGCCGCACCATCGGCCAGTTGCCCAGCCCGTGCATGGCGGGAAGCCAATACAACCCTGGTAACCCGTTGGTTGTGCCCTACCACTTCAACCAGGGGCCGTGACGTCGTGCTGACCCGACTCCCCCGACGAATCAAAATCCAGCTGGCCGTTTTCGCAACGGTCAGTACCGCCGCGGCCGCCATCATGTTCTTCGCCTACATGCAGGTACCCACCTTTTTCTTCGGGATCGATCGGTATGAGGTCACGGTGAAACTGCCGCAGGCGGGTGGCCTGTACGCCGGCGGGAACGTCACCTACCGCGGGGTCGAAGTTGGCCGGGTGCAGGACGTGCGCCTGACCGATACCGGCGCCGAGGTGGTGCTGCAGATGAACTCGGGTATCCACGTCCCCGCCGATTCCGGCGCCCAAGTGCACAGTGTGTCGGCGGTCGGCGAACAGTACATCGAGCTGCTGCCGCGCAGCGCGACGGGGCCGTCACTGAAAGACGGCGACGTGATACCCGTCGACCGCACGTACGTCCCGCCGGACATCAATTCGCTGCTGACGGCCACCAACCGCGGACTCAACGCGATACCACGGGACAACCTGAAAACGGTGGTCGACGAATCGTATGTCGCAGTCGGCGGGCTCGGGCCGGAACTTTCCCGGCTGGTGAAAGGGACGACTGCGCTGTCGATCGACGCCCGAAAGAATCTGGATGCTCTGGTCAACCTGATCGACAACTCCAAAGCCCTGCTCGACAGCCAGACGGACTCATCGAACGCGATCCAGGCGTGGGCCTCCCACCTGGCGGCCATCACCTCACAGTTGCGTGACAACGACTCCTCGGTCGCGGGCCTGCTGCACAAGGGCGGCCCAGCCGCCGCCGAGGCTCGGCAGTTGTTCGACCGGCTGAACCCCACCTTGCCGATCGTGCTGGCCAACCTGGTCAGTGTCGGGCAGGTAGGAGTCACCTACCGCGACAATCTGGAATCCCTTTTGGTGGAGCTGCCGCAGGGCACCGCCGATATCCAGGCGATCGGCGTGGCCAACAAAGACACCAAGCAGCCCTACCACGCCCCATACCTGAGCTTCAAGCTGAACCTCAACTGGCCGCCGCCCTGCACGACGGGATTCCTGCCCGCCCAGCAACAGCGGGCGCCCAGCTACGAGGACTACCCCGATGTTCCCAAGGGTGACTTCTACTGCCGGGTGCCACAAGACTCGCAGCTCAACGTGCGCGGCGCGCACAATCTGCCGTGCGAGACCCGCCCCGGCAAGCGGGCACCGACCGTCAAGATGTGTGAGAGCGACGATACGTACGTTCCGTTGAACGAGGGCTGGAACTGGAAGGGTGACCCGAACGCAACCTATTCCGGCCAAGGTGTCCCGCAGTTGCGGCCCGGTGAAGAGCCACCGGGGCAGGCCCGGCCACCGTCGCCGCCCGGTCCGGAACCACCGCCGATAGCGGCCGTCCAGTACGACCCAGCCACGGGCATGTACGTGGGACCCGACGGGCGTATGTACACACAATCAGACCTGGCCGGTGGTGCCACAAAGGAGCAAACATGGCAAAGCATGCTGACGCCGCCCAAGACGAACTGACCGCAACAGACCGTCCGGCCACGTCCGCGGCGACGCCGGGGCGGAGCGGCGGCGATTCAACGCAATCGCCCAACGGGATCACCTCCAAAGACGACAACGCCGAGGCGGCACCCGCCTCGGACGAGTCCGATGCCGCCGACGACTACGACGCCGGCGCCGGTGAAGACGCCGACGATACTTCCGAAGACGCCGCGAAGGTCAGAAAGCGGGCCACGCCGGTGCGGCTGGCAGCGGCGTTGGGTTTGGTGACTGTCGTGGCCTTGGGCGCGGTGGCAGGGTGGTTCGGGTATAGGGGATATCAGGCACGTCACGCCCAACAGCAACGCGAGCTGTTGGTTCAGATCGGGCGGCAAGGCGCGCTGAACCTGACTACAATCGACTGGCACCACGCCGACGCTGACGTCCAGCGCATCATGGACTCCGCGACAGGCCAGTTCTACGACGACTTCTCCCAGCGATCAAAACCTTTCATTGATGTGGTCAAGAAGGCGCAGTCCACGTCGGTGGGGACAATCACCGAGGCGGGCCTCGAGTCGCAATCGGGCGAGGAAGCTCAAGTGCTCGTCGCAGTATCCGTCAAGACCTCGAACATTGGTGCGGTCGAACAAGATCCGCGGCATTGGCGAATGCGGATAACAGTGCAGAAGGTCGGCGCCGGCGCCAAAGTCTCCAACGTCGGATTCGTACCGTGAGCAGGCCGCTGTCCGGCAACCGCCGACACCGGGCTCTGCCAACCAGAAAAGGAACTAGCGCAGTGCGGCTTAAAAACGACCCTAAGACCCACACGGAGGCAATCGACGCCTCCGCGGAGACGGCTGAGCAGGTCGCGGACCAAACGAGCGAACCCCAGGCGATCTGTGATGTCGAGACCACCGCCAACACCGAAGACGGTTGCGAATCGGCCCAGGGCACCAGCGACGGTGACGCGGAAGACGTTGCCGAATCAGGCGACACGTCCTCCGATGATGCTGAACCCGAAGATACTGAAGCCGAAGATGTGAACGACGGTAAGTCACCGGGACTTAAACGGCTGGGCAGGCGGGTTAGCCGGATAAGCCGGATCAAATGGTCGCGGGTGCTCGTCTTTTGGATGCTGCCCGTCGCGGCGATGGTGATCGCTGCCGCCGCGGGCTACTTGAAGTGGCAAGACTGGTGGGTTCGGGATTCGGGAGTCGCCGACATCGAGTCGGTTGCGGCCGCAAAGGATTCCACCGTGGCTATACTCTCGTACCAGCCCGACAGCGTCGATAAAGACCTGGGCTCCGCGCGCGACCGGTTGACCGGCAAGTTCAAGGACTCCTACACACAGTTGGTCCACGACGTGGTGATGCCCGGCGCCAGGAAGGACCACATTTCGGCGATCGCCACAGTCCCCGCTGCGGCCTCGGTGTCGGCGACTCCGGACCACGCGGTCGTCTTGGTGTTCGTCAACCAGACCGTGACCGTTGGTAATAATGCGCCGACGGACACCGCGTCCACCGTTCGGGTGACGTTGGACAAGAGCGGCGGCCGTTGGCTCATTTCCTCATTCGACCCCGTCTAGCCGGAATAGCTCTGTGGCGCAAGCGAATATGTCGCTGTGAGCTTCACAGGGTTGTCTGCGTGGGCCCGAAATTTTGGCACAGCGTGTACGGCGGCGTGATGGTGCTGGCACATCCTTGTGCCTTCAGAACGTATGTCGCGCTGGGGCGGTAGAAGTAGTAGATGACCACCGGCGCCTGACCGGGCACGGATGCGCAATGCCCCGACGAGCTGTCGCCCGCTATGGATAGACACACCACCTGCTCGTTGGGGATGGCCGTCAGGGTGCACGGTCCAGGCTGAATTGCGGCGTACACCTTGCTCTCGCCAGACACGTGGACAACTTGGGGCCCCGTGAGCACGAAGGTGCACTGCCCGCTCGCCCCTCCACCCGATGGCGATGCGTGCGAGACGCCGGCTGCGCCGACGGAAATGACCGCCATCGCCGTAACCATTCGGAAAGCCGTGACACAGCGAGACATCTTTGAATAATACAAGCTGGGATGGCGCCCCGAGAACCATCGGGGCGCGGTCAGGACGCTTCAATCACACGGTGCCCCTATAGCGACAAGCGAAGGGAAGCAGAGGATTTGCTCTGGAATTGACGACGGTTGAAAACCAGGCCAGTCTCAATGAGCTGGTGGTGCGGATCGCTGGTCCGGCGGCTCTGACTGGCCGTGCAGCGCAGGTTGTGCACGACTTCCTCTGCAGTCGCTGTCTGACGATCGCGGGCGGTACAAGCGAAGTCCTCAGAAATCTCATCGCGGAACGGATTTGGGGTTGCCGCGCGACAGGCAACCAGGCTGACGGACGACGTAACCGTCGAAGTCGAGCAAAAGGCCGCGACTCAAAGCCGTTCCTACAGTGGATAAGACACCCCGGTCAGTTCTTCGGACACCGCCCACAGCCGACGCTGGATCTCCTCGTCGTGTGACAAGGGGCTGGATTGGACCACCGCGGGGGTGCCCCGCAGTTCGTCGGGGCCGTCGGGTCCGTAATACTGGCCGCCCTGCACGTTCGGATCGGTCGCCGCACGCAGCGTCGATAGCGCACCCTCGGCGGCACTCTGAAACGACTTCGCACGCTCGGCTAGCCCGGGTGAGAAACGGAAAAGTTCGGTCTCCACGGCGCCGGGATGAGCGGCGACGGCGATCGTGGCCGCCTCCGAGGAACTCAGACGCCTCTGTAGCTCGTAAACGAACATGAGGTTGGCCAACTTGGATTGACCGTAGGCCGCGACAGGGTCGTAATGCTGTTCCCATTGCATATCATCGAAATGTATGGCTGCATTCATGCGGTGGGCCACGCTGCTCAGTGTTACGACGCGCGAACTCCGCACCGACAGCATCTGACTCAGAAGCAGGCCGGTGAACGCGAAATGTCCGAGATGGTTGGTTGCGAATTGCAGTTCAAACCCGTCCGCTGTGACCCCTTTCGGGGTGAACATCACACCGGCGTTGTTGATCAGCAAGTCAATGCGCGGATGCGCGTCGGTGATCTGGCCAGCGGCGCGGCGCACCGATTCCAGCGAAGCCAAGTCGAGGGCCGCAACCTCGATCTCGGCACCGGGGATACAGTTCGTGATGCGAATGGCGGCGGCGTGGCCCTTGTCGGGGCTGCGCACTGCCAGCACCACACGTGCTCCGTTTTCGGCGAGGGCCGCGGCGGTCGCGAATCCGATGCCGGTGTTTCCGCCCGTGATGACGGCGACGCGTCCCGTCTGGTCCGCAATATCCGCGGTTGTCCACGTACTGCTCACCGACGCAGCATACTGCAATCAGATATATAAATGCGATGATTCCGATCCATCAGAGCATCCCCAACAGGTTGAGGTCGGCAACATACTTGACGATGATCGGCGCGGTGACATGCGGAATGTCTTGGTCAATACCAAGCTTGGCGTCTTGCACGGCCTTGCGGAACCGGTCGGCGGCGCCGAACGCTGCACGCGCGCGCGGCAGTGGCTGACGAAAGGCCGCCATCAACGGCAGCAACGAAGCCTGCCGCTGGCGCTCCGGTAAAGCGCGCAGGGCAGTTTCAAAGCGGTTCACCCAATCCGCATGATCATCGATGCGGCGGATCGGATGTCCGGCGTCGATGAGCCAGTCGACGTAGTCGTCGAGCCCGATCCCGTCCTCGTGAGGATTCATCACGTGATACGTCTGAAACCCGTCGAGCGGTCCGGCGCCGAGTTCCGCGATGGCCTCGGCGGTGAAGTCGACCGGCAGCCCATCGTAGTGCGCAGGCTGTCGATTTCCGCGACCGTCGAGCGCGTAGAACGACTTTGGCGCTAGGCCGGATGCCACAACGCTCAGTATCAGCCGGCTGAACATGTCGGGCACGTTGAGTTGGCCGGCGTATCGAGGTTCGGCAAGGATCATATTGCTGCGGAACACCGTAACCGGCAGCCCGCACAGGTCATGAGCTTCGCGCAGCAGTACCTCCCCGGCCCATTTGCTGTTGGCGTATCCGTTGGCGTAGCTGTCGTCCACCGTCCGCGATGGGCTGATCTCACGGATGTCCGCATCCTCGAGGAATCGGGCCGGTTCGACCTGTGTGCCCACCGCGACTGTGGACACGTACGTGTAGGGCTTGAGTTTGTCAGTCAACGCCATGCGGATCAGCTCGGCGGTTCCCAGCGCATTGGGTCCGAAGAGCTGGCTGTAGGGCAGCACATGGTTGACCAAGGCGGCAGGGTCGACGATGGCATCCACCGTTTCGCTGAGCCGTCGCCAGTCGTCGGGTCGCAGGCCGAGGTCTGCCTCGCCTTTGTCCCCGGCGAGCACTTCGAGATGGTCTGCGGCCAGTTCGCGATAGTGGCGCAGCAGATCGTCGTCGCCGCTGTCGAACGTAGCGTCCATACGCGTCCGGGCGGCTGCGTCGTCCTTGGCTCGCACCAAACAGACCACGTTTCCGTCGACACGATCCATCCGTTCGAGCCACTGCAAGGCGAGATAGCGGCCAAGGAAGCCTGTCGCGCCCGTCAACAGGACCGTCCGAGGTCTCAGGTCGGGTGGCGGCAGTGTCGGGGCGGAGGCAATGAACTGGTCGTCGAGAAACTTGTCAAGTGTCAGGTCGGTGGCACGGACGATTCGGGCGTCGCGTCCATGCACGGAGGCGAAGGTGGACCGTTTGGCACCGGGCCGGCGCTGCGCCTCTATGTAATCGGCCAGCACGCTCAGATCGGTCGCGGGGCTGACGATCACGCCGACCGGCACGTCGATCTCGTAGATATCGTGTAGCAGGTTGGCGAAAGTCAAAGCAGACAAGGAATCGCCGCCCAAGTCGGTGAAGTGAGCATCCGGTCGCACATCGGAGGTCGTGGCTCCCAGCAGCACCGCTGCGGCACGGGAAACGGTTTCCAGCACAGGTTTTTCGTTGCCGGTGCGGCGCAAGTCGCGGAGCTCGCTGTCTTGGCGTTCGGATAGCTCGGCGTACAACCCTTCCAGGGCTGGCCCGTAGCGCTGTTTTAGCGTGGGCCACGCGAGCTTTCGAATGCCCGTCAGCAAGCCGTTCTCCAGCGAGAACGGTGTGGTCTCGACGATGAAGTCCCGCGGTATCTCATAGGGCTGTAGCCCCGCAGCATGTGCGGCTTCCCGCATGGACTCCGCAATCAGCGGCTTCAGCGTATCGGGATCGTGTGCCGCCAGCGCCTCCTCGGGGGGAACCACCACGGCCAGCAGGTAAGGGCGAGAACTATTGACATACAGATAGATTTGGCGCACCAGCGGGCTATGACCGAATACCGTCTCGAGTTGGGAGACCGTGACGAACTCGCCCTGGGAGAGTTTTAGAACATTGTTTCGCCGGTCGACGTAATCCAGCCGGTCGGGTTCGACTTCTGCGACGATATCACCGGTGTGATACCACCCCTCGGCATCGAAGACTTCGGCCGTTAGTTCCGGGCGCTTATAGTAGCCAGCGACCGCATCCCTGGACTTGACATAGAGTTCGCCTCGCGGATACGGCCTATCCGTGGAGAAATACCCGAGTTCGGGCACGTCCACCAGCTTGTAATCGATAACCGGCGGGCGTTGTACGCGGCCGTTGACCAAGACGCCCCGCACCTCGGTCGCGCCGTAAGACTCACGCAACGGCATGCCGACGAGTTTCTCGGCCCAGTCCCGCAACTCGGGGGAAATCGGCGCCGACGCCGTCATCGCCACGATGGCCCGACCCCCGAGCACATTCTGGCGGAAGTCCGCGCGCAGTTCGGCCGCCCGCATCTCGAAGTCGCCCTCCTCGGATGCGCGGCGAGCCAGTCGGCTCTGAAACTCTTGGTAGAGCATGTCCCAGACCCGAGGCACGAAGTACAGGAACGACGGGCGAACAAGCGCTAAGTCGTCGAGGAAGCTGGACAGGTCGCTCTTGGCGGCGAAATAGGCGGTACCACCCGCGGCCAGCGTCATGTACAGCGTCCCACGGCCGAACATGTGACTCATCGGCATGAAGCTCAAGATGATCGAGGGCACAGGAACGTTCGCGGCGTTCTGCCACATCTCAGCCAACAGCTCCTCGGTGTACATGGCGCCCTTCGGGGTGCCGGTACTTCCCGATGTGTACAGCAGCAGCGCCAATGCGTCACGGTTGTCGGGCAGCTCAGGAATCGGTGTCGGCAATGTGGATCCGTCTTCGATGGCATCAGCGAGGGTCATGACCTTTGGCGCCGCGCTCAAACCCGCAGCCCGAGCCTGCGCCGCGTCCAGCGCGTCGCGATGATCGTCGGCGCGAGCGTGGAAGTCGAATACCAATAACAAAGCAGCAGAGTGGAATTCGAGCAGACGCGACCCGTCTGCGAGGAAGTCGGCGCTGCAGGCCACCACCACCGGTTCGGTCTCTTCGACGATCGGACCCAACGAAGCCACGGGTGCATTGGTTTGCAGCGGGACGGCCACGGCACCGATCAACATGAGCGCCAGGTCGATGGTCGTGTAGTCGACGCTGGTGAAACCCAGCATGCAGACCCGATCGCCCGGCCGCACGCTCCCGGCCAGCACGGCCACCAACGCAATGGCGTGTTCCCACAATTCGCCATAGCTGATCGTGGTCATGGTCGGCAGCAGCTCAACCGAGCTACGCCCAGTGACGGGGTCGGCGCGATACTCGACGCGGCGCTGACCCAACGCAGGACGGTCGCTGTAGCCCTGTAACGCCGAGTGCACCACCTCGGATAATCGCAAGCCTGGGGCGCTGATACCTGTGGCCACCGCGGGATCGGGGCAGGCAGCGGCCAGCTGGGCATCAGTGGCGGTGAGAGCGTCAATGCGGCGCCACAGCGCCTCCTGGCCCATGTCGGTGGGCGCATCGGTGGCCATCTTCATCTCCGTGGCTGTGCTTGGGGCTGGTCGCATCAACCTGCTTACCGTATATTTATTAAACTATATGATAAACGATCGTTGTCCACGACCGAGAGTGTCGGGGCGCGGCAAGTGGTTGGGCCAGCGCGTCACTGCGGTGTGGAGGAGCGTCAACTGGTTCGCGTGGATTCTTCGCTGTGTATGTCCGCCGCCTGCACACCCGCAGTAGCGGACATTTGGCGGAGTCGGGTCTCCAGTACAAATACCGACGCGCGAGTCCACGAGCGGAGGGGAGAAAGAGATAGATAGTTAAGATGATTGTATGTTACGATGCGCGCATGGCGGGAATTGCCCCCACCCCTGTTCGAGGGTACGCGCCGGTTGACACAGAGTTAGCCTGGGAGCTGGCCGATGCCGCCAAAGACCATC
Source organism: Mycobacterium sp. UM_CSW (assembly GCF_000455205.1). GTDB lineage: Bacteria > Actinomycetota > Actinomycetes > Mycobacteriales > Mycobacteriaceae > Mycobacterium. Next base: position 71,279 of record NZ_AUWQ01000038.1, on the reverse strand, counting down.
TCGACCTGAACCAACGGAACCAGGTCTATATCGCTATCGGGGTCGGTGACGCTTTTCCGGCCGCTGCGTTCCTGCTTCAGACGATCGTGCAGGCCGGGGTAGCCATACCTGTAGACCTAATGTTGAACGTGAACCGATGGGTCGCCTCGTATCGTGACCACCCCGATTACGAGCTTCTTGTGGACCTCGCCGCACGCGCAACAATCGAACGCTTTGATGGTCCGACGCAGGTCCCTCTGCGACACAGGGTTCTTTCGACCGCGAAGAGAGATCGGCGCCCAAACGGGAGGGCGCCGAAACTGCGAATGCTGTCAGCTGGACGAGGCCATACAGCTCGGCGATCAAGAGAACCCAGCAATGATGATCTACGGCGATAGCGATGTGGACGCTCGTCACCAGTGACGGTCGACGCCTGTCGAACTTCCGTTCCGAGATCGATGCGCGCCGTGCGGCCCATGCGCTGGGCACCACACAGTTGCGCGGTCTGTTTTCTTGGGACGTCGTCGATGTCGAGGGTCGTCGGTTCGTCGCGGAGATCAAGCACGGGACCGGACGGATTCCCTCGTGATCGTCGGACGGCATCCCCGCGCTCCAGTAGTCGGCGACACCGTGGCCTCACGGGCTGATCCTATCCGCGGTAGCGGCGTAATCGTTGGCACCGATGTGTCCAGGTACAAGGTTTGGCGCGATGGTAGTTGCACCCTCTGCTGGCATCCGGGCCGTGAATTGACCTCCCCGAGAATCGATTACGGACCGCATCGGCCGTAACGCAGTCATCGGTGACTCTGCTGAAGCCATGGAGGTTAAGGAAATGAAATTCGGGATAGGAGACAGAGTGCGTGACGGTACGCGCCTAGGCACGGTCACCGACGTCGGCACCTTACTCATTCAGGTGATGAACGACGATGGGATCTCTCGGGTGTGCTGCCCTTGGGATCTAGTTAAACTGACAGGTGCCTCCAGACCTACTAGCGCACCGCGAAGCGGGGATCGGGCGGCCATGCGGTGCCGGTGATGAACTCGGCCTCGTCGGATACCACCGAATGTGACCGTGCCGGCGGTGTCCTTCGGCTGCAGGATCTGAATCGGCAGCGCATTTTGCATCAACACGATCGTTGGCTTCGAACGTCGCCGTCATCGCATCATTGATGACCCTGCCAGTGGCCACCCAGTATCGGGACCGCGAGCGCGCCCTGCACCGGTGCCCTAATATCGGGCTCGATTGTGTAGTAACCGCGGCATGGCGAACGCCCCCACTTCACGACGTCGGTTCCCGCCCACTCCTAGACTAAGATTGCTTAGCAAAACTGGCTAACCAATGTTCCTTTGGGTATGAGGCGATGCCCGGCTCCGTCACACGCCGAGTTTCTCCAACAGAACACCACGATGTTTCGCCGGGCTGCCTAGCAGGTATTCGCTGCTCTTCGCGCGCCGGAAGTACAGGTGGGCCGGGTGCTCCCAGGTAAAGCCGATTCCGCCGTGGACCTGGATAGTCTCGGCGGCGACACGGAAGAAGGCTTCCGAGCAGAACACCTTCGCTATCGAAGCGACCACAGGCAGTTCCGGTGAGTCGGTCGCCGCGGCGGTGGCTGCATGGCGGACCACCGAGTCCATCCGCTCGACGTCAAATGTCATCTCGGCGAGTTTGTGCTTGATCGCCTGGAACGAGCCGATCGGCCGGCCGAACTGGTGGCGTAGCTTCGCGTAGTCCACGCACATTTGCATCAAATAGCCTGCGGCTCCGGCCTGTTCGGCGGCGAGGGCGACCGAAGCGTGATCCAGCATCGACGCGACGGCGGTAGCGGCGGCGCCGCGTTGGCCGACCAGCGTGGCCGGAGCGTGGTCGAATCGAACCTTCGACTGGCGCCGGGTTAGGTCGAGCGTCGTCAGCGGCGCGATCGTCACGCCGGGGGCGGCCGGATCGACGGCGTAGACGCTGGTTCCGGTCTCAGCGGTGACGACGACCAGTATCAGCCCCGCAGTGTCGGCGGACAGCACTGCGACTTTCTCGCCCGACAGCCGCCAACCACCGTCGCCCGGCTCGGCCACCACATCCGAAATATCTTGCGGCTGCCATGATCCCGCGGGTTCTGCGATCGCCACGGTCGCGACGAGCTCACCGCTGGCGATGGCCGACAGGTATTTTTGATTCGACTCCTCGTCGCCGACCGCGACAAGCAGCCCAGCCGCCAGTGCGATGCTCGGGAAGAACGGCGAGGGGACCAGCGCGCGCCCAAGTTCCTCATAGACGATGGTCGTTTCTTCGGCGCCGTATCCCGAGCCGCCGTAGGCTTCGGGCAGGCCAAGGCCATGGAGCCCCAACTGGCCCGCCATCTGGCGCCACAGCTCGACGTCGTAGCCGGGCTCGCCGTCGATCGCCTTTCGGACCGCGGCCTCCGGGGAGCGAGTTTCCAGCAACCGGCGAACCGTCGCGCGCAGCTCGGCGTGTTCCTGGCTCACTACATCGGGAATGAACACTTCAAACCTCGGTATCGGTCAGCGCCTGTCGGGGCGTGCGGAGTCCTTGGCGATCTGATTGAACGGTAGCTCTCGGTCGGCGGGCCGCTCGCGGGGCAAGCCGAGCAGCCGCTCGGCGATCGTGTTCTTTTGGATCTCCGTGGTACCGCCCGCGATCGCCGTCATCGGGAAGAACAAGAGATCCCGCGCCCAGCGCTCGCTGTCGGCGTCGTCCGGCTCCCAGGCCAGCACATCCGGGCCACCGATGAAGATCGCAGCCTCGGCCGACGACCGAGCGTTGCGGGCAACGCCGACCTTCCCGATCGATCCCACCGGGCCCATCTCAAGACCTGCGGCCGCGGCCGCGCGTGTCCGCCTGCCCATGAAGTCGAGCAGTTGCGTGTCGATGTAGAGGTCAGCGAGCCGGGAACGCACCGCGGGATCCCTTTCGACCCCCCGCGCGCGGGCCAGTGCGACCAACTCATCGAAGTTGTCCGGCGCGAAAACGCTGCGCCCGGTCGTGCCGGAGCTCAGCGCGATGCGCTCGTGCGTGAGCATGCGGTTCAAAACCCCCCAGCCGCCGTTGTATTCGCCCAGCAGGTTGGTCACCGGCACCCGAACGTCGTCGAGAAACACCTCGTTGAAGTGGGCGTCCCCGGTCATCTGCCGCAGCGGCCGCACGTCGACGCCCGGGCTCGTCATGTCCACGATGACCATGGAAAGGCCCTTGTACTTCGGCACCGACCCGTCGGTCCGCACAAGTGCCGCGGCGTAGTCCGACTCCGCGGCGCCGGATGTCCACACCTTCTGCCCGTTGAGGACGAAATCGTCACCGTCTCGCTCCGCGCGGGTGGTCACGCCGCCAAGGTCCGAACCGGCGCCCGGTTCGGACAGTAGCTGCGTCCATTCCTCGTCGCCGCGAAGCATCGCGGGTATGTGGCGCTTTTTGTGGTCCTCTGTACCGGTGTCGAGCAGCGTCGCCGCACAGATTCCGACCGTCACCGCGCTCGGGATTAATGCCCAAGCGAAGGGGCCTGATTCCTCGTTGAACACGGTTTGGTACTGCGGGGGCAGTCCGCGGCCGCCGTATTCGACCGGCCACGTGACGTGCAGCAGACCCGCGTCGTATGCCGCCGCCGTCGTGCGTTTCCGTTCATCGTCGGTGTAGGTCGCCTCGGCGCGGGGATCCACGTTCGTGCGAAACCACTCACGCACCGCGGCGCGGAACTCGTCGGGCGTGAGGCCAGATTGGATTCCTTGGGCTGTCACCGGAGTCAGGCCTCCAAGAATCGGCTATTTCGTACGACTGACGTTCGATATAGTAGCACGCGCTTGGGTATCATCCGTACGGTGTCCGTACGCAAACCGTCGGAGAGGATGCGTGTTGTTTGAACCTAAGGTGCGCCGCGCCCCGGGGCGCAAGCGGGACCCATTCATCGAACCGCGCGTGTTCGACGCTGCCCTTCGGGTCTACGCCCGGGACGGTTGGGGCGGTTTCACGTTCGAATCGATTGCGCGCGCAGCCGGTGTTGGTAAGCCGGCGATCTATCGACGGTGGTCGAGCCGGGAGGAACTCCTCGTGGCCGCCCTTGATATGTCCGATTTCCCCACGGCGCGCGACTGCGGGTCTGTGCGGGCCGACCTGCTTGACTACGCAGGCCAATGGGTCAAGTGGTACGAGCAACCAGACCGTGCGCTGGCCGCGCGGCGGGTGGTCTATGACGGCCAGGCGAGCCCTGCGCTGCTCGCGTTGCACCGGGAGCGAGTGGTACGGCCACGAACCGAGGCCGCCCGCGACATTACACGCAGGGCGATCAAGCGAGGCGAAATCGCAAAGGGTGTGCGGTCGTCGACGATCGTGGATCTGCTCGTCGGCGGCCTGTCGACACACTGGGAGATGACCGCCGAGTCGGGTCGCTCGCGCCTGCGGCGGACTTTCCCTTCGTTCGCCGAGTCGCTGGTCGACATCATTATTGCTGGGGTGCAAGCGGTTTCAGTCTCTGCCGCATTGAATGAACCCTCTGTCGATTCGGCAAATGCGGAGAAGCAAGCCTCGCGCCACCCACATTGATGAGGTGTATTCAACCGGTCGCTGCCTGCGAAGGCATGCCTCGTGCCGGCCGCCCCGCCACCAGGGGCTGCCGGCAACGGCATCCGCAGGTACGACGAAGTTGAAAACGGCCTCCGTTACGTCTCCGGCAGTCAGCGGTATCGCCATGCTCAGCGAAACTCCGGTCAATATCACAGTGCGACAACAAGATTGGCCAGGACGGGCAGCAGTTCGGTGTTGAGCGACGGCATGATGCCATGGTGGCGGGGGAGTACGAGGTCGCTCAGAGCGAGCAACTCCGGAATTACATGCGTTGGGGGCTTCCCGGTGTCCTTGGGCGGTCGCCGGCTCGAGTGCCCGGAAGAAGCGTGCGGTCGAAACGTGCTTTTCGCCCAGTGATCCCTCGTAAGTCGCGCGTACCACCCGCACGCCGGCGGTGCGGGCGACGTCGAGCTGGCGACGAGGTCATTCGTGTGGGCGGTCAGATCGGTTAGCGCGGAGGTGGGTCCAATGACGCCGTTTTGACATTCCACACAGACCACGGCGGCCGTGGACGGGTCCTCAGGGGTGAGCGGCGAACCGGGCATGCTGCCTCCTTGTGCGATACGGGACCTGCGTCCGAATGTCTCGGCTACTCGAGCTCTGTCACCGGCGGATGTCCATTCCCGCGTCGACCTTGAGCAGGCTTCCGGTGAAGCTTCGCCCACGCTCGGAGATCAGGAAGAGAATCGCGTTGCTGACGTCTTTGGGCTCGATCATCGGCATGTCGGGCAGCGCGGTCTGCATCGCGTTGACCAGGTTCGGATTCTGCTCGATGACCTTGAACAGGGCCGGGTTCTCGGTGACCATCGGTGTTGCGCAGTTTGTCGGCGCGACCGCGTTGACCCGGATACGCTGCGCCGCCAGCAGATTGGCATACGAACGCACGAGTCCAGTGATCGCCAGCTTCGACATGTTGTATGCATCGTTTCCGCCACTACCGTCCGTAAGGTCGAGCAACGCCGCCATGGAAGACGTCGCTACCATGCTTCCCCCTTGGCCACGGTCCTTGAGATGCGGGATTGCTACCTGGAAGGTGTTCCACACGCCGATGAGCATGATGTCGATGCCGAGCCGTAAAGCTTCAGCGGCGTCGCGCTCGTCGGGATTTGCCATAATGACGCCGGCATTGGCGATTACCGTGTCGATATGGCCGAATTCCTGCACTCCGGCGTCGAACGCGGCCTGCAGCTCGGCTTTGTCGCGCACATCCGCCTTGCGGACCAACATGTTCCGGCCGGTCTTTTCGACCAGTCGCGCGGTCTCCTCCAGATCCTGCAGCGTGCCCAGCTTGTACGGCACCACGTCGAGGTCTTCGCAGATGTCGACGCCGACGATATCGGCGCCTTCCTCGGCGAACGCCACCGCGTGCGACCTACCTTGACCACGCGCGGCCCCGGTAATGAAGACAACGCGTCCATCCAACATGCCCATGGCGATTCCCTCTCCGTTGACGGCACGCCTCGGGTCGGCGAGCAGATTACAAATGTTCTATGCCAAACAAATCATACAACTGGTTTAATAAATTAGTAAAAGGCGATGCCAGCCGGTCTGAACGAAGAGGGCCATGGATCTGAGTTAGCGGGTGCCACGGCGTGTGCAGGGTGGTAGCAAGGGCATGGGTCGCGCCGCCGCGGGCGCGGGAGCCCGGACGCGGTCGCGCTGGTGGTCGATGTCACCGTTGCCGAGAGCATCAACAACGGTTTCGCCGAGATCTACCGGCGCTGGGGCGAATTGAATGCGCTAGTGTTCGGATTAACTCGGCTATCTCAACAGCGACCGGCGCAAGATCGTCATCATCAACGTGGCCGCGTCGTCATCCGTCGCGGGCCGCCGCTTGGCGATGATTAGTTCGGACATTCGGCCGAGAACGGCCAAGAAAATTGCCGTGGCAACGGTGAGGTCCATGCCCGCCGGCAGTTGCGTGCGGCTAAGCAGTTCGGTGGCTGCCATCCGGAATGGGCCGACGCCCTGGTTGATGGCATTGGCCAGCCGGGTGCCCAGCGTGCCGTCGTACCACGCCCGGATGACGCCGGCGTACGAGCGGTGGAACCGCACATATTCGCCCAACCAGGTGCGTAGTTCGTCGATCTCTACGTCCCTTTGAGCAAGCAAGAGAAGCGCATCGGCGAGGCGCCGCGCGTCTACCGTCGCATGGTCGGTGAGTTCGGCGAGAATCTCTACTTTGGTGCGGAAATGGCGATACACCGTCGCACGACTGACGTTCGCCGCAGCGGCGATGTCTTCCATTGCCACACAGTAATACCCATGCTCCGTGAAGAGCGTCGCACCGGCCGCCCGGATGTCCTGCCGAATCGGGGATACGCCGAGCGGAATTTGCTCATCGCCTGCAAGGTCGGCCACCGCAAGCAAGGGTATGTCGGCGAACCGGGCGGCATGGGGTGACGCCACCGTCCGTAAGACGGCCAGCGGTGTCTCCGGGAAGAGCATCAGCTGCATAGCAATGGCCAGCGACGCCGAGGTTTCCTGCTCGGACCCCAACCCGAACATTCCTCGATAGCGGTACAGGTTGACCATGTGGCAGAGCCGCAGGAGTGCCGCGGTCGCGTCAGCGAGGTTAATGCCACGTACGCCGGATCGGCGGAGCCGGTCGGCAATCAGCGCCGCGTATTTCTCGGAGACGGCACCGGCGTCGGTTTGCGGAAGCCCTTGAATCGTGCCGATACCCGGGAATTCCAGAAACACCATCGCGTGGCGGTCGTACAGCCGCGCCCAGTCCCGCAACCATTGATGCAGGTTGCCGATTCCCCCGACGTCCGGTCCGAGGCGCCCCAGGGCGCGTCCGTGTTCGAGCACGGCCGGCTCGCATCGCTGGGCGAGCTCGACAAAGATCGCTTCTTTACTCTCGAAATACTGGTAGACGGTGGCGCGCGAGCCACCCATCGCAGCGGCGATCGCATCCACCGAAGTGCCGTGAAAACCGTTGGCAGCAAATAGTTTCGCGGCGCAGTCGACCACTCGATCGCGGGTGTACCGGCCGCGGCGACCCAGGCTGTTGTTCGATGGCGCGTAACCGGGGCGCCGCAGTCTCTCGGATTGGGCCATCAGTCGCTATGCGAGGATCGGGACAGGTTGTGTTTGGCCTTGCCCGGATAACCGAAGAACTTCTCAAAGTTCGCGTCGTTGATCGGCTGGGCGGCGTTGCGCTTCGCGGCCGCGCGCAGCGCATCGAGCCTGGCGCGCGCCTTCTCGAGCTCGTGCGGCTGGTCCGCTCCTTCGAATGTGGCAACCGATGCGGCTGCGGCGGCGATCTCGAGGCGCAGGCGTTCGCCGGCCTCGCCGAAGGTCAGTAGGTCGTGGTCGTCCTCGTCGACCCTTTCGCGGCCGGGGCCCACCAGATGCTCGCTTCCGGACATGATTCCTCTAAACATATAGACAACTGGGTTCTCGGCAGATATCGTCGCAAGACGAAGCGTCAGAAAGCAAGACGTAACGTCAGAAGTGAGTTGCAATGCCGCTACAGGACCACCACCAGATCGTGTCGGTCGACGACCACCTCGTCGAGCACCCGCGCGTGTGGCAGGACCGCCTGCCGGAGAGGCTGCGCGAGCAGGGTCCGCGAATTGTTGAGCAGGCCGGCAAGCATCTGTGGAGTTACGACGGGCAGATCTATCCGACGATCGGGCTCAACGCGGTCGCCGGAAAGCCGCCACAGGAGTGGGGGCTGGACCCGGTTCGCTATGAGGACATGATTCCGGGTTGCTACGACCCGGTCGCGCGCATCGCCGACATGGATCTTGACGGCGTACAGTCCGCGCTGTGCTTTCCGTCGTTTCCCGGCTTCGCCGGCAGCACCTTCTTCCGAGCTGAGGACAAGGAACTGGCCTTGCTGTGCGTCAAGGCGTGGAACGACTACTACATCGACGAGTGGTGCGCGACGGCACCCGACCGCTATGTGCCGCTGGCCATCCTGCCGGTGTGGGACATCGACGCGGCCATCGCCGAGGCCGAGCGCGCCGCGGCCAAGGGTGCGCGAACGATTTCCTTCCCGGACAGCCCGGTCCCGATGGGATTGCCGTCATTTCACTCCGACCACTGGGACGGCCTGTGGCGGGTGTGTTCCGACGCCCACATGCCGATATCGCTGCACTTCGGCGCAGGTTCGTATGTGCCAGGCTTTTCGTTCTCGTCGATGAAGCCGATTCCGGGGCAGCTGCAGGCTCCCGATGCACCCTTCGCGGTGGCAACCACGTTGTTCTCCACGAACCTGATGTGGACCACCGTCGACCTGCTCTTCTCCGGCAAACTACAGCAATTCCCCGATCTTCAGATCTCGCTGGCCGAGGGCGGAATCGGCTGGGTGCCATACATTTTGGAGCGCTCGGACTACGTGTGGGAGCGTCACCGCTACTACCAGAACATCGACTTCGACACCCGCCCGTCCGAATTGTTCCGGCAGCATTTCTGGGGTTGCTTCATCGACGACGAGCACGGGCTCGCCAACCGGCACACGATCGGCGTCGACCGCATCACGCTCGAGATCGACTTTCCCCACTCGGACTCCAACTGGCCCAACTCGCGCAAGCGCGCCGCCGAGGTACTGGCGGATGTTCCCGACGACGAGTGCTCACTTATCGTTGAGGAGAACGCTCGCCGGATGCTGAGTTTTCCACGCATGTAGGCCACGGGCCGCCCCGGTAATGAACGCAACCTTCCCTCAAGACGATTGCTCACGGGACCTCGCTGCGCTCAAGTGGCCGGTGTCGGCCACGGGTAAACCGCTTAATCAGCTAAACAGTTATCTAGTACGCTAGACGCCGCACCCATTTCGCAAGCGAGAGGGATCAGCCAATGACGGCATCACCGGTCGCCCCATCCACGGTGCAATTCAACCCGGAGACGCGCCTGTACATCGACGGCCGGCTGCGGGAGTCGTCAACTGGCCAGACCGTCGACAACATCAATCCGGCCACCGAGGAAGTGCTCGGGGTGGCCACCGATGCGGGTGCCCAGGACATGGAGGAGGCCATCGCCGCCGCGCGCCGCGCGTTCGACACCACGGGCTGGTCGACCAATCACGAGTTTCGTCAGCGCTGTCTGCGACAACTGCACGCCGCGTTGCAGGAGGAGAAGGAAGACATCCGCGCCGAACTCGTCGCCGAGGTCGGGGCGCCACTGATGTTGACATACATCCCACAACTGGACTGGCCGCTGGCCGATGCGGTGCGCTGGCCCGCAGAGTTCATCACCCAGTTCCCGTGGGAGCGGATGCTCGACCCGGACGCCAAATTGGGCCAGCCGTACAACCGCGTCGTCGTGAAGGAACCGATGGGTGTGGTCGGCGCGATCACGCCGTGGAACTTCCCGTTCGAGATCATCAGCAACAAGGTGGGCCAGATCCTGGCCACCGGAAACACCATGGTTCTCAAGCCCGCCATGGAGACGCCGTGGAGTGCGCTGAGGTGGGGTCGGATCATCGCCGAAAAGACCGACATCCCCGCCGGCGTGGTCAACATCGTTCCCGCGTCCGACAACAACATCGCCCAGACACTGGTCACCGATCCGCGCGTCGACATGATCTCCTTCACCGGGTCGACGGCGGTCGGACAGCTGATCCAGCGGCTGTCGGCCGACACGATGAAACGCAATATGTTGGAGCTGGGCGGCAAGTCTGCCTACATCGTGCTCGACGACGCCGACATGTCGGTTGCTCTCCCGGGCTGCATGGGCATGCTGATGCACGCGGGCCAGGGCTGCGCGCTGCCCACCCGCATGCTGGTGCCACGCCAGTACTACGACCAGGCCGTCGATGTGGCCACCGCAACGTTCGCCGCAATGGGAGTGGGCGACCCGGCCGACCCGGCGAACATCTGCGGGCCGCTGGTGTCGGCCAAGCAACGCGACCGGGTGATGGGGTACATCGAAACGGGCAAGAAGGAGGGCGCGCGGCTCACCGTCGGCGGTGGCGCACCCGAGGGCTGCGAGCGCGGATATTTCGTCGCCCCAACCATTTTCGCCGATGTCACGCCCGAAATGCGGATCTTCCAGGAAGAGATCTTCGGCCCGGTGCTCACGATCACCCCCTACGATGGCGGCGACGACGGCGCAGTCGAGCTGGCCAACAACTCCAGGTATGGGTTGGCCGGCGCGGTGATGGGTTCCAACCAGCGGGCTTTGGCCGTCGCCCGCCGCATCCGAACGGGCTCGCTGATGGTCAACACCGGCGTGTACTACGGCGCCGATTCACCGTTTGGCGGGTACAAGATGAGTGGCATCGGCCGGCAAAACGGGCTCGAAGGGTTCGAGCAGCACCTGCAGACGAAAGTCATCGCCTATCCCATTGACTGAGTACCGCGCCGCGGTGCCCCGATTTGCGCACGAAGGACAACATGACCGACATCCTTGGCGGTATCCGCGTGGTCGAACTCGCTTCCTGGACGTTTGTCCCGGCGGCCGGGGCGGTCTTAGCGGATTGGGGCGCCGACGTCATCAAGATCGAGCATCCCGAGACGGGGGACCCGCAGCGCGGTCTGATCAGCTCGGGCTTGGTTCCGGGCGCGGGCGGGGTGAACCATTTCATCGAGCTGCCCAACCGGGGCAAGCGCAGCATCGGCCTCGACACTTCCACCCCGGAGGGGCTGGAGCTGCTGATGAAGCTCGTCGAAACCGCCGATGTGTTCGTTACCAACCTGCTGCCCGACTCTCGGCGGCGAATGGGTGTCGACGTCGAGCAGGTACGCGCCCGCAATCCGAAAATCATCTACGCCCGTGGCCACGGCTACGGAGCCAAAGGTGACTTGGCCGATCATGGCGGCTTCGACGCCGCGGCGTACTGGGCGCGTGGCGGAATCGCCAATGCGTACGCCCCCACCGATGGCGCCTACCCGCCGTTCCAACGCGCCGCGTTCGGTGACGTATATGGCGGGCTCGCGATCGCGGCGGGAATCGCGGGGGCACTGGTCAAACGGGAACGAACCGGTGAGCCGTCCGTCGTCGATGTTTCGCTGCTGAATGCGGCGATCTGGCAACTCGGCCCGGACATCACGGCTGCGGGCATCACTGGCGCCGACGTGCCCATGTTCTCGATGGACGAGTTTCCCAATCCCGTTGCCAGACCATACAAGACACGCGACGGGCGCTTCATCCAATTCGTGTTGCTGCAGGCGGATCGGTTCTGGGGTGACTTCTGCGAGCGCATCAACCGGCCCGACATGATCGACGACGAGCGGTACGCCAACGCGGCAGTCCGGTTCCAGAACCGGACTGACTGTATCGTGGAGCTGTGCAAGATATTTGAGTCCGCGGACCTTGCGCACTGGGAGAAAGCGTTCGCGGGGTTCGAGGGCGTCTGGGACGTGGTGCGCACCGCCCACGAGTTGCACGCCGACCCGCAGGCGCTGGCCAATGGCTACCTGCCGCGTGCCTGCGACGCCAACGGCAACGAGTTCGCGCTTGCGGGAAGCCCGGTGCAGTTCGACGAGTCGCCGCTGGAGCTTACCCGTGCGCCCGGGCACGGCGAGCATACCGATGAGTTGCTGGCCGAAATCGGTTACAGCGAAGAGGAATTGATCGAATTCAAGGTGAAAGGTGCGGTGCTGTAGCGATGTCCGCGAGCGAGCATCTGGCGCGGCGGTTTTTGCATGTGAATCTCAACTGTAGGTCGCTGGACGCGGCCGAAGGGCTGTATGCGAAGCAGCTGGGACTGTCAGCGCGAATGCGCACGGACCCCGACGCGGCCTCGGATGGCGCCGTCCTCGGATTTGAGGGCGAAGTCTACGGTGCCACAACGTTTTTGTATGACGCGCGCGGCGGACGCAACGCGTGTTCACTGGAATCGATCGAGTGGCGAACCCCGGCGATGAAGGCTGATGACAACACGGACCCCGTCCGCCCGGGCATCCGGTCCGCGTTCTTCACCGTCAATGGTCTCGGCGAAACCGTGACGCGCCTTCGAGACATCGGTTTGACAGTGGGTGTACCGGTTGCGGGCCTGATGTCGGGGGCCAAGTCGGTGTTGGCGATCGATGGCGACGGCGTCGTCATCGAGTTGACCGAGGTGCCCAGCGAACTGCCCGGCGCATTGTTCGCCGGCATCCGGATCGCGGCCGTGAACGCCTCGGCCACCGTGGAATTCCTGACGGCGATCGGTTTCATGGTGCTGCAGGAGCCAACGGTCACCCAGATCAGCGGAGACCAGCTGGCGCCCGGGGGTGGCGGGGATGAAGCGGAGTGCGTTGTGGCGCGGCTGGCATTGCCCGAGGATCAAAACAAGTTCACCGTGGTGGTGGTACAGCACCCGGACACCGGCAAGTATCCGTTGCCGGAGGGGGGCAGCAGTCAGGGCTTGTACCGCTGCGCCACCCGCGTTGAGAATATGGACAAGGCGCTCTCCCAGGTACCGGATTCGATTGGGCGGCGCGGTCCGATCTGGTGCCCGCTGCCCGGAACTCCGATCGAGGGCCTCAACGTCGCGTTTCTGACTTCACCCGACGGCGTCGTCTTCGAATTCGTGGAGCGGCCGCTGAGCTTCTTCACCCGTTAACCCGCCGCCTCCAAGGCGTATGCATGGTGAACGCGCGGCTTGGAAGCCGCCGACGTCATTCGGCAAAGTCAGCGCGGCGGCCAGGCGGCGCCACTGCTCGCGCGTGGGAAGCTCTTTCAGCGTGATTATCCGGCCCTCAAGGGTCTCAGGTGATCGTCGCCAAAATGGCTGCACTGCTGGGCAGATTCGTAGGATCCAGTCCTAAGGAGACAGCTTCTCTTCGTATCTGGTGGCCCACTGTTCCCGCAGGGGCAGCTTGAGGATTTTCATGCTGGAGTTGCGGGGAAGCTCGCCGACGAAGACCACGTGCCGGGGCACCTTGAAGTTCGCCAACCGTTCCCGCGCCCAGGTGATCAGCACGTGCTCGGTGAGGTTCTTGGCGACGACGAACGCCGCCCCGACTTCGCCCATTCGCTCGTCGGGCACGCCGATCACCGCCACGTCGATGATGTCCTCATGTTGCCTGAGCACATGTTCTATCTCGGCGGGGTACGCGTTGAAACCGCCGACGATGTACATGTCTTTCTTGCGGTCCACGATCTTGAGGAAGCCCCGCTCGTTCATCGTTCCGATGTCGCCGGTGTGCAGCCACCCGTCGGAGTCGATCGCGGCGGCCGTCGCCTCCGGGTCCTCCCAGTAGCCGAGCATGACGTTGTAGCCGCGCACCAGAACCTCACCCGGCTCGCCGAGGCCCACCTCGGCGCTGGTCTCGTCGACCAGTTTGACCTCGATGTCATGTGCCGGACGTCCGACGGAGTTCGCGATGTCGTCGAGGCTGTCGCTCGGTTGAGACGTGCTGACGAACGAGGTCGCTTCGGTAAGGCCATACGCGGACAGCACCACTTCGCAGCCGAGTTCGTCGCGCAGTTGTGTGTATAGCGAGGTCGGGACGTTCGCGGCCGACGGCACCGTGACCCGCAGTCGGGATAGGTCGAACTCGCGGCGGCGGGGATGCCTGAGGATATCGGCGAACAGGGTCGGCGGACCGAGCAGGATCGAGACTCGTTCGTCGGCGAGGCGCCGAAGGACAATGTCGACGTCGAAAACGGACTGGGGCAGGGCGCATACGCCCTGCATCAGGCAGGCCATCCATCCGCACTTGTAACCAAAGGTGTGGAAGAACGGCGGAACGATCAGGTAGCGGTCGCCGGGGCGAAAGGTCTGTGCGTCGGTGAGGTAGCCATAGGCCCGCAACGACTGCCCGTGGGTCAGCATCACGCCCTTCGGCGCTCCCGTCGTACCCGAGGTGAACATGATGTCGGACAGGTCGCCGGAATCGACCGCATCGATCCGCGAGCACGCGGTGGCTTCCTCGACGCCGGCGCCCGCAGCAAGGTAGTCGGACCAGGACGTGGCATCGTCGGCCGAGCCGGGTCCGATCAGGATAGCCGAGACGCCGACCGCCTCGTCTCGCAGCATCGAAACATAGTCGTTGCCAAGGAATCCCCGGACCGTCAGCACCGCCTTCGCGCCGCTCTTGCGCACGATATAGGCCGCCTCGGGGCCTTTGAACCTGGTGTTGAGCGGTACCACGATGCCACCGGCGCCGTGCACGCCGAGCGCGGCCACCACCCAGTCGGCGCTGTTGGGCGCCCACACCGCTACCCGATCACCGGGCTCGATGCCGAAGGCCATGGCCGCGCGTACCGAATCGATCATGTGCTCGGCGACGTCGGTGAAAGTCCACCGCACGCCGGCGTCCAGGTCGACGATCGCCTCGGCGGCGCCGAACCGTTCCGCACTCGCGAGCACCATCCGCGGGATGCTGACAAACTCGAGATCGTGGCGCTTCACGTGGACGAGTATGCCTGTCGGTACGTCCTGCGATGCTTTCGCCGTGAGCAGAGGCGTAAGCAATACCCCGATTCCTCTGCCTCAGCTCTGCTCAAGAACGGGCGGGTCACTCTGCCGACGGAGTGAACGCATATGTCAAAAACGTTTGTCCGTCCGCTCTCTCGAAAAGCGTTGTGGTCGAGACCATTTTCTGCCCGATCGACAGCGCATCGGTATCCGCGCCGACGATCAGCGCCTCGACCAGGACGTTTTCGGGCAGCTCGATGTAGCCGACGATATACGGGCGGAACTCCTCAGGCGTCCGCTTGCCCTTGTATGGCAACGGTGGCGGAAACTGTTGGGTCGTGAATGTGAAAAGGTTTCCCTCGGTTGACAATTCGAACGGCTCGATGTCGTCGGTGCCGTCGAACAGCTCCGGTCGCTCGGCGGGAAACTTCACGACACCCGAGCTTCGGCGCCGAGAGCCGAGCAGAATCGCCCGATCTCCCTCCACCCGGAACAGGCCCTCAGCAATCATCTGCGTCATATCAATTCACCTCGATGACGATCGCCGCGCCCATCCCGCCACCGGCACACATCGAGAGCACGCCGATGCCGCCGCCGCGGCGCCGCAACTCGTATATCGCCGAGGTGACCATCCGGGCGCCGGTGGCTGCGATCGGATGCCCCAGGCTGATTCCCGACCCATACACGTTGACGATCTCCTCGTCGAGGCCCAGCGCACGAGAGCACGCCACGGCCTGGGCGGCGAACGCCTCGTTGATCTCGAAGAGGGACACATCGGAGATCTTGCAGCCGGCCAGTTCCAGCGCCTTGGGAATTGCCTTGATCGGACCACCGCCGGTTTGGTTGGGCGGGACGCCGACCGACGCCCACGACAGCACGTTGGCCAACGGCTCGGCATGAGAGCCTGGCGCGGCGAGCGCGATTACGGCCGCGGCATCGTTGAGGCCAGAGGAGTTACCGGCCGTCACGGAGAACCCGTCGATTTCTGGGTGCAGCACCTTCAGGGCGGCGAGCGCCTCGATGGTGGTGCCTCTGCGTGGGTGCTCATCCTGCGCGAAAGGTGTTGTGCTGCCGTCGGGTTGCGGCACGACGATCGGCACGATCTCGTCGACGAACGACCCCGCGTCGATTGCCTTCACCGCGCGGTGGTGACTGCGCAGCGCCCACTCGTCCTGCTCTTGCCGCGAGATGACGTACTGCACCGCGCAGTTGTGCGCGACGGTGATCGACATGTCCATCGCGGGCGCATCTTCGGCGGGCGGATGTGAGAACGAAAACCAGGGATCGTCGTAGTCATCGGGATCCTTGCCGGTGGTGAACGGCTTGCGTTTGCGGCATATCGGAGCCGTGGAGAGCGACTCGGTCCCACCGGCCAATACAGCCTGGCTCATGCCGGCACCGATCTGGCCGGCCGCCATCGCGATTGCGGACAGGCTGGACGCACACTGACGGTTGACTGCCGTGCCGGGCAGGTCGGTGAGACCCAGATCCGCGGAGATGTAGCGAGCGATGTCGCCGCCGCCCTGCATGACCTCGCCAAGTATCAGGTCGTCGAAATCCTCGGCGGCGCGCCCGGACCGTTCGATTACGGCCGAGACCACGGGTTTTGCGAGCTCGGCCGCCGGCATGTTGGCAAGAGTGCCTTTTCGCGCGGTGCCGATTGCGGTGCGTGCGGCGGCCACGATCGCGGCGCGGGGTGTAGTTGAGGGCATGCGGTCTCCGAATCGTTGGTGACGCGTCGTAGTCTATACGGTTATACAGATAACTGAATTGCGGCCCGGCGCTCGGGGTCAGGTGGATCCACCGCGGCTGGGATGCGGCTGCGCGTCACTCGAGGAGATCGACCACCGTCGACTGCGTGGGGCCGGCCAGCAGGTACTCCTCGGCCTCATTGAGATGGCGACTCCACAATTCGGCGGCGCCGTCGGCATCGCCCGCCTTAATCATCTCCAGCACCATTCGATGGAGCTTTGCCGAGCGCCGCGTGGCCTCGTCTGCGCGCGCGCCGGTGGTGGGCTGCAGCGTTTGATTGCCCCGCTCGACGATGTGATGAATCATTCCGCTGATCATCCGGAGGGTGCAATTTCCCGACAGACGCGCGATCGCGGCGTGGAAATCGGTCAACTGGGTTATGGCCTCGGCGCCCGTCGGCAGCTGCGCCTCGCGCTCGACTACTTCGTACGTTTCCGCGATGACGGCGGCGTTTCGGACTGCGGCCAACTCCCTCGCCATTGACGTCTCGATCGTCGCCCGGGCGGCGTAGAGGTCCTTCAGGGTGACACCGTCGTGCGTCAGTATCAGGCTGGCGTAGCGGGCCAGCGTCTGGCGTCGTGGACGTTGCACTAGCGCGCCGCCGCGCACCCCCCGTTTGACGCTGATCAGCGACTCGGACTCGAGTACGCGAAACGCCTCCCGAAGTGTCGGCCGAGAAACGCCGAAGCGTTCCATGAGCTCCGACTCCGACGGAAGCATCGTCCCCGGCGCAATCTCCCCGCGGATCACCATGCGGCGCAATGCAGTGGCCACGCGATCGGCCATCTTGGGCTCTCGAAGGCTGTTGACCTCCATACCATTCGTCCCTTCAAGGGCGTGGGGCCGCGACCAGATGAGATACTACTCAAAAATTAGATAAACAGTTAGCTATAATCTGGTACCACAACCAATAGCCTGGATAGAACGGTAGGGAGCGGCTCTGCTGGATCTCGTCGGCCACACCCGTCGGATCGGGCCGAGTGGTCGACGGCCTCCATCGAGCGGCTGCTGAACGTAGTCAGGCGCCGAGTAACGCGAAGGAGCACGATGATCAAGAACGGAACCCGGCTAGAAAGCCAGGTCTGCGAAACGCAGGTCATCGTGATCCGGTCCGGCGACGGCCTTAGTAACTTGCGTGCCGGTGGAGTGCCGATGGTGCCGGTTGGCACCGGAAAGTCCGCCGATGTCGCCCCCGATCCCGCATTGTGTATGGGAAACGTGATGGGCAAGCGTTATGTCGACGAGGGCGGTGCCGAGGTGCTGGTCACCAAGGCCGGCAGCGGCACCCTGACGGTCGGAGACACACCGTTGTCGCTGAAGGAAGCCAAGCCGCTGCCGGCTAGCGACTGATGCCTTCTTTCCGGGCTGCAAAGCGAATGTTGACTTCACGGACGGTGGCCACGCTCCCCGCGATGAAGCCCACGGCGACTGGTCTCGAGAGGCTCGCCCCGCTGAACTTCAGCGGACAACCGGCGCGGATGCGCAGCGCTGAGGAACGCGACATGTCGCTGGCGCTGCGGTCCGGGCAGGGAAACCGGCTCGGCAAAGCGGTCGGCTGGTATCACAGCGATATGATTATCAGCCGCCACAACGACGCCACCCTGGCCGTCGAACCCGGTGAACAGCACCGCCGTGTAGCCCCGGTCGACCAGGTCCGCAATGGCAACCGCTGGCGCGTCGCCTGCGTTGACGCCAGACGGCGTAATTCCTTGCTTTCCGGTGTTCTGAGATCGAGTGTGCGCACGGACCCGTCGCCGGATACCCCATGACGTCGATGAACCTCGGCCAGGAAGCGCTGGTGGAACGCCGCAACAACGTTCAGCTCGTCACCATCAATCGACCGGAAGCGCGCAACGCCATCAACGGCGCGGTCTGCCAGATCGTTGGCGACGCTCTCGAAGAAGCTCACAATGACCCGAATGTGCGAGCCGTCGTCATCACAGGCGCTGGCGACCTGGCTTTCAGTGCCGGGGCAGATCTCAAAGCGTTGGCTCGAGGCGAAAAAATCCGCCATCCTGATCACGAGGAGTGGGGCCTGGCTGGCTACGTGCGGCACGTCATCGACAAGCCGACGATAGCTGCGGTCAACGGCGTCGCCTTCGGCGGGGGAGCAGAGATTGCGTTAGCCAGTGATTTGATCGTCGCCGCCGAGAGTGCGACGTTCGGAATGCCGGAGGTCAAGCGCGGGCTTATCCCCGCTGCGGGCGGGATATTCCGCCTTATGAGACAACTGCCGTCGAAGAAGGCCATGGAGTTGCTGTTGACCGGCGAGCCCATCAGCGCGGCCGAGGCGGCTCGATGGGGCTTGCTCAACAGCCTCGTCCCCAATGGCACGGCATTGGAAGCCGCACTACGACTGGCTCAACGCATCGCGGTGAACGCGCCTTTGGCGGTCCAGGCAAGCAAGAGAGTCGCGCTAGGGGTCGAGGACAGCGTCATCGTCGACGAAACCTCTCATTGGGACCGTACCCAACGTGAGAACGACATTGTGCGTCGAAGTGACGACGCAATGGAGGGCCCGCGGGCCTTCGCGGAGAAGCGTGCACCTGTGTGGCGCGCCCAATGATTGGGCGTATCAGGCCCGGCGCGGCTAGGCCGGCCGAAACGCGAACGTAGATTTCATCCGCTGCGCATCCGCCGCGCCCCTCGTATCGCGTGTTCTGAACCTCAAAGGTTGGTCCAGTTCGTCTGGCTTGACCAGCATGAACGTCTGGCTTCCGACATCGCTTCCGCTTCACACGCGGAAGGTCGCTGGTTCGATCCCAGCCGGGACCACCCTTCTGACCTGCACGAACACGGCTCGTGCACTCGATGATCCGTTGGATTCGTCCGGTTCTTTGGTACATCACGATCCTTGGCGTACAAGACAATCCGTCGCCCCGGCGAGCCCTTGCCCGCGCTATCGAGATTCGATCACCGACACCGTGTTGTCGCCGCCGTTGGTGACGTAAACGGTGTGGCTGCCCGGATCCACCGCCAGTCCGCCCGGGTGCTTGCCGACCGGCACGGTGGCGGTGGCGGTGCGCGTCGAGGCGTCGATCACCGACACCCTGCCGTTGTTGGCGACGTAGACGGTGTGGGTGCCCGGGTCCACTGCCATCCCGACCGGGTTTTTGCCGACGGAGACGGTGGCGACGACCGTGCGCGTCGGGGCGTCGATCACCGACACGGTCCCGTCGCCACCGTTGGCGACGTAGACGGTGTGGCTGCCCGGATCCACCGCCAGGTCGCCCGGGTTCCTGCCGACGGGCACGGTGGCGACGACCGTATGCGTCGAAGCGTCGATCACCGACACTGTGTTGTCCGTGGCGTTAGTGGCGTAAACGGTATGGGTGCCCGGATCCACCGCCACCTCGTGTAGTTGCTTGCCGACGGTCACGTCGGCGGTGACGGTGCGCGTCGGGGCGTCGATCACCGAGACCGTGCCGTCATAGTTGCCGACGTGGGCAGCGGCCGTTCGAAGTCGACCGACGTAGACGGTGTGGGAGTCCGGGTCCACCGCCACCCCCGCCGGGTTCTCTTCGGGGCCCGTGCCGAGGGGCACGGTGGCGGTCACCGTGCGCGTTGAGGCGTCGATCACCGACACTGTGACGCCGTAGTGGGTGACGTAGACGGTGTGGGTGCCCGGGTCCACCGCCACCCCCTCCGGGTCATAGAACGGCTTGCCGACGGGCACGGTGGCGGTGACGGTGCGCGTTGAGGCGTCGATCACCGACATCGTGTCGTCGCCGCGGTTGGTGACGTAGACGGTGTGGGTGCCCGGGTCCACCGCCACCCCCGACGCCGACTTGCCGACGGGCACCGTAGCGGTGACCCGGAAAGTCGGAGGCGTCTTACTGCATCCGGTGACGCCGATGTCGGCAGCGGCGAGCAGCACGAGCGCTGTCGCGGCGGTCGCGACGGAGAGCGCCGCGATTTTTGCGTTCTTCATGATTTGCTTTCCTTTCTGCCGAACATTGGGTCGCCGCGCGCGGCTGTTGTAGTCGGTCACGCCAAGGGTGCGGTGGGCGCCTTGCGCGTTTCTTGCTTGGTCCTTGTGCCGGTTCGCTGTTGCACTTCGACGCGTCAGCCCGTGGGCAGCTTCACCACCTCGGCGTTATCCCGGTCGGTGACGTAGACGGCGCCGGACGCGTCCACCGCCACCCCCCAAGGCTCGCCGAGGCCGACGAACGGCAGCACAGTTTGGGTGTTCGACCCGGCGGCGAGCTTCACGACGCGCTTGTTGGCGGAGTCGGCGACGTAGACGGCGCCCGCCGTGTCCACCGCCACGCCGTGCGGGCCGCCGACTCGGCTGAAGCCGGTGAACGGCAGGACAGTTGGCGTGTTCGACCCGGCCGCCAGCTTCATGACCTTGTCGAAGTCGAGGACGTAGACATCGCCGGCGGTGTCCACCGCAAGCCCCCCAGGGTCGCCAAGGCCGTTGAACGGCAGGACCGTTGGCGTGTTAGACCCGGCGGGCAACTTCAGCACCCGATTCTTGCGGTAGTCGGTGACGAAGACGTCGCCCGCGGTGTCGACCGCGACATCGCGCGGGCCCACACCGGAAAACGGCAGCACGGTCTGGGTATTGGAGTCTGGCGCCAACTTCAACACTCGATTGGTCGTGTTGTCGACGACGTAGGTGTTGCCGGCGGTGTCGACCGCCACGCTCTCGGGGAAGCCGAGGCTGGTGAACCGCAGGTCGGTTTGGGTGTTGGACCCGGCCGCCAGCTTGATTACCCGGTTGCGGTGGTCGCCCGAGGTGTTGTTGACGACGTAGACGTTGCCGGCGGTGTCCACCGCCACGGCCCAGGGATCGTCAATGCCGCTGAACGGCAGCACCGTCTGTCGGCACGCCGGCGGCGCCGTTGACTGCGCCGACGAGAGCTTCACGACTCTGTTGTTTTGGGCGTCGGCCACATACACATTTCCGGCGGTGTCGACCGCGACACTCTCGGGACCGGTGAGGCCGGTGAACGGCAGCGCCGTCTGCATGCACGATCCGGACGCCAACGTCACCGCGGCGTTGTTGAAATAGTCTGTGACAGAAACCCTTCCGGCGCTGTCCACCGCCACCCCGATGGGGCCTTGGAGCCCCTCGAATGGCAGTACGGCCTGGGTGGTCGCCCCGGCCGGCAGCGTCACCACACGCTTGCCGCCGAAGTCGGCGACGTAGACGGTGCCGGTGCCGTCCACCGCGACGCCGCGCGGGCGGCCGAGGTGGGTGAACGGCAGCACGGTCTGGGTGGTTGACCCGGCGGCCAACTCGACCACCCGGGCGTTGAGGTAGTCGGCGACGTAAACGGCGCCGGCCGAATCCACCGCCACGCCGTCCGGGCCGTTGAGGCCCGCGAACGGCAACACCGTCTGGGTGTCGGACCCGGCCGGCAGCTTCACCACCCGGTTGTTGTGGTCGTCAGCGACGTAGACGGCGCCGGCTTTGTCCACCGCCACGCTGTCGGGGTAGTTGAGCCCGGTGAACGGCAGCACCGTCGGGCTGTTCGACCCGGGGGCCAACTTCAGCACTCGTTTGTTGCCGCTGTCGGCGACATACACCGCGCCGCTGGCATCCACCGCGACGCCGGCGGGGTGGTTAAGACCGCCCAGCGGCAGCACGGTTTGTTGGGGCGCCGGCGCCGGCCGCGGCGACGAGTGGCACGCGGTGAGGCCGATGACGGCAACGGCGAGGGCGACGATCGTGGCGTTTCGGCGTTGCCGCCACGGCCGCTGGTGCGGTCGCATGCTACTTCTCGCCCGGGTAAGGCACCGCGCTGATGACCGCGCCGCCGTTGAGCGGCGGTCCCAGCAGAACGTTGGTGGTGCCGGCGGCGGGGTCGTACTCGAGCAGCGACTGGGCGGGTCCGCAACCGGCGACCGTGGCTTTGAGATCGAGGTTCCCGCCGTAGATGCCGATCACGTAGATGCTGTGACTGGGATCGACGTTGGGCACCGCCACCTTGGACACCGTGCCGTCGGGGTTGAGCTTGCCGAGGTGGATGGCGCCGCATCCGCCCGCGTACTGGACATAGGTGCCGGCCGGCAGTTGCCATGCGCTGATGTCGCCGGTGTCGTGCGACGCCGGGTCCGTTATCGGCGCGGTCAGCGCGGTCGGTGCCGAACCGTCGATGGGAACCAGCCAGAGCCGTGAATGCTGGTTTGCGCCACTGCAGTTGGCGAGGACGGTTTTCGCGCCGGCGTCCCACCATCGCACCGGTGAGCAGCTTCCTCCCGCAGACGACAGCTCCCTACCGACTGTTCCGTCGTTGCCCATCAGAGCAAGGCCGGATGCGGTACCCAGCACCAGCTGCGTGCCGTCCGGGGTTGACAGGTACTGACCGTCGAAGGCGCTCGCGAGCTTGTCGGTCGGATAGGTCAGCTGCGGATTGCCGGACAGGTCGACCCGCATCAGTTTCTTGTCCACTTTCAGCAGCAGGGCCTTGCCGTCGGGGCGTGTGAAGCGAGGGGCGACAGACGAGCCGTCAACGGTGAACGTGGTGCGGGTGCCGTTGTGCAGATCGAGCTCGGTGATCACCGTCGATTTTCCGGGGCCCGCGGAGGCCCAAACGGCATGGCTGCCGTCGCCCGACCAGTCGACCCCATTGGGTTCCGTGTTCGGCGGGAAGGTGGTGATCGTGTAGCGACCGCCCGCCGGGTCGACGAGGTACAGGGTGACGGGAACCGTGCCGGGCGCCGGCGAGCCCGGAGGCGGCGACACGCCGGGAGGCACGCTCACGGCCGGGCTCCAGGTGGCGAGCATCCAGCCCGGACCGACTTGCGACCAGGGCACCTCGCCGATCGATTTCTCGACACCGTGAGCCGCCATCTCCGCAGCCGGGGCCGGCGTGGATGTCGTGGGGCTGCCAGGCGCCTGGTGCGATGCGGTCGCAGCGTTCGACGAGCACCCTGCCGCCAGGACCGCGCCTAGCGCGACGAGGCTTGCGTACCGTCGCCATGTCCTCCCCGAGAGGGCTTCGTGGCCGCGGGTGGAGCGGCGCGAGCTGGTGATCATTTCGGTTCCTTTCCCGCGAGCGGTAAGTGGTTGGGAGCAGTCCCGTTCGCGGCTGCTCTGGAAATTGCGGCAACGATGTCGCTGACACCTTGCGCGATTCTTGCGTGGTTCTTGTGCGCGCCGCCGCCAGGTAGGGAACCTCAGCCCTAAGGCATCCGCGGCCGACAACTGCGCGTGAACGCCGCCCTCGACGATGTCGCGGGCAGTTTTGCCACATATGACAAGCTGATGAATCCGAGTCGGAGCGCGGCCGCCGTCCGGCCGACCCGTATCGCTCTCTCGCTGGCCTCCACTCGGTGACCGATGGTGGCTACGCGTGGTACGGGTGTGTCGTCACGTTGGAATGTCGGTGCAGACGCCTACGATGCGCCGGTGCGACGGGATCAACTCGCCATGGCCAAGCGCGGCATCAACTTGCTACTTGGGCACCTAAAAGGCACCAGCGACAGCCTTGATACGGCGATGGCGAGCGAAGATGTGCAAGCCCTCATCGTGGCTTCCGACCCGCTGGTCACCGTTGCGACCATCTTGGTTCGAATGCTCAGGGACGTCACAGACGAAACCGTCGAGAGCACATTGGCTTCACTACGTAAGTACACCGACTTAGATATCGTTCCTGTAGGCCAACTGGAACAAGTCGAGACACTGATAACTCGAATAATATCTGAAGGGTTTTCGGCTCTGCTTCCGGTCAGCGCCGCTCAGGTCGCATTGATTGCCCATGACATAGGGATTGGAGCCGCGACCGAAATCAGCAGAATAGACGGACGCCACGTAAATAAGGTTGTCGCTGATCTTCATGTTCAGCTGAAGAAACAGGGCGACGCAGTACAGATTACCGATCGCGCAGGTGCTAGGGCTGCGTCGGATAAATATGCTGGTGACTTGGAGATGCAGAAGGCGCGACAGCTTGCCGCTTATACAATGGTCGATTATTGGCATCGCGCCGCAGTCGCCTTACACAAGGCCAGCCAAAACGACGAACTGGCGGAGGGCTGCAGGGATTCCCTCGAAGCTTTGTCGCTTGTCGCTGTAACTGTCAATGCCCTCACAGGAGGCGTCTATCAGCTAGCCGGATACGGCAACACTTACCCAGCATGGACGCTTATCCGTCAGCTGGTCGAAACCGAATTCATTCTTTGGCGATTCATGAACGACATCGCTCAAATGCCAGTCTGGCTTCACTCGACGCCGGAGGAACGCCGACAAAATTGGAAACCGGGGAAAATATATCGGCATGACGACAACGACTATCGCCAGAAGGACTATTGGTATCACTGCGAACTCGGGGGACACCCGACGCCTGACGGCGCGCGGGTGATCGTTGGCGCGCCCGGAACACCGGTCTCCCTAGCATCGCTGTTTTCCGAAGATATCGCACATTCATGGGAAGGCTGGCGCCATCTGGCTGAGGCGGCGAAACTGGTCGACGGGCAGTGCGGTACAAACATCTGGAATGAACTTGTGGTCATCGACGCAGAATTCGGATCAACGATTTCTCAGTGGTGTTCGGTCGATATGTACAGGCGCACAACCGCTTTCTACTCCGACCCGCTCGATTAGCTCGACTGGCTACAAAGCTGCAGACCCGATGCCCCGGCAGAGTGCGCCAGGCACCACGGAGATCGCTTACGCGCTAGGGTAACAGGGGGGCCTGAAACCGTCACGGGTTTGCCACGAGTTGTCGGACTCGACTGACATCATCTGGTGTATGACCTTCACGTTTCGCAATCGGATCAAGATTAATGACGGCAAGAATTTCGAACTGGAAGCGCCTGAATTTCGTCTGAGCCCAGAAAGCTCGGATGAAACTATCATGCTCCGTCCTGGTGAACCGGACAAAAAGCTTAGCGAAGTTGACGAATTGATTATTTCTGGAGATGGCTATGATAGCCTCGAATCTGCGCTAGCCGCTGGTCGGAAGTGGCGGCAAGTCGCGTCGTCAGTGTTTGCCAGGATGTTGCTATCGGTCGATTTTGGAGATGACGACGAAAGTAGAGCAGTGCTAGAGGAGATCACGGTCACTGGGCCAGGTCTTGAAATGATTGGCGTCACGCCAGGAGATGTCATCTATGACGACCGTGACGGGTTGTCAGTTTATCGAACAGAGCCCGAACGCCGCTTTATCCATATTTCGATGGGTACGCCATCAGTTCACGTATCGCTGAGCAGGGAACAGACGCATGAGCGCGTTGAGCAGGCGTTGCAACGTCACGCCGGGATTTGGAACGATGAGTTGAAGCTGGCATATCAACTTGTACACAGTTCACTCGCCAATCAGAACCACGAAGCGCGATTCATCCTAGCGGTGACGGCAATCGAAGCCCTTATTCCGTATCGCCAGCGAGTGCCTGAAGTTGTCGCAGTTCTGGACCACCTCATTGCGCATATTAATGACATGCCAGGTAGTGAAGTCAATGGCGAGGTGCGCGATATCATTTTGAAACTGCTTGAATCTGATAAATTCGAATCGATTCGGCAATTTGGCTTGAGACTGAGTGACCGACTGACCCGTGATTACGGTGGCATGTCTCCCCGAAGGTATTTCGACTTTGTATACGGCACCCGAAGTGATCTCGCCCACGGCAACTTACGCGACGCGCCGAGACTGAGTCGGCATGCTCTCAATGAAGCGTATGTGGAGTTGCTGGCTTTTGCCCTTGACATCTTGGAAGCGTGGACACCAGATTACAGCGACTCCGACGCACCGGAGGGCGAAGCTGGTTCACTCGATGGCGACACCGAATCCGCTTAAATTTGTGACGGTGTGACGGAGGCCCACCGGCCACGGCACCGCCCGAAACGGGCATGATGCCGCTTGGCGCGGCGGTGAGTGCAGGCGCGCAGATGCGCCGCGGAGCAGTCAAGATGTACCGCGCAGCGTGCGTTGCCGCGTGGCAGGGCATAACTGAATACGTTGTAGCACAACATGATTCAGATCGGCGATGGGCATGGTCGCGCATGGATCGCACAGGAATCGCCTGAAACATGCGCTGACCGGCATGAACCGGCTGGGTACCTATCAGCCGTACTAGTTGGCTTTGCCGCGATTCTTGCCCACGCTTCCCTCATGGGGCAGAGCGCCGGTGACATCAGGTAGCACAGCTAATTCGGCCCTGCTGTGGGAGCGCAGATCAGTAAGCAACGCTTCGGCCAGGTCGTCCCATTCGGTTTGCACCCACGCCAGCGCCGAATCAATGACGCGGCGCAATCGCCCGATGTTGTCAGCATTGGCCGACTCGCCGAGGACCACCATTCCGTGAACGCTGTTGATCGTTGGCGTGCCGTCAAGGTCATCGATGATCACTAGCGGATTGCACTGCATCCAATTGCTCTCATCATGCGAAATATGTTTGTTCCGAAGGTATTTCAGATGTTTGAAGTCGGCTCGGACGGGCGTGCTTGCGCCGAATATCGTGTCTGGCTTGAGTTCGTCTCGCGCCGCGCTACTGGCGTCAAAACACTTGATGGTTGCGGCGACGGCAGCGATCCATAACGCCGCGCAAGCTGTCGCATTCTCAGCGCTGCTGTTGAGCCGTTGGAACTCATCGAGGAACTTCTTCGCGGTGGTCAGGTCGTGGCGGTGCAGCGTGAGGTGGGCAAACCAGGAGGCGTCTTGTCCGGTGATCCGCTTGACGACGGGTTGTCTCAGGTCTCCCCGGATGAAGATGTCGACAGTCGCCGTGTCGTGGTCGACCTTGACGCCGATTGCATCGCCGAGCTTGCCGTGGTTATAAAACGTGATCGGCGCATCCATCTTGCCGGGTTCGCTAGTTGGCACGGCTGAATTATCCGCCACGACACGCGAGCTTGGCCTTGGGCCAGCGTGATAAAACATCAGACGTGTTGTTCGACCGGGTAGAGCCAGGCCCACGTTTCGATGGTCTTTTGTAAATGCTCTGGGTACAGTCGTGGCCTGTCGGTGTCGTCGTCCCAGTTTTGGGCTTGCGCCTCAAACAGCGCCACCGCACACTCTGCCATCGACACCGCGACGTTGACGCCTTCAACGATCATGCGGGACAGATCAACCTCCCCGCTTGGTATGTAGTCCAGCGGCCACTTGAGCCCGTGAACGATCGCGGAACTTACGTTGTAGAAGCGCGTCGCGATGTCCTCAAAGCCATAGCCGTCATCCCCGTATCGCCCTCCGGACTCGTGCCGTGGCGGGTGGTTGTCGAGCCACCGTGCAGCCGCCTGCACAACGTCGGTACTGCCCAACACTCTGGTTTTCGGCGTCTCATGCTTGCCGCGTTCCAGCATCTTCACGCGCATTTCGAACAGCCGCACGTGCTCGTGGAACTTCTGTTGCTGGATCACGTCATGTTTGCCCGGACCGTTGAGCCACTTTCGGGTTGAACTATGAAAACCCCTCTGCGCGTTCAATTCCGAATCAGTGAATCGCACGCTGAGGCTGCGTCTCATTTCTCGATCTGTGCTCGACAACAGCCATATCGTTTTAGACGCCGATTCAGTTGCCATGCGGCTCAGCGTCAACAGAGAACCTGCGTGGCTATCGCCCGATTCTGGTCTGCCAGCGATTAATTCGGCGATAGCGGTGATACTGTCGATTGCGTTCATGATCGGGAATACCGCTGTGCCGCTTACCATATCGCCAGCGTAATCGGTCATGAAATCTGTGTCATCGCGGTCAAGGCTGCTACCGACATCGACTAGATGGCGTTTGACGCCAAGGCCCCACGGTCGCAACAGTGCGCCGCGTTTGGCCTTGGCTTGCGTGCGACTTCGGATTTCTAAAATTTGCGCCCACTGCATCATACGGTTGAATTCGTCCATCGGATCCGGTTGGCTCATCAGGCTGACTCGATCGACTCAGCCGACTCAGCCGCTTCGTCGGTCACGGCGGCGAGCATGGGGAGACTTCTGTTTTCATCGACGCGATATCGCAAACGAAACGACAGTAGTGATCAAGATTGTGATCACGGTAGCGATCACCGGCACCAGTTCTGACGCCGAGCCGTGTCCCGGATGAGAAGTGCTTGGGGTATTGCTGACCCACACGGTGGTGATGGCGCCGATTACGGCAGCAGTAACGGCTCCTATCCAAGCTAGAAACGATGTTCGACGCGCCACTACTTTTACCTCAGCGTCGGCTTTTCGTTCTGGCTCCGTGGTCGGCTCAGGTGGGTGCCCAGGTTCCTTGCGTCGTATCTCAGCTAACGCAATTGCAATCGAATGTTCTAGTGTGTCGTCGCCTGAAATACCAACGGGCCAATTCTTATGGATCTGGACGAGCGTCTCCAACCGTTCGTAGACCGACTTTCGTGCATTTCGCCAAGTCACCAAGCCCGTGATAAAAGCACCGAACACGACGCCAATCGGGCCTACAAATGAATTCCACCACGCGCTGTTGCAGGTGCTCGGCGCGTCGGCCAGCAGAGTCAGCATGGGCTTAATCTTGCCAGTCTCTGGCCGTTGCGCCCGTGTGGCCGCGCGGGCCGGTTGGGTCAAGGTTTCGGCCCTTCGATGATGGCGGTCGCCAGCGACGACAACGCTTCGCCGATCGCGGCAGCACGACCGAACACCACACCTTGGTAGCGCAGTAATGCGGTCCGGCTGCCGTGTCCAAGACGAGCCAGCGTTTCAGGCCGAATTCTTTCGCACTGCCGGAGGGACACGACCGTCAACCGCTTGGGACCGAGCAACACCCAAATATCGCGGCGTCCAACGGATTCAAGCCAAGTCACCGCCGCAACGGTCGTTGCTCGTGCATCGACGGCAAGGGCTGAGTGGCCCCACAGGGCGGAGTTCTCGGCGATGCGGTAATGTCCTGACCGCCCGAGCATGGAACTTGCGTTCCGCGTCGATGCGGCCCCGGCATCCCGACCTCGGCGGTGGCGGTAGGGAGGAGATGGCAGGTGTATCGACTCTTCAAGAAGGTCTGGATCCCGCTACTTCTTGTCGTCGTCGTCGCGCTCGGTTCGTATGTCGTGCTGCGGGTGCGCGCCAGTTTCGGAGCAACCGCACACGCCGCGAGCCACGACGCGAACGCCGACGACACGAAGCCGTTCAACCCGAAACACATCACCTACGAGGTCACTTCGCCATCGGGGGGCAGCGTCAGCGCCAACTACCTCGACGAGAACGGGCAACCCCATCTCGTCGAGCACGCCCCGCTGCCGTGGTCGTACACGATCGTGACGACCCTGCCGTCGATGTCGGCCAACATCGTCGCCCAAGGTGACAAAGGCCTGCGCAACATCCGATGTCGGGTCATCGTCGACGGCCAAGTCCGCGACGACCGCACCATCGACGAATACGAACCCTTCATCTACTGCCTGGTGAAATCCGTATGAGTACCGAGCCCGGCTCTCGCTCCCGCATCGCCCGCATGATCCGCGTCCTGGCGGTGCCGATCATCCTGCTTTGGCTGCTCGTCGCGCTCGGCACCACGCTGTTCACGCCCTCGCTCGGCGACGTCGCGGGCAGGCACTCGGTGCCCATGACCCCGCGGGACGCGACGGCATTCAAAGACATGATGAACATCGGCCACAAGTTCCAGGAGTTCGACACCGACTCCACGGCGATGGTCGTGTTGGAGGGCGACGACAAGCTCGGCGACAGCGCGCACGAGTTCTACAACAAGATCGTCGCCAAGCTCAAGGCCAGCAAGCATGTCCAGTTCCTGCAGGATTTCTGGAGTGACCCGCTGACCGCCGCCGGCTCCCAGAGCCCGGACGGTAAAGCCGCCTACGTGCAGGTCTTCCTCGACGGCGCGCAGGGCACCACCCCCGCCCACAGGTCGGTCGCCGAGGTCCGCAAGATCGTCAAGAGCGTCCCGCCGCCGCCGGGCGTCAAGGCCTACGTGGCCGGCAACACCGCGCTCAACACCGACACGCTGATCGCCGCGCACAACAGCATGGAACTGATGACGATGGTCACCATCGGCGTCATCTTCGTGATGCTGCTGATCATCTATCGCTCGCTGAAGAACGCGCTGTTGGCGCTGATCCTGGTCCGCTTCGAGCTCTACGCCGCCGAAGGCATCGTGGCGACCGCCGGGAACCTGGACATCATCGGGCTGACCCCGTACGCCGTCAGCATGGTCACGATGCTGACCATCGCCACGGGAACCGACTACTTCATCTTCCTGTTGGGTCGCTATCACGAAGCCCGGTCCCGCGGCGAGGATCGCGAGCAGGCCTACTACAGCGCCTACAACGGCGTCGTGCACGTCATCCTCGGATCGGGTCTGACGATCGTGGGCGCCTGCCTGTGCCTGACCGCGACCAAGCTTCCGTACTTCCAGACGATGGGCATCCCGTGCGCCATCGCGCTGGTGGTGACGATGCTGGCGGGCCTGACGCTGGCTCCCGCGTTGCTCGCGGTCGCGTCCCGGTTCGGTTTCTTCGACCCGAAACGTCAAGTGTCGGAACGGGGTTGGCGCAAAGTCGGCACGATGGTCACGAGGTGGCCCGTGCCCATCATTGTCGTGGCGTCCTTTGTCGCGGTGATCGGTTTCGTCAGTCTGACGACCTATGTCCCGACTTACAACGACAGGAAGTTCACCCCGCCGGACATTGCGGCGAACGTCGCGCAGACGGCGGCCGAGCGGCACTTCAGCCCGGCGCGGATGAATCCGGAACTGCTGATGGTCGAAGCCGACCACGATCTGCGCGACCCGGCGAACATGCTGATCATCGACAGAATCGCCAAGAGCGTCTTCCATGAACGCGGCATCGGGCGCGTCCAAACCATCACTCGCCCGTTGGGCGCGCCGATCGAACACAGTTCGATCCCGTTCGTGATCGCCATGAACAGTTCCAGCACCCTGCAGACCGCGAAATTCATGAACGACAGCATGGCGTCGATGCTCGAGCAGGCCGACGAGATGGGCCGAACGATCAGCGTCATGCAGCACATGTATGGCGTCATGCAGCAGATGACCGCCACGACCCACAGCATGGATCGCCGAACGCACGACCTGGTGGACACCACCAACGAGCTGCGGGACCGCATCGCAGACTTCGACGACTTCTGGCGGCCCATTCGCAGCTATTTCTATTGGGAGAGGCACTGTTTCGACATTCCCATGTGCTGGTCCTTGCGCTCCATCTTCGACGCGCTCGACGGCATCGACCAGATTTCCGACAAATTCGCCGGCCTCACAGTCGATTTCGACGCCCTGGACCGGTTGATGCCACAGCTGCTCGCCGACTTTCCCAAGACCATCGAGTCCATGCAACGAATGCGGGACTTCATGCTGTCCACGCACAGCTCGATGGCGGGCATCCAGCGGCATATGCAGGAGAACGCCGAAGGCTCGACGATGATGGGGAACTACTTCGACGAAGCCAAGAACGACGACAGCTTCTACCTTCCGCCCGAAGTCTTCAAAAACCCCGACTTCAAGCGCGGTTTGAAAATGTTCGTCTCGCCCGACGGTAAGGCGGTCCGGTTCATCATCACCCACCAGGGCGACCCCGCCTCGGTGGACGGGATCCAGCATGTGAAGGGCATCAAGCAGGCGGTTGCCGACGCGGTCAAGGGAACTCCCTTGGAGTCTGCGAAGGTGTCGCTGGCCGGCACCGCCTCGATGTACAGCGACATGCAGGACGGCGTGAAGATCGACCTGACGATCGCCGGCATCGCGACGCTGATCCTGATCTTCGGCATCATGCTGGTGATCACCCGGAGCCTGGTGGCCGCGCTGGTGATCGTCGGTACCGTGCTCGCGTCGCTGGGAACCGCGTGCGGTCTGTCCGTCCTGCTCTGGCAGGACATTCTCGGGGTGGGCCTGCAATGGATCGTGCTACCGCTGACGGTGATCATCCTGCTGGCCGTCGGGTCCGACTACAACCTGCTGCTGGTCTCTCGCCTGAAGGAAGAAATCCCGGCCGGCCTCAACACCGGCATCATCCGGGGCATGGGAGCCTCCGGCCGGGTGGTCACCGCGGCCGGCCTGATTTTCGCGGCGACCATGGCGTCGATGATCGTCAGCGACCTGGTGGTGATCGGGCAGTTCGGCACCGCGATCGGGTTGGGTCTGCTCGTCGACACGTTTATCGTGCGGGCGTTCATGACGCCGGCGATCGCCGCCGCGCTGGGCCGCTGGTTCTGGTGGCCGCTGGACACCTTCGCCATGCGGAAGCGAAACGCCCCTAAGCCGGAGCCGGAGGGTGACACCGCTCCCGTCCCGCAACTGACGGGGGTGTGACGCAATGGAATCGAAGCTTCGCCAGCGCACCGATGGCCGGCTGGACCGGTCCCGTGATCCCGCGATCCTCAACGCTGCCCTTGCCGCACTGACCGAGAACGGGTACGACGCCACGAACATGGACGACATCGCCGCGCGGGCCGGCGTCGGCAAGGCCGCGATCTACCGGCGGTGGTCGTCGAAAGCGGCATTGATGACCGACGTGCTGGTCTACTGGCGGCCCGATCTGCGCGACGACAACGTTTACGACACCGGCAGCCTGGCCGGCGACTTGGACGCCCTGATCGAGCGCGCGGTGCGCAACGACAACGAGTTGATCACCAACGACCTCGTTCTCCGCGTTGCCCTGGAAGCGACGCACGACCGCGAACTCGCCACTGCCCTCGACGACCTGCTGTTGCTGCGGGGCCGGCGCGTGATGACGACAATCCTGGCCCGCGCCGCGGCCCGCGGTGAGATCGCCGCCGACCGCGACTGGTCCCCGGTCGCCGACGTACTCACCGCGATGAGTTTGTTTCGGGTGCTCAACGGCCAAACCGTCGACGCGGGTTACTTCCGACAGGTCATCGACACACTTGTGCTTCCCGCGCTGTCCACCTAGAGCTTCTCGGTA
This sequence comes from Mycobacterium sp. UM_CSW, assembly GCF_000455205.1. GTDB lineage: Bacteria > Actinomycetota > Actinomycetes > Mycobacteriales > Mycobacteriaceae > Mycobacterium. The sequence goes on along the minus strand of NZ_AUWQ01000038.1, from coordinate 37,902 downwards.
TCGCGCGAGAGCTGTAACAGTTTCGTAATGAGGAAAACGGGCGCCCGGCTAGCCGGCGGAGCGGGCGTTGCGCCGGCGGAAGAAATCCGTCCACGACACGACCTCGGGATGCTGCTTGAGCAAGGCCCTGCGCTGGCGCTCGGTCATCCCGCCCCAGATTCCGAACTCGACTTTGTTGTCGAGCGCCTCCGCCGCGCACTCCCGCAGCACGGGGCAGTGACGGCAGATAACGGCCGCCTCACGTTGTGCCGCCCCCCGCACGAACATTTCGTCGGGATCTGCGTCTCGGCACAGCGCCTCCATGACCCAGGTGCGATCGTCCGCCTCCACGGGGCGCGGAGCGCTGGTCACGGGCACAAGACTGATTGGCCGCACGGCCGTCGCTGATTCTGGCAATGAGCTATCCCTTCGTACCGGCCGGCCGAGCGCATGCTCTGCGACCGCCTCCCCTGAGACCCCGTTGGGACGCGTGCCACATCGTGCCCGTTCGTGTGACCTAAATCCCCCCGGTCCCCAAGTTAAGGGATTCAGTATCGATTGCGCAACGTTTTGTGGCACATCCGTACCTTTTTCTTGATTGGCTCGGAGTTCGACGCCGGTGACCTCGGCGTTTGCCGACGCGCTGTCGGACCTGCCCACGACGAACCCACGCACCTCCGACCGAAATCGTGATCGACTAGTCCCAGCAGCTACAGAGCGAGAGACAAGGACGGTGGACGATGGCAGCCAACCAAGAGGGCATCGGCGTGTTGAAGCTCGAATGCCCGCAACGCCACCCGGTGGGCAGGATCCTCAAGGAGGCCCCGCACCAGTCGGTCATGTACGACCCCGGCGCGATGGCCGGAGAGCGCCGATTCTGGCCCAACGAAGAGGACCAGCCGCAGTTCAAGACGCACTGCCGCTTCTGCGACAAGCCGGTGGCCGAGGCCACGACCACCCTGCAGGGCCAACTGGCGTCCCTGGTCGCCGACGCCTCGCAGACCATCGGAACCGTCACGATGCAGTTCGCCTAGGCGGCGTTACAGTCTTGGGGCGCGATGTTAAGCGCCGACGCGTGAGAGGAGCCCCGTGCCGACACCGGACGACGCCCCCCGCCCGCCCGAAGGCGACTGGCTGGGCACCCCGTACCTGAAGTTCGAACGCCAGGGGCCGATCGCTGTGTGCACGATCGACCGCCCCGAAGCGCGCAACGCCCTGACGCCGGCGATGTACTTCGGGATCCGCTACGCCATAGGGCGTGTCAGCGAAGACCCGGACCTGGCCGGGCTGCTGATCACCGGAACCGGGGACGTCTTCGCGCCCGGCGGCGACATGGGCGGCGGGGGAGCCACCGACAACTGGATCACGTTCGGCTCGGCGCTGGGCATGGACGTCACGCCGTTCGACGCGGTGCGCACGTCGGCCAAGCCCGTCGTCTCCGCGGTCAACGGGCTGTGCCAGGGCGGCGGCATGCAGATCGCGCTGTGCAGCGACCTGTCCGTGGTCAGCGAGCGGGCGACCTTCCGGGTGCCCGAGCTGTTCCGCGGTTACGCCGACACCTACTACAGCCAGATGCTCGTCCGGGTGATCGGCCCGGTCCGCACCCGTGACCTGATGTTCACCGGCCGGGTGCTGACCGCCGCCGAGGCCCTCGACTGGGGCCTGGTCACCCGGGTGGTGCCCCACGACGAGCTGCTCGCCACGGCCAAAGACCTGCTGGCGCAGGTGTGCCGGACCGCGCCGCGCGCCCGCGGCGTCATCAAGTCCAGCATCGACAACTACCTCGGCCTGTACGACCGGATCGGCATGACCGCCAGCCTCACCGACGCCGAGGCCCGCGACGGCTTCCGCGCGTTCAAGGAGCGCCGCTCGCCGGACTGGGTGCACCCGGGGCTGCGCACCGAGGGACGGCTATAGGTCGATCCACTCGCCGTGCGCCGCGACCCGCAGCACGCCGGCGATCCCGGCCTGATCGAACGCCGCGGCGAATTCGTCGGCGCCCTCGCTGAAGTGGGCCCAGCCGTCGACGTGGGCCGGGATCACCACCTTGGCGCCGAGAACCTCGGCGGCGGCGGCCGCGCGCGCCGACGTCAGCGTCAACGGCCGGCCGTTTTCCTTCGCGGGCACGCGCGCCGCGCCCGCGAAGAGCACCGCGACGTCGATCTCGCCGACCCGATCGGCGACGGCCTTGACGGCGCTCATCGAGGCGTTGTCGCCGCTGAGATACACGGTGGGCACGCCGGGTCCCGACAGCACGAAGCCCGTCACCTCGCAATTGACGTGGCCGCCGGCGTCGCGCTGCCCGTCGGCCGGGCCATGGACCGCCGGAACCGCTTGCGCCACAAGCGAACTCGAGCCGCCCGGCAGGTCATACGACTCCCACGCCGGCACGCCCACCGCGGGCGGGCCCAGCCGGCCGGCGGCGCCGGGATTGGTGAGCACCAGCGGGGCGGCCAGCGCCATCCGGCGACCGTCATCGTCGAGGTTGTCGGGATGCTGGTCGTGACTGATCAACACCGCGTCCACCGGACCCAATGCGTCGGCGCCCACCGCCGGCCCCGCGAGCTTGGTCAGGTAGGCATGCTCACCGGGGGGATCGAAGGTCGGGTCCATCACGATCCGGCGCCCGGCGATGTCGATCACCGTCGTCGGCCCGCCCAGCACGCTGATCGCAAAGGCTCGTCGCCGCGAGTCAAACATTTCGTGCCCGGCCTTCCCAATAAGGTTCGCGCAGAGCGGTTTTGAGGATCTTGCCGCTCGCGTTGCGGGGGAGCGACGGCACGAAGTCTACGGTGCGCGGGCATTTGTAGCCGGCCAGGTGCCGGCGGCAGAACTCGATGATGTCCGTGGCGCCGACCTCCTCGGTGGCAACGACGATGGCCTTGACCGATTCGCCCCAGAAGTCGTCGGGCACGCCGATGACGGCGGCGTCGGCGACGGCCGGGTGCTCGATCAGCACGCTTTCCACCTCGGGCCCGTACACGTTCTCGCCGCCGGTGATGATCATGTCCTTGAGCCGGTCCTCGATGTAGACGTAACCGTCGGCGTCGAGGCGGCCGATGTCGCCGGTGCGCACCCAGTCGTCGTCGGTGATCGTCTCGGCGGTCGCGTCGGGGCGGTTGAGGTAGCCGCTCATGTTCTGGTTGCTGCGCACCCAGATCTCGCCCGGCTGCCCGACGGGCAGCACCTCGCCCGTTTCGGGGTCGACCACCCGAATCTCGGTGCCCAGCACGGGCTTTCCGGCTGACAGCTGCAGGTGGGGCCGGTCGGGGTCGCGGTGGTCGTCGTCGCCGAGCGCCGTGACGGCCCCGCACAGTTCCGTCTGCCCGTATACCTGGACGAAGTTGGTCTCGGGCCAGGTTTCGAGCGCCCGGTGCAGGAGCGGCACCGGCATCGGCGCGGCCCCGTAGACGATGTAGCGCAGGCCCGCGATCGCCGCGCTCGCCGCCTCGCCGGCGTCCAGGAACCTTGCGATGACCGGTGGCACGAAGAACGCGTGCGTCGCGCCGGATCGCACCGCCCCGATCAACGCCGCGGCGTCGGGCTCGCGGGTGATGATCGTCGGCACCCCCGCCGCGATGCCGAACAGCGCGTACCCGATTCCGCCGACGTGGAAGAGGGGCATGGCCACCAAGTTCGCGTCCCCGTCGCCGAACGGGAACGCCGGCGCCAGGTTCGCCGCGTGATTGGCCAGCGCGCGCTGGCTCAGCAGCACACCTTTGGGCCGCCCGGTGGTGCCGGAGCTGTAGATCACCAGCGCGGTTTCACCCTCGTCGACCTCGGCGGCCGGCGCGGGTTGCGCTGCGGCGAGCAGAGATTCGTACTCGTCGTCGATCACGACGAGGCGGTCCAGGCCGTCGACCCGCGCGGCGGCCGCCTCGGCGGCGGGCCGCAGTTCCGCGCCGACGAATAGCAGCCGCGGGCGGCTGTCGGCCAGCACGTGCGCGAGCTCGTCGCCCATCACCCGCCAGTTGACGACGGTCGTCACCGCGCCGATCGACGCCGCGGCGAACAGGATCTCCAGGCAGGCCGGGTGATTCTTGTCCAGGAATGCCACACAATCACCGCGCCGCACACCGGCGGCTTGCAGCGCCCCGGCCGCCCGCCGAATCCGCGACGCCCACTGTGCCCACGACCACTGCCGCTCGCCGTAGCGGATCGCGACGTCGTCGGGCCGCTGCCGGGCGTGTCGCTCGACCAACCCGGCGAGCGTCGTGCTGTCCATAACCCCTCCGCAGAAGTCAATCTTTCCCACTCTGTGATACGCGGTCGCGCTCCCGCACGCCGCGGCGGGCCGCGGTTTCAGATCCGCGCGAGCTGGCGAGGTAGCCGGCGGCAAGCACCAGCGCACAACCGCCGAGCTGCAGCGCCGAGGGACGCTCGCCCAGCACAACGGCACCCAGCGCGACCGCGCCCACCGGGGTCAGCAGGAGTAGCGCCGAGCTGACGGTGCTGGGGACGCGGGCCGAGAAGAACGCCACGAACAGCCAGCCGAGCAACTGGCCGGTGACGGCGACCAGGATCAGCCATCCGACGGCGTGCCAGCCGGGCCACAGCTCCAAGCCGTGCCACCAGGGCCCCACGGCGACCGCCAGCACCGCCGACGTCGCCAGCACGACCGCGTACGTCTGCATGGCTTGGCCGGCCTGCCCACCGCGTCGCAGCAGAAACAGGAATCCCGAATAGCACAGCGCGGCGCCGATCGCGTGCGCAGTGCCCAGCGCGGGGTTGCTGCCCGAGATTCCGTGCTCCAGCATCCCGCCGGCGAGTGCGACGCCGACCAAGAGCGCGGGCAGCGCCAGCAGGAACCGGGCCGAGACCGTCTCCCGGTCGACGAGCCAGCTCAACAGTGGAACGACGGCGACCTGGGTGTTGACGAGGACGGTCGACAGGCCCGCCCCCACCTCCGGAATGGCCTGCGTCCACAGCAACATGTCACCGGCGAACAGGGCGCCGCAGCAGGCGGCCGACAGCAGGCCGCGCCGCGACAGAGCGCGGCCCCGTCGCCATTCCGGGACGGCGAGCACGACGACCACCGGCAGCGCGAGCAGGCAGCGCGCGGCCGTCGCGGTCGCCGGGGTTGTCGCGGCCAGTTTCAGGAAGACGGCCGAGGCGGACACGCACAGGGCGCCGACGGCCAATCCGATCCGGTCTGCAGGTGTGCGTTTCATGTCGCTGCGAGTACCCGGCTGTCTAATGGTTAAATCGATATTTAGGAATTAGGCGGTGATGACTGATGGTGCGTTCGGAGGCGGCCGGACTCGACCTGCGCGGGGGTCATCCCGCGGTCGACCTGGTCAACACGGTGGCGTGGCGGGGCGACCCGCAGCGTCGGACGGAATACCTGGCGGGCTATCTCGACCTGGTGGCGTGGGCGCGCCACGCCGGGGTGCTGTCGCCCGGTGAGGCGCGCCAGCTCGCCGTCTTCGACCGCGATGCCGGCGGGAAAGCGTTGCGTCAGACCGTCCGGCTCAGAGAGGCGCTGCATCGCATCTGGACGGGGTGCGGGTCGGCCCGCGATGCCGACACGGTCGCCGGCGCATACCGATCGGCGCTACGGGCCCAACGCCTCACGATCGACGGCGACATCGCCGGGTGGCACGAGGTGGCGCTGGACGCGCAAACGCCGCTGCATCGGCTGGCCGCCGAATCGGTGACGCTGTTGACCGCCATCCCGTTGTCGCGCATCAAGCGCTGTGGCGACTCGGCGTGCGGCTGGCTGTTCCTCGACACGAGTCACCGGCAGAACCGCCGGTGGTGCAGCACCGCCGACTGCGGCAACCGCGCCCGGGTCCGACGGTTCTACGAGCGCACCCGGGACGCCCGGCCGGATCGCTAGCGCAGTGTGAACTGAGGGCTTTGCGTGTGCGCACAGGGCGGGAATCCGGCCGGTCCGCCGCCCCGGGCTCACACGCGACGCCGTGGGCTCACACGCTGCGCCGTCGGCGCAGACCGGGCGCCGGTGTGCCACTATCACTGCCATGGTCAACGCCGATCGCGCCCGGTCCCGCACCTTCGTCGTGACGGGGGCGGCGTCCGGCATCGGATTGGCCACCGCGCGGCGCCTGCTCGCCGAGGGCGGCACCGTCGTCGGCGCCGACGTGGCGGCCCCACCCGACCTGGGTGCCGAATTCCACTTCGTCACCGCTGACATCACCGACGAGGATGCCATCGCCGCGGTGCTGGCCGCCGTCCCCGACCGCCTCGACGGCGTGTTCCACGCGGCGGGCGTCGCGGGAGGCGGCCCGGTGCACCTGCTCGACCGCAAGGAATGGGAGCGGGTGATCGGCATCAACCTGACCGGCACGTTCCTGGTGGCCAAGGCGGCGCTGGCCAGGATGATCGAGCAACCCCGCGTCGACGGGGAGCGGGGCTCGATCGTCACCGTCGCCAGCATCGAGGGCCTGGAGGGCACGGCCGGCGGCAGCTCCTACAACGCGGCCAAGGGCGGCGTCGTCCTGCTCACCAAAAACATCGCGCTCGACTACGGGCCCAGCGGCATCCGCGCCAACGCCGTCTGCCCCGGCTTCATCGAAACCCCCATGGCCCAAGGCGTTTTCGGGCTGCCGGGGATGGAGGGCCCGCTGGCGTCGATCACCGAGGAGCACGCCCTGCAACGGTTCGGCCAGCCCGAGGAGGTCGCGGCGATGGCGGCGTTCCTGCTGTCGCCCGACGCCTCGTTCGTCAGCGGCCAGGCCATCGCCGTCGACGGCGGCTACACCGCCGGTCGCGATCACGGTGTCGTCAAACTCTTCGGCTTGCCCGACTAGCGCCTTAAGATTCGCGCATGGTCACTCCCGACGAGGCGATCGCGGCGATTCGAGGCACCGGCGGCGCGCAGCCGGGCTATCGCGCGCTGCACGCCAAAGGCACGCTGTACCGCGGCACGTTCACCGCGACCCCCGATGCGGCGGGCCTTTCGCGCGCCAAGCACCTCGACGGCTCGACGGTGCCCGCGCTGATCCGCTTCTCCAACGGTTCCGGGAACCCGTCTCAGCGCGACGGCGCGCCCGGGGTGCGCGGGCTCGCGGTGAAGTTCACGCTGCCCGACGGGTCCACCACCGACGTCTCGACGCAGACCGCCCGGCTGTTCGTCTCCAACACGCCGGACGGGTTCGTCGATCTGCTCAAGGCGATGCGGCCCAGCCCGACGACGCCGCTGCGGATGGCCAAGTACTTTCTGACCCATCCGCGGCTGTTCGGCGCGCTGCCCGTGCTGCGCGACGCCAACAAGGTCCCGACCAGCTACGCCACCATCGAATACCACGGCCTGCACGCCTTCCGCTGGGTCGCCGCCGACGGGAGCGCCAGATTCGTTCGCTACCACTGGGTTCCGGCCACCGAGTCCGAGGCGCCGGCCCCCCAAAGTGACGGCCCGGACTTTCTCACCGACGAACTGAACGCGCGCCTGGCAACCGGTCCCGTCCGGTTCGACTTCCGCGTCCAGATCGCCGGACCGGACGACTCGACGGTCGACCCGTCGGCGGCCTGGCAGAGCACGCAGATCGTCACCGTCGGCACGCTGCAGATCGACGGCCTGGACACGCAGCGCGAGCACGGCGGCGACATCGTCGTGTTCGACCCGATGCGCGTCACCGACGGCATCGAACCCTCCGACGATCCGGTGCTGCACTTCCGCAGCATCGCGTATTCGGCGTCGGTCAAGCTGCGAACCGGCGTGGACCGCGGGCCCGAAGCGCCGCCCGTCTAAGGCCGACTAAACTTCGCGGGAGTGCTGCTCTCCCATATGGTTTTGATCGTCGTGGCCGGGTTCGCTGCCGGCGCCATCAACGCCCTCGTCGGATCGGGCACCCTGGTCACCTTCCCGACGCTCGTCGCCCTCGGCTATCCGCCTGTCACGGCCACCATGTCGAACGCGGTCGGCCTGGTGGCGGGCAGCGTGTCGGGCACCTGGGGCTATCGCGCCGAGCTGGCCGGGCAGTGGGATCGGCTGCGGTGGCAGCTGCCGGCGTCGCTGGCCGGTGCGGTGCTGGGCGCCTTCCTGCTGCTGCACCTGCCCCCGACGGTGTTCGCCCGCGTCGTTCCGGTGCTGTTGGTGCTGGCGCTGGTGCTGGTGGTGATCGGGCCGAAGCTGCAGACGTGGGCGGCGCAGCGCGCGGAAGAGGCGGGGCGTTCGCCCGAACACATCACGCCGGCACGCAAGGCCCTACTGGTGTTCGGGACGTTTGCCGTCGCGGTCTACGGCGGCTACTTCACCGCCGCGCAGGGCATCCTGCTGGTCGGTGTCATGGGCGCGCTGCTGCCCGAGTCGGTGCAGCGCATGAACGCCGCCAAGAATTTGCTGACCCTGGTGGTGAACGTGGTTGCGGCGGTGAGCTATTCGCTGGTGGCGTTCGGCCGGATCAGCTGGCCGGTCGCCGGGTTGATCGCGGCGGGCTCGCTGGTCGGGGGACTGGTCGGGGCGCGCTACGGGCGCCGGCTGTCGCCGACGGCGTTGCGCTCGACGATCGTGGTGGTCGGGCTGATCGGCCTGTACCGTCTGCTCAGCGTGGGTTGACGACGGCTTCGGCGATGACGTCCATCACGTCGTGGCGCTTTTGCCACGCCCGCAGCTGACGCATCGCCCCGTTGCCCTGCTTGGCGACGCGGTCGAGTTCGGTTGTAACGCGGTCGTATTCACCGAGCGCGTCCAGCGCCGGGCGCACCCGCTGCACCAGCGCGCCCAACATCTGGCGCACCGGCACCGCCCCACTTCCGTGGATCAGGTCGAGCGTGTGCCCCGCGAGCCCGTCGTGCGCGGCCTTCCAGTACGCGGCCCGCAGCGCCGCGGGCGGCAGGCGCTCGTTTTCCCCGCTTCGCTCGTCGAGCGCCGTCATCACCGCGGCCCTGACCAACGTGGCCAGCAGCACCGTCTCGTCGACCGTGGCCGGCACGTCGGCCACCCGGATCTCGACGGTCGGGAAGTTCTCCGACGGGCGCACGTCCCAATAGACCATCTTGTGGTCGAGGATGACCTCGCTGTCGATCAACATGCGCACCGTGCGGTCGTACTCTTCGGGCGCGGGGAAGAACGGCGGCGGCCCGGCCACCGGCCAGCGCCGCCACAGCACACTGCGCCAGCTCGCGTAGCCGCTGTCGGCGTTGCGATACACCCGCGAATTTGCCGACAGCGCAAGCAGTGACGGCAGCCACGGCCGCAGCCAGTTGCTGACCCGGATCGCGGCGGCCCGGTCGGGCACCTCCACGTGGACGTGACACCCGCAGATGCCCTGCTCGTGCGCGACCATCCCGTACGCCTCGCCGATCCGGCGGTACCGGGGTGTGTCGGTCAGGGGAAACTCGTGCGGCGTGCTGGGCGGGAGGCCGGTAGCGAGCAGCTGCACCCCCGCGGCCTCGGCGGCCTCGGCGGCGGCGCGGCGCAGCCGGGTGAGCTGCTCGCCCAGTTCCGCGCTGGTCGCCGTGACGCTGGAGTTGGTCTCGACCTGGCAGCTGCTCAATTCCAGCTGCAGGGTCGCGCCCCGCCGCTCGGCTTCCTCGGCCACCGCGGCGTTGCGGGGGGCCGGTTGACCGGTACGCGGGTCGACGAGGAGGAATTCCTCCTCCGCACCGAAGGTGGGAAGCCCGCTCATTCAGCCGATTATCGGCCGATTGACTGGGGCGTGCTTACCAGCGAGCGCTCGACGCGAGCGCGGCGTCCGCGGTCGGGTAAACCGGCAGCAGGCGGTTCAGCCCGCAGGCGTCGACGATGCGGGCGACGAACGGTTCGCAGGTGACCAGGCGCAACTCGATGCCGCGCTCTCGACACCGCTTGGCCTCGTCGGCCAGCACCCCGAACGCGCAGCAGCCCATGAACTCGAGGCCGCTGACGTCGATGACGAAGGGGCCGGGCGGGATGACGATGCTGGCGGCCTCGCTCACCAGCAGGCGCCAGGTGTGCTCGTTGCAGGCGTCGATCTCGCCGCCGGCGTAGATGATCACTGCCGCGCCGTTGCGGTCGGTTGTCGCCCGCAGCGTGCTGTGTGGGTCACCCAGCTCGTGGACCAGCCGCGTGCTGAGCGTCAGGTGCGGACTGAAGGTTGATTCCGCAGTAGTCAGGCTCATGAGGGACTCCCTAATCTACCGACGCCGGGCGCCGGGATGGATGCCCGTCCTTCTGTCTGAAGACAGACGCTGCGCGAACTGCGCGAATCTCATTTGTATAACGAGACAGGGCAGTCTGTCTACCTTAGGCTGATAAGAGTATGGTAAGGCCCGGTATGGCAAGCGACGATGTCACTCCTGTCATCAGCTCGGCTCGCGAACGCATTCTTAACGCGGCATATGAGCTGTTCAGCCGGCGTGGGATCCGCGCCGTGGGCACCGACGAGGTGGTCGTGCGGGCCGGCGTGGCCAGGGCGACCCTCTACCGCCACTTTCCGACCAAGGACGCGCTGGTGCTGGCCGTGCTGCAGCGCCGCGAGGAGGTCTGGACGCACGGCCTGATCGAGGAGCAGTCCCGGCAGCGGGGCAGCACCCCCGAGGAACAGCTGCTCGCGATCTTCGACGTGCTGCACGACTGGTTCCAGTCGCGCGACGGCTACGAGGGCTGCTCGTTCATCAATGTGCTCCTGGAGTTGGGCGCCGACCATCCCGCCGGCCAGGCCTGCATCGCCCACATCGACCACGTCCGCGACATCGTGCGCCGCCGCGCCGTCGCGGCCGGGCTGACCGACGTCGAGGAGTTCGCGTCGTCCTGGCACATCCTGATGAAGGGCGCGATGATCCTGGCGGTGGTGGGGGACCTGGACGCCGCCCAGCGCGCCCGCAAGATGGGCCTCTCGCTCATCGAGGAGCACCGCCCGGTCGAGCCGATCGACATCGGCGAGGCGGTGGGTTAAGCCCGGCCGGCTCAGGGCCTTGAGTGTGAATCCTGGGCTTTCAGCGTGAACTGATGGCGGGATCCGGGCGACTTTCCCACCCTGGACGCACGCGCAAAACCATGGATTCACGCTAAGCGGCCACGGAGCAGAGCGCGCGCTCGTCAGCCCGATTAAGCCGCGTCGGTGGCTTCGGCTTTGCGGTAATGCTCTTCTTCCAGCTCGGCGATCATCCGCGACGTGCGTTCGCGCAGCAGGATCGCGGCCGTGATGCCGCACACGACGGCGACCACCAGCCCGATCCAGGAGAACCGCTCCAGCCAGCGTTCGGCGGCCATTCCGGCGAAGTACACGAGCGCGGTGGTGCCGCCCGCCCAGCAGATGCCGCCGGAGACGTTGGCCGCCAGGAAGCGCGGGTAGGGCATCTTGAGCGCGCCGGCGAGCGGGCCGGCAAAGATCCGCAGCAGGGCGATGAAGCGGCCGAAGAACACCGCGCGGACGCCCCAGCGGTTGAACAGCTTTTCGGCGAGCGCGACGTGTCCGGGGCCGAAGTGTTTGGGGAACCGCCGGCCGAGCCGGTCGAAGAGCGGCAGCCCGTACCGGCGCCCGACCGAATAGCCGATCGAGTCGCCGACCACCGCGCCGATCACCGCGGCGGCGCCGACGCCGACGGGATTGACGGCCAGGTCGTGGTGCGACGACATCAGCGCCGCGCTGACCAGCACGATCTCACCGGGAAGGGGAACGCCCAGGCTCTCCACCCCGACCACACCGCCGACTACCAGGTAGACGAGCAGCGGTGGGATCGACTGCAGCAAAGCCTCCACATTCATGGGTCAAGGATGCCTGACTGACGGACAAAGCGCGCCGTACCCGGTGCGGTGACCGGTTCCAGTCGCGGGCGCTTGGGCACCCGCCCGTCGGCCGAGGATTTGCCGCGCATGCGCCGCCACACCCACGGCATGAACTTTTCCTGCGTCCAGCGCAGCTGCCCGTAGGTTCGGGTCCGGAACGACAGCCGCGTGGGGCTGCCGCTCGCCACGGCCCAATCATGGTTGCTGCCGGGCAGATTCAGGGCCTCGGCGGCCGCGGCGGCAAACAGGATGTGGCCCTTGGTGGACGCGTGCACACGGTCGACGTCCCAGGTGTCCAGGTCGCGCATCGAGGGCGCGTCGTAGAGGTCGACCAGCCGGAAGCCGTATTGGTCGGCAGCGGCCCGGATCGCGTCGTTGATGCGGGCGAGCCGCCCGGAGACGAGCCGGCCGAGCGGGAGGAATTGCGCGACGTTGGGGAAGGTGGTGGTCACCACCGTCGCCCCGGATTCGGCGAGCGCGGCGTGCATGTGATCGAGGTTGGCCAGCGCCCGGCCGAACGAGTTTCCCGGCTGGATGACGTCGTTCATCCCGACGCACACGGTGATCAGGTCCGGCCGCATCGCGAGCGCCGGCGGAAGCTGCTCGTGCAGCACGTCGGCCACCAGCTTGCCGCGGATCGCCAGGTTGGCGTAGTGCAGGCCGGGATAGTGCGAATCGATCATTGCGGCGAGCCGGTCGGCGAACCCGAGGAAGCCGACGGTGTCGTTACCGTCCCACAGGCCCTCGGTCTGGCTGTCCCCGATGGCGACGTATCGGCTGTATCCGGTCTCGGTAGCCCCGTACACGATGCCGAGACTAACCGGTAAGTCCGTTTTCGGGGGCCATCGCGTGGCGTGGCGCGGGCGATCCTTCGAGCCCGTCGGCCCCGGTGGGCGCTGCCAGGGATTGTCCGTTAGCGTCAGTGGGCGTGGCGCTGCCATTGGGTGTCAACGCAATTCGCTCGCCGGGCCGCGCGGGTGTGGCGCTAGGCGCCGTCGCCACCGCAGCGGTGTTCGTGACGGGGCTGCTGTGGGCCAAGTGGACGCCGTATGCGACGAAAGCACTGAGGGCCCAGCGAACCCATCACTGGCCGGGATCGAACATCCTCACCGTGGGCGGCGTGCACAGTGGCGACGCCCCGACCTGGCATGCCGCCACGACGTTCTTCCACGCCTACGTCCTGTCCATTTGGCAGGCGCTGGTGGTGGCGCTGCTGATCAGCGCGTCGATTCAGGCATTCATACCGCCCTCGTGGTTGCCCCGCGTGCTGAACCGGCGCCGCCTGGTCTCCAGCGCGGTGGCCGGCGGCCTTGCCGGCATGCCGTCGATGATGTGCACGTGCTGCGCCGCCCCGGTCGCCGTCACCTTGCGGCGCAACGGGGTCAGCCGAGTCGCCGCGATCGCGTATTGGTTGGGAAACCCCGTGCTGAATCCCGCGGTACTGGTATTCCTGGTGTTCGTCGCGCCGTGGCAGTGGGCGCTGACCAGGTTGGTGGTCGGGATCGCCGCGGTGGTCGGCGTCGCGACTGTCGTCGGCCTGATGACGCGGTCGCGGCGGGTTCCGCCGCCCGAGACACCCGCGCCGCAGCCTTGGGCGCCCGCCCGAAGCTTCGCGGTAGCCCTGCTGCGCTTGTGCCTGGTCCTGCTGCCCGAGTACGCCGTCCTGGTGCTTGCACTCGGCGCGTTCCGCGGCTGGCTGCTGTCCCTGACCCGCCTGCAGCAGGGCGGCCTGCTGGTCGTGGTGCTCGCGGCGGTCGTCGGCACGCTCATCGTCATCCCGACGGCGGGCGAGATCCCGATCCTGCAGGGCCTGGCGCTGCTCGGCGTCTCGTCGGGAACCCTCGGCGCGCTGTTGATCACCCTCCCGGCCGTCAGCGTCCCGGGTGCGGTGATGGTCGCCCGCAGCTTGGGCTGGCGGGCCGTCGCGACGGCGGTGGTCGTGATGATCGCGGCCGGCCTGCTCGGCGCGGCCTTCCTGACCCTGATCTGAATCGCGTCCCGAGTACCGTCACTGCCATGAGCAGCAGGCAACCGGCCGGAAGCGAGCCGTCCGCCGAACCGCTTGCGCCGCAGTACCCGATCGAGTCGGTCGACAACGCGCTGAAGCTGCTGCTGTTGCTGGGGGAGCGGCCTGAGATCCGGCTGAGCGAGGCCACCCGATACCTGGGTGTCGCGCCGTCGACCGCGCACCGGCTGCTGGCAATGCTGGCCTACCGCGGCTTCGTGCGCCAAGACCCAATCTCCAAGGCGTACCTGCCGGGTCCCTCGCTCACCGGCGTCGCGTTCGCGGTCTTCGGCCGGCTCGACATCCAGCGGTCCGCCGCGCCGATCATGCGTGCGCTGAGCGAGCAACTGCGCGAATCGATTCACGTCGGGATGCTTGACGGCGCCGACGTCCACTTCGTCGCCGCCACCGAGGGTCCGGCGGCGGTCCGGGTGGCGTCCCGGCTGGGGCGCACCATGCCGGCACACTGCACCTCGACCGGCAAGGTGATGCTCGCCCAGCTGCCCGAACACGAACTGCGTCAGCTGTTTCCGAACGAAGAGCTGGAACGGGTCACCTCGCATTCGATCGGCAGCCGCACCGAGCTGGAGGCCGAGCTGTCGCGCATCCGCGAGCGGGGCTATGCCATCAACCGCGAGGAGAGCGAGGACGGTGTCGCCTCGGTCGCGGTGCCGATCCCGACGCGGGCGCCGGGCGTGCGGCTCGCGCTCAACGCCGCCGCGCCGCAGGACCGGCTCGACGGCGACCGCTACCCATCGGTGGTGGCCGCTCTTGTCAAGGCGGCCAAGGAGATTGGCGATCAGATCGGCTGAGACTGAGTTAGCCAGCGAAACGCGCTGTGCGGTGCGGGATTTCGGGCTTCAGGAAGACGTCGTTGAGCGTCACCGTGCGCAGCCTGCGGGCCCGGATGATGTCCACCAGCTGCTTGTAAACGTGGGTGACCGGGGCGTGGTTGAGGTGACCGATCACGATGTTCTGCCGCGTGAAGGACAGGTCGGCCAACTTGACGATCTGGTCTTCGGACAGCAGCGCCGAATCGCGCAGGTCCCCGGACCACAGCGTGGGCACCTGGTAGCCGAGATCGGCGGCCACCGCGTCCACCACGGCGTTGTGGTGGCCGTAGGGCGGCCGGAAGTACGGGGTGGCATCCACGCCGTAGGTGCTGCGCAGGAACTGATCGGTGCGACCGAGCTCGTCGGCCACCTGGTTCGGCGTGAGTTTCGTCAGGTCCGGATGCGACCAGGTGTGGTTCGCCAGCTGGATCTGCCCGGATTCGACGAGCGGGCGAAGCACCTCGGCGTTGTCGGTCCACGACCGATAGGAGCCGGTGACGAAATAGGTGAGCCGCACGCCGGTGTCCCTGGCGAATTCCGTATAGAGCCGGACCACATCGGTGTCGACGCCGTCGTCGACCGTCCAGGCCAGCAGGTCACCGTCGCCGGGAAGCTTGCTCAGCACCGCGCCGCCGGGCAGCGTTACCCGCGCGGCACGGTCGGGGGGCGACAGCAGCGGCGGCAGGGGCGGGGCGGCGGGGGTCGGCGCGGGCCCGGGAACCTCGGCGCGTGCCACCGTCTCCTTGGGCCCGGTGTCTGAGCACCACGAGATCCCGGTGACCGCCACCGTAGCGGCCACCGCGACCAGGAAGCGCCTCCGGTCCAGTTCGCTCACGTCGGCTAGGTTAAGCCCGCCGCCGCCGCGATCCGGGCAGGGCGCGCGCCCGATATCAACCTGTGACTTCGCCCAACCGCGCGATCTCGTGTCGCCAGGCCGCGTCGGTGTGCAAGCCCGGGCCCAGGTCCGGGAGGTCGTCCCAGTCGGCGTCGTCGATGTCCCGCAGCGTGCCGCCGGCCGCGCGCACTCGCAACGCCATCCGCGCCAGCGAGTCGAGGCTGATCGCCTGCAGCACCGCCTGTTGAATTGTGTTGGCGGCGCTCGTGATCCCGTGGCCGCGCAGGATCACCACCGGCCGACCGCGCATCGCCTCGACCATTTCCTTGCCCAGCTTGGAGTTTCGGATCAGCACCGCGCGCTCGTAGACGGGCACGCCGCCGCGCGCCAGCCACGCGCCGGGGATGTCGTAGGCCCCGTAGACCGGCCTCAGCGCGATACCGGCGAGGTCGGCGGCGACGACGGCGGGCGGGTGCAGGTGCGCGACGGCCCGGTGCCCGGGATCGGCGCGCATGGTTTCGACGTGGATGGGCAGCTCGTTCGGGACGCGGTAGCCGTCGAGTTCGCCTGCGGCGCCCGCGGTTCCGTCGAATTTGACGAGCCGAATGTCGCTGGGGCGGGTGAACGCCACCCCGGTGTCGGTGTCGCTGCGGCAGCGGACGAGCAGGCGCTCGTCGTCGACGCGCAGGCTCAGGTGGCCGAGGATGCCGTCGACCAAGCCGCGCGCCGCCGCGACGCGGCAGCCCTGCGCCACCAGCTCGCGTTCCTCAGCCAAGTTCATCGTGGTTTGCCCAGCCCGAATCCGCCGTCGGGATGGACGGTTTCGCCGGTGATGCCGCGGGAGCGGTCCGACGCCAGGAACACGAAGCTCCAGGCGTGGTCCCCGCCGGTGAGAGCGACGCCGAGGGGGCTGCGCGCCGCCACGTCGCGCGCCCGGTCGGGGGTGTCGTCGAGGCGCACGCCGTCGAGCCCCAGGCTGGCGAGGCCGCGCAGGTCGGTGTTCAGCGTGCCGCCCGGCGCTACCCCGTTGACCCGAATCTGCGGTGCCAGTTCGTGAGCCAGCGTCGCCACGAGCCCGCGAACGGCGAACTTCGACGACACGTACAGCGCGCCGCCCCGCCCGGGGTAGTAGGACGACACCGACTCGGTCAACACGATCGACGACCCGCTCGCTGACCGGAGCGCGGGGAGCGCCGCCTTGACCGACTGCAGGTGGCTCAACACGTTGGTGCGGAACATCTCGTTGAACGCGCCCGACAGGTCAGCCGCGTCGATGTCGCCGACACCCCGGTAGAAATCGAAGATTCCGACGCAGTTGATCAGCGTGTCCAGCCCGCCGAATTCATCCACCGCCGCGGCGACGGCGCGCTCGTTGGCCTCGCGGGTGACGGCGTCGCCCTCGACCACCGGCACGTCGGGCGACTCCCGCCGCAACCGCTCGCACTTGTCGGAATCCCGTTCCAGTACGGCGACTTTGGCGCCCTCGGCGCGAAACGCGTCGACCACGGCCCGGCCGATCCCCGAGCCGGCGCCCACCACCAGCGCCCGCTTGCCCTCGAGCCAGGCCGTCACGGCTGGTCCGGTTCGTCGGGCAGCAGCGGACCATCGGGATTGCCGACCATGGCCGCCAGCGTACGGGTGTTCTGCCGGGTCAGCGCCTCGATCTCGAGCGCGTCGAGGGAGATCGAGCGTCCGGTCTTGGGCGCGCTGATCAGCAGCCGCGACCCGTTGCGGGTGTCGATCCGCTGGATCACCACCTCGGTGAACTCGTTGGCTATCGTGATGGCTTCGCTCACAGGAACACCGCCAGGTTCTGCATCCGCAACACCGACTCGTCGACAAAGATGTTGCGGCGGGCCAGCTTCCAGCGATCGCCGCACCAGCGCAGCAGGTCCTCGCGCCCACACGACACCAGCGCGCTCTCGTTGACGTCGCCCCGGCTGCGGAAGAGCAGCTCGGCCGACTCGACGACGAGGTGTGTGTCGTCGTCACCCTCGAAGGCGCGCACGTTGGTGATGAAGTGGCGCAGCCGCGACGGCGGGTCCTCGGTCCAGGCGTGCTCGGTGGCGAAGCGGGCCGCCCGCTGGCTCAGGGAGTACTTGTCTTCGTCGAAGTGCGCCATGCCGGGTGACGTGTCGAACCCGGCGCCGCGCGCCGTCGTGACCCGGACCGGCATGACGTAGCGGACGTCGTCGGTGAGCGTGTCCAGCCACGCGTCGTAGCGCTGGGCGTCCAGCAGGTAGGCCTCGTCGACCAGGAACTGATGCGCCTGGTGGTGTCGAATGTGGTTGAACGGTAATGGTTTTCTCATTGAAGGTAGTCCGCCCACAGCTTGAGCAATTCGCGCTGATTGTGCTCGTTGTAGCCGACCTGAGCGCGCCCGGGCCCGTGGAAGGCGTCGGGGGGCAGGGCCGCAACGACGGGACTGTCGTCGCCGAGCAGTCCCATCCGGCTGTTCAGCAGCAGCCGCCGCGCCATCGAGCCGCCCGCGGTGGTGGTCAGCGACACCCAGTTCTCCACGTCGTCCTGCTCGAACATGCCCGTCGACCCGAAGCACATCAAATAGGCCTTGTAGGAGTCCTTCTTGAACTGCTCGGGTGCGGCGGAGTCCACCGCGAACCAGGAACACACCTCGGTTTCGTTCTCGCTGATCGGCTGCCACAACCGGATCGAGATGAAGGGCAACACCTGATCATCTTGGCTGTCACGTACTTTTGGCCAGTTGTGCACGAAGCTGAGATTGGGAAAGCAGGTGGCCGCGGAGATCATGAACCCGTCCTCGCCGACCACCCGCTGCTGCCGGGGTGTCCAGGCGTCCCTGATGCGGCCGATCATCTCGTCGGGGTAGCCGACGTAGCGCATGCGTTCCCCGAAGTCACCGGGCGGAAGCTTGTAGGTGGTCCCGCCGCCGCGATGCGCCCAGTACGTCGCTCCGTCCTTGCGCTTCTGGGCTTTTGGCTCGCGAAACAGGCCGATGTCGACGATCGACGCGTGCGTGTGCGGCGTGTGGTACATGTCGCCGGCGAAGTTCTCGGCGCCGATCTTCCAGTTCGCCTTGATGCGCCAGCGCTGCGGCCCCCGCACCTCCAGGCCGGCCGGGCTCTGCTTGGTGTAGAAGTCCAGGTAGAACCGGAAGTCGCCGAGGAAATCCTCCAGCGGGTCGGCCGCCGGGTCCATGCTGATGAACATCAACCCGTTGTAGCTCGCGAAATTCGGTGCGGGGAGCAGGCTTTGGCCGTCCCGCGCGAGTCCGTCCTCGCCGCCGTAGGCCTCGCGGTGAAATGGCAGCCCGATCAGCCGGCCGTCGTTGCGATACGACCAGCCGTGGTACGGGCAGCGAAAGTTGGAGGCGTTGCCCAGCTCCGCGCGGCACACCTGCATCCCGCGATGCCGGCACATGTTGAACATCGCGCGGATGACGCCGGCCGAATTGGCGATGATGAACGAGTCGTCGAGAACCCGGCGCACCAGGTAGTCGCCGTCGTGCGGAACTTCCGATTCGTGGCCCACGAACGTCCATGCCCGGCCGAAGAGGCGCTCCTTTTCCAGTGCGAACAGCTCGGTGTCGTTGTAGATGTGGGCGGGGATCATCCCGCGCCGGACGTTGTCGAAAACGCAACGAAGATCGGTCACGCGGCCCTCTGCTGTTCAGAAATAATTTCTGCTGAATAGAATCCCGCACCTCGCCCGCCTGGTCAATCCCCGAACCTCGCTATCGAGGGCGCGCAAAATGCCGGTCCCAACGGCGTGTCGGCGTACCGACACGCGCGCTCGCGGGGCGGAAAGCTCGCAACGGGCGTCTGGAGTCGCCGGCGAAATCGGGAGTAGCCTCACGGCTCATGAGCGCCGAGGATGTCGCGTCCCAGGACGACATCACGGCGGAGATGGCCGCGATCGCGAGCGCCGCCGAGACGGTCGCGGATCCGGCCCGGCCGCAGCTCGACTACCCGCCCTATCGCAGCACCGCGCTGCGCCATCCGAACCGGCCCGCGCTGCTCGTCGACCCCGAGGGGCTCGAGCGCCACGCGCCGTGCTTCGGCGGCCGCGATGTCGACCCGCGTGACGCCGACCTGACCGCCGGCCATCCCGGTGAGCCGATCGGGGAGCGGATCGTCGTGGCGGGGCGGGTGCTCGACGACGCCGGCAGGCCGGTGGCGGGCCAGCTGATCGAGATCTGGCAGGCCAACGCTGCGGGCCGCTACTGCCACCCGGTCGACCAGCACCCGGCGCCGCTGGATCCGAACTTCGTCGGCGCCGGCCGTTGCCTCACCGGACCCGACGGGTCGTACCGCTTCCTGACCATCAAGCCCGGCCCCTACCCGTGGCGCAACCACCGCAACGCCTGGCGCCCGGCGCACATCCACTTCTCGATATTCGGAACGGCTTTCACGCAACGCCTGATCACCCAGATGTACTTCCCGGGCGACCCGCTGTTCGACCTGGACCCGATCTTCCAATCGATCCCCGATCCCGCCGCCCGGGCGCGGCTGATCGCCCGCTACGACCACGACCTCACCCAGCCCGAGTACGCCACCGGCTACCGCTGGGACATCGTGCTCTGCGGCGCCCGCCGGACCCGGACCGACGATGGCTGAATTCGCCTGCACCCCAGGGCAAACCGTCGGGCCGTTCCTCGGGCTGGGCCTGCCGTATCCCGGTGGCAGCCAGCTGGTCGGCGACGGACATCCGCAGGCGGTACGGCTGCACGGCACGGTCTACGACGGCGCCGCCCAAGCGGTGCCGGACGCGCTGGTCGAACTGTGGCAGGCCGACGGCGCCGGCCAGATCCCGCGGCTGGCCGGTTCCCTGCGGCGCGACGAAACATCGTTCACCGGGTGGGGCCGGTGTGCGACCGACGCCGCGGGCCAGTACTCGTTCACCACCGTGGCGCCCGGCCCGGGCGCACCGGGGCGTGCACCGTTCTTCGCGCTCGCCGTCTTCGCGCGCGGCCTGCTGGATCGACTGTTCACCCGCGCGTACCTGCCGCACGGCGATGCGGCGGTGGCCGGCCTGGTATGCGTCCCCGAAACCGGCTGCGCGGGATACCGTTTCGACATCCACCTGCAGGGCCCCAACGAGACCGTGTTCCTGGAGTACCGGCGATGACCAACCTGCTGTGGCCCGGCGACCAGCGGGCGGGGACGCACATGACGGACGCCGCGCTGCTGGACGCGATGGTCACGGTGGAATCCGCCTGGCTGGCAGCGCTGACCGCCGCCGGCCTGGCGCCCCGCGAATGCGCCGGGGCCGACCTGGCGGCCCTGCTGCGGGACGGCGACGGCGAGTCGCTCGCGGCCGGCGACGAGGGTGGCGGCAACCCGGTCATCGGCCTGGTCGACCTGCTGCGCGGGCGGGCCACCCCGGCCATCGCGCCGTGGATCCACCGCGGCCTCACCAGCCAGGATGTTCTCGACACCGCCCTGATGCTGGGCGTGCGCGCCGCCGCCGACGCCCTGACATCCGAACTGAGGCAGCAGGTTTCGACGCTGTCGGACCTCGCCGCGGCGCACCGGGGCACGCCCATGGTGGCCCGCACCCTCACCCAGCACGCGGCGCCCACCACATTCGGCGCCAAGGCGGCGCGCTGGCTGGACGGGGTCGTCGACGCCCACGAGCGGATCGCCGGGCTGGTCACCCCCATTCAGGTCGGCGGCGCCGCCGGAACGCGGGCCGCGACCACAGAGCTGGCGACGCTGATCGGGGGCGCTGCGGACCCGTCGGCGGTCTCCGATCGCCTGGCGCAAAGCGTTGCAACGTCTTTGGGGTTGAGCGACCGGTCGCCATGGCACACGACGCGAACGCCGGTCACCGCGGCGGGGGATGCCTTCGTCGGGTGCACCGACGCCTGGGGCCGCATCGCATCGGACGTCGTCACCCTGGCCCGCCCGGAGATCGGCGAACTGGGCGAGCCGGCGGGCGAAAACCGCGGCGGGTCGTCGTCGATGCCGCACAAGCGCAACCCGGTGCTGTCCATCCTGATCCGGCGGGCCGCCGTCACGGCGCCGCAGTTGGCCTCGACGCTGCACACCGCCGCCGCGCTGGCCAACGACGAACGGCCCGACGGCTCCTGGCACGCCGAATGGGACACCCTGCGCACGCTGACCCGACGGACCGTGGTCGCGGGTTCGCAGTGCGGCGAACTGCTGGCCGGGCTTCAGGTGCATTCTGCGCGGATGGCCGAAAACCTGCGCCTGGCAGACGTTTACGGCGAGCAGCGTGCGATCGCGGAGCTGGCGGGCGAGGCCCCGTCGGCAACCTATTTCGGTGCCGCCGACCGTCTGATCGACCAGAGCCTGGACCGCGCCGCGCGGGTCCTCAAAAACCGCTAGTGGCCAACGCCTCGGCGTCGGCCTTGTAGATGCTGGCCATCCAGATGTGCACCAGCATGTCGATCACGCGGTCCTCGGGGATCGCCGGCTCCTCGGCGGTGAACGTCGCGGCCATCACCCGCTCGCTCAACATGTTCAGCGCGACGGACAGATCCTCGGCCGGGTAGGTGTCCGGGGCGGCGCCGCGGCGGCGCTCGGCCTTGATCGCCGCCGTGGTGTGCGAGATCCACTTCTGCATGAGCGTCGACCACAGCTGCCGGACCTCGGGGTTGGTGGCCTTCGCCGCGGCGCCCGCCACGGCGACCGCCCGATGCGAGCCCGACACCTCGAAGAAGGCCTCGATGCGTGCCCGCCACAGCGTCGCGGGGTCGCCGAACAGCTTGCCGCCCAATGCCGTAAGCGCCGCGTGCGCCTTGCCGTTCATCTGGTCCAGCAGCGACAGCAACACGGCGTTCTTCGACTGGAAATAAAAGTAGAAAGTCGGACGGGAAATGCCCGCGCCCTTCGCCAGATCGTCGACCGAGAAGTCGGCCAGCGGCCGCTCCTGCAGGAGGCGCTCCGCGGTGGCCAGGATGGCTTGCTCGCGGTCGTCGCCCGAATGATGCGACGGGCGGCGGCCGCGGGAGGCGTGCATCTACTCGGCCTGCGCGAGGTCGTCCACGAAAGTTACTTTATGGACGCGTCGATATAAGTCAACGAATTGTTGATTACAACCAACAATATTGTCGATTAATATCGACGGTTCGTTTATCGACCAATTTGCTGAATGGTCGGCATCCCGTCGAAAACTGTTTCACGCCCGTGCCGTGCGCACTGGTGACTTTCGCCCCTACTTCGCGGCGTCGGCCGGTGGTCGCATCTAGGTGGGCTAATACCCGGCAAGACAAGGAGACTGGCGATGACCGGCAAGGCTGACGGCACCAAGACCTGCCAAATCGACCTGGTGGTCGAAGAGCACGAAGAGCGCACCCGCGCCAAGGCGCGGCTGGCCTGGGCGGGCAAGAAGTTCGTCGGGGTGGGCCTGGCGCGGCTGGATCCCGCCGACCGGCCGGTCGCCCAGATCGGCGACGAACTGGCGATCGCCCGCGCGCTGTCCGATCTGTCGAATCAGCTGTTGGCCTTGACCTCAACCGATATCCAGGCCAGCACCCACGAACCCGTCACGGGTCTGCACCGCTGACGCGCGACCGGAGAAAGGGAGCGCGGCGCTATCCGTAGAGAGCCGAGATGTCGTCCGCGGCCTTGCCGACGACGACCTTGCGGCGCAGCTTCATGCTGGGCGTCAGGTCGCCGGATTCGATGGACAGTTCGCGGTCCAGGACCGTGAATTTCTTGATCTGCTCCCAGCGATTCAGCTCCGCGTTCAGCGCGTCGATGTAGCCGGCGATCAGTTCCCGGGTGCGCTCGTCGCGCGCGATCTCGGCGAACGACTTGCCGCCCAGGCCATTCTTGCCGGCCCAGTCCGTGATCGCCTCGCCGTCGAGGCTGACCAGCGCCACGCAGTAGGGCTTGGCCTCCCCGATCACCAGCAGCTCACCCGCGTACGGGCAAAGGCCCTTGAACCGCACCTCGATCGCCGCCGGCGCCACGTACTTGCCCTGCGACGTCTTGAACATGTCCTTCTTGCGGTCGGTGATGCGCAGGTAGCCGTCGGCGTCGATCTCGCCGATGTCGCCGGTGCGGAACCAGCCGTCGTCGTCGAGCGCCTCGGCGGTGGCCTCGGGCAAATCGTGGTACGACGTCATCACCCCCGGGCCCCGCAGCATGATCTCGCCGTCGTCGGCGATCTTCACCTCGGTGGCGGGGAACGGCCAGCCCACCGTCCCGAAGCGATAAGCGTTGGGGCGGTTGATGAAGGACGCGGCGGAGGTCTCGGTGAGCCCATAGCCCTCGAGCACGGTGATGCCGACAGCGTCGAACCACTGCGCGACGTTGCGGTCCAGCGCGGCGGCGGCGGAGACGAAGAACCGCACCCGCCCGCCGAAGCGCTCCCGGATCGTGGAGAACACCAGCCGGTCCGCCACCCGGTAGGCGAGCGACGCTGCCAGCGAAGGCTTTTCGCCGGCCTGCCTGGCCGCGGACACCTTCAGGCCCACCCGGATCGACCAGTCGAAGATCCGCTTCTTCAGGCCGCCCTCCTCGGCGATCATCTGCTCGATGCGGGCGTGTGCCTTCTCGAAGATCCGCGGCGCGGCGCCCATGACGGTCGGGTGCAGCACCGCCAGGTTGTCGACGATCTTCTCGACGCGCCCGTCTATCGCGGTCGGGAAGCCAATCAACAGCGGCAGCGCCAGCATCACCTTGCCGAACGAGTGCGCCAAGGGCAGCCACAGGAAGTTGAGGTCGTCGGGGCCGAGCACGGCCAACGAGTCGATGGCAGCGGCGGTGTAGGTCCAGGCGCCGTGGGTCAGCCGCACGCCCTTCGGCCGCCCGGTCGTTCCGGAGGTGTAGATCAGGCTGGCCAGCTGGTCCGGCCCGACGGCGGCGACCCGCTCCTCGACCGCGTGGTGCGAGTCGGCCAGAAGTTGCTTGCCGCGCTGTTCGAGCTCGCCCAGGGTGATGACCCAGTCGCCGTCGCCGTTGCCGTCGATGATCACCACCTGGGTCACGTCGGGCAGTTCCGCGCGGTGCTCGACGAGTTTGTCGACCTGCGCCTGGTTTTCGGCGACCACCACCCGGCTTCCCGAGTTGGCCACGATATAGGCGACGTCGGCGGCGATGGTCGTCGGGTACACCGTCGTCGTCGCCGCGCCGGCACACAAGACGCCGAAATCGACGAGCACCCACTCGTATCGCGTCGCCGATGCCAGCGCCACCCGGTCCTCCGGTTGGATGCCCAAGGCGATCAGGCCGGCGGCGATGCGCTGCACACGCTCGCCGACCTGCCGCCACGTCACGCGCTCCCAGCCGCCGTTCTGCGGATACCGGAACGCTTCGGTGTCCGGGGTGGCGGCGACGCGGTCGACGAACATCCGTGCCACCGACGGCGCCCGGTTCTCGATCTTGGAGAGGTCGGGCTTTTCCAGTGCGGCGAGTGTTGCTGTCATGTCTTCGATCCATCGGTGACGGGCTTGAAAACCTCACTGTTCTGCGGCTCTTCGGCGGAGGATAGGGGACAAAGTCCCTTACCCGCCGCGGTGCGCTACGCGCAGCATTGAGCCATGAAGTCGCTCATCGTCTGCGTTTCGAAATCGCACGGCAACACCCGTCGGGTGGCCGACCGGATGGCCGAGGTGCTGGGCGCCGAGGTCGTCGAACCCGAATCGGTGGACCCCGAGAAGCTCTGCGAATACGACCTCGTCGGCTTCGGGTCCGGCATCTATTACATGAGCGTGGACGCCAGGCTGCGGGCGTTGATCCGCCGCCTGCCGCGCGTTCGCGGACCCCGCGCCTTCACCTTCTTCACCAGCGGCGCGAGCGAGGTCCCGTTGCTGGATTACAACAAGCCAGTTCGAAACCAGTTGGCGGCGAAGGGCTTCGACGTGCTCGATGCGTTCTCCTGCCGCGGGTTCGACACCATGGGGCCGTTCGGATTCATCGGCGGCATCAACCGCGGACGGCCCAACGACCACGACCTCGACCGGGCCGCGGACTTCGCCGCGCAGCTGCGCGAGCGCGTCGCGGGCTCGCCGGCCGCCTCGTGATCGCGCGGGTGAGGGCTATTTGCTCATCGCCTCGCCGGCGCTGCGCACCACGCTGCGGAAGAACTCCATCCGCGCGGCCACCAAGTCGTCGGCCAGGTTGAGGGCCGCGTCGACGACTGCTTTGCGTCGGGACTGCTCGGGCAACACGGGTCCCACCTCGTCGACGAACTTGCGGACGGCCTCGATCGCCTGCTTACGGCCGGCCTCGACCGACTCGAGCACCTCGTCGGACAATTCCGCCCAGCGGGGCTCGGACTTTTTCGGTTTCTTTTCCGATGCCTTTGCCATTTCAAGCTCCTTGAACTCGGCGCTTCGGCATGCTGCCGACGCCCTGACGTTACGGCCGGCTGGTCGACCCGACGAGTGGCTAAAGTCCTCACCCGGGCATCCGGGGACTTCCCGCGACCGCGACCGGGCCGTAAGTCCCTAACGCGCCGATTCGGGCGGGTGTTAGCGTGCGGCCATGTCAGACGCCGCCGGCGACGACGGTCAGCGACCGGGCGATCCGCGCTGGAATCCGCCCCTGATCGGCGGGCTGGGCAACGCCGTCCGCCCGTTCATGCACACCGGCCTCTACCTCACCGAATCGTGGCGCGACTACCTCGACAAGGAGGAGGGCGGGCTACCGATTGCGCGCCCCACCCTGGCGCTGGCACTGCAGGCTTTTCGCGACGAGGTCGTCCTGCTGGGCCTGAAGGCGCGACGGCCGGTGAGCGAGCCCCGGGCGTTCGACCGCATCAGCCGGGAAGTGGTCGCGGCCCTGGACTTCTACGGCGAGCGCGGATGGCTCGATCACCCGAAGAGATTCTTCGGGGCGCCGCCGCCGCTTTCGGACGTCACGGTCCAACAGGTCAAGGGGCGCAAACGCACCCTGTATCGCCTGTCCTTCGACAGCGGATACCTGCCTCGGCCCGGCGAGCCGGGCGGCCAGCGGTGGATGGGCTACACCGCGAACAGGCGCGAGTACGCGCTGTTGCTGCGTCATCCCGAACCACGGCCCTGGCTGGTGTGCGTGCACGGAACCGAGATGGGCCGGGCCCCATTGGATCTCGCTTTGTTCCGCGCCTGGAAGCTGCACGACGAACTGGGTCTCAACGTCGTCATGCCGGTGCTGCCGATGCACGGCCCACGGGCCCGCGGGCTGCCGAAGGGCGTGGTGTTTCCCGGCGAGGACATCCTCGACGACGTGCATGCGACGGGTCACGCGGTGTGGGACATCCGCAGGCTGTTGTCCTGGATTCGGTTGCAGGAGCCCGACTCGCTGATCGGGTTGAACAGCCTTTCGCTCGGCGGCTACATCGCGTCGCTGGTCGCCAGCCTCGAAAAGGGCCTCACCTGCGCCATCCTCGGCGTCCCGGTGGCCGACCTGGTGCAGCTGCTGGGGCGCCACTCCGGCCTGAGCAAAGGCGACCCGCGCCGGCGCACGATGGAGTTGGCCGAACCCCTCGGCCGGATGACGTCGCCGCTGTCGCTCGAACCGCTGGTGCCGATGCCGGGCCGCTTCATCTATGCCGGCGTCGCCGACCGGGTCGTGCACCCGCGCGAGCAGGTGGTCCGCCTCTGGGAGCACTGGGGCAAACCCGAAATCGTCTGGTACCCAGGCGGTCACACCGGATTCTTCCGGTCGCGGCCGGTACAGAAATTCGTGTGGGACGCGCTGCGGCAATCGGGGCTCCTCGACGCGCCGCCGACCCGGCGCGACCGCCCCGCGTAGGCGGGCGAGATGGCCCCCATGGACCCGCTGGACGTGGCGATGATGGCCGCGGAGCTGGTGGCCAGCCCGATGCATGTCGGTGCGGTGCTGATCCTGTCGCCGCCGGAGGACGCCGGGCCGGATTTCGTCGACGAGCTGTATGGCGAGACGCTCGCCGGTAATCATCCGATCGATCCGCGGCTGCGCAGGTATCCGCACAGTGGCGTGGACACCGGGGGAGTGTGGGTGTGGCGGGAAATGCGCGACGTCGATCTGAGCCGACACTGCCAGCGCCGCACCGTGTCGGGGGACCTTGGCGAGTTCTGGCGGCTCATCGGTGAGCTGGACGCGGAGCGCCTCGATCGCTCCCGGCCGATGTGGATGTCGTATCTGATCGACGGCCTCGATGGCGGCCGATTCGCGCTCTACATCAAGGTGCACCACACCGTCATCGATGGTGTCGCGGGCTTCCGGATGATCGCCGACGCACTGAGCGCCGACCCACAACGCCGGTCGATGCCGCCGTTCTACGCCGACCGCCGTCCCGAGGCGCCGCAGTCGGAACGGGGCGGGCTGGCGTCGCGTCTTGTCGCGCCGCTGCGATCGCTGCTCGGCGCGGCGACGTCGAGCGTCGGGCTGATCGGGCGGGCCGTCACGGGCGAGCTGTCGACCGTGCTCGACAGCCTGGTCGGCCACACGACCGTGCTGCCTTTCGGTGCGCCCTACACGCGGTTCAACGGCCATCTCGGACACGAACGTGCCGTCGCGGCCGCCAGCTGGCCGAGGGAGCGCATCGAAGCGGTGCAGCGGGCGGCCGGGGTCACCGGCAACGACGTGGTGACCGCCCTGGTGGCCGGCGCGGTGCGCCGCTGGATGCTCGAGCGTGGCGAGCTGCCGGAGCGGTCCCTGGTGGCGGCCTGCCCGATCACGGTGCGCGCTCGCGAGCGTGACGAGGGAAATGACCAGCACGGCAACATGTTCGGTCTGTGGCTGTGCCCGTTGGGCACCGACATGGCCGATCCCGCCGCGCGGCTGGACCTGATCCACCGATCGATGTCGGAAGGAAAGCAGTGGGTGGCCAAGCGCGGATCGACGGCATCGCTGCTGACCGCCGCGGGCAGCATCGCCGCGACGGTGATTTTCCCGCTGCTGCCTTTCACGCCGAAGCTGCGCACCGGATACAACCTGCCCATCTCGCACGTGCCCGGCCCGCGCAGCGAAATGTATTGGAACGGAGCGCGTCTCGAGGAGATCTATCCGGTGTCCACCGTCTACGACGGGATGGCACTTAATGTGACGACGTGTTCATACGCCGACCGCATCGGATTCGGTTACGCCGCCGGTGCCGATGTGGTGCCCGACATCGAGGAGCTGATCCCGCTCACCGAGGAGTGCCTGGCCGAGCTCGAGGCATCCGTGGGTGCGCGCAGCGGCTAGCCGCGCGCCCCGCCGCTCACGCGGGCCATGATGCGATCCAGCACGGTCTTCGCGAGATCACCGTCGTCGGCCACGCGGGGCAGACCGCGCCGCCGCAGGAACGTGTCCAGGCGCCGGTCGGGCGACCAGTCGGCATAGATGGGACCCAGGTAGTGCGAGCGCAAGAATTCACCCGCGAGGGCGTCAACGTCGGAATCGGACAATAACAACGGCGGGCTACCACCCATAACCGTCAGTCTCCTTTGTTCAGCCGCAACCGCCGCAGCCAAGTTACGTCAGACGAAGTCATTATTTCGTCACGCGCCGATACCGGATAGGGCCCAAAGTCCCGAGCCGGTGACGAGAGCACATCGGCGCTGCCGCGGGGACCATCGACCCTGGCGGGCGGTCCGACCGCCCGCCCACACTGGCGCCATGGGCAACGCGACCAGGCGGATCACTGAGACGGCGGCGCTGCTCGCGATGCTGTACGGCGCGCGACGCTATTACCGCGATTGGGGGGCCACCAAGGCGGAGTGCCGGATGCTGCTGCCCGGCGACGCGTTGGTGGCCGACCCGGCGATCCAGACCACCGAGGCGGTGTACATCGACGCGCCGGTGGCGGCAGTGTGGCCCGCGCTAATGCGGCTCGCCGATGGCCGGCGCGAGCCCGATTCGCCGCCGTCGGCGAAACACCTTGCGGCAGGAGACGTCTTGCGCCTGGCCCCCGACGGCTGGCCGGGGCTGCCCGAAGGCGTGACGTTCACCGTCGCCCAGATCGTGCCCGAGAAGTACATCGTGCTCAATGCCACGCGGGAAGACCTGCGCTGGAATGCGGTGTGGTCCTTCCACATCCAGCCGCACTGGGAAGACCGGGTGCGGCTCTTGACCCGCGCCCGGCTGGCCCTGCGCCATCCCGGCGAAGTGTTCGCGATGGAATTGGCCAGACCGGTGCTCGCGCTGGGCACCCGGGGTTTGTTGCTCCGCATCAAGCACCGGGTCGAGCGGCCGCTCATGACGGCGCCGGCAGAAGCCGGGCGCTGAAACAATCTGTCCGCCCCCGACTTTGGAGGTTCTAGGTGCGCGACGCGATCCCGCTGGGCAGGGTTGCCGGGTTTCCGGTGAACGTGAACTGGAGCGTGCTGGTCATCCTGTGGCTGTTCACCTGGAGCCTGGCGAGCACGCTGCCCGGCACCGCCAAGGGGTATTCGGCCCCGGTCTATTGGCTGGCCGGAGCGTGCGGCGCGCTGGTGCTGCTGGCGTCGCTGTTGGCCCACGAGCTCGCGCATGCCGTGGTCGCCCGCCGGGCCGGGGTGGCCGTGGAGAGCGTCACGCTGTGGCTGTTCGGCGGGGTGACCAACCTCGGCGGTGAGGCGAAGACGCCCAAGGCGGCCTTCCGGATCGCGATCGCGGGCCCGGCCACCAGCCTGGCCTTGGCGGCGGCATTCGGCGGCCTGGTCGCGGCGCTGCGCGCCCTGCATGCCGCGCCCGTCGTCGTCGGCGTCGCCTCGTGGCTGGCCGGCATCAACCTGCTGCTGGGCCTGTTCAACCTGTTGCCCGGCGCACCGCTCGACGGCGGCCGCGTGCTGCGTGCGTACCTGTGGCGGCGCCATGGCGACATCGTGCGCGCCGGCATCGGGGCGGCGCATGCGGGACGGGTGGTCGCGTACGTCCTGATCGGTTTGGGCCTGGCCGAATTCGTCGCGGGGGGCGTGGTCGGCGGCGTCTGGCTGGCCTTCATCGGCTGGTTCATCTTCGCCGCGAGTCGCGAGGAAGAGGCCCGGATTACGACGCGACAGCTCTTCGCCGGGGTGAGCGTCTCCGACGCGATGACCGCGCACCCGCACACCGCGCCCGCCTGGCTCACGGTCGAGGATTTCATCCAGCGCTACGTCCTGGGCGACCGTCACTCGGCGTACCCCGTCAACGATCCGGACGGATCGATCGTGGGACTGGTGACGCTGACCCAGCTGCGCGACGTGGCGCCGGACGCGCGGGGCAGCACCCGGGTGGCCGACATCGCGCTGCCGCTGGACGCGGTGCCCACCGCCGGGCCGCGGGAGCCGCTGACCGCGCTGCTCGAGCGGATGGCGCCGGCCGGTCCCCGCAGCCGCGCCCTGGTGCTCGACGGCGGCGAGGTGGTCGGCATCGTCACGCCGAGCGACCTCACCCGGCTGATGGACGTCTACCGGCTCGCGCACCGTGGACCGGCCGTGACGTCTCCCGTCTAGCGGCCGAAAGGTGTTGGGAGGATTGTGAAACCGATCATCGTGGGGATCGACGGCTCGCCGGCGGCGATCGCGGCCGCGCTGTGGGGCGTCGACGAGGCCATCAGCCGCCACGTGCCGCTGCGCCTTGTCGCGGTCATGAAGCCGACGCATCTATCCCCGGACGACTACGCCCGTGACCTCACCCATGCCGAGAAATCGCTTCGGGCGGCCCGATCGGCGATCGAGGCCAGCGGAAAACCCGTCGCCGTCGAAACCGAAATCGGTCGCGGGCCGACCGGCGCGCTGCTGGTCGAGGCGTCCTCGGATGCCGAGATGATCTGCGCCGGGTCCACCGGAATCGGGCGCTACGCCCGCTCCATCCTGGGTTCGACGGCAACCGAGCTGGCCGAGAAGGCGCATTGCCCGGTGGCGATCCTGCGTACCGATGTCGACCAGCCACCGCCGGACATCAACTGGATCGTGGTCCGGATGTCCGACGCGCCCGACGACGACGTTGTAATGAAACACGCTGTGGGAGAGGCGAAATTGCGTCGGGCGCCCATGCTCGTCCTGGGTGGACGACCGGAGGACCTCACCGACCACGCCGACTGCCGGTTCCAACAGCGGGTGCAGGACTGGCGCCATCGTCACCCCGAGGTGCGCTTCTACCCGATCACCACCAGGGAAGCCATCGCCGGTTTCCTGGCCTCCCACGACGAGCGAATCCTGCTCGCGGTAATCAGCGGCACGGAGGCCGGCCAGTTGGCGCGGCTGGTCGGGCCTTACGGTCACCCGCTCTTCCGCCACCCCGAATGCTCGGTGCTCGTCGTCCGCTAGCGCGCCGGCGCCCAAGAAGTGACGTTTGGCTCTTATCGGCCGGTGATCGCGACGGGAATGATCTGGGTCTTGAACGGTGACCGTACTTCCCGGGTTTGGGCGTCGATCGCGTCGCTCGCCGGACGCGACGGATCGCCGATGTCTTCCGGGCACGCGTGTCTGGCTTGCGTGGAGGCGGTCGGTGCCAGCGCCGCCGGTCTGATTCTGACGAGCGACAACTGGACGTTAAAACCCGCGTATGTCACGGATTCGCGAGCCGGCGAGGCCGAAGAGTTGCAGGTGACCTTGGGACAGGGCCCGGGGGTCGATGCGCTGGCGCGCGGGAGGCCGACCCTGGTAAGCGATCTGGCCGCGCCGCATAGCAGCCGCCGCTGGCCGACCTTCGCGGCGGAAGCGGGTCGGCTCGGGATACGGGCGATGTACAGCCTTCCGCTGGCGTTGGGCGCCATCGAGGTTGGCGTGCTCGACCTCTTCGGCGACACCACGGGCCACCTCGATCAGGGCCGGTTGATGGACGCGCTGATCTATGCCGACACCGCGCTGCTGCTGGTGGTCGACGCCGAATGTGGCATTCCGCCACCGGAAGCCCAGCACGCCGACGGCCCCGGTCCGGTTCTCTGGCACGCCGAGATTCACCAAGCCGCCGGAATGCTTTCCGAACGCCTCGCTGTTTCACCGCTGCAGGCGTTGGTGCGGTTGCGCGCGTATGCCTACCACCACCACAGGCCGCTCACCGATGTCGCGCGCTCGGTGGTGGAGGGGCGGCTGCGGTTCCGCCCCGACGATGCGCATCTCGTGGGCGAGCACGGCGACTAGGCCGGGGCCTCGCGCGCCACGATCACCGGCGCCTGCGCCATCTGGGCGACGGCTTCCCCGACGGATCCGACCAGCATTCCGGCGAAACCGCCGCGGCCCCGGCTGCCGACCACGACCAGCTGCGCCCCCGCGGACTGCTCGACCAGCCGTCGTGCCGGCTGGGCCTGCACGACGATACGGGTCACCCCCACGTCGGGATACTGCTCCTGCCAGCCCGCCAGCCGCTCGGCCAACACCTCTTCGGCGGCCGATTGGGTTGTGGGCCAATTAATTTCGGGCCACTCTGATCGGTCGAGATCACTCCACGCGTGCAGGGCCACCAAGTCCGCGTTACGGCGAGACGCCTCATCGAAGGCGATCGCGGTTGCGGGCTCGGATGCCGGTGAGCCGTCGACGCCGAGCAGCACCGGGCCCCGACCGGCGCCCGGGGTCGCGGGGTCCTCGTGGATGATCGCAACCGGGCAGTGCGCGTGACGCAGCAGGGCCGAGCTGACCGAGCCCAGCAGTCGGCCGGGCCAGCGGCCGCTGCCCTGCGCCCCCGTGACCAGCATGTCCGCCTCCTTGGACAAGTCGATCAGCGTCGGAACGGCTGCCGAGGAAAGGATTTCGGTGTGGATACCGGCCGGGCCGCCGCGCCGCGAGGCCGCTTCGACGACCTTGAGCGCCTCGTCGATTAGTCGGCGACCGTGCTCCTGCTGCCAACGCATCACCCCGGCCGGCACAGGCGTCCTCAGCCACGTCCGAACCTCGGGAGAAACGGCGTGCACGAGGGTCAGCGGCACGTTGCGCAGTTCGGCGTCGCGCGCCGCCCACTGCACCGCTGTCCTGGCGGCCGGCGAGTCGTCGATGCCGACGACGATTCCCAAACGTGCGTTCTGTGATGACATCCCCAGTCCTCGATTCGTCGGCGTGGCCGTTCACGCACGACCGTATCGGGGCCGGGTGCGTTTCAGCAGGGGCGTTTGTCACAAGACCGCGCGTGGCACAGAAGTTTTCGGCGCCCGTCCTCTTTTCACAAGAGCGGTTGTGTAAAGTCGAGCGACGTGACGTGCGACCTGCCGGTGGAGCGCGCCCCCCACCTGGCCGATAATGGGGCCCGCGATGTCGACACATCGCTGGTCGCCGCCCAGCCCAGGGCCGACGAGACCAAAGGAGCGTGAGCGGCATTACGTCAGTGGGAGAAAACACCGGACGCCGCCGCCGCGAGGTGCTGCGGCTACTGCGGTCGTCGCCCGATCCGCTGAGCATCGTTGCGATCGCCGAACAGCTTGGCGTGCACCCGAATACCGTGCGCTTCCACCTCGACAGCCTGCTCGCGGCCAGCCAGGTGGAGCAGGTGGAGCACGACCGCAAGGGCCCCGGGCGCCCGCCGCTGATGTTCCAGGCGGTGCGGCAGATGGATCGCGGCGGGACGCGCCACTACCGCATGCTGGCCGAAGTTCTGACCGAGGCGCTGGCAGCCGAGCGGAATCCGCGCGCAAAGGCGGTTGCCGCGGGCCGGGTCTGGGGGCGGAACCTGGAGTCACGCGCCAAGGCGCCGAAGGCCCGGGGCGCCGACGAAGCGGTCGATCGGCTGGTCGGCGTCCTCGACGACCTCGGCTTCGCCCCGGAGCGCCGGACGTCCGACGGCGAGCAACTGGTGGGCCTGCGGCACTGCCCATTCCTGGAACTGGCCGAAACCCGTGGCGCGGTCGTGTGCCCGATCCACCTCGGCCTGATGCAGGGAGCCCTGGAGGCGTGGGGCGCGCCGGTTTCGGTCGATCGCCTCGACGCGTTCGTCGAACCGGATCTGTGCCTGGCCCACGTCTCGCCAGCCGGCCCGGCCCGGTGAGCCCCGGATCCGCGGTCGCCGTCGCGGTCACCTTCGTCTGGCTCGGCATGGTGCTGGCCATCTCGTTCCTCGAAGCCCCGCTGAAGTTCCGCGCGCCCAACGTGACGCTGCAGATCGGCCTCGGCATCGGGCGCCTGGTCTTTCGCGCGCTCAACACCGTCGAGGTCGCCTTCGCCCTCGTCATCGTCGCGATCGTGGTGTCGGGCCCGACGCCCGCGCGGATCACCGCGGCGTTCGCCGTCGCCGTCGCCGCCCTGGCGATCCAGTTGATCGCGGTGCGCCCGGCGCTGACCCGCCGCTCCGATGCGGTGCTCGCCGGATCGGACGGGCCGCGGTCCCACTCCCACTACGGCTACATCGGCCTGGAGGCGGTCAAGGCCGTGGCCCTGCTGGTGGCGGGGATACTGCTATTGACCGCCTGATGCGGGCTCGCACGACCGAAGGAGACGACTATGGAATCCATCTCGTTGACCGGCCTGGCCTCCGAAAAGCTGGCCGAGGCGGGGCGGTCGCACAGCGGACGCGCCGCGCACACCATCCACGGCGGTCACACCCACGAGCTTCGGCAGACCGTGCTCGCCCTGCTGGCCGACCACGACCTGTCGGAACACGACAGCCCCGGCGAGGCGACGCTGCAGGTGTTGCAGGGCCACGTCCGCCTGACGACCGGCGGCGACGCCTGGGAAGGCAAGGCCGGCGACTACGTCGCGATCCCGGCGGAGCGGCACGCCCTGCACGCCGTCGAGGATTCCGTGGTCATGCTGACCGTGCTGAAGAGCCAGCCCGGGGCGCACTAGCCGGATGCTATCCACGCCCTGGTCAAGGAGTTTCGGGCTGCGGGTGCCGATCGTCAACGCCCCGATGGGTGGGGTCGCCGGTGGCCGGTTGGCCGCTGCCGTTACCGCGGCCGGCGGGCTGGGCATGGTCGGCATGGGCAGCGACGGCAGCCGGGAAGCGCTGCAAGCCCAGTTGCCGCATGTGCGCGGGAGATTCGGAATTGGCTTGGTGGACTGGGTGATTCGGACCCAGCAGGGCTTGCTCGAGGACGCGCTGGCCGCCGGGCCCGCCCTGTTGTCGGTCAGTTTCGGCACCGACTGGTCGTGGGTCGCCAAGGCACACGACGCCGGAATCCCCACCGCCACACAGGTTTACGACGGGTTGGGCGCCCGCCGGGCCGTCGACGCCGGCGTGGACATCCTGGTCGCGCGGGGGTCCGAGGGCGGCGGGCACGGCCAGGTCAAACTCGCCACGCTGCCGTTGCTCGACGACGTGTTGGACGCCGTCACGGTGCCCGTCCTCGCGGGCGGTGGCGTCGCCTCGGCGCGCAGCCTGGCCGCGGTCCTGGCGGCCGGCGCGAGCGGGGCATGGGTGGGCACCCGGCTCGCGGCTTGCCCGGAGGCGCTCACCGGCGACGGCAGCCGGCGCGCGCTGATCGCCGCCCGGGCGACCGACACGGCCGTCACCCGGGCATTCGACGTCGCCCGGGGGTTGCCCTGGCCGGCGAAGTTTCCGTCGCGCGTGTTGGCCAACGACTTCGTCGCGCGCTGGACGGGCCACGAGGACGCGCTCGATGTGTCGGCGTGCGACGAACTGGCCGCGGCCGTCGCCGCCGACGATCGCCGCGTCGCGCCCGTCGATGCCGGCGAGGGCGTCGGGATGATCCGCGACGACGCGCCGGTGGGTGAGGTCATCGCGCAGATGTGCGCGGGTGCGGAGAAGCTGCTGACCGGTTGGGGCTCGTAGCGGCTACACGGCGCGCAGATAGCGCCGGGCGATGACGCGCTGGGCCGCCCTGACGACCGGCCCGCCGGCCTTGCTCCACCAGGCGGCGGGCCGGGAGAACGCCGACACCTCCGCATACACCGCGTCGGTGGCCGGGTCGCGGCGCACGACGAAGCGCTCCTCGCCCGACTCCGGGTGGCCCGGCAGCGTGCCGTAGGCGAACCCGCGGATGTCGGGCTCGTCGACGACGTAGACGACCCGGCACGGCGCGGGCAGAAAACCCAGTCGCACCACCAAGACGGCGTCGACCTCGGCCACCTCGGTGCTGGCCTGCACCCGCAGGCCGGATCCGCGTTGCATGCCCCAGCGCATGACCGCGTCGCCGGCCTGCTCGAAACGCGTTCGGCCGGTGCCGATTTGACGCTCGTTGTGCTGGTGGTCGTACCCGTCGGGCAACTCGCCGTTGGCGGTGGCGCCTATCTCTTTGTAGGTGAGTGGAAGTTCTTCGAGCGCTTGTAGGTCCACAGGTTCAGCGTACGGTC
This sequence comes from Mycobacterium sp. UM_CSW, assembly GCF_000455205.1. GTDB lineage: Bacteria > Actinomycetota > Actinomycetes > Mycobacteriales > Mycobacteriaceae > Mycobacterium. The sequence continues at coordinate 1,539 of NZ_AUWQ01000038.1, read as the reverse complement.
GTAGGAGTGACCACTCAGACTGTTGCCCAAGCATCCGGAACGTTCACCCTCGGCGGCGACCTGACCGTCAACCGGCTCGGTTTCGGCGCCATGCGCCTGACCGGCAAGGGCGTGTGGGGCCCGCCCGCCGACCGCGACGAATGCGTGCGGGTGTTGCGCCGCGCCGTCGAGCTCGGGGTGAACTTCATCGACACCGCGGACTCCTACGGGCCCTACGTTTCCGAGGAGATCATTCACGACGCGCTGCACCCCTACGACGGCCTGGTGATCGCCACCAAGGCGGGTCTGCTGCGCACCGGCCCCGACGTGTGGGTGCCGCTGGGCAACCCGAGCTACCTGCGCCAGGAATGCGAGATGAGTTTGCGCCGCCTCGGCGTGGAGACCATCGACCTGTTCCAGCTGCATCGCATCGACCCCAACTACCCACTGGCCGACCAGGTGGGCGAGCTGCTCGCGCTGAAGAACGAGGGCAAGATCCGCCACATCGGCCTGTCCGAGATCGACGTCGACCAGCTCACCGCCGCCCAGCAGATCACCGAGATCGTGTCGGTGCAGAACATGTACAACCTGGCCTCTCGCGGCGCCGAGCCGCTGCTGGACGCCGCGACCAAGCTGGGCATCGGCTTCATCCCGTGGTTCCCGCTGGCCGCCGGGCCGCTGGCCGCGCCGGACGGCCCGCTGCAGCGCATCGCCGCCGAGCACGACGCGAGCCCGTCGCAGCTGGCGCTGGCCTGGCTGCTGAAGCGCTCGCCGGTGATGCTGCCGATTCCGGGCACGTCCAGCGTCGCGCACCTGGAGGAGAACGTCGCCGCCGCCGAGATCACCTTGACCGACGAGGAGTTCGAGACGCTGGCCAAGGCGGGCGGCCAGCAGACCGTGTAACCGCCGCGAAAGTGCCGTTACCGACGCGTTTCCCGAGTGGAGCTGTCGGTAGTTGCACCTTCGCGGCCGCTGACACCCAAAAATAGGGAAAATTCCCGATATCCCGGGGCCGCCCGACTCCGCACACTTGGCGGCGAGCGCTCCGGGCGGCCGGCACGGCCACACCAACCGCGACACCCCCACGCTGCGGCTCGCCGTCGCCGTGACGCCGCCCGGACGCGCCGAATACGGCTGCGTGGGCGGAGGGAAGACATGTCGTTTGTGGTGGCGGCGCCGGAGGTATTGACCTCTGCGGCAACGGATTTGGAGATTATCGGGTCTGCCCTGACTGAAGCCCATACGGCGGCGGCCGGTGCGACGACCGGGGTGCTGGCGGCGGGGGCCGACGAGGTCTCGGGCGCGATCGCGGCGCTGTTCAGCGATCACGGTCAGGCCTTTCAAGCGTTGAGCGCGCAGGCGGCGTCTTTCCATCGGCAGTTCGTGCAGACCCTGACCGGCGGTGCGGGCGCGTATGCCCTCGCCGAGGCCGCCAACGCGTCGCCGTTGCAGACCCTGGAGGACGACGTGTTGGGCGTGATCAATGCGCCCACCGAATTATTGCTGGGGCGTCCGTTGATCGGTAACGGCGCCGACGGTGCGCCGGGAACCGGGCAGCCC
>NZ_AUWQ01000037.1 GCF_000455205.1 Mycobacterium sp. UM_CSW | reverse complement strand
CTTCATTGAGATTCCTTGTGGTTCGGAGGTTAATGCCTTGGCCGGCCAGAACATGTAGCCGTAGTCTGGGATGCCGGCGCGGGTGGCGATCCTGCGCAGCACGACCGAACCGCTCTGGCCGATGCTGGTTTCGCCGGCGGGCACGCCGGTGACTTTGAGCAGCACCCGCACCGCAGTGTCGTCGAGCACGACGACGGCCAGAGAGTACGGGCTCGGCAGGTCGGGAACCGGGATCCGGATCGTGGTGTGCGTGTACACCGTACCGGTGCGCGGCAACTTCTCGAGCCGGTAGTCCAACAGCTGACCGGCAGCGTCCACACGCAGCCGCGGCGGGGTCAGCGGCACGCCGTCGATGTCGGTCATGTCGTCGTAAATGGCAGCCTCCCAACGCAATTTCGGTTCGAAGGCGCGTGCGTATGCGGGCAATGAGATCGGGATGCCGTTGCCGTCGGCGGTGCGCTGCTTCGGCAGGTCACGCGCGGGCGTCTCATCGCGGCTGACGCGCAGGTCGCCAGCACCCAGGCGCAGCCCCGCGGCCGCGACGCTCGATTGCTCCACCGCCAGTACGACTCCCGTACGTGATTCGTGGACCGCTTCGGCGATCAGCCTGATCACCGCAGACGCGGACGGCGCCGGTTCGTTGGCCGCCCCCCTTGTGTCGATCCCGCCGCCGAGTTCGGCGGCCTTCGCGCCGGCGATCACGGTGACCCGTTCGGATGCCGACAGCCCGAGTCGCGCGAGCGTCGAACGGATGCCGACCTCTCTTTGCAACCGAGGATCGACGTATTGATGCCGGACCCCGTCGGCACCGCGCGCCTGCATTGGCAGGCTCCGGGTCCGCCTCGCGAGCGCGTGCACGTTGGCGCCGCCCTCGTCTGCCCCGAGAAGCACAGCGGCTGCGCCGACGGCCGAATCGTTGTCGTCCGTCGCCACCACCAGCGTGCCGGGGCCACTCGCGACGATCTGGTCCAGGACGGCAGGGGCGCCGCCGAGCACCTCGGTCACCGGAGCGGTCTCCGGTAGCGAGAGCCCGGCCAACAGCACGGCGCCGTTACCACCCTCCAGCAGCGGGAGGTCGCGGGAGATGAGGACCACCCGCTCGGCCGTCGCCGCGGGATCCGCGGCCCTCCCCGCCGCCACCGCCATGGTCAGCGCGTCCTCATCGGGTCCTTTCGCCCGCCGGTTGCCTAGCTGCCAGGGTGGTAGGTACGTGCCTATCGAAGTCAGATGACTCATGCCGCCTCTTTAAGGACCCAGGGCCGCTGGATCCGATTTCCCAATACGCTATATAGTTATATCATTTGTCGCCGCAGGGATGCCACCGGGCCGGGAAAGGAAAACGCGCCGTGGGTAATGATGATCGGCGGAGTCTGGCGGGACGGGTCGTCTTGGTCACCGGCGCCAGCCGCGGCATCGGACGTGACATCGACGTGTGGGTGGCGGCCGGCGGGGCGCGGCTTGCGCTGCTGGCAAAGACCGAGGCGCCGCATCCGAAGATCGCGGGCACGCTACCTGTCGGCCGCAGTGCCGACGCCGTAGGCTGCCGCGAACCATGACACTTTTCGACGCGCTGTGCGCGATGGAGCCGGACCTGGCCGAGCTGCGGGGCTCGGTACGGGACTTCCTGCGTGCAGACCGCGAGGAGTACGGTTGGCAGCCGTCGGTCGATTCCTGGCTGCGAGGCTGGGACGAGGGATTCAGTGCCCGGCTGGGCGAGGCCGGGTTGTTGGGGCTGACCATCCCAGAGAGGTATGGCGGCCGCGGACTCGGCCACCTGGACCGCTATGTCGTCAGCGAGGAACTGCTGGCCAATGGCGCACCGGTCGCGGCGCACTGGGTGGCCGACCGCCAGCTGGCACCGGGCCTGCTGACGTTCGGCAGCGAAGACCAACGGGGGCACCTACTGCCCGAAATCGCCGCCGGCCGACTGTATTCCGCGATCGGCATGAGCGAGCCGGGCGCCGGCTCCGACTTGGCCGCCGCCCAGACGAAAGCCACGCGCGCCGAGGGCGGCTGGCTGCTGCGCGGAACCAAGGTGTGGACCAGTGGCGCCCACCTGGCGCATTGGATTGTGGTGCTGGCCCGCACCAGCCCGGTCGATCCCCATAGGCGGCATGCTGGGTTCAGCCAGTTCCTGGTGCCGTGGGACGCGCCTGGCATCGGCATCAGCCCGATCGCTCTGATGTCGGGTGAGCCCCATTTCAACGAGGTCATTTTCGATGATGTCTTCGTTCCCGACGCCGAGGTGCTCGGCGAGATCGGCAACGGCTGGCAGCAGGTGACCGCCGAGTTGTCGTTCGAACGCAGCGGCCCGGAACGCATCCTGTCCACCGCGCCGCTGATCACCGCAGCGCTGCGTGAACTTGCGGCGTCTCCCCCACCCGATGACCGCACGGCCGAAAAGGTCGGCGAGCTGGTCGCTCGGTTGATTTCGCTGCGCCAACTGTCGATCTCGGTTGCGCGCGAGCTGGCCGAAGGCGGCAATGCCGCCAACCGCGCGGCGCTGGTTAAGGACCTGGGAACGACGTTCGAGCAGGATTCGGTCGGCCGGGTATCCGACTTGATCTGCGAGCCGGACCACGATTCGGCGGTGCGCGACTTGCTCGACACCGCCTGGCTGCACAAGCCGCTGTTCACGCTGCGCGGCGGAACCAACGAGGTGCTGCGTGGTGTCGTCGCCCGCGGGATGGGACTGCGATGAGCCTTCGGCTGGCGGGCGGCGTGTTCGACACCGGGGACGCCGACGACGAGTTCACCGAGTTGCGCCGGCTGGTCGACGACATCGGGAAGCGCTCGTTCGACGCGCGGGTGGGCCAACGGCGCCGCCCGGAACCGTTCGACGACGCCCTGTGGGAGACCCTCGAAGAAACCGGCCTGGCGCGCCTGACGAGCACACCCGATCTCGGGGCCGGACCGGCCGAAATGGCGGTGGTGCTACGCGGTTTGGCCTGCCATGCAGCTGCGGTGCCGATCGCCGAGACCGACCTGCTGGCTGGTTGGCTGGCCGGGGAGGCGGGCGTCGCGACGCCCGAGAGCGGTGCGTTGACGCTGGCCCTTTGCCGGGCCGAGTTTAACGGTTCGCGTATCGCGGGTGTGGCCTCGGAGGTGCCGTGGACGCGCGCGGCGGCGGCCGTGCTGCTGGCCGCCGAGATCGACGACGGTGTCTACGTCGGCGCCCTCGAGCCGGACGACATCCGCGTCGATGACGGCCACAATCTCGCCGGCGAGCCCCGCGATCGGGTCAGCTTCGACGTCGCCGTCGGCTCGTTGCGCCGCCTCGATCCGTCGGTCGGTGAGCAGTTGCGGCGCCGCGGGGCGTTGGCGCGTTGCGTGCAGGTCCTGGGTTCGCTGGACGCCGCGGCGGAGTTGACGGTTGCCCACACCCGAGAACGCGAGCAGTTCGGTCGCCCGCTCAGCAAGTTCCAGGCCGTCCAGCACGCGCTGGCCGCGATGGCTGGCGCAATCGAAACAGCCCGCGCCGCGGCGACTTTGGCGGTGGCCGCCGCCGCCGAATACGGTTTCGCCGCCGAGCAGACGGAGTACGCCGTCGCCGTTGGCAAGGTGGCCCTGGGCGGTGCCGTCAGACCGGTGACCACGATCGCCCACCAGCTACACGGCGCGATCGGCGCCACCGCGGAACATCCGCTGTGGCTGGCGACGCTGCGGGCGCACAGCTGGAGCACCGAGTTCGGCCGCCCGGTCGAATACGCCCGCACCCTTGGTCGGATGGCGCTCGCAGCGGCATCCAAGCCCAAGGCGTTGTGGGACCTGATGATTGGGAACTTTGGCGACCGGTAAATGACAGCAATACCCCGATACGGAGGAGAATCCATGGTAACAACGGCATTCCAAGGCGCGTCCGCGATCGTGAGCGGCGGTGCCGGTGGTCTGGGCGAGGCCACGGTGCGTCGACTGCACGCCGAAGGGCTCGGCGTGGTCATCGCCGACCTCGCCGAGGACAAGGGCAAGGCGCTGGCCGACGAACTCGGCAAGGGCGCGGAATTCGTCAGCACCGACGTCACCGACGAGGACAGCGTGCGCCAGGCCATCGACGCGGCCAACAACTTGGGCACGCTGCGCTACGCCGTTGTCGCCCACGGCGGTTGGGGTGTCGCCCAGCGCATCGTCCAACGCGACGGCCGCCCCGCCGACTACGCAGGGTTCACCAAGACGATCGACTTGTACCTCAACGGCACCTATAACATGCTGCGGCTGGTCGCTGCGTCGGTCGCGGCCACCGAACCGGCCGAGAGCGGCGAGCGAGGCGCCCTGGTGATGACCGCGTCGATCGCCGGATACGAGGGGCAGATCGGCCAAACCGCCTATGCCGCCGCCAAGGCCGGCGTGATCGGACTGACCATCGCAGCCGCGCGCGACCTCGGCGCTACGGGTATTCGCGTCAACACGATCGCCCCGGGCACCATGAAGACGCCGATCATGGAGTCGGTCGGGGAAGAGGCGATCGCCGCATTCTCCGCCAATGTTCCTTTCCCCCGGCGACTCGGCACCCCCGACGAATTCGCCGACGCCGCCGTCTTCCTGCTCACGAACGGCTATGCCAACGGTTCGGTGGTGCGGCTGGACGGCGCCCAGCGGTTCGGGCCCAAGTAACCGAGTTGGAGCAGGATCAACCCGGTCCACCCGGAATTTGACACGCTAATCCGTGGCTCCGCGCAGGGTCGTCGAGGAACGACGTTACGATTCCGCGCCGTGCGCGGGCCATAGCGGGCCCACCAGGCCACGTGCCAACGCTTCCTGCGCATCGAAGATCCGGCTAGTGACCGCCCAGTCCGCGGCCCGCATGCCGCGGTTGCCACCCGTCACCACTCCGACCCGGACAGCCATAGGCCCTTATAGTACAATGAGTTATCTGATTAGTGCCGCGACGGGCGAGCCCAACGGAGAAATTAATGAAGCGCGACATCTTCGAACCCGAGCATGACGAATTTCGTGCCACCGCGAGATCGTTCTTCGAAACCGTCTGCGTGCCGCAGGCCGAGGAGTGGGAGACCCGTGGTTACGTCGATCGTGAGGCCTGGATCGAGGCGGGCAAACTCGGGCTGTTGGGATGGGAGATGCCCGAGGAGTACGGCGGTGCGGGCGTCACGGATTTCCGGTTCAACGCGATCGTCAATGAGGAATTTTGGCTCACCGGCAGCGTCGGCATCGGTCTGGGCGTCCAGAACGACATCACGTCGGGTTACTTCCGCGACCTCGCCACCGAGGAGCAGAAGCGCCGCTGGCTGCCCGGCTTCGTCTCCGGAGAACTCATCACGGCAATCGCAATGTCGGAGCCGGCGGTCGGCTCGGACTTGGCCCGGCTGAAGACGACGGCGAAACGCGAGGGCGACGAGTACATCCTCAACGGCTCGAAGACGTTCATCTCCAACGGGCTTTTGGCCGACCTGGTGATAGTGGCCTGCCGGACCGACCCCGATGCCGAAAAACCCCACAAGGGAATCAGTTTGCTCGTTGTGGAGACCGGCATGCCCGGCTTCAGCCGTGGCCGTAAACTCGACAAGATCGGCCAAAAATCGGCGGACACAGCGGAACTCAACTTTGAAGATGTTCACGTCCCGGTGTCCAATCGGCTGGGTCAGGAAAACCAGGGCTTCTACTACTTGATGCGGAACTTGCCCGCCGAGCGGCTGGGCATCGCGATCCACGCCGCGGCGCAATCGCGTCGCGCCGTCGATCTCACCAAGCAATATGCGCACGACCGCAAGGCTTTCGGTCAGCCCATCGGGACGTTCCAAGTCAACCGTCACGCCCTGGCCCAGATGCACACCGAGATCGACGTGATGCAGACCTATGTCGACCGCTGCATCATGGCGGTCAATTCCGGTGAGCTGACGCCCGACGATGCGGCCGGCGCCAAGTGGTGGGCGACCGAGACCCAGTGGCGGATCATCGATCGTTGCCTTCAGCTTCATGGCGGCTACGGATACATCAACGAGTACGAGATCGCGCGGCTCTGGCGAGATGCGCGGGTCCAGCGAATCTACGGTGGTACCAACGAGATCATGCTCGACATCGTCGGCAAAGGCATGGGCTACTAGCTCGGCGGGGGTGCTGTGAAGCTGCCGGTCGAGCCCGAGCTCGAGAGCCTGCGCGCGGCGATCGCCGCTCGCGCCAAGTCGACGGTGCGTCCACTGGCGGCTCAGGTGGACCGCGAGCAGAAGTTTTCCTGGGAATTGTGGGCCGCGGTGCGCGAGCTGGGACTGAGCCGGATTCACTTCCCGGAGGACCACGGTGGGGACGGGGGCACCTTTCGCGCCTACACGATCGCATCGACCGAGCCGGCCGAGTATTGTGCAGTCGCATCGCTCTATCCGGGCACCTCCATTCAGGTGGCGATGGCGCTACTGCAGCATGGCAACCCCGAGCATTCAAGACGGTTCTTCGCGTTTTGGGCGGCGAAGCGTTGCGGCCTGGGCCTTTACCGAGCCGTCGACCGTTGCGGATTCAGCGCTCAACGAGTCGCCTTCATACCTGGTTATATGTCTGCTCGTCAGGCAGCCGCGGTTGACCCCGAGGCGCCCACCCGGCCAACGAGTCGGTGGCTCAGATCGAGCTCGTCGCTCAGCTGGAACTTTCCGGCGCAGACGCGCCGGAAAATTCCAGCACGACAACTCAGGCCGCCGATGTTGTGGCCCTCACGGAGGTGAGCGCCGGGAAGTGCTGACTCATGCGTTTCGACTAGTGCGCTTCGAGCCTTCGGTGTCGATGCGCATGCTTGCGCTGTGGCGCTGGCCTAGCTACTTTGTCAACCAACTGCTAATAGTTCAATATTTAAGTTGATGACACGAGGACGGAGTATGGGCTCGAGACTTGACGGCAAAGTGGCGTTCGTCACTGGCGCGGCTCGCGGACAGGGTCGTGCCCATCGATTCCCTACATCGAGCCCCGAAGAAGTCGCCAACCTGGCCGCCGGCGAGGCGCGCTATATCACCGGGCAACAGATCCGCATCGACGGCGGCGCGCTGATCGAATTCCCTAACGGACCGACAAGAATCTGAAGCGATGACCGAAACTGCTGTCGGTAAGCCCGACGTTCGTTATGACCCATACGATTTCGAGATCGACAACGATCCGTATCCGACGTTTCGTCGGCTACGCGACGAGGCGCCGTTGTACTACAACGACGAATATGACTTTTATGCGCTGAGCCGATTCCACGACGTGAAGCAAGCCAGCGTCGAGTGGGAGACCTACCCCTCAGGTCGTGGAAGCGTTCTGGAGTTGATCAAGAGCGGAGCGGCGATCCCCCCGGGCTTTATTCTCTGGGAAGACCCCCCTCGCCACGATGTGCACCGGGGTCTGCTCGCCCGCGTATTCACGATGCGTCGTATCGCACAGATCGAGGACAAGGTCCGCACCGTATGCACGGCCACGCTGGACAAGTTCGTCGACACCGGCCGATTCGATTTCGTCGCCGATCTGGGTTCGGAGATCCCGATGCGGACGATCGGCATGATGCTGGGGATACCCGACTCTGATCAAGTGAGCCATCGCGATCGCACCAACGAAGGCATCAAGCTGGCGGACGGGCAAGCCCCGGTCGACGGTAGCGCTCTGCTGACGTTGACCGACACACAGCGCATCGGTGACTACATCAACTTTCGGCGGCGGCATCCCGCCGATGATCTGATGACCGATCTCCTCACCGCGACGTGCACCGACTCCGGCGGTCACGAGCGACAGCTCCAGGATTCAACGATTCAAACCTACGTGGGGCTGCTGGCCGCGGCAGGCAACGAAACCACGGTGCGCTTGTTTAGTTGGGCAGGCAAGGTGCTGGCCGAGCATCCGGATCAACGCCGCGAACTCGCCAACGACCCGAGTCTGATCCCAGCGGCGATCGAAGAGCTGTTGCGTTTCGAGGCGCCCTCGCCGGTGCAGGCGCGATACGTTGCGCGCGACGTCGAGCACCACGGCCGCACGATGCCCCAAGGAAGCGTTGTGCTCCTGCTGACCGCGTCGGCCAACCGTGACGAACGGGCCTTCGAAGACCCGGATCGCTTCGACATCCACCGCAAGACCAAGAACCATGTCTCGTTTGGGTTCGGGATTCATCACTGCCTGGGGGCTCATCTCGCCCGCCTCGAGGCTCGGGTGGGACTCGAAGAGGTGTTCAAACGCTTCCCCGAATGGGATGTCGACTGGGACAATGCCGTTCAGTCCCATACCTCCACTGTCCGCGGCTGGGAGAAGCTGCCCGTCGTCGCCTCCCCCTCGCTGAGAGACCGGTGAAGATCATCATCACCGGGGCCAGCAGCGGCATCGGCAAAGCGACGGCGACTGCCCTTGCTGCGCGTGGCCACCAGGTCGTCATCGCCTGCCGAACCCTGAAGAAGGGCGAAGAGGCGGCCGCGCAGATGTCCGGCGATGTCCGTGTGCAGCATTTGGACTTGGCGGACCTGGCCAGTGTGCGAAGATTCGCGGACGCTGTGGATACCGTCGATGTACTGGTGAACAATGCCGGCGTGCTGGGTCTGCCGTATACACGAACCGTGGACGGGTTTGAGGCGCACATGGGCACCAATCATCTCGGGCATTTCGCCCTGACATGTTTGCTCGCTGACCGCACCACCGATCGCGTGGTGTCGTTGTCGAGCAGCGCCTACAAATATGCGACTCCGCATTTGGACGATCTGAACTGGGAGCGACGTAAGTACTCGAAGTCGCAGGCCTATGGCGAATCCAAGTTGGCAACGATGCTCTTCATCAACGAGCTCGCGCGGCGTGGGGTGCGTGCATACGCAGCAGATCCGGGAATCGTCTTCAGTGACATCACCCGTGACGGTGGGGCGATCCTACGCTGGTCGGGCAAATACATGCATCCCATCATCGGACAAACCACCGGCAACGGGGCGCGTTCAACCCTGCTGGCGATCGAAACCACCGCTCCCAGCGGAACTTGCTTTGCACCTGGGGGTCTCATGCATCAGTGGGGTAAACCCAAGGTGGTGATCCCCCATCGAAAAGCGCGCAATCCGCGGACAGCGCTACGTCTTTGGGAACTCTCAGCCGAACTCACCGGCTGCGACGCACCCTACGAGCCGCAGGCATCCGAGTGAACCTAGAGTGCCGCTCGTCGACGACGATGCTCAACCTGCCTTCTTCGACGCCGACCGCACGAGACTCTCTTGGACGGCTGTCATAGTTAAGTCACCGCTCGCGTTGTAGGCGTGCGCGATGGACAGGCCTCGCCCTCCCGCCGCAGCGGGCGACCAATGGTCGACCAAATGCCACTGAGAGGCTGCGAACGGCTTGTGGAAGTACAGGCTGTGCGTCAACGTGGTCATGACATGGGTCTTGACGTCTGGCTCCTCGTGCGGCAACCGAATCGACGCAATCATGGTGAAATCGCTCGCATATGCAGCATAAGCGGCTTCCAGCAGATCGTCAGCGGATCCGATCGCCGGATCATGCCGGATCTTGAGCCAGAAAGTCCTGCGTCCCAGCGAGTCACCCGGATCATGAGGCGCCACCCGCATTTCTAGTTCGGGGTTCTCCTCGGCCCACGGAATCCATGCCGCGTTTGACGCCCCGTGGAACGTCGGAAGGTCGTCAGGGCAAGGAACCCTGGGAGCCGTCCTACGGTGCTCGACGCCTGCACTTTTCGTTTGATAACTCACAGTCGCCGAAACCGACAGGCGACCACCATTGAAGACGTCGACCCTGCGCACGGAGAACGAACGCCCATCCCTGATCCGAGTGACCTGGTGCTCCAAACCATGCGCCGGATCTCCTGCGGCTAGATAAGTGCAATGCAGGCTGTGAGGAAGGCGGTCGTCGGTCACCGTCATGTTGGCCGCGACCAGCGCATGCGCGGCCAATTCGCCGCCATAGATGTTCACCGGCGCCCCTGGGGCCGAGCTCGAGAAGCGATCGTTCCCGACATCGTCGAGTTGCAACCGCTCCTGAAGGCGATCACTCACGTCCGTCTCCGGGCCCTCTCTCTCACCCTTTCCTTTAAACCATTAAACTATATTTGGCCGTCGCGGTGCGCCAGGGTAGTCGACTCGCGATTCGTACTCTGGGTCATCGAGGGCATTGCAAGGCACGTAATCAAAGGGAGGCGTTCAATGGATCCCAATCGCGAGGAGCTTCGACGCGACGGCGCAACGCGACGAAGGCGCGCCCAGGGAGTCAAACACGAAGCACTTCAGCGTTCGCTAACGGCTATTGATCAGAACGTGGCCCGGTGGTCGGACGAATTCGTCTTCGGTCAGGTATGGACTGACTCCGACATCCCCTGGGAGCAGCAAATTCTCGTGGCCATCACGGCACTGGCCACCCTGGGCCACCACACCCAATTGCGCAACTACCTGCACGGCGCCCTGCAAGGAGGCGTAAGCGAGCCAGCGCTACGCCACGCACTCTCGATGCTGACTGTATATGCGGGTTTCCCGGTCGCCATCCAAGCGCTCAACGTGCTGTCCGAGGTCGTCGCACGTGAGGCCAGGACAACGACGACCCACCCAGAGAACGCGCCGGGTTCAGCTTCCGGTCGCTGACCCCGCAAGCGTTCGCGACGCTCAGCGTCCCGTGAACACCGGTCGCCGCTTCTCCCGGAAAGCCGTTGCGGCTTCTTGATGGTCGTCAGAACACAACAGAGGCGCCTGCAGTTCCGCTTCTCGCACAAGTGCATCCATGAAGGTCATGGGCAGTGCGGTAAATGCCCGGCTGATCGTCGCCAGCGCAAGCGGTGGACCCGCCGCCAGCGTGGCAGCCACCTCGATGGCGGCTGGCAGCACCTGATCGTCGGAAGCTGTCAGCTTGTCGATCAACCCGATGCGTAACGCCTCGTCAGCGGGCACCGTCTCGGAAAGGAGCATCATCGTTCGAGCACGCGCCGGCCCCACGCGCTGGGGAAGGGTGAACAGCACGCCGTTGTCGGCGCACAAACCCACCCTGACGAACCCGCCAGCGAAGCGCGCGTCCGGCCCCGCCACGATGTAGTCACAGGCCAGCGCGATGCCCATCCCCAGTCCCACCGCAGACCCGGTCACAGCGGCGATCTGCGGCTTCGCTCCCTCCGCCATGACTTGAGCAATTTCCTGCGCGGTCTGGACGCGTTCGTACGCCGCCTCCTCGTCGACCGACCGAGCCATCCTGGTCACGTCCGCGCCGGCACAGAAATGGCCGCCCGCTCCCGTAATGACGATTGATCTAACGTCGGGGTTATCGTGCGATTCGACAATCAGATCCGCGAACCGACGACGGGTGTCGATGTCCATTGCGTTCCTGCGTTCCGGCCGGTTCATGGTGATTTGCCGAACGCCGGCTTCGTCACGGACGATGAGGACGTCAGACATGGGCGGCTCCTATTCGCGTTGCCGTCGGCGACCTTCTCATAGTCCCAACGACTTACTGATGATTGACTTCAACACTTCGCTTGTTCCGCCATAGATACGGCTCACGCGGGCATCGGCGTAGAGCCGCGAGATGGGGTACTCGAGGATGTAGCCGTAGCCGCCATGCAGTTGTAGGCAGCGATCGACGGTCCGGGCTTGCATCTCCGTGCAGAAGAGCTTGATCTTCGCCGCGTCCGCTCCGCTGAGCTCGCCGTCGACGAGATCTCTGACCCCGTTGTCGCACATCGCTTGCGCGGCCTCAATCTCAGTGGCAACCGCCGCAATCTCGAACTTGGTGTTCTGCATGGCCGAAACGGTTGTGCCGAAGAGGTTCCGGTTCTTGACGTAGTCGATCGTCATCTCCATGGCGGCGCGGCTCTGCGCCACCGATCCGACGGCGATGGCCAGGCGCTCCTGGGCGAGGTTATGTCCCAGGTAGGAAAAGGCTTGATCGACTTCACCGAGCAGGTTGATGGCCGGGACCCGCACATCTTCGAACGACAGTTCAACCGTGTCCTGCACCCGAAGTCCGAGCTTGGGCAGGCGGCGGCCCTTGGTGAAACCCGCAACACCGTCCTCGACGACGAGCAGACTCAAACCAGAGCGACGGTTGCCGTCGATGGGCTCGCCGGTCCTTGCAAGCACGATTATGAGGTCGGCATGCGCGGCACCTGTGATGAACGTCTTGGCACCATTGACAATGAAGTCGCTACCGTCACGTTTGGCAGTGGTTTTGACTCCGGCGAGGTCCGATCCCGTGCCCGGCTCGGTCATGGCGATGGCCAAAAAGAGGTCACCGCTTACCAGCCCCGGGAACCATCGCTCACGCTGCTCGTCGTTGGCGTATTTCAGCAGGTATGGCAAGACGACGTCCAGGTGCGTTCGCATCGTTCCCAAAGTCACGTTCGCGCGCGCCGCCTCTTCCTGTAAAACGGCGTTGTAGCGATAATCGTCGACTCCCCCACCTCCGTATTGCTCTGGAATGGCGAAGCCCATCGCACCAATCGCACCGAGTTCTCGATACAACTGGCGCGGAACGATTCCCTCGTCAACCCACTCGTCGAAATGAGGAACTACCCGTTTCGCGATGAAGTCTCGGACGAGCACACGGAATTCTTCGTGCTCTTGGTCGAATAGTGTTCGCCGCACGCTCAATAACCTCCAACCAGTTCTGTGTCAAGATCCCGGTACCGGGCGTGACGCCCTCGGTAGGTCTCGGAGCCCCCACGATTGACCAATTCGGTCACCGCGACGCGCCCCATCATGGTCGAGCGCTCCTCGCGCGCGGCCGACTCTTGCTCCTTTTCCTTGGTGCCATACCGTTTCGGCATCAAGATTCCTCAAGTAGAGAATCGATGGCGCGGTAGTCGGGCTTCCCGACCGGGGTGCGCGGAATCTCGTCGACGCGCACATATTGTCGGGGACACTTGTATGGCGCAAGCCTTTCACGACACCCCTGGCTGAGGCGTTGGTCGCTGATTTCGGCCGTACCGGCGATCCGGAGAACGGCCGCAACACGCTGACCCCAGCGTTCGTCCGGTCGACCTACGACCACCGCATCTAGTACGCCTGGGACGGATCGCAGCACAGCTTCGACCTCGTCGGGCCACACCTTCTCGCCGCCCGTGTTGATCACGGCACTGCCGCGGCCGAGCAGTGTAATCCGCCCGTCCGCCTCAACTCGAGCCTCATCCCCGGTCACTGCGTAACGGCGGCCGTTGATCGTCCGAAACGTTTCGGCCGTCTTCTGCGGGTCGCCCAGATAACCCAGCGGCAGGTAACCTGCTGTCGCGACCACCCCCACCTCGCCGGGCTGCGCCGGCCTGTCGTTTTCACCGATGACCACTAGCCCATCGCCTGGATCTATCGAATGGTCGCTGCTGATGTCTCGGGCCACCAGCGCCTCGGTCGAGCCGAAATTGCTGACCATCTTCACGCCCGGCAGCAGATTCGCCATCCGGTCACGAATTGAGGAGGTCCACGACGCGCCCGCCGATGAGATCGCCCGCAGCGAGGGCAGTTTCCCGTTCCACCTGCCGGTCTCGAGTTCATCCAACATGGGCCGCGCGAATGCGTCTCCCACGATGCCAAGCACAGCCACGTCATATCGGCGGACCAAGTCGAACGTGTCTGCAGCGTCGAATGTCAGACGGTCCGAGACGACCACCGTGCCACCGCCGTTGAGAGTGTTCAGCGTGAGCGACAACCCGACGCCGTGCAGAATCGGGGAACACGGACTCGCCGTCGGAGCCCTGCGACCCGAGTCGATCAACGCCTCGGGCGTCGGAGGCGGTTCAGTGGGTTTGACCATCTGCCAAATCATTCGAAAGTGGTCAACGACACGCCATTCCACGGCTCGAGGAAGACCGGTCGTCCCTCCGGTATAGATCAGGAGTCGATCGTCGACGGACTGCGGGCGCACGTAGTCCGTGGTCGAGCTGATCGCAGCGCGCCACCTACTGCTGCCGAACTCGAGGGGAAACGGGGGTTCCTCCATAGCGGATACCGCCTCGGCCACCACCGTCGCGCTTGTCGGGTCGAAGAGCACGGCGCCCGCCGCACAGTTTTCCAGCACGTATCGCACCTCGTGTGCGTGGTAACGAGGGTTGACGTTGGCTGGCGGCGCACCCAAGACGAGCGCGGCGTAAAACGCTTCGATCAGTTCGGCACTGTTCGCCGACATCAGCGCGACGGGCGTGCCTGCGGCCACGCCGCGCGAATGCAGGTAGCCCGCAAGAGAGTTCGCCCTCTCCGAGAGTTCGGCGAACGTGACCGACCGGGCTGGCGTAACGATGGCGAGATCCTGTGGACGCTTGACCGCAAAATGCCGCAGGCTTGTCACATAATGGTGCGATGGACTATCGACGTTCTCGCCAAGCGGAGTGACGCCGTCGTGTCGTGGGTCGACCTCGACCCCGGGTTGCCGTGTCATGCAGGGGTGGACTGATTCTCGTCGTCGCACAGCGCATTCGGGACCGGCAAGGCTGCGCCGCGGGCGAGCATGCCACCCAAATCGGCCGCCAATTCGTCCGGTGATCCGATCAACGAATTGAGGACAGTTCCTCGACGGACCCACCGGTGGAGCGGGTGCTCCCAGCTCAAGCCCATTCCACCGCATACCTGATGGGCGTTCTTGGCTGCAATCTCGAAGGCACGTCCGGCGAGGGCTTTGGCTGCCGTCGCCAGTTCCGCCGAACCGGCATCCCCACAGGCGGTAGCCTGCCAGGCCAACTCGATCACGGGCATAGCGGCATGAATGGCGACGTGTGTCTCAGCCAGCCGGTGCCGGACGCTTTGAAAGCTGCCAAGCGCCTGGCCGAATTGGTGCCTGCTGGTCACGTGGTCGACGGCCAGCTCGTTAACCTTGGAAGCAATCCCGTTGAGTTCGCTGGCAAGCGCGGCACGCACCACGGCGCGGACATGTCTTGCGCCGTCGGTCGACAGAACGTCCGAATCATCCGCCGACACACTGCCCCGCCACCTCGTCCAGCCATCGACGATGTCGAATCCCTTTGCAGGCGAGCATTGCAGACCCGACGTCGGTACCAACACGGCCTCCTCGCCGGCCAGTAGGAGGATGGAGCTGACGGAATCACCGTCCACACCGCGCACGAGGACGTCAACGCCTAATCCACCTCCGGTGCGACGATTCGGGACGTCGATTCCAGGAAGGGGATAACCCAACGACGGCGTATCCGGCCCGGAACAACCCAATGCGTTGGCGGCAATTGCATCATTCAGGCGATGGTCCAAACCAAGTCGACCGAACTCTTCGAAGAAGACGGCCGCAACAGCCCTGTCTTCGTTAAGCACATCTTCAAAGCCAACGTCACGGGCCACCGCAGCCGCGTCGCCGCTGTGTCGAGCTGACGCCCGGATCCCGTCTCGCAACGCCTCGATATCGGCCGTGCTCATCAGAGTCGATCGCATCCTCATACCTCTTTGGGAAGTCCCAGTAAGCGGTCGGCGATGATGCCCCGCTGAATCTCACCTGCGCCCCCGTAGATCGATGCCGCGCGACTGTAGTACCACTCCGATCGCCACACTTCGGACTCCTCGCCCGGATCGAAGAGGAATTGCGCAGGAAACAGATCGCGGAAGGCGTCGTTCAAAGGCTGCTCTGCCTGCGCGATGAGGACTTTGTCGATCGATGCCTCCGGTCCGATTCTCTGCCCGGCGAAGAGTCGACGTACGGTGTCACCGCAGCGAAGGCGCAACGCGAGGTTGGCCAACCAACAGTTGCCCAACACGTTCGCCGTATGGCGGTCCGGAGCGTCGATATTGCTGACGAGTTCACGGAGCCGTCGGGCCAGATGAGCTTGGCGCAGCCATCCATAATTGGCCCTCTCGAATTGAAGCAAGTACATGGCGACGTCCCAGCCGCCGCCGACCTCTCCGATGCGGTTGTCTGCTGACACGCGGACGTTGTCGAAGAAGACGTCGGCACACTCATCAACTCCGTTGGCGAGCCGCAAGGGCCGCACCTCGACGCCAGGGGACTCGAGATCGACCAAGAACATGGTGATCCCGCGGTGGCGCGACTCGGGTGTCCCAGTCCGCGTGAGCACCCCCATCCACCGCGCCGAAAGTGCGTAACTCGACCAAGTCTTTTGGCCGGTGATCACCCATTCGTCGCCATCCTGCACCGCCTTGCAACGAAGCGAAGCGAGGTCACTGCCCGCCTCCGGCTCCGAGAAGCCCTGCGTCCACATCTCGTCGCCGCGTAGCGCAGCCGGGATGCGGGCCGCCGCGATCTCGGGGGCGAACTTCATGAAGGCTTCGCCCTGCAATTCGAGTTGGATCACGCAGTCGGGAACGCGGTATCCGGCGTTTTCCAGTTCCTCGTAGAGCACGTTGCGCAGAACCGCGGGGCCGCCGACTCCGCCGTACTCCGCGGGCCAACCGTGTCGGTTCCACCCCGCGGCATACAGCACCCGAATGAATCGGAGGTCGCGGGCCCAGCGCTCTTCGGCGGCCTCGGCGCGGTGATGGCGGAACTCGTCGAGGCTTTCGGCGTTGGCTGACAGCCATCCCCCCAACGCCGCACGAAAGGTAGGCAACGAAATATCAAGCGTGGGCGTGTTCAGGAGCCTCTCCCGTCAACTCATGCCGGGGGATCCACCCTCGGCGGCCGCCAGCAGTTGGATTCAACCATAGATTACTGTCCGCTAACACCACGCCTCGTCTACCTGCTACTATCCGATCCGACTTCGTACCGTCGACGCGGGCTAGAAGATGCTTGACGTTGATATGGATCCATTGTCTCGATGTGTAAAGGAGTCCGAGGTGGATTTGAATGACGCGGCTGCCCTGGTGACCGGAGGAGCGTCTGGGCTGGGATTCGCGAGTGCGTCTGCGCTGACGCGGCGTGGCGCCCGCGTGGTTATCGCCGACCTCCCGACGTCGGACGGCTCTGCTGCCGCCGAGCACATCGGCGCAACCTTTGTCGCGGCGGATATCACTGATACCGAGAGTCTGAGTCAGGCGCTCGACACCGCGGTTGATGCAGGACCGCTGCGGGCGGTCGTACATTGCGCGGGACGGGGCGGCGATCGGTTGCGTGTACTCGACCGTGACGGAAACGCAAACCCGTTGAACAGTTTCGAAGAAGTCGTCCGAGTGAATCTCATCGGCAGCTACAACGTCGTCCGGCTCGCGGCTGAACGAATCTCGCGCAATCCACCGACGACCGATGGCGACCGGGGCGCCGTGGTGATGACGTCGTCGGCCGCTGCGTTCGAGGGTCAGATTGGTCAGACGGCCTATTCGGCCGCGAAAGCCGGTGTGCGCGGAATGACACTCGTCTTGGCGCGCGATTTGGCGTCGAAGGGCATCCGGGTGAACACAATCGCGCCAGGGGTCTTCGATACCGCGATGCTCGGACGACTCAGTGACGAAGTGCGTTCGGCCCTCGCAGCCGACATCCCTCACCCTCGACGGCTGGGAAGACCGGAGGAGTTCGGCCGCATGGCGTGCGAATTGCTCGAGAACCCCTACGTCAACGGCGAGACGATCCGGCTCGATGGCGCCCTTCGCATGGCGCCGCGGTAGCGTCATCCAGGACCAGGCAGCGCCTGCTGGAAACAACGCGGCTCCCGCGATGTCTTCAGGAATACCGTTGCGCTGCAGCGGAATACGAGCGGCGATGTCGACGCCCCTGGTCTTGATGATCGACTCGGCCATCCGTGTCTCCACCAGACCTGGCACTATCGCATTGATCCGCACTCGGGGTCCGAGCTCACCCGCCAGGTGCCTGGTCAGCTGAGCCAGAGCGGCTTTGCCGATGTCATAGAAGCCCATGGTCCTATGCGTTCGGAAGGCGCCGACGGAGGAGATGTTGATGATGCTTCCGCCGTTGGAGACCATCCACGCGCGCCAAGCCTTTTGGATCAGGAACAAAGAACCCCGCAGATTGACTTCGAAATTGCGGTCCCGCTGCCCCGGCTCCACGTCTACGACCGGTCCTACGTAGGGACAGGTGGCGGCGTTGTTGACGAGCACATCTAGCCGTCCCCATCGGTCAAGTACGGCATCAACCAGGCCTTCGATGTCATCGAGGTTCCGTGTGTTAGCCACCTTAACCGCAACCTGACCGTCGAGCGTGGCCGCTGCGGCGGCCAGGCCATCGGCTTTTCGGCTGGCCAGCATGACCTTCGCCCCGTTCACGGCGTAGCAGTTGGCAATCGCGAGGCCGATACCCCGCGACGCACCGGTGACGAGGGCCACCTTTCCGTCCAGACGCATATCCACGACGTCGAGCTCACCTATCCTGGCTGATCCCTATTAAGTCATCTCATCTAACTATATGTTCAAGTCCCCAGATCGCCCTGGCCGTCACGCGCTACGAGCCGGATCGCTTCCGACGCCGGACGCGGCGCTGGTATAAACAACTAAATAATAGTACCGTATAGATGGTCGGTACGAACAGGAGGTAACGCCGACGAAGGCCGAGCACGAAACGCCACGGCAGCAGGCGGACGTCTGCCAGGTGGACGAGCTGGGCTTGAAGCGGCGGCCACCGAGTGCGGGCGAACGACCTCAACGCGCAAATGTGATTACCGGAAGAGCAACGAAGCGATGCCTGAACTGTTGTCCGATGCGGAAGCGGGAGTGCTGACCCTCACCTTGAACCGGCCGCAATCGCGAAACGCAGTGAGCTACAGCTTGCTCGACAATCTGATCGAAGCATTCGAAGCTGCGGACTCCGACCCGTCGATACGTGCCATCATCGTGACCGGTAGCGGCGACAGCTTTTCCTATGGGACCGACCTGGCCGCTGGTGGTGGCGGCCTCGACGTGAACGCACCCGGGTTCAAGCCTCTTCGCGGAACCAAACGCGATGTCGGTGGAGTGTTGGCGCTGCGCCTATTCAGCTGCACCAAACCCGTCATAGCGGCGGTCAACGGAACTGCCGTCGGGGTGGGCGTCACGATGATTCTGCCGATGGATGTGCGCATCGCAGCTGATTCCGCCCGCTTCGGACTGCCATTCACGCGCCGTGGCATCGTGCCGGAATCATGCGCGACATGGTTCCTTCCGCGCATCGTGGGCATCGCCACGGCCATCGAATGGTGTGTCACGGGTCGCGTCTTCGACGCGCAGGAGGCGGCGGCCCGGGGTCTGGTCAGTGAACTGTTGCCTGCCGAACAGGTATTGCCGCGGGCGCGTGAGATCGCCGCTCAGATCGCCGAACAGGCGTCCCCACTATCCGTCGCGTTGACTCGACAAATGCTGTGGCGACAGCTTGGCTCACCACACCCCATGAGTGCCAATCGCTTAGAGTCACAGGCATTTTTGAGCCTCGGCGGGTCGGCTGACACGAAAGAGGGAATCGCCGCGTTCAAGGAGAAGCGCAAGCCGCACTTCACGACGGCGGTCCCAGACGATCTGCCGGCGTTCTACCCGTGGTTCGCCGACGAAGAGTTCGCCGATAAGTCTTGAGGCGACAGGTTTCGAACGAGGGAGGAATGTGCGATGCCGGAGGCCGTCATCGTCGAAGCGGTCCGGACCGCGATAGGCAAGCGGAACGGGGCGCTGTCCGGGGTTCATCCAACCACCCTGGGCGCTGTCGTCTTGGGCGAACTCGTTGCCCGAACCGGTGTTGACCCGGCCGACGTCGACGACGTTCAGTGGGGATGCGTCACCCAACTCGGTGACCAGTCCAGCAACGTCGGCCGGTTCACCGTGCTGGCGGCGGGGTGGCCGGAAACGGTACCCGCGGTCACCATCAATCGGGCATGCGGATCCAGTCAACAGGCTCTCGACCACGCCGCTTATGCCGTCATGTCGGGACAACAGGAGATCGTGGTTGCCGGCGGATGCGAATCCATGAGTCGAGTACCGCTCGGAGCCGGGCGCGCCACCGGGATGCCTTATGGTCCTGCGGCTTACGACCGCTTTCCGGGTGCGGACTTCAACCAGATCACGGGCGCACAGGCCATTGCGGAGAAGTGGGGACTCTCCAGGCGACGCCTTGACGAGTACTCATCCCGCTCACACGAATTGAGTGCGGAGGCCGCAGATCACGGTAAGTTCGACGAGCAGATCGTGGCAGTCGAAACATCTGACGGACACTTTCGCGTCGATGAGGGACTGCGGCGGGGCACCACGCCGGAGACCCTGGCCAAGCTGAGCTCGGTGTCCGGTCCCGACGGCGTCATTCACGCGGGCAATTCATCACAGATCTCTGATGGCGCTGCTGCGATGCTCGTGACGACGCCCGAGAAGGCCAAATCACTCAATCTGCGACCGCTGGCGCGATACGTTCGGGGCGTCGCGGTGGGGGCCGACCCACGGTTGGTGCTCACCGGTCCCATCCCGGCCACCCAACAGGTCCTGGCCAAGTCCGGCCTCACCATCGGTGACGTCGGCGCCTTCGAGGTGAACGAGGCGTTTGCCCCCGTACCGTTGGCATGGTTGGCGGAGACCGGCGCAGATCCGGCTCGGCTCAACCCACTCGGCGGGGCGATAGCGGTTGGACATCCACTTGGCGCATCGGGCGCGATCTTGATGACACGCCTCGTTCATCACATGCGCGACAAGGGAATTCGATACGGCCTGCAGACCATGTGCGAAGGCGGCGGAACCGCGAACGCAACCATTGTTGAGCTCTTCGGCGACTAATGCCTCCGGAATCCGCGCGTTGCGCCGACACGCACGATCACGCACTATTCGATGCCCATATCATTTGAATCCAAGTTCATTCGCAAAGCGGCCAAGCTCAAGAACCAACTTACTGTTGACAGAGGTTAAGCAGAGGAAAAGGAAGCTCCATATGTATTCATTTATTAGGGCGTCGCGGTGAGCGAAGATGAGCAGCGCGAGCGCCATGGAAAGTCGCTGCGGTTCATGTTCACCAAGGTGCCGTTCAACAAGGTCGTCGGCCTCGAACTCATCGATTGGTCGGAGCCAGATGTCGCTGTGGTGAGGTTGCCCTTCAGCGAGGCGATCGACAACAGCGGTGGCACTGCGCACGGTGGGGCGATCGCCACCCTCGCCGACGTCGCCGGCAGTGCCGCCGCCTGGAATGGCCACGACTATGAGAAGGGCACTCGGGGGGCGACCGTGAGCGTCACGATCAACTTCACCGGCGCCGCCCGCGGTGAGGCGGTGATCGCGACCGCACGTTGCGTGCGCCGAGCCAGGGAACTCAACTTCACCGAGGTCTCGATCGTTAGCGAAAGCGGTCGGCCAGTGGCTTCGGGCACTGTCATCTACCGGATCGCCACGTGATGAAAGCGACCGCTCTCGTACTTGAGACTCCCAACCACCTGATCGAGCGGCACATCGAGATTCCCGCCCCCGCGGCCGGCGAAGCCATCTTGCGTGTGTTGGCATGCGGACTCTGCGGAAGCGATCACGAATTGTTCACCGGCGCAATGCCCGGCAGCCTTCCTTTGATACCCGGCCACGAGGTCGTCGGCGTCGTCGAACGAGCCACCGACGAATTCCTATCGGCTCGCGGCCTCGAGCAGGGTGAAGTCGTGGCGCTCGAGGTGTTCCAACGCTGCGAACAGTGCGATGCCTGCCGTCGAGGCGCATATCCACTCTGTCGAACCTACGGACTCGCGCGGTCCTATGGGAACACCTCCATCGAATGGGGCTCCGGGCTGTGGGGCGGCTTTGCAACGCACCTCTTGCTGGGATGCGATGCCCTCGTACACAGGGTGCCGCCTGGACTTGATGCGGCCTATGCCACCCTCTTCAACCCGCTGGGCGCCGGCGTGCGGTGGGCCCACGTGCTGCCGCAGGTTCAACAAGGTGACGTAGTGGCCGTGCTCGGGCCGGGCCTCCGTGGGCTGAGTTCGGTTGCCGTCGTGTCCATCGCCGGTGCCGCGTTCACTCTGCTGACGGGGGCGGGGAGCCGCGACCGCGAGCGCATGGAACTCGGGCGCACTCTGGGTGCAACCGAGACCGTCGACGTCACCACTACAGACGCAAGGGCGTTGCTCAAGGAAAGGACGGGCGGTCTGGCCGATGTCGTCGTCGACGTCACTGCTGCCGCGCCCGCCGCTTTCCTTCAAGCCATCGATCTGGCGAGGCCTGGCGGAACCGTGGTGGTCGCCGGAACCCGCGGGTTGCACGCCCTCAAGGACTTCAACCCCGACCGGTTCGTGCTGAAGGAGTTGACGTTGCTCGGGGCACGCGGCGTCGACGGCACCGCCTACGCGCGCGCGCTCGAACTACTGGCTACCGACGATCGGTTCGAGGCCATCCCGCGAGTGACCTGCGCACTCGACGCTGGCTCTGTGGCCGATCTTCTGGGCGACATGGCCCACGGCGAAGCACCTCCCCTGCACGCAGTCATCGTTCCATGAGTCACGACGTCGAAAGGAGTAACGTGGCCGAGCCATTTGACATCCCAATCGAACTCGGCAAGTCGCGCGAGTTCGCAAAGGCGACCGGCTCGAAGCATCCCGCGCACTATTCGCCGGGCGGAGTAACGCCGCCCACGTTTCTGATGACCGCGATCCTTTGGCAGGGCCCCGACAACAACGCATGGCCAAAGGATCGCGACATGCGGCGCGTGTTGCACGCTAGTCAAGAGTTCGCGTTTCCCAAGGGACCACCCCGCATCGGGATGCAGCTGACGGGCCAGCAACGCATCGAAGGTAGTCATACTAAGGAAGGTAAACGCGGCGGCACCCTGACCTTCACGACTCTGCTCACCGAATTTCGTGATGAAAAGGGCGATCTGGTGGCAGAAGTCCGCAACACGTTCGTTGAGACATCGAAACCCACCGGAGGAGACCATTGACCGAAACTGGAAGCGTTGTCGTCGGCTATTCGCCACCGCCGCGAACCGACAAGCCGCTCAAAGTCACCGATTTCGTTCGGTATCAGGGCGCATCGGGCGACATGAACCCTATCCACCATGACCCCGAATACGCCGCAAGGGCAGGGTATGACCAAGTGTTCGCCGTTGGCATGCTCGCAGCCGGGAGGCTAGCCACTTACGTGACCGACTGGCTGGGCCCAGAAAACGTCCGTAAGTTCGGGGTCCGCTTCAAGGAGCAGGCGTGGCCTGGTGACGAACTGACATACACTGCAACCGTTGTCGACTCCCGCACCGATGAGAACGAACGCGTCGTCGATCTCGACTTGGTCTGCACTCGTCATACCGGTGGGGTGCACCTCACCGGTTGGGCGACGGTAGCCCTGAAGACGCCCACTACCGACGAAACGGACGACGGGGGTCCCCCGTCGAGTGACTGAACCGCGGCAACGCTTGGCCGTTATCGTCAGTGTTTTGTGGGCGCCGGGCGGCGTCGAGTCAACACCGGTCACGATCGTGCCCTGGTTCGATTCGCCCAACGTACGAGCGGAAACATGCGATCCGGGTGCAAGCGACAGGGTCGATACAACACATTTATCTATCTGATTAACTGGTGCGTGTACAGGAAGGACGCCGACATGGGACCACTGCGCGGCACACGAATAATCGAGTTGGCGGGGATTGGGCCTGCGCCGTTCGGTTGCATGCTGCTTGCGGACCTGGGCGCCGAGGTTGTGCGAGTCGAACGGGCCATGTCGGCGGCTGCGCTTGCATCCATCGATGATGGCGGCCGATCACAGGCTGACCCCCGTCGGTACATACCGCACCGGGGACGTCGATCGATCTCACTCGATCTCAAGTCAGCAGAGGGTCGTGACGCCCTGCTACGACTGGTGGAGACTGCAGACGTCTTCGTTGAGGGATTCCGGCCCGGCGTAACCGAGCGGCTGGGTGTGGGCCCGGACGACTGCCTGGCTCGCAATTCGCGGCTCGTGTATGCGCGCATGACCGGGTGGGGGCAGAGCGGGCCGTTGGCGTCCACGGCAGGCCACGACATCAACTACATCGCACTGGCCGGCGTTCTGGACAATTTCCGCCGCACCGGCGAGCGCCCGATGCCCCCCCTGAACCTCGTCGGTGACATGGGCGGCGGCGGAATGATGTTGGCCTTCGGCATCACCGCTGCGCTCGTACACGCCGCACGCACGGGCGAAGGGCAAGTCATCGACGCGGCAATGGTGGACGGTGCTGCTCTGCAGATGGCCGTCGTCCTCGGCGGTCGCGCGCAAGGCCGTTGGCCTGGCGAACCCGGATCCAACTACTCCGACACCGGCGCCCCGCAGTATGAGGTCTACGAATGCGCCGATGGCAAGTTCGTTGCCGTCGGTGCGCTCGAGGGTCCGTTCTGGTCCGAATTCCTCCGGATCCTCGATCAGCCTGCCGGCGCCGTGCCGTCCCGGGATGACCCCGCGCTGTGGCCACAGGGCAAGGAAGCGCTCGCCAAGGTGTTCCGCACCAAGACTCGAGACGAGTGGGCTGCCATGTTCGACGGGTCCGATGCATGCGTCACGCCGGTGCTCAGCATCGACGAGGCCCCCGCACATCCGCACGCGAAGGCTCGCTCCGCGTTCATCACCGTCGGCGGCATCGAACAACCCGCCCCCGCACCACGGTTCAGCGCGACGCCTGCCGACGTGCCGTCAGCACCGCCGGATCGTGGTGAGCACACCGAAGAAGTGCTTCGTGAATTGGGCCTGACCGACGAGGAAATAGTGGCTGCTACTGGCTCCCAACGGGTTTAGGGCACGCGATGGAACCCGCCCCCGCACCACCACGCCAATTCGCCACGTGGTCACAACGCATTCTGCACCACCTGCTCAGCGATTCCGATCGAGATGCGATCGTCTCGATGAATCATGAGCGCATCGAATCGTGGACGCGAGCCGAACTCGTCGCCAGAACGGCAGGTGCCAGTGACTACCTCGACGTACACGGTGTCCAGGCCGGAGACTGCGTTCCTGCGCTACTCACCAGTCAGCCGCACTCGGTGGCCCTCTTGATTGCAGGCGCGCTCACTCGTCGTCCGCTGGCTCCTCTCGCGCCGCGTGTGACTCACAGAGAAGTGTTCGCGTCCCTAAAAAATATCTCTGGCCCTGTCTTGGTCACCGAACCGCAGTACCGTGATTTCGCTTCCGAGTTGGCCAAGGCAACCGGCAAGCGGATCGCCGTCGTCGATGAAATCGGCGCTGGCAATGTTGCTTTGGGTGCTGATGCACGTCGGCCTGAGGACATCGCCTGCATGCTACACACGTCCGGGACTACGGGCTTGCCGAAACCGGTTCCGGTGCCCGAGGGCCCCTTCGAACGCCGCGCCGAAATACTCGGCCAGCTCTGCGGTTTCAACGGCGACGCACGGTATGTGACCGCGGCCCTTTTCCATCACGTTGCCGGCCTCGGCAACCTCATGCCCGCGCTGGCCAACGGCGCGAGCATCATCCTGATACCGCCCCTCTCCGTCGATCTCTGGCGTAATCTCGCATCTGCGGCTCCAACGCACACGACGCTGGTACCGTCCGTCATTGAGATGCTCTTGGAGGAAGGCGTGCCCGCGCCGCCGAGCCTGAGAGTCCTTGCCTACGGTGGCTCGTCGATTCACCCCGACACCGTGCGGCGAATGCAGAAGGTGATGCCCGCAGTTGACCTCATCAACCTATTCGGCCAGACCGAGGGCAGCCCCGTGACGGTACTCAACGCCGACGACCATCGACGAGCCGCGGCGGGACAAGAGGGATTGCTCTCATCGGTCGGAAGACCTGCGCCGGGAGTAGAACTGCGGCTGAACGAACCGGATGCTAACGGAATCGGAGAGATATGGGCGCGTAGCGACCACTCGTTCGTCGTTGACGAGCAGGGGTGGCAACGTACCGGCGACCTGGGTCGGGTGGTCGACGACTTCGTCTACCTGGTGGGACGTCGAGGAGACAAGATCATCCGCGGCGGCGAGAACGTCTTTCCTCTCGAGGTGGAACAAATACTAGAGACGCATCCCGACGTCGTGTCGGCTGGAGTCGTCGGCAAACCGGACCGCCGGCTTGGTGAGACAATCGTCGCCTTCGTGGTACCAGTCGACGTTGAGGAGCCCCCGGATTCCGAAAACCTGCGGGTGCATTGCCGGGCGCAACTGGCGGGGTTCAAGGTTCCCGTCGAGTGGATCTTCGTGGATCGACTTCCGCGAAATCCGAACGGGAAACTGTTGCGAGGCGAACTATCTCGCGAACTCGCGCGCCGAACGTCCTGCGGTGCAAAGGGACATCGGGTGATTTGGCAATAACTGGACCGCCGCGGCAGCCGGGATTCCCGTTCACTCGCTCAGCGTGGCATCGGCCAGGGTGACTTCGTGACGATCGAGGTGCCCAAATTCCGGCGAGCACGTCGTGTGCGCCTTCGGGGCGTGAAAGGTTGGCGCTTGCGCCCTGCCGCTTGCGCTGGGATTCGCCGCTATGGGGCCGCTAACGCGTTCTGAAGGTCGTGCGGCTTCTGCCTATACGCTTTCGGGTTGGTCTGGGTGAAGCTATCGATGCCGCCGCGCGCACGGTAGGAAAAGCGAATCAGGTAATGGCGCCTGCATACTTCAACTGCAGTAGTTCAGTCTCATCGACACCCAGATCGCGCAGCACTTCGTCGGTGTGCTCGGCAAACAATGGCGCCCTATTCAATCTCGTTGGTGCGCCGTCGAATTGCGCCGGGTTGGCTACTAGCCTCTGAGGATGGCCTTGAGAGTCGATAATATCGGCGATTCGCCCATTGGCGATGAGTGCTTCATCGTTGGCAACCTCCCAAGCGTCCTGCAACGGCGCCCATGGCCCGGAGGATTGATCGAGCAGCCGGTTGCATTCCTCGAACGGACGGGAGCCGATGGCCTCGGCGACCAGACGGATCGCCTCGTCGTTGTGCTGCGCCAGGGCTTCCATCGACGCGAACCGAGGATCGGTCGCAGCTGATGCCAAGCCGAACAGTGAACAGAATTCCGGCCAGTAGCGCGTCGGTTGCAACATCGATAACTGAATGAACCGGCCGTCCTTGCACCGATATGTCCCAGTCAGCGGGTTACCTGGGGCGGGGGCGCGGCCACCGATGACCGGTAACGGACATCCGTAAAGCATTGCCAAATTGATGTTGGCTTGCATCGCCCATGCTCCGACGGAAAGCAGTGACACGTCGATGCTTGACGTTTCGCCGGTGTTCTGCCGGCCAAACAGGGCCGCGGCCACGGCCCCGGCAATGGTGAGGCCACCGATGTTGTCACCGTACGCACCGGCTGGCATTGGCGCAGGCGAATCGTCGTCGATCTGCGTGACGCTTTGCGCACTGCCGCCGCGAGCCCAGAACGCCGTCGCGTCATAGCCCCCGCGGTCGCGGTCGGGCCCGTGATGGCCGAAGCCGCTTCCCGCGACGTAGATGATGTCCGGATTCACCCGCCGAACGTCGGTGACGTCAATGCGCAGTTTCGCGCGTGTTCGTGGCAGGTAGCTGGTAAGGAAGACATCGCTGCGCCGAATGAGCTCCTCGAACGCCGGACGCGACTCGGAAAGAGCCAGGGACAGTCCGATGCTGCGCTTGCCGCGATTTGGCGCTTCCATCATCGGCGCGAATGGGACGCCTTGCCGGGACGCGGAACGGCTCAGAACGCTGACCAAGCCGCGCTGAGCATCACCAGTCACGGGATTTTCGATCTTGACGACATCGGCACCCCAGTCGGCCAACACCGCGCCCGCCGACGGCACGAACGTGTACTCGGCGACCTCGATGACTCGAACGCCTGTCATGGGTTTCTTCAAGGCAACCGCCTCCTCGAAGCCGGTGAGGTCATCGACCATCTCCTCGCATCGCGCCGGCTGCGCGCGATAGCAGTTTGATTGGCTCTTGGGGCCTCGCCCCAAACGCAATCAGTTAAATTGTAGTCCTACTTATTCACGTTATGGTAGGCCGCCCACGTGGTCCTGTTCCATTCGGTCGGCCCGCCCGCCCCCGTCATCAGCGCCTGCGCAAACGTTCCTATGTGCGCCGGCCAATCCGTTGCGCAAGCTGGACCATGTGCTCGAGAACGGCTGCTCGACCGAGTCGCCCACCCCACTCCGTACCATCAGTGGATAGCCATTCCCGTCCTCATTGCGCCCATGATGGGCCGCGTACTGGTCCATGGCCGCCCAGTGAGCTCGCCGCACGCTGAGCCGTGAGCCAGATCGCGATCCAGCCGTCGCCTGCACGCCCTACTCGTTCAAGCACCGCATCCGATCGGCCCCCGATGAGGATTGGCACCGGCGGATCGGGCGCCGGACGGATGGTCGCGCCATGGATTGACAGGAACTCGTCGTCCACGTCGTCTTCCTGTCCCGCGACCAGCGCGCGGACCACAGTGAAGTGAGTGTCGGGACGAGCGCCGCGACGGCGTGGGTCTGCGCCGCAGATCTCCAGCTCGTGGGGGTCTTCGCTGCCGAGGCCCAGCTTCTCGACTTAGAGTTATAATCTAGATAAATTAGTATTTTGTTCTTTATTGACGCTATGGGCCACGGCGTCTCGGCAGCCAAGCTCACATAGAGCGCCAGTAGCCCCCGCCGCGGGTGAGACGAGAGGACGTACGACGCGTGCCATTAGACGCTTACGCGGTGAAGGTACCAAAGGCCGGCGAGCTCGTGGCCGCCAAACTGCGACGGCAGATCGTGATGGGTGATATAGACGTGGGCGACGCATTGCCCTCGGAGGCGACTCTGATGACGCAGTTCGGCGTTTCCCGCCCCACCCTGCGCGAGGCCTTCCGGATACTCGAGTCCGAACAACTCATCGAAGTGCTGCGTGGCGCCCGAGGTGGTGCACGTGCCCGTCGCCCAGACCCCGGTGCCGCCGGCCGCTACACCGGCGCCTTGCTGCAATCACGCGGAACCACACTGGACGACGTCTACCAAGCACGCGCGGCTCTCGAGGAATCCGCCATCGGTCTTGCTTCTGGGAGAGGACTCAGCCGCCAGATCAGAGAACTCGAAGAACTTTCGACTCGCGGCGCCGGGCTCATCGAGGATCCCGCTGCTTACGCCGAGTTCGATGTGGTTTTCCACCACTCCATAATGGCGCTGGCAGGCAATACGACACTGTCTGTGCTGGCCGATCAGCTGTACAGCATCATCGAGGCCCACAATCGAGCGCACTTGGCCGACCACCCGGCGGGGTATGACGTCCCAGCCTGCCGCACGCATCAGCGCGGCCACAACAAATTGGTGCGTCTACTCATCGAGGGCGACTTAGAAGGTGCTCAACGGCATTGGCGGCGGCACCTCGACGGGGTGCAGAAGTACATGATTGAAGACTCCAGAGTCGCAGTCGTCGATGTGCTCTCCGCGGCGCTCTAAGCCATTCGCCCGACATCGATGGCGGATGTCATGCCGAGGTCGTTTGCCCCTCCCCACGATTTCTTGCTCCGATTGCTGTAATCGGCAAGCAGTTACTTAGTTCGGCTATCAGTCTGAACAGGGCTGGCCGTGTTTCTAAGGATGGTCGGGCGTCTCCTCCCGATGCGATACCCGACCCGAGGCCGTCATCCGACGACCCGATTGTGGCGCTGAGATGGGTATCTGAACATCGGGGGTACCGGAGTTCACCTTCATCGGCTTAAATAGGTAGATAGTTCGCCAATTAACGGAAGTCGATGCACATGACAGCTGTACATCCCATCGGGACCGACGCGCTTGGCGTCCCAATGGTCGAGCTCGACGCCTTGCCGATGGCAGCTGATAGGGGAGCCGGGTGGGCCGCGTTGAGGGATATAGGCCCGGTGGTGCTTATGAACGAGTGGTATTACTTCACTCATCGCGATGACGTGCTCAACGCACTGCGCACCCCTGAGATCTACTCGTCCAAGAAGGCCTTCGACATGCTCGGCAGCCCGCTGCCCCTGGTGCCGATCTCCTATGACCCACCTGAACACACCCGCTTTCGCAAGGTCCTTCAGCCGTTCTTCAGTCCCCATGCCCTCGGCAAGATGATGCCGTCCTTACAGCAACAAGTGATCGACATCATCGACAACGTCGCCGCCAAGGGTGAGTGCGACGTGGTGACCGATATCGCCATCCCCTACCCCTCACAGGTATTCCTGACGCTGTACGGGCTACCGCTGGCCGACCGTGACAAGCTCGTCAACTGGAAGGACACCGTGATCGCGCTGGCCGACCTGCCTGGTGTACCCGGAGAGGACAAGCTCGGGCCGGCGCTCGAGCTGTTCGCCTATCTGACCAACGCGATCACCGAACGCAAAGCCAATCCCGGCCCAGACATCCTGTCGCAAGTTCTCACCGGCGAGGAACCGCTCGATGAAGCTGAAGCGATCGGGCTGAGCTTTCTTTTCGTGCTAGCTGGCCTTGACACCGTTACCGCCACAATCGGTTTCGCGTTGGAAAAACTGGCCTGCGACCCGGCACTACGGGGGCAGCTGCGCGAAGACCCCAAACAGACCAACGTTTTTGTGGAGGAGATCGTTCGTTTGGAATCGGCCGCACCCATCCTGCCGCGGATCACGACCGAGGAAGTCACTGTCGGCGGATTCAGGTTGCCACCGGGTTCACCGATACGGCTGTGTATCGGCGCCATCAACCGTGACGGCAGCGACGATATCTCGACCGATCGGATGGTGCTGGACGGGAAGGTCCACCGGCACTGGGGATTCGGTGGCGGTCCGCATCGCTGCCTGGGTTCGCATCTAGCCCGCATCGAGCTCACACTCGTTGTCAACGAATGGCTGAGCCGCATCCCAGACTTCGAGGTGAAACCCGGGTTCACACCGCAGATCGAATGGCCGGCGAATACAGCTGCGCTGATCAGCTTGCCTGTGCAGTGGAAGTCGTGACGGTTCAGTCCGAGAGGCGCTATCGCCCTGTCGACCGCGTCATCGGAAAGGCTGGCTTGAATACTGTGCCCCGATACGGCGAGCAATGGCGAGGCCGCCGAAATTCGACGGAGTCCGTGCGCACTTGGGCGGCGATCATATTGGCACAGTGACCTTCTCACGCCCTCCGAAAACTTCTTCGACGTCGAGTTGGTCACCGAGGTCGCGCCGTACTCAGGAATCGCGAAAGCCCATGACGCCGATCTGGTGAGTTGGCGGTACAGATTGCGCGGGGAAGATGCCGTCCGTGATCCAGTCGTAGTAAGAGGTGACATTCCTGGCGATGAAGTCGCGTGCCAGCAGGCGAAATTCCTCGTGCCCCAATCAAAGGGCGCGCCGCGTCGCCGCTCCCTCGGCTAAGTCGTGCTCATGGCGACAACAGGCCGTCGACCGGGGCGACAGCATCGGTGCTTTCAAACACACCGCGGCGTACCAGCTCGGTGACGACCACACGCGCCGTGGTCATCGAACGGTCCTCGCACGCGGCACGTGCAGCGGTGGAATCATGACGCAGGATCGCGGCGTGCTCCCGCTCGTAGGAAGGCAGCATGAATCTCTGGTTGTCCTCGAAGTTCACCCAGAAAGCCTTGGGAATGAAGCTCTGCGACGTGCGGATGGCAGCTTGCAGCCGCGGACCGGCATACTCGTGGTTGATTGTGCGGCGATATTCCCAGGTGGTCTGTTCGAAGATCTCCGAGTCGGTTGCCGTCCGAAGAACGCGGATCAGCTCGTTAAGCTTGTCGATCAGGCGCGGCGTCGGGTAGGTCGCCGCACGCGCCGATGCCATGCCGCTGAGCAAGCCGTACACCTCGTGGTGCTCAAGCACCGTGGCCGGGTCGAAACGTTCGACGAAAGTACCGCGGTGATAGCGAGACGTTACTATTCCGTCGTGTTCCAGTTGTCCGATGGCCTCGGTCACCGGGACCCGGCTCAGCCCGAGATCTCTGGCGATCTCGTTGCGGTCGACCCGATCACCGGTGCGCAACTTGCCGGTCAGCAGGCGGTCGATAATGTATTCGACGGCCTGGTCTTTTTCCTTCGTACCGTATCGTTTGGGCATTAGGTCGTCCTCATCAACGTTTTGATGGTCCGATAGTCGGGCTTGCCGACGGGCGTGCGCGGCGCTTGGTCGACGCGCAGCCATTCCTTTGGGCTTTGAGTTGCGCAATCTTCTCAAGGCACTGCGCTGCCAGATGGTGAATCGGTGACATCAGCCGTCCCCTTCCCCATTGCTTGTCGACTTGCCGTTCGCCGCCTTGCTCACGACGGGATTCCGGCGCGATTACGGTATTGCCGCACCGACTGTCCGGCGATGATCAACTGCTGGATCTGGCTGGTTCCCTCGTAGAGCCGAAAAACCCGCGCGTCGCGATATAGCCGTTCTACGGTTACGCCCTTCATGTATCCGGTGCCTCCGTGAAGCTGCACGGCGCGATCGGCAACGCGACCGACCATTTCGCTGCAGAAGTATTTCGCAACCGACGGTCCGGTCCTTCGGTCGGTGCCGGCGTCGAACGCGCGGGCCGCCTCCAGAGCGAGCGCGCGTCCCGCGTAGATGTCGGTTTGGCTGTCCGCCAACATCGCTTGAATCAGCTGGAATTCGGCGATCGGCCGACCAGACTGATGATGAGTGGTGGCGTAGGCCAGCGATTCCTCGAGAAGGCGCTCGGCCATGCCGACGCACAGCGCCGCGATTCTGATCCGGCCAGGCCCGAGGCTGCGCATCGCGGCGGCGTACCCCTGACCCTCTCCACCAACCATGGCCTCGCCGGGTACTCGAACCCCGTCCATGTACACCGGAGCAGTCACCTCACCGGCCTGGCCCATCTTCGCGTCGCGGGGACCGATCTGGAGTCCACGTGTTCCCTTCGGCACGAGGAACGCCGAAATACCTTGAGCTGCTGGCACTTCCGGGTTGGTTCGAGCGAAGACGACGAATATGTCGGCGTACGGCGCGTTGGTGATGAACCGCTTGGCACCGTCGATGATCCAGTCACCACCATCGCGACGAGCCGACGTCTTCATCGTCGACGGGTCCGATCCGGCCTCTGATTCGGTCAGCGCGAATGATGCGATGGCCGCACCGCTAGCTAACCGGGGCAGCCACGCGCTGCGCTGCTCGTCGCTGCCGGCGGAGATCAGCACCTCGCCGGCGATGCCGTTGTTGGTCCCGAACATCGCTCGCAGCGCGGGCGTCGTCCAACCAAGTTCAAAGGCCAGCAACACCTCGGTTTCGACGTCGGCACCCAATCCGCCGTACTCCTCGGGGATGGCAGTGCCGAACAACCCCATCTCCGCGCACGCCTGGCGTAGCTGCGGCGGGATGTCGTCATCGGCCTCGATCTTGGGTTCCAACGCAACAACGTGATCACGCACAAAGCTCCGTACAGCCTTGATTATGTCGGCCACTTCCGCCGACTGCGCATTCACCATCCGAGGTCCTCCTACCGACGCGCAAAAACCAAGCACCGACACCGACACAGGGCGATGGATTGAATCCAAGGGTGCCCTTGTAAGCCGGGTCAGCTCTTCCAAACTACTGTAGACCGGCTGCATACCTGTCATGCGGACCTGCGCCGCAAAGTATTCAACTAGGAGCAATCTACTTGTGTTGGTGATCACGAGACGCCAGCTTTCGTAGTGCCGGGACCCTTCGAAAAGTGTGATGATGCCGTCCCCGGCCACCGTCCGTCACGCGGGCCCGGTCGCTCCGACACTGTCCCTCAAGGAGAACCCCCGAGGCCAGCAACCGTCCACCCCAGTGAATCTATTGAGGCGGCGCGGACTCAAGGGGCCCACTCGCGTTTTGCCCTCGAAGTCGCCTCGCCTCGGCAATGTGTGGACAATCGATGCGGTCGCGACACGTGTCACGAATTCCCAGTCGTCGCGATTCGTGGTCATCGCCCTGCGCGCCCCTCACGCGGCGCGCAGGGCGAGGCCTTGGGCATTGAGGAAAAACTCCAGGCAATGATCAACGCACACCGCACATCTGGTACCTGGCGCTCACCCGCCAACCCCTGGAGTTGGTGTACCGCCTCCCGGATGTGACCAAATGGTAGCGCCCCCGACAGCGATCCGCCATGCGGATTAACCGGGATCCTGCCATCGATGAGCGCCTGGTGCCACAGCTGGCGCGCTTGCGCGGCCGCGACTTCTTCTACGCCGTCGACACGATCATTGCAGGCCTGCAGGCGCGGTTGGCGGCTAAATCGGCATCCTGATCGGAAGGCCATTCCAGTGTCGGCGATTACCCGCGGACTACTACGGATTGCCGGATTCTAGAAAACCTATATATATTTTACTGATGAGTGCTGGCTGGGTCGAGAAACCGCCCGCCGTGGCCGCGACCGTGGCTCGTCCTATCCGGGCCTGCGCCATGCGTCGGTTATGGGTATCAGGGATTAAGCCATGAGTATTTCCCTGCTGCTCGAGATGGCAGCCTCCACAAATCCGCATCGCGGGGCGGTCGTCTCCGGAGATGCTCGGCTGACTGTCGATGAGCTGAGCGTGTTGGCCGACGGCGGCGCTGGGGTGATCACTTCATGCGCCGCCCGGCACGTGGCCTATGTGGGAACCGGCGGAGCGCTGTTGCCGCTGTTGCTGTTCGCTTCGGCACGCGCGGGCGTGCCATTTACGCCGTTGAACTATCGGCTGTCGGGCGAGAGTCTGCGCGAACTGATCGCTCGGTTACCCGAACCCCTACTCATCGTCGACGTCGCCTTCGCCGGTCAGGTCGCCGGCGTCGGGGCCCTGACGATGCACTCTTACGACTTCATCACGGCAGCCCGCACGGCCGAACCGGTATCCAATTTCATCGACCCCGACGACGTCGCGGTCATGCTGTTCACCTCGGGCACCACGTCGCGGCCGAAAGCGGTCCAGATCACCCACAACAATCTGACCAGCTATGTCACCGGCACCGTCGAATTCGACTCCGCGGCAGCCGAAGATGCGACGCTAATCTGCGTGCCGCCCTACCACATCGCCGGCATCGGGGCGGCGCTGTCGAACCTGTACGCCGGTCGCAAAATGGTCTATTTGCGCAATTTCGATGAGCGCAAATGGCTCGAACTGATCGGCGCCGAAGGGGTAACCACCGCAACGGTGGTGCCCACCATGCTCGCCCGCATCATCGCTGTACTCGAAGACAAGCCGGTGGAACTGCCTACGCTTCGAAACCTGGCGTACGGCGGCTCCAAAGTTGCGTTGCCGTTGGTGCGCAAAGCTCTTCAGCTCCTGCCGCACGTCGGCTTCGTTAACGCCTACGGGTTGACCGAAACCAGCTCCACCGTCGCAGTCCTTGGCCCCGAGGACCACCGTGCCGCGCTGTGCTCGCCGGATCCGGCGGTGGCGCGCCGGCTCGGCTCGGTGGGGAAGGTAGTACCCGGCATCGAAGCGCAGATCCGGGGTGAGGACGGCAGCATATTGGGCCCCGGACAACGCGGTGAGCTGTTCGTCCGCGGCGCGCAAATCTCCGGTAATTACGCCGATATCGGATCGGTGCTCGACGCCGATGGCTGGTTCGCCACGAACGACATCGCCGAGATCGACGAAGAGGGCTACTTGTTTATCGGAGGCCGCTCCGACGACACAATCATTCGCGGAGGCGAGAACATCGCGCCCGCCGAGATCGAAGATGTCCTGATCGAACATCCCCACGTCCGCGACGTCGCGGTGGTCGGCACGGAGGACCCACAATGGGGTCAGACAATCCTGGCTGTGGTCGTCCCCGCGGAAGGCACCGATCCCGATCCCGAAGAGCTGCGCGCGCACGTGCGTAAGCATTTGCGCGGTTCCCGCACACCTGACCGGGTGGTCTTCCGGAACGAATTGCCCACCAACGCAACTGGTAAAGTGCTGCGCCGCCAACTTATCGTCGAATTTAGTTCCGTCACAGACGAATTCGCATGATCTCCAGAAGGCTAAGCTTCCGGATGCGGTGTTTAGCGGGCCGCCGACGACCGCGGCGGCAACGGTAGAGGTACCAGCGCGAACTTCCACAAGTGCGGGAGCAGGCTTGGAACGGGCGACGTTCCAGGGGTGGTTTGCATGGCCGCAATCTGACACAAAGCCGGCCTCGACACAGGACCGGCCATTATTTGACGCCTCGCTCGGGCCAGCTCAAAGACGTGGCAGCTTTGTCGGTGTTTCTCAGTTCACCACCTGCAAGGCTCCATCACAGGGCAGATTATCAACCTTGATGGCGGACTGAACTCGCCGCAGCGCTACTTGGCTGACATGCGCCCGCTTACGTCGTCTGTGGCCCGCGCCGAGATCGCCGATTGGGGGCCTGCCGAGGACTGGGCTGACTGGGCCGATGCGGCGCGGTGAACTGTGGTTCGCCGCGACACCGGGCGGTGACCGGCCCGTGCTCATTCTCACCAGGGATCCGGTTGCTGACCGGATCGGCGCGTTCGTCGTGGCCGCATTGACTCGCACCCGGACGGGACTGGTGTCCGAGCTGGCACTGACCGCCCCCGACGACCGCCTGCCAAGCGATTGCGTCGTCAATTTCGACAAATTTATACGTTGCCGCGCACCGCGTTCCGACGCCGGATCACTCGCTTGTCTGCGGCGCGGGTACACCAGATGTGTCGAACACTTCGAGCGGCCACCGGCTGCTGAAACCTCTATCCGGACAAGAGCTCTGATCAGCCTCGTTTGTCTACAAGAGAGATAGCAACTGCGGTGAGACGTTGGTCGGAACGCACAGCCCTGAAACCCGGGAGTGTTGTCGCCGACATCGCGGGCGGGCCCTAGTGCAACATGCTGGGTTAGCAGGTCTTGCGGGCGGCGCGTTGGGCGGCGCGGCGCTGCTGGCGGCTCACCGGCACCTGGTCGTGCTGGCCGGCTTGGTGCAGTGGGTGGGCGACACCGGCAAGAGCGGACTCCAACTCCGCAACACGCGCACGCAGGCGCCACAGCTCCTCGGCGTCTCGACGCAACCGGGCCAACTCGCGGTCGCGCCGCTCGGCACGCTCGACCTCGCGGCACAGACGCTCCCGCAGCCGCTCGACGTCCTCGCGGGCCCGCCGATAGACGGGATCGTCGGCGAGGGCTTGTTCAAGCGCTATCGCGGCCACGAACCGCTGCACCGCCGCCCGCAACTGCTCACCCATTGCCCCCGAGGTGTACCGGCGCGCCAGGTCTTCCAGCAAGGTTTGGCACTGGTAGTCCGAGCTAAGAAACAAGCGCTGCAGCGTGTGCATCGAGGGCAGCGGCAGGCGCGCATTGGGGTCGGGTCGATGCGCGCGCGGTACCTCGACGACGCGCGCCGCCGCACCGGCATTGCGGGCGGCGATGCGTTCGGCGGAGGCCTGCCGCCGGCATCGCGCCGAGCACCACACCGGGCGCCTGCCCCGGCCCTTTTTGGGCACGTCGAATGTCTCTCCGCAGCGTGGGCAGATTCGCACCGAGTCCGTCCGTGCCTCCAAAACCACCGGCTCAGCGCCCACCCGAAGTCCCTGCTCTCAATTACGTCGGGACATATTGTTATCTAAGCGTGACCTTGGTGCAAGAGGTGTGATGTCTGTAAGGGCGGTCAAGTGAGGGGAACCTAAGTTCCGGTGGGCTGGCGGGGCACGGGACGGGCTCCGCCCAGGTCACGTAGGAGGCGGCAGGCGTCAGTGCTGACGGATGCGACCGGCGTGAGGGCTGGGAGGGTGCGCGGTCATGAGGACGCGTGCGGCCGGTAGGACGTCAGCGAGCCGGTACGGAGACACGGCCGGCGCCCAGCTCGGCGGCTTACCTGCATCCCCTCCAGCCGTGCATGGTTGTGGACCCCGTGGCCTACCAGGCGAGCAGCCGTCCCAGCGGACCCAGGCTCTGCTGGGCGGAGGTGGGCTGTGACAACGCCGGGCGTCACCTGCTCCGTGCCTGTGCAATCCGAGTCAGTGGCATAGCTGCCGAGCCGGTGCGGGCCGTCGGATGACTCGCCGAGCCAGCTACACGCTGACAGGACGCCTCAACCCGCCCCTACGACTCCCCTCAGACGTGCTGCCCGCAGCCGCCCAGCGGGCCGGGAAGTGCAATCGCCCGCCCTGCTGTACCTCGTGGGCCGTCTACCTCAGATGGGAACTGCGCCCGAGCCGCTTCGTTTGGGGAATGACACGTCAAAGCGGGGCTGCATCGCCTCGGGTGGCCAGGTTCCGGTGATGACAAAGTGCAGCAGTGAAAGCGGCACGGGATCAGCCCTCACCAACAGCTGCAGCAGTGCCTGCTCCACCCTCGGAAGGCTACCGAGAGGTCTCATCGGCGGTACCGGCGAAACGCAGAGAGCGGCACACCAACGGCTGAGAACGCGGCGCAACATCGTCGGTGGATTGGCCGTTGGAAACGCGACGAGAAAACGTCAGCGGCGCCGGGCTGGCGCGCCGCTGGCGCGGCGTGGCGGACCGACTGCAATCACGGCACCGAAGCTGAGATGCCGGGTTGGTGAGCAGCACGGGGCGCTTGCCCGTACTCGCGAGGGCATTAGCGGTGAAACCCGTGTTGCCGCCGGTTCGGATCCAGAGCCCGACGTTCTCTCGCCACTTCCAACCCTCACGACTGTCGCCGCGACCGCACGACGGTCGAGACGTGTTCGTTTGGGACGCAATCGAGCGACTCGTCAAAGATTCCGATTTTCTGCCGCTCGACAGAGAATTAGCGGGACTTACTGCAATGCATCGACTTTAGCCCGCGCTTCGCACAGCGATGTTCATGCGGAAAACGTTTCCTGCGACCGTCGCGTAGGCTCTTCAGCATTCGTACAGTGGGTAAATGAGCACCTCCATTAGCCAGCGCGATCTAGTTGACCCGAACGCGTGCAGGCAACTGGTGACTGCCAAGGACGTCATTAATGCGCTGCGGTCCCCAGGAGCGCGAGAGCGAAAACACTTGACGGCCGCCGCAACGGCATGGCACACATCCGACCGCGACCGCGACAATGTACCCATCTACCGAGTCGATTCGGGTGACCGCAGCGCACCGCATCGGGATGGACTCATCACGGGTGCCGTCTCCCAACGGGTCGCCTGGAGAGCCAACTGCAACAAGGTCCTTGTGGTTGCCGGACCACCAGGCAGACAACAAAGTTCGGCGACGGGATAGGAGGGCAGGAGCCATGACCATGGCAGCGGACGATGTGCTCACCGCGGGCGAGGTGTCACGTATGACAGGCATCCCGGTCTCCACACTGCATGATTGGGCGGCGAAACGAGAGCGAGGGCTGGAGTCGCCGGGACCGCGTCACTGTAAGTTGTCGTCTCGGCATCGACGCTGGATGCGCGCCGATGTCGTGGAATGGCTTGCCGCCGCGCGGTGTTGAGCCATGACAATTCGCAGACGTGAAGCGAAGTCTGGCACCCGCTGGGATGTCGAGTGGCTGCTGCCCGATGGGACCAAGCGATCCAAGACATTCAAGACCCTGCGGGCTGCCAAGTTGTTCGACGGCGAAGTGCGCTCCGCTCGCGAAGATGGCGAGGCGGTCGATCCCCGCGGCGGCAAAACCGAACTGCGCCTTGTGTACAAGAGCTGGCTTGCATCCCGGCCCGATCTGTCGCCGAAAGTACGCCGCGGCTACGAGGACAACTGGCGGCTGCGGATTGAGCCAAAGTTCGGCAACTGGCCGATTGGGCGAATCTTGCGAGAGGACGTCCAGGAATGGATTAACGGAATGACCGCTGACGGCCTCGGGCCCCGCACGGTGCGCTGGACGCACAGCGTCCTTCGGATGACCCTGGACCACGCCGTCACGGACAAGAAACTGCGTGGCAAAAACCCCGCGGCGAATGTGCGGTTCCCGGCGATGGGTGAAACGAGCCATGTCTATCTGACCGCGGTGGAAGTGGCGAAGCTGGCCGAACTTTGTGACACGGCCTCGGGCGAGTCCTCAAGAGCCGCAAAGCAAGGCGATGTGGTGCTCATCCTCGCCTACACCGGACTGCGGTTCGGAGAGCTAACCGGACTCAACGTCGAAGATGTCGACCTGCCGGCGCGGCGTATTCGCGTTCGCCGATCCATCACGCAACTGTCTGGCCGCCTCCTTGAAGGACCGCCCAAAAGCCGTGCGGGTCGTCGTAGTGTGCCGATTCCGGAACGGCTGATCGCAACCCTTGAACGCCGAATCGCCGGACGTACGGCCAGCGAGCCGGCGATCGTGTCGCCGAAGGGGGCGCGACTAGGGCTCGAAAACTGGAAACGCGCCGTTGGCTGGCGGACCCGCATCGGCGAACTCGGGCATCCGACGATGCGCGTGCACGACCTCCGGCATACCTATGCGTCGCTGGCCCGATCGGCCGGCGCCGACATGAAACTCCTGCAGGTAACAATGGGCCACGCCTCGATCGTGGTCACCGCGCACACCTACGCCGATCTCTACGACTCCGACCTGGATCGTGTGGCGGACGCGCTCGACGGGCTCGGCGATTAACCGTCGCGGCGGATAAACGGCGGATAAGCCTGGGCCGTTGTGAGAGCTGGATCGGTTTGTGGACAGCGGAACATGCCATGAGCTGCACTGATGAGTGTGGTCCCGGCTGGGATCGAACCAGCGACCTTCCGCGTGTGAAGCGGACGCTCTTCCACTGAGCCACGGGACCCGGCGCCGACGGGCGAACGACGTCGAAGGGTAGCACGAATCGGGCAGCGCCGAACTCGCCGCGTGCGTCGGAGAGCGCGCTAGCCTAGAGCCGCAACGTAACCAAGAGATTTGTGTGCGCCCGCTCGGGTGGACTATCGTCGTCCTTCGCACCGGGCGACGATCTCGCTCGTTGCGCGCGGACGTAGCGCAGTTGGTAGCGCATCACCTTGCCAAGGTGAGGGTCGCGGGTTCGAATCCCGTCGTCCGCTCGAAGGTGCAAGTGGCATCAATCCCCCGCGGTGGAGTGGCCGAGTGGTGAGGCAACGGCCTGCAAAGCCGTGCACACGGGTTCGATTCCCGTCTCCACCTCCAAGTTTGACCCCCAGGCGCGATTAGCTCAGCGGGAGAGCGCTTCCCTGACACGGAAGAGGTCACTGGTTCAATCCCAGTATCGCGCACCAGAGTTTTCGCAGCTAGAAAAGCAGTACCCGGGAATAGGCTCAGCGGGTCGCGCAAAAGGTATCTGAGAGTCAGCGCCTCATACGGGAACGTAAAGAGGCGGAACGGGATCTTGCGGCCAAGCATCGAAGGGTGAAGCGCTTTTTGGAAGGTGTTGAAGCGTTGGACGAGGACGAAGAACAGCCGCACGACCTAATAGACCTTCTAAGGCGCGCGGACCGCGACGACCCAAGCGCTCCCCCCGCAGCCTCGATGCCGGACGGATGGTAAATACGGCGCAATATGGCCATCTTTTCTTCCAGGCAGCTACCGGACAATCTCCGACTAGTCGTCGAGGCGAAGGCGGAGCATGAAGCTGCTGGTTCTCCTTGTCCATAAGCTGCTTGAAGCATTCTGTAGATGCCCGAATAAGATGTCTCGGACATCGCGTCATATTCTTTTGTAGTACTCATTTTTCGTTGTCGAGTTGTACTTTCACGGTTAGTTGGGAATGGCTCAAAGAGCCCCGTCTAACCAGCGGACACGCTTAATGCGGATCACCGGAGTGAGCGGCAGCGTGTCGGGTGGTGCGTGCCATGAGGCACTGTTCGGCTTTCCGATGCGGGTTACCTCGGCGGGTCCGTTAGGAGCGGCGTCGATAAGCGGCGAGAAAGCCTGGTGGGTATCGCCGTTAATACCCTGAAGCCTGTTATGCCGAGATGGCGGGCGATGCGGTAAGTATCACCCTGTGGAACTGCGTCCGCCTATTTCCTGGGCCGTCATGGCTCTCATTTGTCCTTTGCGGGCTTTTGAATGCTGGTCGGTCGTCGACGCCCGCCTAAAGAGCCGCCAGTGACTCCGAAAGCGAACCCAAAATGAACCCTCCGACTACGAGCCCGACGAATGCCCACGGAAAAACGATGCCGAGTGGCAGGAAAATCGCTATGGCGAGTGGCAACACAACGCCAAGAAGTAGAATGCCAAGAGCGAATAAAAATGGAATTGAAATAACGCCCAGAAGTAACAGAAGGGCTGTTTCCAGTGAACCTTCAGGCAACGTGGCAAGAAAGGCGGACCACCCGGTTGCGATCTCAGACAACAAATTGTTCTGCAACAACGCGGCGATGGCGTCCTCAGCACTGGCATACGCGCCCGCACTGGCAGTCAAGTGCTGAGCAAACTGCTCATAAGATGCAGCCGCCTGACCGGCCAGCGCCTGATAGTTCGCAGCGTGCTGGGAGAACAGGTGCGCGATACCTGTCGACACTTCATCGGCGGCGGCGGGTATCACCGCGACGGTTGGAGCCGCCGCCACCATGTGGGCCGCGTTGACGTTCAAGCCGATGGCTGCCAAGTCCCCTGCCGCCGCCGTCATCATCTCTGGGTCCGCAATCACATAGGACATCTCGCTACCTCCTTGGCCGCCCACTCAGGATGCGGTCTTCCTCGGGGATCGGTATGAGTAGGCGACTACTCTTTCGACAACCGGCGGGCGAAAGCCTTACTTGCGACGCCGGCCCCTTCCACGACCGGAGTCTTGGGCAAACGCCGTTCAGAGCGCCTTTTTCAGGGCGCCTTCGTGAGTCGGAAGCTCAACGAATACGACTGCGGCGGATGGTCGCAGACGCCCCGGTTTTGGACGACTTGGACCGTGCCGGCAAGGGTGTTCGGATCCCAGGTGTAGTGGGCGTTCGCCGCATTACCTTCAGTGACACCGCCCTTACACACGATGTCCTCGGTGCTATCAAGCGTCCACTGACCATCCACCAACATCGCCCGGCCGCTGACGCCGGACGCTGGGCTCGACATGTCGGCGCATCCGTCACCGCAGGGGGTGAAGTACCAATTCTCGGTGAAAGCGCGGCCGC
Organism: Mycobacterium sp. UM_CSW; assembly: GCF_000455205.1. Lineage (GTDB taxonomy): Bacteria > Actinomycetota > Actinomycetes > Mycobacteriales > Mycobacteriaceae > Mycobacterium. The sequence continues at coordinate 20,118 of NZ_AUWQ01000037.1, read as the reverse complement.
CGCCGGGATCGGTGGTGGTCTTGAGGTAATGGCCGCTCATCACGGGAGCGGCAGACGCGGGAGCGGCCGCCCCGACAGCGACGGCGGCGAAGGTGGCCGCTGTGGCAAACGTCCGGGCGGCCGGCAGATCAACCCTCGACACGCGTTTAGCTTGACATCACCACCTCCGCCTGCACTGGAGGTCCGAGCATCCGTTGCTTACCCTCCTTCAATGCACGGCAAGCAGATCGCCATCGCGGGCGCGGCGATAGTTCTCGCAGGTTGCGGCGGGTCGGGCAAGACGGCGACGACGGTGACGTCCGCTGTGGAAATCACCAAAACGGTCACCGTGACCGCTCCCCCGCCACCGTTCGCCCCCAGGACCGTCATCGAAACCGACGGGACCTATCGGGTCGGCATCGACATCGTGGCGGGCACCTATCGCTCGGGCGGTCCCAGCCCTGAGGGAGGATCCGATTGCTATTGGGCGCGGCTAAGCAGCCTGAATTCGACCCACATCATCGATAGCGACATCGGCACAGGCCCTCAGGTGGTGATGATCGCGCCAACCGACAAGGCGTTCTTGACGCGCAGCTGCCAAACCTGGCACAAGACCGACTGAATTGCCTTCAAAGCGTCGCGACTACGGGTTCTCCTCGATGATGCACTGCACAATCGTGGCGGCGGTCTGCTGGTCGAATCCCATCCCCGCCACCTTCTGAGCTTCCGCGGCGGGGGAAACACCAGATTTGAGGTCCTGCTCGATAACGCCAACGCGTTGGAAGTTTTGTGGGTCCGGTTCATTCAGCGGTAGTTGCTTGATGCCTCCCACGCAACGAGTGAAACCGCTGTAGTCAGCGTGGGCGGGCGACGCTCCCAGCAGCGCGATGGCGATGCCCACCGCGGCAGCGAAATAGGTGAAACGCATGGTCGTATCGTATCGCCGCGCATGTTGGAGACAAAGGATTAGGCAAATTGCATTGCAGCGCAATGGCTTAGCGTGTCACGCCCGCTCGGCCTTCATATCCATGTCGATGGTGCCCTGGCACGCGCCGCTGAGGATCTCGGTGTGCATGACGCCGGAAAGCGACCCGTCGGGCTGGGGCGTGTAGCGCACGGTGGAGTGGGCCGGATTCCATTGGATGCTGGTGTCAGGCATCATGCAGTCCCACTGAAAATCGCTGACCTGGGTCCACGACGACCCGTCCCAGGTGAATTGGACCGGTTGCGGAACCGTCGGGTTGCTTGGCGGGGGGCCGCTGACGATGGTGGCGACGCACTTTCCGCTCGAACAGCTCGAGCGGAACCCGTAGGTGTCGGTGTGCTGCACCTCGGGGTCGCCGACCGCCATGCTGGTCCCGGATTTCGGGCCGACCATGAACGTGATCGCGTAGGTGCCGTTCCACGACGCGGCGTCGGCGGATGCGGCCGGGGCAACGTACAGGGCGATAGCGAGCGGTGCGGCACACAAACCAACAAGACCGCTCAGACCATTCGGGGTCATCGGCTTCTCCTCTCAGTCCGCGACAACTGCGGAACTAGAGCGAAGTGCATATACCCCTTCTATACCTTTATTTCACGCCGGAAAAGGGACCGCTCAGCAATGAGCGGCCCAGCATTGCTGCAGGGGGCAATAGGTCGCGTGCGCGATTCTCACCATGGATCCGATCTCCCCGAACGTGACGTTCCTCGGGTCCAAAGTGGAGTGGATGTTTTGGGTGATCTGGTCATAGGTCCAACCCCACCCGAGATCGTCGCAGATGAGCCGGCCCATCGCGGTGAGGGCCTCGTCGTGGTCCGGCGGCCAGCTGAAGCCGGCGGCGCGCAGTTGGGACAGGTACGCGTCGTCAACAGGATCGGCCGTCGCGATCGCGGCGCCGGAAACCAGGGCGGCGCCGGTCACGACGGGAATGGCCAGCCCGGCGAGCCAGCGAAGTGAGGACATTTGATGCGCTCTCTCTCTCCTCGGCGTTGAGGTTGCCGTAGAAGAATAGTGGAGAGCCGGGAAAAAGCAGATTATGAAGAGTTGAATAGTCGGCTTTTGAAGCGATTATCTAGGCGGCGTGCGGGTGGTGCGACAGCGCTTGTGCCGGAGCCTCTTTCACGTCGAATTGCCCCGCCCACTCTGAGCGAAGATGGGTCACGGGAGCCGGGTGCGCGTCGTGTCGCACCCAGCGGTGCGCAATCTTGCGGTAGATCCACGCGACCGACGCCACCACCGCGACCGCGACGGCCAATACCGCCACCGCGTCGCCGAAGGCGACCAACAGGATGATGCCGCCGAAGATCCAGAACGCGGCGGCCTCCAAGTCGCGGGTCCTGTGGTGTCCACCGGTCGTGGTCGTGATGTGCCCCATGTCTGCCTCGCTCCGATCAGGGTGGCCGTCTGATGCGACAACCGTCCTGTGCAACACCGGAGCGACGGCAGGGCTGCCCAAATCGGAGGCAAAGGTGACCGACGTCACCAAGTCAGGCGACGGCTATTCGTCGCCTTCCTCGTCCTCGTCTTCTTCTTCGACGTCTTCGTCTTCGTCGTAGTCCTCGTCTTCGTCTTCGTCGTCGAAGACATCGAGCTCCAGGTCGAGGGGGTCGTCGCCGAATGGGTCGACCACATATTGCTGCCAGTAGCCCGGCGAGAAGTAGATCTTGTCCGCATGGTCGACGTCGTCGCCGACCTCGACCATCAGGATCCCGTCTTTGATGTCGTAGCTGAATGCGTTGGGGTATTGGACACCGCCGTCGGCGGTTCGGATGTGAACGTCATATGCCACGAGCGGAAGCTTACGGAGTCGGCGGCGGCGGTGGCGGGCCAGGCGGCGGGCTCTCCGGTGACGGCTGCGAAGGCGGCGGCTGTTGCGGACAGTCCGGTTGGTAGATCCACACACCACCGGTGCGCGTCCACGTGATCCCGCAGCCGAGCGGCACCACGCCCGGTGCATTCGCCGGCGCGACAACGCTCGCAATCACGCCGGTAACCATTGCCGGAAGAATCAGACGCGAGACGAGCCACCCCATTTTCCAAGCGTGGGATACGCGAGGGCTAGGCGCAACTCGAGGCGGCATCTTCGAGCAGATCGGCGGCGCGGGCGACGCTTTCGGCGGATTTGGTCATAAGGGCGGCGACGTCGCGGGCCCGCGCGGCGTAGTCCGGGGCGAGGATGCGGCGAAGGTCGGCGACGAGCGATTCCTGGGTCGTCATCGAAAGCTGGCGCGCGGCACCGGCTTTCAGTCGTTCGAGGCCGGCGGCCCACATCGGCTGATCGAGCCAGAGCCAGAGCGCCAGGGCCGGGATTCCGGCGCGTAGACCCGCCGCCGTCACACCGGCGCCGCCATGGTGCACGACGGCGCGACACACCGGCAGCACGGCCGCATGGTTGACCGCATCGACGATCTTGACATGATCGGGGCGCGGCAGATCGGCAAAGTTGTTGGGGCCGCTGCAAATCAGCGCCCGCTCCCCCAGCTGCGCGCAGGCCGCGCCGATCATGGCGGCCAGCTCCGCCGGGGCCGAGACCGGCGTGCTGCCCAGGCCGAAGCAGATCGGCGGCGTCCCCGCGGCGATCCACGACAGGGCCTCGTCGTCGGCGTCGGCGGGCAACTCCAGCGTCAGCGCGCCGACGAACGGCCGCCGCTCGTCCGCTTCCACCCAGTCGGACGCAGGCCCGGGCAGGCAGAGCTCGTCATAGGCCTGGATTTCCAACGACGACGCCGGCGGGGGCGCTTCGGGCAACCCGAGCGAGCGGCGCTGGGCCGCCGCGACGTCCTTGACGATGTTCGAATACAGCACCCCGGTGGAGTACACGCGCGTGGGGAAGAAATGCAGCGCGGCCAGCGGAATGCCGCGATACTCCGCCACGGTGGCGGCCAGCTCCTGCTCGTTGAATCCCGCCAACAGCAGGTCGGCGTCGGTCGCGAGCGACGTCAGCGTGGCGGTCTTGTCCGCCCAAACCCTGGTGAGTTGCTCCATCACTTCGGGCAGCGCGGCGAACGGGTTGTCCACCTTGCGAACGAATCGCTCGGCGGAATCCATCCGCTCGCGCGTGTCTTCCCCGTAGGCGACCGCGGTAAGCCCGGCCGACTCGACGAAGCCGAGCTTGTCGGGCGAGACTGCCATGCGAACCTCGTGGCCCCGGCGCAGCAGCTCGCGGCCGACGGCCACGCAGGGCTCGACATCGCCCCTGCTTCCGTAGCCTGCCACCACGAACTTCACGGACGGAACCTAACGCACGGCGGTGGTCGCAAGCTCGTAGCCTTGGCGGTATGCACGTGATCAACGGAGTCCGCGACCCCGCGGCGAGCTTTCCCCTCGAGACCCTGGCCGACGATGCGGGCGAGCGCCGCCAGGCCAATCGCGCCGTCGCCGTCAGCGCGGTCGGGTTGGCGCTGACCGGCCTCGTCGAACTGGCCATCGCGCTGGTGTCCGGGTCGGTGGCGCTGCTCGGCGACGCGCTGCACAACCTGTCGGACGTTTCGACCAGCGCCCTGGTGTTCGTCGGTTTCCGGGCGTCCCGCAAACTGCCCACGGAGCGTTATCCGTACGGCTACGAACGCGCCGAGGACCTCGCCGGCATCGGTGTGGCGCTGGTGATTTGGGGCAGCGCCGCGGTCGCCGGATTCGAAAGCGTCACCAAGCTGCTCCGCCACGGCGGGACCGGGCACGTGGGCTGGGGCATCGCCGCCGCGGCGGTGGGCATCGCGGGCAATCAACTGGTGGCCCGCTACAAGCTGGCGGTGGGCCGGCGGATTCGCTCGGCGACCATGGTGGCCGACGCCAAGCATTCCTGGCTCGACGCATTGTCCTCGGCCGGGGCGATGCTGGGCCTGATCGGCGTGGCGCTCGGCTGGGGCTGGGCGGACGCGGTCGCCGGAATCGTCGTCACGGCGTTCATCTGCCACGTCGGCTGGGAGGTGACCGCCGACATCGCGCACCGGCTGCTCGACGGCGTCGACCCGGAAATCATCACGACGGCCGAAACCGCGGCCGCCTCGGTTGCCGGCGTCGTGCACGCGCACGCGCGGGCCCGTTGGACCGGTCGCACCCTACGGGTCGAGGTCGAAGGCTTCCTTGACCCGAAAACCCCACTCGCGGAAGCTGATCGCGTCGGTCGCAGCGTCGCGTCCGCGCTGACGCCTCTGATTCCCGAGATGCACAGCTTCAGCTGGACCGCGCGGGCCGCCTAAACCCGTTGCGCCGGAAACGATTCGACGACCTTGATCAGTTCGTCGGGCGCTTCCCAGTTCAGCAGGTGTCCCGCGTCGGGCACCGTCACCAGCCGGGCGCCGGGAATGCCCTCGGCGAGGCGGCGCGAATGACTGGTCGGCGTGGTGCGATCCGCGGAGCCGACCATCACCGCCGTCGGTACCGATATTTCGCCCAGCCGCGGATACCGGTCCTCCTGCGAGAAGGCCCGCACGATCGGGAGCAGCGGCCCGTGTTCGTCCAGGTGCTGGTTGAAGAAGTCGATGAACACCGAGACCATCGTCGGTGCGGGGCGCGTGCCGCATTGTGCGGCACCGAACAGCGTCGCGACGGTGTCGTTGCGCATCATCCGTTGAAGGATGCCGTATTGCAGGAGCGGGATCTGCAGCCGGTTCTGCGGTGCCCCGTCGAGGATGCGACCCGCCCAGGTGGCGAACAGCACCAGCCCGCGGAGCCGGGGCGCCACGTCGGCGTGGTCGAGCACGGTGCGGATGGTGACGAATCCGCCCATCGAGTGCCCGACGAGCACGCCGTCGTGAACGTCGAAGTGCTGCAGCACCGCGGCGAGGTCGGCCGCCATCGGCTCCGACCCGATGCCGTCGGAACCGAGTGTGGAACGTCCGTGGCCGCGCTGGTCGAACGCGATGACGCGAAAGCCCCTGGCCTGCAGCTCGTCCCACACGAAATTCCACTCGAGGATCCGGGCGGTGTAGCCGTGCACGAGAACCACCGGCGGCCCCTGCCCCGCGACCAACGCGTTCAGGACGGTGCCGTCGGGCCGGGTGATGGAAACCTGCTCACCCTCGGGCTCGGCCAGAAGCCGTTCCCGCGGAAGGGGATCCGGGTTGCGCGCTATTCGCGACGCCATCGCCCGCGCGGCCCCCCACCCCAATAGGCCGGCCGCACCGAGCGAGGCCAAACCCGTTCTCACGACGGCCTCGCGGCGCAGCAGTCGGGCAGCCCGCTCTTGATTGCGGCGTCCTGCTTCTTCGCGAGGTCGAGCGCAACGTCCGACGGCACGGGATCGTCCGGCGGGCTCTCGAATTCGAGGACCGCAAAGACCTTGCCCTCGGTGAACATCACGATCGCCTTCGACTTCGCGCCGTCCGGCGACGGGCCGACGGCGAGCTGGCCGCCGGTGCCCACGTCGGCCGGTGTCGGCGCCGCCTTCACACTGAGCTCCTGAATCCCCTTGGCGCTCTGGTCGAGCGCCTGAGATGCCGCGGCGGCGTCGGGATAGACGTAGATGGTGTCGTCGACCTTGCGGGTGCCGGCCTGATTCATGAACACGCCTTCGGTTCCCGCCGGATTGGGAACCGGCAGGGTCTGCGACAGGGTGAACGTATCGCCGGGCATGACGATGTCGGTCGGCTTGATCAGCATGTTGCTGTAGTCGAAGGGCCGCGGGGTGGCGCTGCTCGATGACGCGGCCGGGGTCGACGTTGTCGAGGATGTCGCCGACGCCGGTGCCGACGACGGGCTGGACGACTTGTTGCTTTGACAGCCGGTGGCCGCGGCGCCGACCACCAGCGCGCTCGCCGCGATCCCGGCCGCCATAACCGATGCTTTGCTCACCATTGGCTCCTGTCGCCGTGGTCGGCGGTTGCCGACGTCACGCGCAACATAGCGGATGCCGAATCCCTTCCGTGGTAAGAATCCGCACATGACTTCACTCGACAAGCCGGCGGCCACCCCCCGGGGCCGCCGTGCTGCTCGTCGAGACGGTCATGCCCGAAGACGACTGCGAGTCGGTCGCCAAATGGGTGGACATCGAAATGCTCGTCATCAACAACGGCCGCGAACGCACCGCCGCGGAATACCGCCGCCTGTTCGACGAGGCCGGTTTCGAGATGACGGGCGTCATCGACACCGCGTCGCGGTTCAGCATCATCGAGGGCCGCGCGGTCTAACCGGGGCTAGTCGCCGACGGCGCCCTCGGGCTTGGGGCCGCGGCCCTCGCCGGTGATGTACTTGGGGCAGTAGGCCCCGACCGCGATCACCGTGAACTTGGCGGCGCCATTTCCGCTAAACCCGTTGCGCTGCTGAAGGTTTCCGATGATTTCGTCCTCGGTCGCCCCGGTGTCCTCCAACTGGCACAGCGTCTTGGCGGCCGATATCGCGGCGTTCGGGTCCTGGTAGGAGATCCCGGCGAATTTGAGCGCGGTAAGGAAGTCCGCGTCGGTTGCCGGGTCGCTAGCGGCGGCGGCGTTGGGGTCGGCGTCGGGATCGGCGTGCGCCGGCGCGGCCAGGCCGAGCACGGCGACCACGGTTGCTATCCCCCACAGCAGTCTCATGACGCCGCCATCGTGCCAGACTCGTGCGGTTCCCGCATCCTCGGCCGACCTAGCCGCGCCGGAATCGCTCGCGCAGTTGGGGATCGTTTTCCCACCACAATCCCGACGGCTCGGCGCTTTCGGTCTCGGTCGCTTCGGCCGCGTCCAGCTCCGCGTCGACGGCGACCGCGTGCGCCTTCTCGTCCCGGGTCAGGGCACGCATCAGCAGCAGCACGAACGGCCAGCCGACCAGGTCCCCGAGAATCCACAGGACGCCCGCGCCGATCGTCTGATCGAGGCGCTGATCGGGACCCCAGGATCGGTGCAGCTGCGCGTAGTACGCCGCGCCGATCAACGAGCCCTGCCAGACGACCAACCCGAGCACCCCGTCGCCGAGGGCCTCGACGACGGTGATCAGCAGCGAGATCGCCTGGGAGTACCGGCGCGGAACGGGGTCTGCCTGCAGTCGAGCGTAGAAGTAGCCAAAACCGATCGCTACCAACAGGATTCGGGTGGGTGCGCCGACCCACTCGTTCTGCAGGGACGCGGTATACCAGGGCGTCAGGTAGAGCAGCCACGGCGTGCCCAGCATCGCCAGCGACGTGGTCAGCGGGTGCGCGAGCGCCCGCGCGAACCGGCTCGCCAGCAGCCGGTCGAGGCGATCGCGCCCGGGCTGGCCGAGCGCGTCGCGCAGCACGGTGACCGGCTTGGCCTGCGCGATGAAGAACGGCACGACGTAGAGCAGCAGCAGGACCTGCAGCGCGCGCACCCAGAACAGGGCGTAGGCGTAGACGCCGATCGCGCTCATCGTCGCCAGCGCCCACACCGCCACGCCGGCCACGAGGCAGCCGGCCTGCGCGGATCCCACGCTGCGACCGCGCCGGGCACACCAGGCGTAGGCGGCGGCCACCAGCACGATCGCCGCCGCGGAGGCGAGGTCCAGCTGCCAGCTCTGCACCAGGGCGGACCACGTCAGCGGGCCCGGATCGACGCGCATGGTCCTTAGCTTATTGCCGGCTCAGCCGCCGCTTCGGGGCTCGCATGTAGATTGGTTGGTAAGACGTTCGTCTTGGGCACTGCCACCATCGACATTTTCTGTGGAGATGAGCAGCTCACGAATCGATCGCACGAACCAATTTGAGGACCGCGCATACATGAATTCGTCCGAATTGTTTTCACATCGCTACGAACCTGAGGTCGTCCCCGACGCCAGTCGCGATTCGGAACCGGTGCAACTTCCTACGTTCTCCGACGGCCCGAAGAGCGATTCCTCGGCTACGCCACCGTCGTAAAAGGCGCGGCGCCGCGCTTGGCCGCGACCGCGGGTTGGTGCCGGCCCGCGTGGTTTCGATGTGAGACCAAGATTGCCGATTCAGCTGACGAGGCCCAGCGCGTGGGTGCGCCGCAGCTTGCCCGACGGGGTTTTCGGGATCATCCCGGGCTGCAGCACCACCACGTTTCGGGGGCGGACATCGACTTCGGCGAACACCTCGTGCGCCACCTGGCGCTCGATGCGGCGCATTTGCGCCTGGTCGTCGTACTCCCTGGATTCCACCGCCACCACGAACGTCTCGCGCGATTGCCCGGCGTCGAGTCGCACCGCGACCGAACAGCCCGGCCGCACCCCGGCCACCCGGCAGGCGGCGCGCTCGATGTCGGTCGGGTAGATGTTGCGGCCAGCCATGATGATGACGTCCTTGAGCCGCCCGCACACCACGACATTGCCGTCCTCAGTGAGATAGCCCAGGTCGCCGGTGTCATACCAGCCCCGCTCATCCCGCGCGGCGACGAACCCGGCCACTGTGGTGTAGCCATTCGTCACGGGTTCGCCGCGTACCTCGATGACGCCCACGCCGCGCGCCGGCAGGACGCTCCCCTCCTCGTCGAGGATCCGCAGCTCCAACCCCTCCAGCGGCCGGCCCAGTGAGGCGAGCCGGCGGGTATGTCCCCGGGTCGCGGGGACCGCGCGGTGCAGGATGGCCAGCAGGTCGGCGTCCACCTCGTCGACGAGCATGCCGCCTCCGCACGCGGAGAACGACACCGCAACCGTCGTCTCGGCCATGCCGTAGGCGGGGACGATCGCTTCGGGCTTCAAGCCGAACGGCGCCCCGGCCTCGCAGAGGTCCTCGACGTCGAGCGGGTCCACCTGCTCGGCGCCCGAGAGCGCCCACCGCAGTGAGGACAGGTCGAAGTCCCCGGGCGTGGCCTGTCTACGCAACCGATTGGCCAGCAGGTTGTACGCAAAGTTGGGCGCGGCGGTCATGGTGCCCTTGTATTTGTCAATCAGCTTGGCCCACAACAACGTATCGCGCAGGAAGTCCATCGGCGTGACCTTCACCAGCTCAGCACCGACGTACATGGGCACCGTCAGGTAGCCCGTCATGCCCATGTCGTGGAAGCACGGCAGCCAACTGACGATCACGTCGGTATCGAGGTCGAAGTCGCAGCCGACCATCATCGCTTCCGCGTTGGCGACGATGTTGGCGTGCGTGATCTGAACCGCCTTGGGCGACCCCGTCGAGCCCGACGTCAGCTGCATCAGCGCCACGTCGTCGTCGCCGGTGTCGACGGGGCCGACGGGGGCGTTCGCGAGCAGCGTCGCGGCGGTGAGCACCGTGATTCCGAGACCCGACAGCACCGGCGCTGCGGCCATGAACGGCTCCGAGATGACAACGGCTTTCGCCGAAATCATGTTGATGACGCCGGTTGTCTCCTCGGCCCAACGCGCCAGGTCGGTGCGGGGGGTGGGCTGATGCAACATGGTCACGCTGGCGCCGCGCATCCAGATGCCTTGCGCGGTGGGCGCGATCTCGACGGGTGCGCCTGCCAGCACGGCAACAGCGTCGCCGTGCCCGATGCCCGCCGCGGCCAGTCCACCCGCCACGCGGCGGGCCCGCTCGTGCACCTCGGCCCAGGTATGTCTTGCGGGCGCGTGCGGCTCCCCGGTGACCATCCCCTTGGGACTCCACCGGGCGTTGTAGTACATCGTTTCGGTGAATCGGCTCACGACATTCCTTCGGCTTAGGTGTTTTTGGGGCAAGCCGCTGGGGGTCGGCCGTCGTCGAGCACTTTTGGCGTCGACGATGACTGCGAGAGTGCTAAAACCCTTCGTATTCAGCCCAGATGGCGTGTCAGACGCGCCGACTTTATCGAGCCGATGCCCTGCACACAGCGCAGCGCGCGGAACGCGGTCCTAATTGTGACAATCGGCGCCGAGCCCGGTCGTCGGCTACGCCGCGGGCCGGCTCAGCCGCAACGACTCGGGCAGTGCACCGACCTGCCGGCGCTCCGGGACTTCCCAGATGTCGCCGGCGAGCGTGCCGGGCAGCCCGGCCTCGCTGGCGATGAAGACGGGATGGCCGCCGCGCATGGACTGGCGGTGATAGTCGCGCACCGTCGCGAACGCCCACTTGCTCAGCAGGCAGATCGCGACCAGGTTGGCGATGGCCATCAGCGCCATCGTCAGATCGGCGAGCGCCCAGACGAACTTCAGCTGGGACATCGCGCCGAACACGATCGCCCCTAGCGTCACGACTTTCAGCCCGTTGGTTGCCAGGTGCCGTCCGCCCAGGAAGAACAGATTGGCCTCGGCGCACACGTAATTGCTGAGCACCGAGGCGAATCCGAACACGAAGACGACGGCGGTCATCACCGCGGTGGTCCACGATCCGAGGCCGGCGGCGATCGCCGACTGGGTCAGGCTGGCGCCCGCGATCGAGCCGGTACGCGCCGGATCGTAAACGCCCGGACCCGCCATGAGCACGATGAACGCCGTCGCCGTGCAGATCACCATGGTGTCGACGAACACGGCGAGCGACTGAATCAGGCCCTGCTCCACGGGATGTGACACCGTCGCGGCGCCGGCGATGTTGGGCGAACTGCCCATCCCCGCCTCGCAGGCGAACAGGCCGCGCTTGACCCCGGTCAGCATGGCCGTCGCGATGCCGCCGGCGAAACCACCCGCCAGCTGCCTGATCCCGAAGGCCCCGCCGACGATCTCCTCGAGCACCCCCGGCAGCGCGGAGATGTTGACCGCCACGATCGCCAACGCCAGCGACGCGTACGTCAGCGCGGCGACCGGGATGACCCATTCCGCGAACTTGGCGACGCTGCGCACCCCGCCGAACAGGACCGCCGCCGCCAGCACGGCCAGACCCATTGTCGTCCAACCGATGTCGACGCCGTGCGACGACTTCAGCACCCCGCTGATCGCGTTGGTCTCCACCATGTTGAACGCGGTCGAGAACGTGACCACGAGCAGAACGGCGAAGAAGACGCCGCCCGCCCGCGAGCGCAGGCCGCGCTGGATGTAGAACGCCGGCCCGCCCCGGAAGGCGCCGTCGCCCGAGCGGACCTTGAAGACCTGGGCGAGGGTGGCCTCGATCAACGCGGTCGCCATGCCGACCCCGGCCACCACCCACATCCAAAAGATCGCGCCCGGCCCTCCCACGGTGAGCGCGATCGCGACGCCGGCGATGTTTCCGGTGCCTACCCGGGACGCGAGGCCGACACAGAAGGCCTGAAAAGACGAGATCCCACCGTCTTGGCGATGGGACCTGCGGAGCTGGCGAAGCATGCGCCCGAAGTAACGGATCTGAATGAATCGGGTGCGGACCGTGAAATAGACGCCGACGCCGATCAACAGGTAAACGAGGACATGACAACTCAGGGCATTGCTCAGCGGGTCGATGACCCGTGACTGAACGAAGTCCAAATCCATCCCCCACCTGGGCCGCTGTTCGCAGCAGACTAAGCGTGAAATGTTGACGTCAGGTTTCGTTAACCCGCCGTTGGCCGGCGTGTTTGTAAAGATCCAGTGACGCTACGAGACGCCGTCGACCTTCCCGCCGCTGGCGGCCAGGGTTTGCGGGCAATACACGTTGGCCGCGATCGCGGTGAACCGGGCCGCGTTGTCCCCGTGCAGCCCGGGATTCTGGGCCTGGATCGTCTTGACGACGTCCACCATCTGCGTCCCCTTGCCCACCGCGTCGCACACCCATTTCCCGGCACCGATTGCGGGCCCCGGGTCGGGGAAGGTGATGCCGGCCGCGCGCAGCGAGGTGAGGAAGGCGTCGTCGGTGTAGTCCGCCCGCGCGGGCGCGGCCATGCCGACCAGGGCGGCAAGGCTCGTAAGCGTGAGAATCAGCGGTTTCACAGCCCCCTGATCGTGCCAGAGGGGACGGACGGCCGCACCCGAAACGAGGCGTCAACTTGAGGTTGACAACCGCGCGTTCGTCAACCTACCGTTGACGGCATGTCCGAACCGACCCCGATCGCCTATCCCGTCCGCCTCGACGAGCTGATCAACGCCATCAAACGGGTGCACCCGGACGTGCTGGACCAGCTCGCCGACGCCGTCCTGGCCGCCGAGCACCTCGGCGAGGTCGCCGACCACCTGATCGGGCACTTCGTCGACCAGGCCCGCCGGTCGGGCGCCTCCTGGACCGACATCGGCAAAAGCATGGGCGTCACAAAGCAGGCCGCCCAAAAGCGGTTCGTTCCCCGCGCCGAGCCCACCACGCTGGACCCCGAGCAGGGCTTCGGGCGGTTCACGCCCCGGGCCCGCAGCGCGGTGGTGGCGGCCCAGAACGCCGCGCACGAGGCCGGCAACAGCGAGATCACCCCCGACCACCTGCTGCTCGGCCTGCTCACCGACCCGGCCGCGCTGGCGACGGTGCTGCTGAAGCGGCAGAAGGTGGACCCCGACACCATCCGGGCGGCCGTCAGCCTGCCCCCGGCGGCCGGCGAACCCCCTGAGCTCATCCCGTCCAGCGGCCCGGCGCGCAAGGCGCTGGAGCTGACCTTCCGCGAGGCACTTCGGCTGGGCCACAACTACATCGGCACCGAACACCTGCTGCTGGCGCTGCTCGAACTCGAGGACGGAGCGGGACCGCTGCACCGGTGCGGCGTCGACAAGGAGCGCGTCGAAACGGATTTGGTCGATGCGCTCGAATCGCTGAGCGCCGGGACCGACCCCTCCCCTTCGCCGTAGCGCCTGTGCAATCATGCGAGGATGCACCGCTGGCTGATTGCCTTGTCCATCTTGATCGTCGCGGTCGCGAACGTCTCCGCGCCGCGCGCGTGGGCGGGTGACGCGCCGATCGGTCACCTCGGTGACACCCTGCGGGTGGACACCGGCAAGTACGTCGCCGACGTCACCGTCAGCAGCGTGGCCCCGTGCGACCCGCCGCCGGGATTCGGCTACACCCGCGAGGGCGTTCCGATCAAAAGCTTCCCGGGCAGCACCGTCGACCGCGCCGATGTGACGATTCGCGCGGTCCGGGTGCCCAATCCGTTCATCATGGCGACCGAGTTCAGCTTCGACGGCGTCACCCCGTTCGCCGACGCCTACAAGCCGCGGGCCTCCGACGCGCCCGACGCGCTGGACAACGTGCTCGTCAACGCGCCGAACGGGGCGATCGTGCGCGGAGCGGTGTATTGGGACGCCTACCGCGACCCGGTCTCCACCGTGGTCCTGCTGGACAAGAAGACGGGCTATCACCTCGCCCAATGGAATCTTTGATCCGCGGGGAATCTCTGACGGTCGCCACGGGCCCGGTTGACGCCGGGGACCTGGCTACCGTTGCCGCGCAAACCTTTCCGCTAGCCTGCCCGCCCACTACCGCTCCTGAAGACATCGCGTCGTTCATCGACGCCAACCTGTCGGCGGAGCGCTTCGCCGAATACCTGGCCGACCCGGACCGCGCGATCATCACCGCCGCGCGCGGCGGCCGAATCATCGGCTACGCCATGGTGATTCGCGATGGCACCGACTCCGCCGAGCTGTCGAAGATCTACGTGCTGCCCGAACACCACGGCACCGGGGCGGCGGCGGCGCTGATGGAGCTCAGCGTGGCCACCGCCGAGAAGTGGGGCGCGCAGCGCGTCTGGCTGGGCGTCAACCAGGCAAACCAACGCGCGCAACGCTTTTACGCCAAGCATGGCTTTACGGTCAACGGCACCAGGACCTTTCGGGTGGGCGCCCGCCTCGAGAACGACTACCTCATGGTTCGCGAGCTTGGGTCAGCGCCACCAGCCGCGACGTAGCCCGCAGATATTTCTTTCGATAGCCACCGGCCAGCATCTCCTCGCTGAACACCGTGTCCAGCGGCGCGCCGGAGGCGACAACCGGGATGCCGGCGTCGTAAAGCCGGTCGGTCAACGACACCAGCCTCAGTGCCACGTTCTGGTCGTCGATGCCGTGCACGCCGGTCAGGAACACCGCCGTCACGCCCTCGATCAGCGTCAGATACCGCGAAGGGTGCATGGTGGCCAGGTGCGCGCACAGCGCGTCGAAATCGTCCAGCGTCGCCCCGTCGACGGTCGCGGCACGCGCGGCGACCTCCTCGTCCGACAGCGGCTGCGGCGCCAGCGGCAGCCCGCGATGCCGGTAGTCGGGCCCCTCGATCCGCACCGTGGTGAAAATGCTTGCCAGCGTGTTGATCTCGCGCAGGAAGTCCTGGGCGGCGAAGCGGCCCTCGCCGAGCTGCTCGGGCAGGGTGTTCGAGGTGGCCGCCACCGACACCCCCCGCTCCACCAACGAGGACAGCAGCCGCGAGATCAGGGTGGTGTTGCCGGGGTCGTCGAGCTCGAACTCGTCGATGCACACCGCGGTGTAACCCGCCAGCATGTCGATGCATTCGACGTAGCCGAACACCCCGGCGAGCTGGGTGAGCTCGCCAAAGGTGGCGAAGGCCTTGGGCGTTGGCGGCTCGGGCCCTTCCCCCGGCAGCTGGTAGTAGGCCGAGGCGAGCAGGTGGGTCTTGCCCACGCCGAAGCCGCCGTCGAGATACAGCCCGACGCCGGGCAGCACGGCGCGCTTGCCCAACAGTTTTCGGCGGCCGGCCCGCCGCTCCACGGCCTGCCGGCAGAAGTCCTGGCAGGCCGCGACGGCGGCCGCCTGGCTCGGTTCCCTTGGATCGGGCCGATACGACGCGAAGCTCACGTCGGCGAACGTTGGCGGCGGCCGCAATTGGGCGATCAATCGCTCCGGCGACACGGTCGGATGCCGATCCACCAGATGCCCCACGCGGCCCCCGTGCATGCACGAACTGTAGCGGCGTGCTGCAATCAAGCTCATGCCAGAGACCCGGTTGACGCTGCTCGGGTCGACGCGGGAAATCGACGACGCCGAACTCGCCCGCCTGTACGGCTATCCGGACACCGACGGCACATGCGTGCGGGCGAATTTCATCACCAGCGTGGACGGCGGCGCCACCGCCGACGGCAGCAGCGGCACCATGGGCGGGCCCGGCGACCGGCACATCTTCAACCTGCTGCGCGAACTGGCCGACGTGATCGTGGTCGGCGCGGGCACCGTGCGCATCGAGGGCTATTCCGGCGCGCACCTGGCCGTCGCGCAGCGACAGGCCCGGCAGACCCGCGGGCAAAGCGAGGTCCCGCAGCTGGCGATCGTCACCAAGTCCGGCCGCCTCGACCGCGACATGGCGGTGTTCACCCGCACCGAGGTGCCGCCCCTGGTGCTCACCTGCGCGGCGTCGGCCGCGGAGACGAGCCGGCGACTCGGCGACCTGTGCGAGGTGCTCGAGTGCTCCGGCGGCGATCCCGGTCAGGTCGACGAGGCCGCCCTGCTGGCGGCCCTGGCGGCGCGCGGAATGCGCCACGTGCTGACCGAGGGCGGGCCGATGCTGCTCGGCGCGTTCGTCGACCGCGACCTGCTCGACGAGCTGTGCCTGACGATCGCGCCCTACCTGGTCGGCGGGCTGGCCCGGCGCATCGCGACGGGCCCGGGCCAGGTGCTGACCCGGATGCGCCGCGCCCACCTGCTCACCGACGACGCCGGCTACCTATACGCCCGTTACGTCCGGGGCTGAAAAGTCGAAGCTACTGTGGTCGGCATGAGTCGGCAGATCGCGTCCGCCACAATCCTGGTGGCGGTGAGCGCGCTGATCGCCGGCTGCGTCCCCGGCCTGGGCGCGGACCCGCGCTTCGCCACCAATTCCGGCGCCCGCCCCCAGGGCGTGCCCACCTCGAAGCCCCCGCCGGCCGGTCCGCCGCCGATCGCCGCCCCCAAGAACGACCTGTCCTGGCGCGACTGCACGGCGAAGGTGTTCGGCGACGCGGCTGTCCCCGCGGCGCCCGGCGTGCAGCTGGACTGCGCGAACTACGACGCCGACCTCGACCCGACGGGCGGCGGGTCGGGAACGCTGAGCATCGGCGTGGTCCGCGCGCGCTCGGACAAGACGCCGCACGACGCCGGGCCGCTCGTCTTCACCACCGGCTCGGACCTGCCGTCGTCGACGCAGTTGCCCGCCTGGCTCGCCCGGGGCGGCGCCGACGTGCTGCAAACCCACCCGATCGTGGCCGTCGACCGCCGTGGCATCGGCATGTCGAGCCCCATCGACTGCCGCGACCAGCTCGACCGCCAGGCCATGCGCGACCAGGCGCAGTTCCAGGCCGGCGACGACCCGGTCGCCAACCTGTCCGACCTCTCCAACACCGCCACCACCAACTGCACCGACGCCATCGCCCCGGGCTCCTCGGCCTACGACAACTCGCACGCCGCCTCCGACATCGAGCGGCTGCGCAGCCTGTGGGACGTGCCGGCGGTCGCGCTGGTGGGGATCGGCAACGGCGCCCAGGTGGCGCTGGCCTATGCCGCGTCGCGGCCCGACCGGGTCGCCCGGCTGATCCTCGACTCCCCAATTGCCTTGGGCGTCAACGCCGAGGCCGCCGCCGAGCAACAGGTCAAGGGCCAGCAGGCCGCGCTCGACGCGTTCGCCGCCCAGTGCGTCGCCGTCAACTGCCCGCTGGGCCCGGACCCCAAGGGCGCCATCAGCGCGATGCTGGCCGACGCCCGCGCGGGCAAGGGGCCCGGCGGCGCGCCGGTGTCCGCGGTGGCCACTGCGATCACCGTCGCGTTGGGATTCCCCTCCGGCGGACGCGTCGGCGCCACCCAGAGCCTGGCCGGCGCGCTGGCGGCCGCCCGCTCCGGGGACGCCAACCAGCTGAACAACCTGATCGCCCACGCCTACTCCCTCACCGATTCGGACGGCCAGTTCGTCAACTCCTGCAGCGATTCCATCAACCGGCCGACCCCGGACCGGGTGCGCGAGCTCGTGGTGGCGTGGGCGAAGCTGTATCCCCAGTTCGGCACCGTAGCCGCGCTGAACTTGGTGAAATGCGTGCACTGGCCGACGATTCCGCCGCCCGCGCCGCCCAAGGACCTCAAGGTGGACGTCCTGCTGGCGGGCGTGCAGAACGACCCGATCGTCGGCAACGAGGGAGCCGCCGCGACCGCGGCCATGATCATCAACGCCAACGCGGCCAGCAAGCGGGTGATGTGGCAGGGCATCGGCCACGGCGCCAGCATCTATTCGCCCTGCGCCGTCGCGCCGCTGATCGGCTATCTCAACAGCGGCAAACTGCCCGGGACCGACACCTACTGTCCCGCCTGATACTTTGCGCTTCGTGACGGCAGCTGACTCGACCCGAACCGGCCTGCGCGATTCGGTGCTGGCCGCGTTCCGTCCCCGCACCAGCGCACCGAGCACCGCGACGGTAGTGCGGTCGGTGTTGTGGCCGTTGGCCATCATGTCAGTGCTGCACCGCAGCATCATCCTCACGCTCAACGGCAACATCACCGATGACTTCAAGCCGGTCTACCGGGCGGTGCTGAACTTCCGGCGCGGCTGGGACATCTACAACGAGCACTTCGACTACGTCGACCCGCACTACCTGTATCCGCCCGGCGGCACGCTCTTGATGGCGCCCTTCGGGTACCTGTCCTTCACGCCGTCGCGGTATCTGTTCATCGGAATCAACACCGTCGCGATCCTGCTCGCCTGGTATCTGTTGCTGCGGTTGTTCAAATTCACGCTGTCCTCGGTGGCCGCGCCCGCCTTACTGCTGGCCATGTTCTGCACCGAAAGCGTGACCAGCACCCTGGTGTTCACCAACATCAACGGCTGCGTGCTGCTGGCCGAGGTGCTTTTCCTGAGGTGGCTGCTGGACGGCCAGGTGGGCGATCAGTGGTGGGCGGGGGCGGTCATCGGGCTGACGCTGACGCTCAAACCCGTGCTGGGACCGCTGCTGTTGCTGCCGCTGCTGAACCGCCAGTGGCGGACCCTGGTGCCCGCGATCGTGGTCCCGGTCGTCATCAACGCGGCCGCGTGGCCGTTGGTCAGCGACCCGATGGACTTCGTCACCCGCACGCTTCCCTACATCGGCGGCGTCCGGGACTACTTCAACAGCTCGATCGAGGGCAACGGGGTGTACTTCGGGCTGCCCACCTGGCTGATCGTGTTCCTGCGGGTTCTGTTCACGCTGCTCGCGATCGGCGCGCTGTGGCTGCTGTACCGCTACTACCGAACCCTGGACCCGCTGTTCTGGTACACCAGCTCGTCGGGCGTGCTGCTGCTGTGGTCCTGGCTGGTGCTGCCGCTGGCCCAGGGCTACTACTCGATGATGCTGTTCCCCTTCTTGATGACGGTGGTGCTGCCTAACTCGCTGATCCGCAATTGGCCGGCGTGGCTGGGTGTCTACGGGTTCCTGGCGCTGGACGACTGGCTGATCTACCAACACATGCGGTACGGCCGCGCGCTGCACTACCTCAAGATCACCTACGGCTGGTCGCTGCTGCTGATCGTGGTGTTCACGGTGCTCTACTTCCGCTACCTGGACGCCAAGGCCGAAAACCGGCTGGACGAAGGCATCGATCCGGCGTGGGTGCCCGTTGACCGCGAGCGCGACGCGGTGATCGCAAGCGCGGCGGAGCCGGGCGCAGCGGGTCACCGCCATTCGAGCTAGCGTGGACGCATGACTTCCCCCAAGCTTCAGCTGACCGACGACGAGTGGCGCCAGAAGCTCACCCCCGAAGAGTTTCACGTGCTGCGCCAGGCCGGCACCGAGCGGCCGTTCACCGGTGAGTACACCGACACCAAGACGGAAGGCATCTACCAGTGTCGGGCCTGCGGCGCCGAATTGTTCCGCAGCACAGAGAAATTCGAGTCGCACTGCGGCTGGCCGTCGTTCTTCGACCCGGCGAACTCGGACGCGGTGATCCTGCGCCCCGACCACTCGATGGGCACGACGCGCACCGAGGTGCTGTGCGCGAACTGCCACAGCCACCTGGGCCACGTGTTCGCCGGCGAGGGCTATCCGACGCCGACCGATCAGCGGTACTGCATCAACTCGATCTCGCTGCGCCTGGTGCCGACGGGCGCGTAAGGGCGTTCTCCGGTTGCGGGATGTGCCGCTGTGCCCGCCTCAGAGCGACAACGTGATTGGCCGCGCGGTAGGTGCCCGCGCGGCGCCCCCCCGCGAGTTGTCGCTGTGAGGCGGGCAGAAAGCCAACCCCGACCGTCCGGTGACAAAAGTGACGGGTGAGGCGTGAACCGCCCACCCGGCGCGCCCGGCGCCTACACCCCGTCCATCCCGGGCTGACCGAACAGGCTGCCGCCGGCGCCGCCTTTGCCGGGCGTGCCCGGGGTCGGGCCGCCCCCGGCGCTGCCGCCGTTGCCGCCGTTGCCGATCAGCACGGCCACGCCGCCGTCACCGCCGTTGCCCCCGGTGACCAGGCCCTCCCCGCCGGCGCCGCCGACTCCGCCGTTGCCGATCGGCCCAGCCGTACCGCCGGCCCCGCCGTGCCCGCCGGTCGTGTAGCCGAACCCACCGATGCCGCCGGCGCCGCCATTGCCGGAGATG
>NZ_AUWQ01000036.1 GCF_000455205.1 Mycobacterium sp. UM_CSW | reverse complement strand
ATTCGGCCTAGCGCGGCGCCGGCCCTAATCTGAGGCGGTGGGCGAATTCGACCCGAAGGCCCGATTCACACAATCCCCGATAGCCCGCCTGGCCACCGCCGCGCCCGACGGCGCGCCACACCTGGTGCCGGTGGTCTTCGCGGTCGACGAGGCCGCCCTCGGCGGGCACGACGTCATCTACACGGCCGTCGACGCGAAACCCAAGACGACGCGACGGCTGCGGCGCCTGGCCAACATCGAAAGCAACCCACAGGTCAGCCTGCTCGTCGACCACTACGCCGACGACTGGGCGCGGTTGTGGTGGGTCCGCGCCGACGGTCTCGCCGCCATCCACACCTACGGCGCGGCGATGGACACCGGCTTGCGGCTGCTGCGCGCCAAATACCCCCAGTATCAATCGGTTTCGTTGGACGGCCCGGTCATCGCGGTCACGGTGCGGCGCTGGTCGGGCTGGCACGCCTGACCCGACGGCCGTCGGCATTGATTCGGCGGAACACACCACCCCCAATTGTGGCTGGCCGGTGGCCTTGTGTTGGGCGGCAGTTGGGGGAAAAGTTGCCTACAGGCGTCCTGTGGTCTGCACCACACCGCGCTGCAGGACGCCTCAGCGCTGCGGAACTGGAGGAAAGTCATGGCGGACAAGGCGAACACTTCCCTGGGCGTGGCGGCCGCTCCCACGGCGAACGGTCCGGGCGATGTTCGCAACGTGGTCCTGGTCGGGCCCTCCGGCGGCGGCAAGACCACCCTGGTCGAGGCGCTGCTGGTCGCCGCCGGCGTGCTGACCCGGCCGGGGTCGGTCACCGAGGGCAGCACCATCTGCGACTACGACGACGCCGAGATCCGGCAACAGCGCTCCGTCGGCGTCGCCGTGGCGTCCCTGTCGCACGGCGGCATCAAGATCAACCTGGTCGACACGCCCGGGTACGCCGACTTCGTCGGCGAGCTGCGCGCCGGGTTGCGCGCCGCGGACTGCGCGCTGTTCGTGATCGCCGCAAACGAGGGAGTCGACGAGCCGACCAAGTCGCTCTGGCAGGAGTGCAGCCAGGTCGGCATGCCACGCGCCGTGGTGGTCACCAAGCTCGACCACGCGCGGGCAAACTATTCCGAGGCGCTGGCCGCGGCGCAAAACGCGTTCGGCGACAAGGTGTTACCGCTCTATCTGCCGATCGGCTCACCGTCCTGCGAGGGCCTGATCGGCCTGCTGTCGCAGACGCGCTACCTGTATTCGGGAGGAAAACGCACCACGCAGCCGCCCGACCCCGCGGACGCCGACCGCATCGAGGAGGCGCGCGGCAGCCTGATCGAGGGCATCATCGAGGAGTCCGAGGACGAGTCCCTGATGGACCGCTATCTCGGCGGCGAATCGATCGACGAGTCGGTACTCATCGAGGACCTGGAAAAGGCCGTCGCCCGGGGCTCGTTCTTCCCCGTGATCCCGGTCTGCAGCGGCACCGGCGTCGGCACCCTCGAACTGCTGGAGGTCGCCACCCGCGGCTTCCCGTCCCCGATGGAACACCCGCTCCCGGAGGTCTTCACACCTAACGGCGCGACGCACGCAACGCTGGCCTGTGATGTCGACGCGCCCCTGCTCGCCGAGGTGGTGAAGACGACGTCGGACCCCTACGTCGGCCGGGTGAGCCTGGTCCGGGTGTTCTCCGGGACCATCAGGCCCGACACGACGGTTCATGTGTCGGGCCATTTTGCGTCGTTCTTCGGCGCTGCCAACGGGAACGGGCATTCGCACCCCGATCACGACGAGGACGAACGCATCGGCGTCCTGTCGTTCCCGCTCGGCAAGCAGCAGCGCCCCGCGGCCGCCGTGGTGGCCGGCGACATCTGCGCCATCGGCAAGCTGAGCCGCGCCGAGACCGGCGACACCCTCTCGGACAAGTCTGAGCCGCTGGTCCTGCGGCCGTGGACGATGCCCGAACCGCTGCTGCCGGTGGCCATTCAGGCGCACGCCAAGACTGACGAGGACAAACTGTCCGTGGGGCTGGGGCGCCTCGCCGCCGAAGATCCGACGCTGCGGATCGAACAGAACCAGGAAACGCACCAGATCGTGCTGTGGTGCATGGGCGAGGCCCACGCCGGCGTCGTCCTCGACGCGCTGGCCAACCGCTACGGCGTCACCGTGGACACGGTCGACCTGCGCGTACCGTTGCGAGAAACCTTCAGCGGCAAGGCAAAAGGACACGGCCGCCACATCAAGCAGTCCGGCGGGCACGGCCAGTACGCGGTGTGCGACATCGAGGTGGAACCGCTGCCCGAGGGATCCGGGTTCGAGTTCGTCGACAAGGTGGTCGGCGGCGCGGTGCCGCGCAACTTCATCCCGAGCGTGGAGAAGGGGGTGCGCGCGCAGATGGAAAAGGGCGTCCACGCGGGTTACCCCGTGGTCGACATCCGCGTCACCTTGTTCGACGGAAAGGCGCACAGCGTCGACTCCTCGGACTTCGCGTTTCAGGCGGCCGGCGCGCTGGCGTTGCGCGAGGCGGCGGCGGCGACCAAGGTGACCCTGCTCGAGCCGATCGACGAGATCTCGGTGCTGGTGCCCGACGATTTCGTCGGCGCGGTGATGGGCGACCTGTCGGGGCGTCGCGGGCGCGTGCTCGGCACCGAGGCCGCGGGGAACGAACGCACGCTGGTCAGGGCCGAGGTGCCTCAGGTCGAGCTGACGCGGTATGCGATCGACCTGCGTTCGCTGGCGCACGGGGCCGCGTCGTTCACCCGTTCTTTCGCCCGCTACGAACCCATGCCCGAGTCCGCGGCAGCCCGGGTGAAGACCACGGCGTGAGGCGTCGTCGGCGCAGGTAGTTTCGCCGAGATTGCGGCCCTGGTTGTGCTGGCGTCAAAATCGCGACCTTCACGGCAATCTCGGCGCGCCCCTCAGGGCTAGTTTCCGCGGCCGAATTGGTCGGCCACCGCGCGTCGGTCCAGCGAGCCCTTCGCGGTGTGCGGCAGGGCGGCGGCTTCAGCGAAGGTGGCGGGAATCTCGAAGGCCGCCAGCCGCTCGCGGCAGAACTCCGCCAGCTCGGCGGATGTCGGCGCGGGCGATTGCCGGGGCACGATCACCGCGGCCACTGCCTCCCCGTACATCTTGTCCGGCACGCCGAAGACGGCCACCTCGAGGACGTTGGGATGGGTGGCCAGGACGCCCTCGACGCGCTCCGGCGAAATCTTCTCGCCGCCGCGGTTGATGAGCTCCTTGATCCGGCCCCGGATCGTCAAATCGCCCGCGGCCGACAATGATCCCAGGTCGCCGGTGCGCAGCCATCCGTCGGTGAAGTTCGCGGCGGTGATCGCCGGGTCGCCGAGGTAGCCGCGCACCACGCTGGTGCCGCGCAGCCAGACCTCCCCGACCGACCCCACCGGCAGCGGCCGACCGTCCGGCCCCGCGATCCGGATTTCGGGCCCGGTGGACCGGCCCACGAGACCCGGTGTGGCGGCGGGGTTTTCGCTCTGTCCGGCGCCGGTCGTGGCCACCTGGTGGGTGGCCTCGGTCATGCCGAAGGCGCACACCACCGGCGCCGAAAACGTCTCCTGCAGCGCCTGGGCCGTCTCCGCGGTGAGCGGGGCGCTGCAGCTGCGGATGAAGCGCAGCGCGGCCGGCTTGTTGCTCGCCTGTTCGGTCTTGTTGCGCTCCAACAGGATCTGGTGAATCGTCGGGACGGCGGTGTACCAGGTGGCCCGGACGGCGTCGATGTCGTCCCAGAACGTGTGCGCGGAGAACCGCCCCCGCGCCGGCAGCAGCACCGTGCCCCCGGACGCCAGCGTCGACAGCAACGCGGCGATCAGCCCGTGACCGTGGTAGAGCGGCATCACCGCGACCGTCGCATCCTGCGGGCCCAGCTCGTAGCCGGCGATGATCGCCTGCACCGATGCGGCGATGTTCTCCTGCGTCCAGGGCACCATCTTCGGCACGCCCGTGGTTCCGCCGGTGAACATGATCATCGCGTCGTCCTCGGAGAGCCCCTGCGGCGTCGAAACGTTTTGCCCCGGCGGCGTCGCGGCGTCGAGATGCACCGCCGCCGCGCCGGCCTCGACGGTCACCGCGATCGGCCACCGCCGCAGCCCCGGCTCCCCCTCGTCGCCGGGGCCGACGCCGTCGACCAGCACCGCCCGCGCCCCGACCGCCTCGCTTCGGGTGCGCTGCTCGCCGGCGGGCAGGGCCGGGTCCAGCGGAACCACGACCAGCCCGGCGCGCGACGCCGCCAACAACCCGACGACGAACTCGGCGTTGCTGCCGGCACGGAGCGCGACCCGATCTCCCGCGGACAGCCCGCCCCGATTCAGTTGTCCGGCCAGGTCGTCGACCAGGCGAACCAGGTCGCGGTAGCTGACCGGGGTGCGCCCGGCGGTGACGACGAGCGCCGGCGCGTCCGGTCGCCGGCTCGCCGCCACCTCGACCAGATCGGCGACGCTGTGAGTGCCTGTCTTCATCGCCATGCCCCTTTCGGTAGATGGGAAAGCTCCTGCTCGAACCATGCCGCGCGACCGGTGTGTCCGTCCAATACCGATCCGCTCACTATCGATAACCGCCGACTATCGATAGACGGCGTGAATCGCTGCATAGCGGCTTAGTCTTGGACACCTGCGCGCACCGCGACGACAGTGATGACTAACCGCAGGTAGCTCACGAGGAGGTCGCCACCATGACAGGTTTGACCGACGGCTTTCACCTCGTCGTCGACGCTCTCAAGGCGAACGACGTCGACACCATCTATGGGATCGTCGGCATCCCGATCACCGACCTCGCCCGCACCGCCCAGGCATCGGGCATCCGCTACATCGGGTTCCGACAGGAGGCCTCGGCCGGCAACGCCGCCGCCGCCGCCGGGTTCCTCACCCGCCGCCCGGGCGTGTGCCTGACGACTTCGGGTCCGGGATTTCTCAACGCCCTACCCGCGCTGGCCAACGCCACCACGAACTGTTTCCCGATGATCCAGATCTCGGGTTCCAGCAATCGCGCGATGGTGGACCTGCAGCGCGGTGACTACCAGGACCTCGACCAGCTCGAGGCCGCAAGGCCTTTCGCCAAAGCCGCCTATCGGATCGGCCGGATCGAGGACATCGGGCGCGGCGTGGCGCGCGCGATTCGCACGGCGGTCTCCGGGCGGCCGGGCGGCGTCTACCTCGACATCCCCGCCGACGTTCTGGGTCAGGCCCTGGAGGCGTCCGCGGCGGCGGCGACCGTGTGGCGGGTTGTCGACCCGGCTCCGCGGCAGCTGCCGGCACCGGAATCGGTCGATCGCGCGCTGCAGGTGCTGCGGCGGGCGCGCCGACCGCTGATCGTCCTCGGCAAGGGCGCCGCATACGCCCAGGCCGACGACGCGATCCGGAAGTTCGTAGAGGACACCGGGATTCCGTTCCTGCCGATGTCGATGGCCAAAGGGCTGCTGCCCGACTCGCACCCGCAGTCGGCGGCGGCTGCGCGTTCGCTGGCGATCGCGCGCGCCGACGCCGTCTTGCTGGTCGGCGCCCGGCTGAATTGGCTGCTCGGCCACGGGGAGTCGCCGCAATGGTCCCGCGACGCCAAGTTCGTCCAGATCGACATCGCGGCTTCGGAATTCGACAGCAACCGGCCGATCGAGGCGCCGCTGACCGGTGATATCGGCTCGGTGATGTCGGCCCTGTGCGACGCGGTCGCCGCAGATCCCGTCGTCGCGCCCACCGACTGGGTCGACGAGCTGGCCGAGCGCAAAGCCCGCAACGAGGCAAAGATGGTTCAGCGACTCGCCGAAGACCCGCATCCTATGCGGTTTTACAACGCGCTGGGCGCCATTCGCTCTGTGCTGCAGGAAAACCCGAGGGCCTATGTGGTCAACGAGGGCGCCAACGCGCTGGACCTGGCCCGCAACGTCATCGACATGGAGGCGCCGCGGCACCGGCTCGACACCGGCACGTGGGGGGTGATGGGCATCGGCATGGGATACGCCATCGCCGCGGCGGTGGAGACCGGCGACCCCGTCGTCGCGATCGAGGGCGACAGCGCGTTCGGGTTTTCCGGGATGGAGGTCGAGACGATCTGCCGCTACCGGCTGCCGGTGACCGTCGTCATCCTCAACAATGGCGGCGTCTACCGCGGCGACGAGGCGCCGGCCGGCTCGGCCGCAACGGGGCCGGATCCCGCGCCGACCGTGCTGAACGGGCGGGCGCGTCACGAGCTGATCGCAGAGGCCTTCGGCGGCAAGGGATATCACGTCACCACCCCAGCCGGGCTGCGCGCGGCGCTGGCCGAGGCGATCGCCGGCAAGGGGCCGTCGGTCATCGACTGCGAACTCGACCCGACGGCCGGCGTGGAAAGCGGGCATCTGGCAAGCCTGAACCCGAGCAGCGCGGCCACATCGCCGGCGGTGGTCAGCGCCGGCGCGTGATGCCCAACAGTTGCGCGTCGAAGAACTCGCCCAGCTGCAACTGTTGCGCGGACGCGGTGAGCGCACGCGCGACCGGTGAGCCCGGCCCGGAAGCGTTGGTGGCCAGCGCGATCTCGGCCTTGAGCACCGGCTCGACCATCTCGACCGCGCGGATGTCTCGGGTTTCCGTACCCAGCTGGGACGTCCACAGCCAGGTATGCGGGACGATGCAGGCCCAGTTGCCGGTGGCCACCTGCGCCAATAGCGAAGCGACGGAGTCGGTTTCGACCTGCGGGGTAACGGTGATCCCCTGGCCGGCGAAGGCTTCGTCGATGATCTGGCGATCCCGCATGTCGGCGGTGAGCAGCGCCAGCGGCAGCTGCGCCGCCTCGGGCCACGTCAGCGTCGACGCCCCGGCGGGCAGCATGCTGGCCGTCGAGAGCAGCACATAGTGCTCCTCGTAGAGCGGCACCAGGTTTACGTCGTGGGCGTCGTCGGTGGCGGAGTGCACTATTGCGGCGTCCAAGTCGAACTCGCGCAGGCGCCGGTACAGCTCGGTGGCGGCCAGCCGGGACAGGATCTGCACCTTCGCCAGCGGATGCGCCGAACAGAACGCCGAGAGAACTAGGGACGCCGTCGTCGAGGCGGTGGGCACCGTGCCCAGCCGAAGCGTTCCCGAGATGCCGGACCGGACGGCGTGCACCTCGGCCTTGAACGCGTCGTGTTCGGCGAGAATCCGTTTGGCCCACACGACCAATCGCTCACCCTCGGGCGTGAGGCCCTCGAAGCTGTGGCCACGGTTGATCAGCGTGACGTTGAGCTCGCGTTCGAGCTTGCCGATCGCGGCGGACAGCGCGGGTTGCGACACGTAGCACTTCTCGGCCGCCCTGGCGAAGTGGCGCTCCTGGGCGACCGCAACGAAGTACTCCAGTTGACGGAAAAGCACCCGCACTCCTCGGTATGACGCGCTCGGTGTTCGGGCGCCGACCTCCGCTGAGGCTAACGCGTCACCCGCGCGCCAGCCAAGCGAGTGTCTCTGACAACCCCACGACATCCACCCCGATGGCGCGGCATTCGTCTGCACCCCTCTCGTAGAGGCCCGAGATCGCATCGGACACCAGGACGATCCGGAAGTCGCGTTCGGACGCCTCGTAGATCGACGTGCGATGACAGTTTGGGAAGTTGCATCCCGCGAAAACCAATGTGTTGCTGCCACTTTCACGCAGGTGACGCTCGAGGGCGGTGCCGTAGAACGCGCCCCACCTCGGCTTGCACATCACGTGCTCGGCGGCTCCGATCTGTTGGAAACCACCGGACAGCAGCAATTCGTGGTCCAGCTCAACGACATTGGGCAACAGTTCGGCGGCGATCTGCGAGCCGTAGCAGCCCGCTTTCGCGGAAGGCGGTCGCCAGCTTTGCCATTGCCGGGATCGCCGCAT
The DNA here is from genome assembly GCF_000455205.1 of Mycobacterium sp. UM_CSW. Classification (GTDB taxonomy): domain Bacteria; phylum Actinomycetota; class Actinomycetes; order Mycobacteriales; family Mycobacteriaceae; genus Mycobacterium. The sequence goes on along the minus strand of NZ_AUWQ01000036.1, from coordinate 42,905 downwards.
AGGTGCCCGCGACCGGCATCGGCGTGTCTCCGTCCGGCATGTCTAGAAAGTCGCGCTGTACATCGATCAGTACCAGCGCCGCCGAAGGCGCCAACGGCCGCGTATAGCGATCCTTTGCTGTCATGCCCGCTCCTCACCTGCCCCCCGTGACGGGATCGGACCCAACCGGTGATCCGCTCGCTGTTGTGACGAGTGGGCGAAGCTGGAATTGTTTGCTGAAAACCGTAATGGGTAGACAGCCAGTAGAATATCGTGGTGTTTACTGCACAATCGCAAAGGGTGGGCGCCATGCGTCGAGCGGTTCGTTATCTATTCGTTATGGTGGCGTGCACGGCCATTGGCGTGTTGGGGAGCGGCGCCCGCAGCGTGGCCGCGGTCCCGGTGCCCGATCCCGTGCCCGTAGTCGCGTCGGTTGCGCCGGCCGACGGCGCGGTGGTGGGCGTGGCGCACCCGGTCGTGGTGAAGTTCACCGCACCCGTCGCCGATCGCGCCGCGGCCGAACGGTCGATTCGTGTCACATCGCCGAGCGGCATGCCGGGGCATTTCGAGTGGGTCGAAAATAACGTCGTGCAGTGGGTTCCGAATCAGTACTGGCCCGCCCACACCCACGTCTCGGTGGGTGTGCAGGCCCTGACGACGGGCTTTGAAACCGGTGATGCGCTCCTCGGTGTTGCCAGCATCTCCGAGCACACATTCACCGTCAGCCGAAACGGAGAGGTGCTTCGGACGATGCCGGCGTCGATGGGCAAGCCCTCCCGTCCCACGCCGATCGGCAGCTTCACCGCCCTGGAGAAGGACCGCACCGTGCGGATGGACTCGCGGACCATCGGCATCCCGCTGAGTTCGCCCGAGGGATACGACATCATCGCTTCGTACGCGGTGCGGATCACCAACAGCGGCGTGTACGTGCACTCGGCCCCGTGGTCGGTTGACTCGCAGGGCCACGCCAACGTCAGTCACGGATGCATCAATCTGAGCCCGGACAATGCGGCGTGGTATTTCAACCAGGTGAGCGTCGGCGATCCCGTCCAGGTCGTGGCCTGACCCCTCGCGGACCCTGGCAAGGGCCTCGCCGGACAAGCAGCGCCGGCATTCCGTGCTTCCCTTGCTCGACGCCTACCGGAAGCCGGAGAAACCGCTGCGCGGTGCGCCGGCGCCGATGGACGTCTTCCGGGCGGCGGTGCAGGAGGCCAAGATCGGTGGGGACAAAGACATTTCGTACCTATCGGCGGCCCTGATCGACAAGTCCGTGTCGGACCTGCGCTGAGTGGCCCAGGCTAGCTGGGCAACCCGCTCTTGACCGCCGCGTCCTGCTTGCGGCCGACATCGGTCGCGACGCCCGGGTCGATGGGATCGTTGGGCGCGCTGTCGAATTCGAGGTTGACGAGTGCCTTGCCCTCGTTGAAGAGCAGCACCGTGATGGCCTGGGAATTGCCCGGAGCGGTGCCGGAGATCATCGCGCCGTTGGAGCCGATATCGATCGGCTGCCACGTTCCGCTGACCTTGCCCGCGTAGTTGGCCTTCGTGTTCTCGACTCCCGCCGCCGCCACCTTCGGATCGGCGACGATCAGGATCGTGTCACCGATCCGGCGGCTGTTGTCGGCATTGGCGAAGAGTTGCGCGACGCCCGCGGCGTTGTTCGGGTTGAGCACCGGCGGCTGGGGAGTCGTGAAGTCGCCGCCGATGTCGCTGGCCTTGATCAGCAAGTTGCTGTAATCGGTCTGCTGTCCGGGCGACGGGCTCGTCACCGCGCTCGAACTGGTCGCGCCAGTGCCCGGTATCGATGTGGAGGGCGAACTGTGGTGGTAGTCACCACAGCCGGAGGTTGCGGCGCCGACTACCCCGGCGACCGCCCAGCCGGCGACGGTAATCCGAGCGAGCTCCATGGGGTTCCCTCCCTGTCCAGTCCGCGGCGCCTGACGCTACTGCGAAATGCGGGCAGGAACAAGAGCAGGCCAGGCCTATGCTGGCGGGGGCGAGGCCTATTCGCGGCATAAGGGGGAAAGATGACGGCAGGAACGGCGCGAGCCGTGCGGTTCGACCGTTATGGGGACCGCGAGGTCCTCTACGTGGCGGACGTGGACATGCCGTCGCCCGGCCCGGACGAGGTGGTGGTCGAGGTTCGCGCCGCCGGGATCAATCCCGGTGAGGCCGCCATCCGAAGCGGTGCGATGCATGACATGTTCCCCGCCACCTTTCCGTCCGGCGAGGGCAGCGACCTTGCCGGGGTGGTGACCGCCGTGGGCCCGGGAGTGACGGCGTTTTCCGTCGGCGACGAAGTCCTGGGGTTCAGCTTCCGCCGCTCCAGCCACGCCACGCATACCGCCGTCCCGGTTGGTCAACTGATTCGAAAGCCTCCCGAATTGAGTTGGGAGGTCGCGGGTTCGCTGTACGTGGCCGGTGTGACGGCCTACGCCGCCGTTCGCGCCGTCGACCCCAAACCGGGCGACACGGTCGCCGTTTCGGCGGCGGCGGGAGGGGTCGGCAGCCTGGTCGTGCAGCTGTTGGTCCTGCGCAAGGCGGTGGTGCTCGGTATCGCCGGGCCGGGCAACGCCGACTGGCTGCGCGCCCACGGCGTCACCCCGATCGAGTACGGCGACGGCTTGGCCGACCGGCTGCGAGAGGCGGCGCCCGGCGGGATCGACGCGTTCATCGATCTGTTCGGCCCCGACTACGTCCAGCTCGCCGTGGATCTCGGCGTCGCGCCCGATCGGATCGAGACCATCATTTCGTTCCAGAAGGCCGGCCAGGTCGGCGCCAAGACCGAGGGCAGTGTGGACGCGTCGACGCCGGAAGTGCTCGCCGAGATGGCCAACCTGATCGCTACCGGCACCATCGATTTCGAGATCGCCAGCAGCTACCCGCTGGACCGCGTCGCCGACGCCTTCGAGGAACTCGAAAAGCGGCACACCCGCGGCAAAATCGTGCTGCTGCCCAACGATTAACTCACAGCGACGTGGCCGGCCCGATTATGCCGGCCTGCACGATCTTGATGATCACAAACACGACGGCCACGACCAGATAGCCCCGCAGGGTCAACAGCCCGGCCCGCCGGATCGGCGACATGGCCGGCCGGTCCAGCATGGCGATGTCGGGAGTCTGCCAGTGCGCCCGGTCCTGCCGGCGCACAGCCCGCCGCTCGGCGCGCGTAAGGAGCGGCGCGTCGTCGAGTTCGTCCACCTCTTCGGGATCCAGGCCACCGCCGAGCGTCCCCGCGACGGCTTCCGCGTCCCGCCGGTCCCGGTGCCGCCGGCCGGTGACGATCGCGACGGCCCCGCCCACGATCCCGATCGTCGCGCCGACCGCGAGACCGGCCTCGATAGTGCCCGTGGACAGGCCCGGGAAGAAGGTCGTCGCCGTCAGCGCGAGCGACAAGACCACCAGACACCACACGACGGCCCACGCGATGATGTTCTGCCGCACCGTGTTTACCCACGGCCCGAGCACCGCCCGGTCGTTGCAGAGCAGGACCAGGAACACCGTCGCCGAGGGCAGCAGGACGCCCGCGAGGGCCTGCACGCCCTGGGTCACCAGGCCCAGGACGTGGTCCGGGCTGAACGCGACCGCGGCGGACACCGCCAGCAACACGGCGTACCCGCCGTAAAACAGCGGAGCCTCGCTGACCTTCCAATGCAGCGAGTGCCGCTTGCCCAACGCGTCACCGACGGCATACGTGGTGGCCAGCCCGATCGCGTTGGCGCCGATCAAGGACGCGTCCAGCAGGATGATCGCGAACAGCGCACCCACCGTCCCGCCGAGGTGCCGGGCCAGGCCGGCGGCCACCGCACCCGCGTCGGTGAAGCCGCCGAAATCGGCGGTGCCGGCCAACCCGAACGCGGTCACCGCCATCAGGGCCGTCGCGCCGACCATGACGACGACGATCCCGATGATCAGATCGGCTCGGGCATAAGCGATCCAGCGGGTCGTGATGCGCTTGTCCACCACATTGGACTGCTGAAAGAACAGCTGCCACGGCGCGACCGTCGTGCCCACGATCGCGATGACGAGCAGCAGCACGGTCGAGTTGAGCCCGCCCGGGAATTGCGGCACCAGCCCGCCCACGGTTCCTTTCAGCGTGGGATGCGCCAACAGCACCATGGGAATGATGAGCACATTCACCGCGATCAGCAGGAACATCAGGCCCTCCCAGCGGCGGAACGAGCCCCCGGCCACCACGGCGAACAACAACACCGCGGCGGCCGGGATCGCGATCGCCTTGGGGCAGCCCAAGAACCCCAGTGCCAGTGATACTCCGATGAATTCGGTGACGATCGTCAACGCGTTGAGGATCAGCAGATCACCGACGCTGAAGGCGCCCCAGAACTTGCCGAAGCGCTCGAAGATCAGTCGCGCGTGGCCGACCCGGGTGACCGCGCCCAGCCGCAGCACCATCTCCTGATTCACGTACAGCACCGGGATCAGCATCGCCAGCGTCCACAGCAGCCGCATCCCGTAGTTCTGCCCCGCCTGGGCATAGGTCGCGACGCCGCCGGCATCGTTGTCGCCCACCATCACGATCAGTCCGGGGCCGGTGATGACGAGCAGCGTCCGCAGCCGCCGCCACCGGCCGCCGGTGCCTGGGTGCGCCGCGTCCCGGTGGATGCGGCCGAACGCGCCGACGATGTCGCCGGCGTGCGCCGAATCCAGCACGGCTTGGCCTGGCGCCCCGGACGTACTCATGCCGCCGCGGGGCTCGGTCGAGATCGACGTCATCGAATCCTCGTTATCTCCGAACAGGTTCGGGCTCGGGCTAGCGAATCACCGCCGGTTGCTGTCCGGCGGATGCCCGCCGAGCGAGGCCGAGATGACCGCGATCGGCATGCGCGAGACATAGAGGTTGGCCCGCTCCTGGGGAGTCAGCGTGCTGCGCGCGTGCAGCTTGCCGACCAAGAGTCGGCCGATTCGCAGCATCGACCGGCCGCGTCCCCGCTGCGGACCGGTAAGGCGTTGTGCAACAACAAAAGCCATGATCGTCTCCTGTCGGGAGGTCCGATCGGCTCCTGGCATGGCCGTAGGCGCCCGCAATGCGCTTGCTGCGCAGCGGTATAGGGCACCCGAACAAATCAGGCGGCGAAAAGAATGCCGGAACCGGATCGGGACAAGACGGAATTGGGATACGGACTGTCGCCGGGACTCATCTCGCCCTCACCTCCTCACGGCCGGGACACACGCGGGTGTCGTCACATTCACCTGAACGGAAGAGGCGAAATGACCGGCGGAAAACCACCGGTCGCACCCCTCTCGTCGGAGCTTCGGCACTGCACGGCGTATCCGAAGGTTCCGGAAGCCACTTGGGCTCAACCCTTGGGTCCGGGAAGAGCTGTCCTGACCCGGGGCGTCTCTCGACGTTCGGGGTCAGTGGCCTGTATCCGTGCAGACGCCTCACCTACCGAGGTGCTTGCCCGTCCATCTTGCACCGCGACCCAATGGGCGTCAAATTACTTGACGCAACCATCCCGTTGGTTTCTGTTAACCCACGGACCCATCGACCGTCCCGACTACGCTCGAAACCATGGCTAATACTTTGCAGGCGCCCAAGGTCGCGACGGTGCTCGACCGGATGTACACCGAAACGAAAAATCAAATGTCGCGGTTGCGGGAAAGGATCGGCGATTTCGACCGGCCGATGAGCGCGCAGGAGCGCGCCGACGCGATGAGCGAGTTTTACATCCCGGTGACACCGGAATCCGGCCGCCTGCTCTACGCGCTGGTGCGGGCGACCCGGCCGGCCACGGTCGTCGAGTTCGGCATGTCCTTCGGAATCTCCGCGGTTCACCTGGCCGCGGCGGTGCGCGACAACGGCACCGGCCGGGTGGTGACCACCGAGCTCAGCGCCAGCAAGATCGCCGCCGCCAAGCAGACGTTCGCCGAGACCGGCCTCGACGACGTGATCACCATTCTCGAGGGAGACGCGCTGACCACACTGGACAAGCTCGACGGTTCGGTCGATTTCGTCCTGCTCGACGGGTGGAAGGACCTCTACCTCCCGGTGATCGAGCTACTCGAACCGCGCCTCTCGACCGGCGCGCTGATCGTCGCCGACAACGCCAGCGCCGCGGACACCCAGCCCTACCTCGACCGGGTGCGGGACCCGGACAACGGCTACGTCAGCTTCAACTTCCTGGTCCGGGAAAGCGACAGCATGGAAATCAGCTGCCGCACCGGCGATTAGGCGCCTAGCGCAGGGATTCCTCGAGCCAGGGCGTCAGCCATTTCACCCCTTCGGGGGTGAGGTGGACGCCGTCGCTGCGCACCTTGATGCCGTCGACCTTGGTCGTGTAAACGCCGTCCGGGCACAGCTTCTTGTTGAGGTCGAGGATTTGGACGCCGGTGTGCTGGGCGACCGTCTTGCGCAGCATGGCATTCCAGAGGTTGACCCGGTCGGGCTGATCCTCCGGATACAGCCGGCCGTCCGGCTTCTCACCGCCCCGGCTGTAGGGCACGGTCGCCACCACCACACGAACACCGTTGGCGCTCAGGATGTTCAGCGCTCGCTGCAACTCGCCGTTGAGGTAGGCGTCGAAGGTCGGATCGCCGATATGCGTCCATTGCCCCTCGTTGACCCGATCGACCGTCTCCCAGCGGCCGATGATCAACAGCGCGACGTCGGGCTGATCCTGGCCGAGCTGCGCCGACCACCTGATGGGCCAGCCGTCGCATTCGGGCCGCTGCTCAAGGGTTTGGCCGATGTACCGATAGGGCGTGCCGCGCACCAGGCTGCAGCCGATGACGGTGTGGTCGAGGAACGCGAAGCCGGGCGTCGGCGGCAGGTAGTGCATCCAGGTCCACCCGATCGAGTCGCCGAACACCGAAACGGTGAAGGGCCGGTGGGGATCGCGGGGCGCGGGGCGGCCACCGCCCGGCGGGGACGGCGAGACCGCGGCCACCGCCGAGACCCCCGGGGGCAGGCCCTCGCGCAGGCCGGGCCCGGTGCCCACCGGGACCACCAACAGCGTCACCGCGGCGGCGCTGGCCACGGTCGCCGCCGCGAGCGGCAGCAGCGGCACCCGCGCCGGCCGCCACCGGCGGATCGGTTGTTCGATCAGCCACCAGGACGCCGCGGCGACCACCACTGTGGCGGCGCACCGCGCGCCGAACAGCGGCAGGCCGGACCATCCGGTGCGTTCACCGTTGAGGGCCAAAAAGATTGGCCAGTGCCACAGGTACACGCCGTAGGAGATGGTGCCCAGCCACACCAGCGGACGCAGGGCCAGGATGCGGGCGATGGCGCCGCGCTGCTCCATCGCCACCGGGGCGACCACGAGGACGGACGCGACCGCGACCCCGATCAGCAGGCCGTGGCGAAACTCACCGGCGCGGCCCGACGCGAAGTGGGTGGCCGCCGCCAGCCCGGCCACGCCGAGCAGCGGCAGGAAGCGGGCGACCCGCCGGCCCCACCGGCTGCGGATCAGGCACCAGCCGCGGTTCATCGACGGCCAATCCCGCACCAGCAGTGCCGCCGCGGCGGCGCCGGTGAGCAACGCCTCCGCACGGGTGTCGGTGCCGAAATAGATTCGGTCCCTCGTCGAATCGGAGGCCAGGACGATGGCGACGGCCGCCGAAGCCAGCGCGCCGGTGGTGGCGATCAGGAAGGTGGCGAACCGCACCCCGCCGACGGTGGCCCGCCGGAAGTAGCGCCGGGCCCGCGCGGCCAGCAGCAGGGTCACCGCGATGAGCAGGACCGGCCAGATGAAGTAGTACTGCTCCTCCACCCCGAGCGACCAGGTGTGCTGCAGCGGCGACGGCGGGGCGCCCTGGGTGAAGTAGTCCGTGTTTTGCGCCACGAACCGCCAGTTCGCCACCCACAGGAACGCGGCGATCGCGTCGTCGCGTAATCCGGTGAGCGACTGGCTCGGCAGGAGCTCGCGGGCCGCGCCCACGGTGAGCACCATCAGCACCAGGGCAGGCAGCAGCCGTCGTGCCCGTCGAATCCAGAAGCCGGTCAGCTCAATTCGGCCGGTGCGCTGGAGCTCGTCGAGCAGCAGAGAGGTGATCAGGAATCCGCTGAGCACAAAGAATATGTCGACGCCGATGAACCCGCCCGCGACACCGGGGATGCCGCCGTGCCCGACGAGCACCAGCGTGACCGCGATCGCGCGAAGCCCGTCCAGCGCCGGAATGCCGCTGCGCCGTTCGGGTTGGTCCCAGATCGCGATCCGGCCGGCGCGGCGCACCGGGGCGACCCATCGCGGCCGACGAGCAGAACGCGCCGGTGCGGGGTTCCTCCCGCCCGGTTCAGTATCCGCCGTTAACGCGCCCTGGCCCATGCCGATACGTCGCTGCCCCTCCTCGTGATCGCAGCCAGCCTAGTTGTGCGGGAGCCCGGATAGCCGGAAAGACACGCGCGTCCGGGGGGGCGCATCAGAGGGGGAATCGGTTACGGATCCCGTTGAAGCGCTCCCACATCAACGCGGTGCGTTCGGCGCTGGTGACACGCGCGGTTTCCGGCGGTAACGCGCGCGGGAGGTCGGCGTGTTTGACGAGCCGGGTCGTCAGCGTCGCGGGCTGACCCGCGAGCATGTGCCGGTAAGTGAGGTTGCCGCGCTCGAATCCCTGGGTGTCGATCCAGTTGTGCAGGCCCGGGTCCCGGTGGGCCAGAATCAGTCTGACTTTGCCGTCGTCGTCGACCGATGCGCGGCTCGGGGTGTAGCTCACCGGTCGGTAGAGGAAGTCCATGCTGGTGAAGTAGGCCCCCATGTTGGTGATCATCCACAATCCCTGGTGGGCGTCGAACTCGACGATGAGGGCGTCGTCGGGGCCCAGTTCCCAATACATGTTGGCGGCGGCCCGGCCGCGCTTGGCGTCCGCATCCGACGCGTCCGGGCGAGGGAACTGGTTCGGATGTTCACCGTCGACGCCGCCGTGGGTGAACGGGAACTCGGGCCAGTCGCTCATCAGCCCGGTGACGAAATCACCCGCCCAGCGCATGGCCGCGACCATGGTGTCGGGGCTGGGCAGCGGCTTCGGCGAGGTCATGTCGACGCGCTCGATCCGCATCCGGGCGGGACGCTCGTCCCAGCGGTCGAAGCCCTGGCGGATGAACAGCTTGCGCGACTGCGCGGTGGTCGGCAGCCAATTCGGGCCGCGCTCGGGGCCGCCGATATACAGCTCGAAGGTGCCGTCCGGCTCGACTCGGAGCTGGTGGCCGAGCAGGTTGACCTCCGGCACGTCGCCGAACGGCTCGTGCAGGACGTGCGGGCCGTCCGGGCGCGCCCCCTGCACGGTGATGTTGAAAAAGGGTGCGGTGCCGCGGGTTCCGGTGATCCGGTATGTCGATTCGCCGTCGATCCAGGCCTGCTGGTAGGTGAAATCGGCGCAGTCCCCGCCCAGTTTCCGGGTCGGGTTGCAGAAGGCGTGTAGCGCCGGATAGCGGGTGTCGCGGGTTTCCAGGGCCAGATCGAACGCCTGCCCCAGGTTCTGGGTGAGGAAGCGAAACGCGTCGGCACGCTGCACGCCGGAGGTCGCGTTGAAGTCTTTGAACGCCTGCTTGCCGGCGGCCTTCAATCGCTCGCAGAATTCGTCCCACGCGCGGTCGAGTGCCGCGTCGTCCGCCCCGTCACCGAAAGCCACCGCACCCCTTCCTTTCTCGACTGCTCAGCCGTCGAGCCTGTCGAGCATCGCGCGCACCGTCGCGCACGCCCGCCCGGCCGCTGCCAACCTGCCCTCCGCGTCGATGCGGGGGCCGAGCAACTCCAGGTCGAAACCGAACCGGTAGCCCCCGGCCAATGCCTGGGCCACGAATGATTCGACCGGAATCGCGCCGTCGCCGGGTACCGCGCGGGCCGGTAGGGCCCGGTCGCCCAGCACGTAATCGCTCAGCTGGATCAATTGCGTGCGGGGCAGCGCCCGCCGCAGCAGGCCCCCGAGATCGGCTTCGGCCCAGCAGTGAAACAGGTCGATGCAGATGCCGAGCCCCGCCAGCTCGGCGAGGGTGATCGTGTCGCGCAGGCTGTGCGCGAGATGGATGTCGGCGTAGAGGCTCGACGCGTTTTCGATGGCCAGGCCGACGCCGGCCTGCCCGGCCTGTTGCACGCACGGCTCGATCGCGCCGCAAAACCGCTCGGCCGCCTGCTCCCAGGTGAGCCCGTCTCGGCCGCCGGTGAGCAGGTAGATGCACCGCGCACCCGTCGTTGCGGCGGCATCGATCAGCCGGGACAGGTCCGGCCCGGCGCGGAACAGGTGGTAGACCGCTTCGACCGCGTACTCTTCGGCGCGGATCAGGCGGACGAAGGCGGGGTCGAGGAGTTGGGTGTCGAGGATGCTGAGGTGCCGCAGGCCAAGGACCGTCCAATTCTGGTGCAGCTCATCGGTATACGCCCCGAGGAACGTCACGTTGTGGACCGATAGCGCGCGCACGGGTGCCTCAGTCCCGCTTTTCGATGCTGACCCCGAACCGCTCCCGGAAGGGCGCGAACTCGGCGTGCAGGTCGTCGAGGTTCTCGCCGATGTCGGTCAGCAACCGGGTGGAGTAGCGGAACTTCCCGTAGCGGTCGCCGCGGTTGTAGGCCAGGTAATCGCGCATCGACGCCTCGGCCTCGCCGGTGAGAGTCCGCCCGCAGAAGGCGTAGTAGCGCCCGACGGTCGCGACCGGGTCGGCGATGAAATCGGCGTAGGGGATGTGCAGGATTCGCGGGTCGTCGACCAGCGGGTTGGTCATGGTGTTGGCGATGCTGGCCCGGGTCATCTCGAGGTGCTTCTTCGCCTCGACCGCGAGATCGATCGGGCCGACGATGCCGTCGAGGATGTCGGCCATCATCATGGTGCGCGACGCCGCCACCTGGACGGGGTCGCGATGCAGCCACAGCAGGTTCGCGTCGGGATAGGTATCGAAGAGCTCCTTGAGCCGAAAGCCGTGAAACCCCTTCAGCACCCAGTACTTCCGGGGCCGGTTGTATTGAAACTGCTGCAGCATCGCCTTGTGCAGGCGGTACTGCGCGGCCGGGTCCGTCGGCAGGCCGCCGACGAGGGTCTGCATCGGCACCCGCCACCACGCCGTCGGGGTCATCACCCGGAAGTCGAAGGCCCAGGTGCGCTCGTCTTCGGGCAGACCGTCGCCGAGCATGTCGTTGTAGGGGTGGCTGAGCAGCCACTTGGGCATCTTCGCGTTGATCTCGCGCCAATCGGCGTCGGCCCGGGCGCGGCGGGGGTCGTCGGGGCGGGTGGTGCCGGGTGGCGGCGACGGGTACATCACCTCCCAGAACCGCAGCGCGCGTGCGTGCGGGTCCACCGCCATCAGGGCGTGCACGAGCGTGGTTCCCGAGCGCGGCTCCCCCGTGACGAACATCGGGTGATCGATCATCTCGGCACCGATCGGATAGCGGTTGCGGTCCTCGATGAATTCCAGTCGCGACGTCAGCAGCCAATGGCACACCCCTTCGGCCTGTTCAATGCCGTTGGCGTCCATGCCGATACCGTTCAAGTGGTCGACGGCCAGGCGGAACCGCTGCGGCAGTGTCGGATCGCCGTAGTCGTCCCGCCCCGCCTCGGCCTGCGCGCGGGCAAGCATCGCGTCCGCGTCGAGTCCCGCCGTCACGGTTGCCCGCCACACAGGGTCAACAATTCGTCCTCCGTCTTGCGCACGTTGGCCGCCGACGCGGCGCTGAACTCCAGTCCGGCCATCGCGCCGTAATCCAGGATCTTGGGAACCCGGAGCCCGGCGTCCACATACGACTTGATGATTCGGGCGACCTGCCGGGGTGTGCCGTGCGGCACGACCGCCCGGATCGCTTCGGGCTTGACGCGGCCGAGGAAGTCGAGGATCCGGTCCCGTGTCAGCGTCGTCGGGTCGATGTCATGAAACCCGCCCCAGTCGTCGCCCATCGGATGGTCGAAGCCGAAGCGGCGCAGCACTTCCGCGGACACCTGCAGCAGGAACGCTGCCACCAGCGGAGCGCGCAGGATCCTTTCGATCGCGTCGTCGTCCTCGCCGATCAGGCAAACCTGCACGTAGCACGGCGTGATCGCCATCGGGTCGCGGCCGGCCCGTTCGGCCGATTGCCTTACCGCGCCGAGCATTTCGGCGTAGTGCTCGGGGGTCCACGCCCCGGCCGGCCACCAGCCGTCGGCGTAGCGCCCGACGATGTCGAGCATTCGTGGCCCGCTGGCGCCGATCCAGATCGGCGGGAAGCGCCCGTCGTAGGGCTCGGTGTCCAGGCGGGCGCGATGCAGCCGGTAGAACCGCCCCTCGAAGTCCACCGGACCGTCGCTGTCCCACAGCAGCTGGATGACCCGCAACGCCTCCTCGAAGCGGCCGACGGGCCGGGCGAAGTCGAACCCGTAGGGCACGATGTTTTCGCTCTCACCGCTGCCCAGGCCCAGAATGAATCGCCCCCGGGAGAGATGGTCGATGGTCAGCGCGCTTTGCGCCAGCATCGCGGGGTGGCGGCGCACCGTGTCCACGACGCTGGTGGCCAGCGGCACCCGTTCGGTCAGCACGGCCGCCGCCGCGGCGACCGCCATGCCGTCGAGGTGGCGATGCGGCGACGGCGACGACGTTGCGAGGTCGGTGAACTCGGGCGTCCACAGCGCGTCGGGCCAAAAGCTCACCATGTGATCCGGCAGCCAGATCGAGTGGTACCGACCGGTATCCAGCTCCGCCAGGCCTGACAGGTTCAGCGGGAGGGTGGTGCGCACGAACGCGGCGGGCGAAACCTTCACCTCGCTACCCACTCCGAGTTCAGGGCGAAGTCCGACATGTACCTGGTCGAGCTCCAGCCGCCGTCGACGACGATCGTCTGCCCGTTGATGAAACTCCCACCGGGCGAGCACAGGAACGCGACGGTGCTGGCGATGTCGTCGACGGTGCCCAGCCGCTGATGCGGCGTCAGCTCGGTGTTGATCTTGCGGAATCGCTCGTCCTGCAAGCGCTTCTCGACCATCGGTGTCACCGTGACGCCGGGCGCGACGGCGTTGCAGCGGATGCCGGCGGGGCCGTACTGGCAGGCGATGTGGGTGGTCAGGGCGGTCAGGCCGCCCTTGGCGGCGGAGTAGGCGCCGCCGCGCAGCCCGCCGACGACGGCGAAGGTCGACGTGATGTTGATGATCGCCGACCCGGGTGCCATGTGCGGCAGCACCTCGCGCGCGAGCCGAAACGGCGCCCGCAGCATCAAACCCAGGAAGTAGTCCAGTGTTTCGTCGTCGGTTTCGTGTACCGGTTTGGGGTTGCCGACCCCGGCGTTGTTGATCAGGAAGTCGACGTGGCCCCAACGGTCGACGGCGGCCTCGACGATGCGCCGCGGCGCGTCGTCCTGGGTCAGGTCGACGGCCAGGGTCGCGACCCGAGCCGGGTCGGCGATGGAGTTCTGCAGCTCGGCCAGTCGGTCCTCGTCGCGGCCCGTGCCGAGGACCGCCATTCCCATCTCGGCGAGTCTCTTTGCGCATCCCAACCCGATGCCGCTGGTTGCGCCTGTGACGATAGCGACCTGCATCTCACCCATCCTGTGTTAAAGCGGCCCTGATCCGATGTTTGAGGATCTTGCCCGCGTCGTTCTTGGGCAGCGCATCCCAAATGACCACCTGCTCAGGCGCCTTGAACTTTGCGACACCCTTGCTTTGCAGCAGGGCGAGCAGGTCGGCGACGCCCGGCTCTGACTCGCCCCGGTCCGCCGAGGGCACGATCACCGCGCACGCCCGTTCCCCGGTTCGCTCGTCGGGCAGCCCGACGACCGCGATTTCGGCGATGCCGGGGTGCTCGGCGAGCAGGTCTTCGACTTCCTTGGCCGAGATGTTCTCGCCGTTGCGAATGATGACGTCCTTTGCCCGCCCGGTCACGAGGAGGTATCCGCCTTTCAAACCAGCTGAGACCCAGCGGCCGAGGTCCCCCGTGTGGAAAAACCCTGCGGCATCGAATGAGTCGGCATCGTCGTGCGAATGCCGGTACCCGATCAGCATCTGCGGGCCGCGGACACAGATCTCGCCGTCGCCGTCGGATGCCCAGTCGTGAGCGGCGAGCTTGATCTCGGCGATGCCGGGCCGTCCGTCGGTGTCGGCGGCTCGGTCGGCTTCGTCCGGCCGGGGTGCGCCGACGGTGGCGACGGGCACCTCGGTGCATCCGTACACCCGAGTAACGACCGCTCTGTCGAAATAGTCGGCGGCGCGCCGGATCAGCGACGGCGACACCGACGCGCCGCCGCAGATGAACACCTTCAGGTCGGGCAGGCGGGTGCCGGCGCGCTCGGCGGCGGACAACAGCTGCTGCAGGAACGGTGTCGCACCGGCCATGTGGGTGCACCGTTCGCGATCCATGAGCGCTACGGCCGCCGCCGGATCCCACCGGTCCATCAGCACCGCGGTCGTGCCCAGCAGCAGCGGGCATTCGAACGCGTAGATCGACCCGCCGATGTGCGCGATGGGCGACGGGACCAGGAACGTATCGCCCGGCTCGACGTTCCACTGGTCACGGATCTGACTGATCAGCGCGTGCAGCGAATTGTGGCTGTGCAGCACGCCTTTCGGGCGCCCGGTGGTGCCGGACGTGTACAGGACCATACGCGCGGCGTCGGGATCCAGCCGCGGCAGCCGCGCGGGATCCGGCGGGTCCTCCAGCAGCGCCGGATACGGCGTGTGCGCACCGGATTCGCCACGCAGCACCACCACCTCGGGCGCGGGGTCCATTGTGGCGGTGACGCGTTCGAGCATCGCGGCGTAGTCGTGACCGCCGAACCGGTGCGGGACGAAGATCATCGCGGATTCGACGTCTTCGAGGATGAAGCGCAAATCGTGGTCGCGCAGCGACGGCAGGATCGGGTTCACCACCATCCCGGCCAGCGTCGCGGCGAGATAGACGACGGCGGCCTCGTGCCAGTTCGGCAACATGAACGACACCACGCTGCCGGTCGGCATGCGCGCCAGCAGGGCGTTGGCCAACCGGGTCGCCTCGCTGTCGAGCGCGGCGCAATCCAGCCGAGTGTCCCCGTCCACCAACGCCGTTCGCCCTGGCGTGGTCTCCGCGGCCGTGCGCAGCGAGTCCGCCAGCGTGGTGCTGACCCACAGCCCACGCCGGTATGCCTCCGCCGCGAATGGCGCGTCTCGGTGGGCCCGGGCTGTCACGTCCGTCGGCCTAATCATTCACGCGGCGCATGGTCATCGCGTACCGGAAGCTCGACGACAGGTGAGTGTTGACCGTTACCTGGGCGACCTCGCCGTCGGAGGTCTTGTAGGTGCGCCGCATCTGCAGCGCCGCCGTGCCCGCCGCGGCCCCGAGGCCGTCGGCCAGCTCGGGCGGCAGCAGCACCGCGGCGATCTCCTGGCGCAGCTCGGCGATGCTGACCCCGAACAGGTCCTCGATCAGCGGAAAGATCGGGCCGGTGTGGCGTTGCAGCAGCCGGCCGACCGCGGCGAAATCGCGGTTGATGTAGTACTCCGTTCGGCACAGGGGCACCGACGCGCCGTCGGCCCGCCGGTAGCCGCGCACGGACAGCCACTGCGTGCCGGCCGGCAGCCCGGTCCGCACGGCGAGTTCGTCGTCGATCTCCACCATCTCGTTGGACTCGATGGTCAGCTGCGCGCCGGACGCGAAGGCGAGCAGGTCGTCGATCGACATGGTGTCCTGCGCATAGGAACTGGTCGCCGGCCGGGGGACCACCCGGGTGCCCGCGCGGGGCCGCGACGCGACCAGGTTGTCCTCGCGGAGCCGGCGCAGCGCTTCGCGCACGGTGTAGCGGCTGACCGCGAATCGCTCGCACAGCTGGTGCTCCGTCGGCAGCTGCGAACCCACCGGGTACACGCCGTCGACGATCTCTTTGCGCAGCGTTCGCGCGATCTGCAGATAGCGGTGCTCGCTCGAGATCGCCTGGGACATCAGCGGCCGTCCGGCGATCGGCGCACCGCCAGCACGCTGCCGTCCCCGTCGGCCGAGACGTAGAGCGTCCCGTCGGCCGCGGCGGCGATGCCGGCGAAGGGGCCCTGCGGGCCGGAAAACGGCGGCATGCCTTTCAGCGGCTTGGGCACCACCCCCGCCGGGGGTCCGACCGGCAATCCCGACGCGATGGTCCGCCGATCCTTGGTGTTCATGTCGAACGCGACCAACTCGTTGGCGGCGGCGTCGACGATGTACAGCACGTCGTCATGCACGCAAATGCCTTGCGGGCGTTGCAGGTCGGCGACGACCGTGTCGATGGCCGAGCCGTTCAGTCGGATCACCCGTCCGACGCCGGCCTCCGCGACCAGGCATGCCCCGTCGCCGCCCATCGCGACGCCGACCGGCTCGCGCAAGCCGGTGGCCAGCGCGTCGACGCCAGCCGAGCGAACCGACAGCACCCGCCCGGTGCCCAACTCGGCGACGACGGGCCCACCCGGCCCGAGCGCGACGCCGTAGAGCTGGTCGAAACCGTCTGCCAGCACCTCGGTTTCGCTCGCCGCAGGCCGGTAGCGGCCGACTTGGCCGCCCGAGGTGGTGACGGCGAACTCGCCCGGTCCGCTCGACGCGACGCCCCGCAGGAAGCCGGGATAGCCGGGGCTGAACAACATCCCGACGGTCTGCAACGACCCGTCGGGCAGGGCGACATAGAAGTACGTGCCGTCGGCGACGTAGAGCCGCCCGTCGTGGCCAACGGTCAGATCCAGCGGCCAGTTCAGCCCGCCGGGCAGCACGGTTCGCGTCGAACCGTCCGACGATATCTCGGTGATCTCGCCGGTGAAATTGGATGCCAGCACGCGATCGCCGACCAGGGTGCAGTTGTCCAACCCCGGACTCAGCTGGGCCAGCAGCCGTTGCTCACCGCTGCGTGGGTCGATGCGCAGCACCTGGCCGCTGGCCACCTGGGTCGAGACGATGTAGCCCTGCGGGTCGAACTTGACCGAGTCGGGCACACCGAGATCGCCCGCGACGCACTGTGGTTCGCCGCCGTCGGGATGCACGCGCCAGATCTCGTTGGCGCCCATCACCGGGAAATACAGCATTCCGTCCGGGCCGACCTCCATCGCGTTGGGTGAGGGCACGCCCTCCAGCAGCACCCGCGGCGGCCCGCCGTTCAGGTCCAGCTCCAGCAGCCGCCCACCCTCGCGGCATTCGCCGATGAACAACCGGTCGCCGTGAAAGGTGATCCCGTTGGCCGACGGAACGTCGTCGCGCAGCACCCGGGTCCGGCCGGCGGTGTCGCGCACGCTGACCCGCCCGTCCATCACCTCGGTCGCGTACAGGTTGCCGCGCGAGTCGAACGCCACGTCGTCGGGAGCCACGATCTCGCCGCCCTTGGCGCTGATGACCCCCAGTTCCCCGGTGTGGGGATCCAGCGCGCTGATCTGGCTGCCGGTCACCTGAGCGATGTACACGCGCCCGTCCGGGCCGGTGCGCAGGCCATTGGCGCCGAACAGGCGGCTGGGAGCGGTGACCCGCTCGAGTCGCCAGCCGTCCGCGACGCCGATCGACTGCGGTACCGCGTAACGGGATGGCTGCGTCGCGATGGCCATATCCTGCCGAGGTCCTTCCGTCAGCCGTTTGAGCTGGACGCTATCAAGTTGTTCTAGTCCAGACAATAGCCGCCAAAGCATCCCGGCTCGCCCTTGACAGCACGCTTCGCCGATGGGAATAGTGTTCTCCAAGGGACAGAACGCGGTATCTTGTCCGGACAAAGCGGCGCAGTAGATAGCAGGTCATGGACGATCTTCTCGGGCTAGACGGGCGCGTCGTCGTGGTTTCCGGCGCCGGCGGCGGCGGCATCGGCACCACCGTCACGGCCATGACCGCCCGCGCCGGGGCAACGGTGATCGCGGTGAGCCGGTCGAAGGAAAACCTGGACGAGCACGTCGCCCCGCTGGCGCAACAGGGCCTGGCGGTGGTGCCCGTCGCGGCCGACGCATCGACGGACGAGGGCATCGCCACGGTGATCGACCAGACGCGGCGCGCCGACGGCAGCCTCTACGGTCTGGTTAACGTCGCCGGCGGCGCCGAGCCGTCGACGTGGATGCCGTCGACGCGGGTGACGCGTGAAGACTGGCGCAAGATCTTCACCGACAACCTCGAAACGGCGTTCTTCATGAGCCAGGCCGTGGCGGCCGAACTCGTCGCGCACCAGCGGCCCGGGTCGATCGTGTCGATCTCGTCGATCAGCGGCATGAACACCGCGCCGTTCCACATCGCCTACGGGACCGCCAAGGCCGCGATCGCGGCGATAACCCGGACGATGGCGCTCGAGCTGGCGATGTCCGGGATCCGGGTGAATGCCGTGGCGCCCGGCGTCACCGAGACGGCGGCCTCGCGCACCTACGTCGACGAGGACCCGGACCGGGATCGGCAGGCGATCGCGATGGGCCGGCGCGGCCGGCCGGAGGAGCAGGCCGGCGCCATCCTTTTCCTGCTCTCGGACCTGTCGAGCTACATCACCGGCCAGACGCTGCTCGTCGACGGCGGCCTCGACCTCAAGTGGAGCCACCTGGGCGCCGACAACACCTCGCTGTTCCTCAAGGACGAATCCTTCCGCGCGGCCATTAGGAGGATGTCGTGACTGACACGGAAGTCCAAGCGACCGAAGAACTTTCGAAACCCATGACGATCGGCGTCGAGGCCTACATCAGCGCGGACTACGCCCGCGCCGAGCGCGACAAGCTGTGGCGCAAGGTCTGGCAGCAGGTCGGCCGCGTCGAAGAGCTGCCCGAGGTGGGCAGCTACCTGACCTACGACATTCTCGACGACTCGATCATCGTGGTGCGCACTGGCCGTGACGAATTTCGCGCGCACCATAACGTGTGCATGCACCGCGGCCGAAGGCTGATCGACACGCCGCAGGGCGCGAAGAACGCCTCCGGCCGCGCCCGCAAGTCGTTCGTGTGCGGATTCCACGGCTGGACATACGGTTTGGACGGGGCGTGCACTCACATCCGCGAGCAACAGGACTGGCAGGAGGCGCTGACCCCGGAGAACACCCACCTTCGGCCGGTCAATGTCGACACGTGGGGCGGCTGGTTGTGGATCAACATGGACCCCGACTGCGAGCCGCTGGCCGACTACCTGTTCCCCGCCGCCAAGATCCTCGACCCGTTCGGTTTGGAGAACATGCGCTGCAAATGGCGCAAATGGCTTTACTTCGACTGCAACTGGAAGGTCGCGCTGGAGGCGTTCAACGAGACCTACCACGTCTACACGACCCATCCGGAGTTCAACAAGTTCGGCGAATTCAAGGGGTGGGCCAAGGCGCAGGGCAAGCACAGCAACATCGGCTATGACGCGCCGGACGACCTCGCCGCGACCAAGTCCAAGATCCGCCTCGGCACCGGCGCCGATCCCCGCGTGTCGACCGCGGAGATGCAGATCTACACGATGGAGGAAACCAACACCTCCACCACCGAGACGCTGGTGAACGCCGCCAAACGACTCGTCGACGAGCTGCCCGAGGGCACCCCGGCGGACAAGGTCCTCGAGCACTGGCTGGCGTCGGCGCGCCGCGACGACGAGGCCCGCGGCGTGATCTGGCCGACGATCCCGCCCGACATCCTCGGGCAGGCCGGCACGGCGTGGCAGATCTTCCCGAACTTCCAGATCGGTCAGGGCCTGACGGTTGCGCTGTGCTACGGCGCCCGGCCGGACCCCGGCTACAACCCCGACAAGTGCATCTTCGAGGTGTCGGTGTTCGAACTGTTTCCGAAAGGCGAAGAGCCGCAAACGGAGTGGGAATACACGCCGGTCGGTGACCCGCGGTGGCGCTCGGTGTTGCCCCAGGACTTCTCCAACATGGCCGCCGTGCAGCAGGGCATGAAATCGCTGGGCTTCCCGGGCACCAAGCCGAACCCCTACCGAGAGCGCAGCACCGTCAACCTGCACTACCAACTGTCGAAGTACATGGGCACCGGTGAGCCGAAAGAGATTCAATGACGAATTTCGACAGCTGTGGGCCGACCGACACCCCACAAGACATCGACATCGACGCGCTGCGCGAGAAGTATCTGCACGAGCGCGACAAGCGGTTGCGCCCCGAAGGATCTAAGCAATATCTGGAACTCAAGGGCGATTTCGCCGAGTTCTCGGAGGTCGATCCGCACACGCCGGTGACTCCGCGCACGCCGATCACCGAAGACATCGAGGTAGCGGTTCTCGGAGGGGGTATCGCCGGGCTGCTGGCAGGCGCCTACCTGAAGAGGTCCGGCGTCGACGATGTTCACGTCATCGAGATGGGCGGCGACTTCGGCGGCGTCTGGTATTGGAACCGTTTCCCCGGAATCCAGTGTGACAACGACGCGTACTGCTACATCCCGATGCTCGAAGAACTCGACTTCATGCCGAGCAAGAAGTTCGCCGACGGTGCGGAGATCTACGAACACTGTCGCCGCATCGCCAAGCATTTCGGACTGTACGACGGGGCGATCTTCTCTACCCAGGTGCGCACGCTGCGCTGGGATGACGAGATCAAACGCTGGCGGCTGCGGACGAATCGGGGCGACGACATCCGCGCCCGATTCGTGGTGATGACACAGGGCTCCTACAACCGGCCCAAGTTGCCCGGGATCCCCGGCCTCACGGACTACTTGGACGCCGGAGGCCACGCCTTCCACTCGGCGCGCTGGGACTACGACTACACCGGCGGCGACGCCAACGGCGGACTGCACAAGCTTGCCGACAAGCGGGTCGCCCTCGTCGGCACCGGGGCGACCGGTGTTCAGTTGGTCCCCCACCTGGGTCGGGATGCCCAGCATTTGTACGTATTCCAGCGGACACCCTCATCGGTGGACGAGCGCGGAAACGAGCCCACGAATCCGCACTGGGTGGAATCGCTGCAGCCCGGATGGCAGGCGGAGCGCAAGCGCAATTTCCATCGCTGGTCGCCGTTCGAGGGCGTGGTGTTCGATGCGGCCGATCTGGTGTGTGACTTCTGGACCGAGCTGGGACGCAACATGACTGCGCGCATCGCCGCCAGTGACGACCCCGCGTCGCTGGGAATCGAACAGATCATGGCGATCCGCGAGGAAGAGGACTACAAGATCATGGAGCGGCTGCGCCGCCGGATCGCCGACATCGTCGATGACCCCGATACCGCCGAAGCGCTCAAGCCCTACTACCGGTTCCTGTGCAAGCGACCGTGCTCGAGCGACGAGTACCTGCCGACCTTCAACAATCCCAACGTCACGTTGATCGACGTGTCGGAGTCCAAGGGCGTGGAACGGCTCACGGAGAACGGCATCGTCGCCAACGGCGTTGAGTACGAGGTCGATTGCGTGATCTTCGCCAGCGGCTTCGAGATCTCCACCGAGATCAGCCGCCGCTACGCGATGGATGCGATCGAAGGCCGCGACGGGGCATCGCTCTTCGATCACTGGCGCGACGGCTACAAGACCTTGCACGGCATGACCACTCGCGGCTTCCCGAACCAGTTCCACACCGGCTTCCTCCAGGGGGGCGTTTCGGCCAACACCACGGCGATGTTCGAGCAGCAGGCCGAACACATCGCCTACATCATTTCCGAGGCCATCAGCCGCGGCGTGACCACCGTCGAACCGAGTCAGGAGGGTCAGGACAACTGGGTCGCCACGATCCGGGAACTCGCGATCGACAACTCGGCGTTCGAAATGACCTGCACGCCCGGCTATTACAACAATGAGGGCGGCGGGGGCGGGGAGGGCATCCGCTCGTTTCTCGGGGAGCCCTACTCGCCCGGCTTCTACGCGTTCGACGACCTGCTCAAACAGTGGCGTGCCAAAGGCGACCTCGACGGTCTGGTGCTCGGAACGTAGATGACCGATTTGAGATTTGACGGCAGGGTGGCGGTGGTCACCGGGGGTGGCCGCGGGCTGGGCCGCTCCTACGCCGTGCTGCTGGCGTCACGGGGCGCGAAGGTCGTCGTCAACGACCCCGGGGGCGGCCTCTCCGGGGACGGCACCGACACCGGTCCGGCCGACAACGTGGTGCGTGAAATCGTCGCCGCCGGAGGGCAAGCCGTCGCGAGCACCGATTCGGTGGCGACCGCGGAAGGCGGCAAGGCGATCATCGACGCGGCGGTGGAACGCTACGGCCGCCTCGACATCCTGATTCACAACGCCGGCAACGTCCGGCGCGGCTCGCTGAAGGAGATGAGCTACGAGGATTTCGACGCCGTGCTCGACGTGCACCTGCGGGGCGCGTTCAACGTTGTGCGGCCGGCGTTTCCGGTGATGTGCGAGGCCGGCTACGGGCGCATCGTGTTGACGTCGTCGATCGGCGGCCTGTACGGAAACCACGGCGTGGCCAACTACGCGGCGGCGAAGGCCGGCGTGCTCGGGCTGTCGAACGTCGCCGCCCTCGAGGGCGCGGCGGAGGGCGTGCGGTGCAACGTGATCGTCCCGGCCGCGGTGACGAGGATGGCCGATGGCATCGACACCTCGGCCTACCCGCCGATGGGCCCGGAGCTCGTCGCGCCCGTGGTGGCCTGGCTCGCCCACGAAACCTGTTCGGTGACAGGGGAGATGTTCATCGCGCTGGCGGGTCGGGTGGCGCGAGCGGTGATCGCCGAGAGTCCCGGCGTGCACCGGCCGGCGTGGACGGTCGAGGACGTCGGCGCGCACCTCGACGCGATCCGAAACGTCGAGGCGCCGCTGGTCTTTCCGGTGGTGCCCGACGGTCACGGCCAGCACATCCGGTACAGCTTCGACCTCGCGCGCCGTTCCAGCGATCGAGGCGTGCTGCATGGCTAGCCGGGCGGGCGCGGGACCGCTGGCCGGCGTTCGGGTGATCGACCTCACCGCGATGGTGATGGGACCGTACTGCACCCAGATCATGGCCGACATGGGCGCCGACGTGATCAAAGTCGAACCGCCCCAGGGCGATAACACCCGCTACATCTCGGTCGGTCCGGCGCCGGGCATGAGCGGGGTGTTCGTCAACGTGAACCGCGGCAAGCGCAGCATCGTGCTGGACCTGCGCACCGACGAGGGAACGCGGGCGCTGCGCGCGCTGGTCGAGACCGCGGACGTGTTCATCCATTCGATGCGCGCCAAGGCGATCGCCAAGCTCGGCTTCACCTACGACGACGTCGCCGCGATCAACCCCGCGATCGTCTACACCAACTGCTACGGGTACGGGCGGCGCGGACCCGAACGGGACCGGCCCGCCTACGACGACACCATCCAGGCCGAATGCGGCCTGCCCGCGGTGCAACAGCAGCTCACCGGCGAGGCCGACTACGTCGGCACCATCATGGCCGACAAGGTCGCCGGGCTGACCGCGCTGTACGCGACGACCATGGCGCTGTTCCACCGCGAGCGCACCGGCGAGGGGCAGGAGGTCGAGGTCGCCATGTTCGAAACCATGGCCTCGTTCATGCTCGTCGAGCACGCCAACGGCGCCCTCTTCGACCCTCCCCTGGGCCCGGCCGTCTATCCGCGCACCGTGGCGCCCAACCGCCGTCCGTATCGCACCAGCGACGGCCACATCGCCGCGCTGATCTACAACGACAAGCACTGGAACGCGTTCGTCGACGCGGTGCGCCCGCCGTGGGCCGGTGAGCTGTATTCGACGCTGGAAGAGCGCGCACGCCATATCGACACCGTCTACGGGTTGGTGGCCGAGACGATGAAACAGCGCTCGACCCAGGAGTGGCTCGCGCTGTTCCGCGAGCTCGAGATACCGGCCGCGCCACTGAACACGCCGAGCGCGTTGTTCGACGATCCGCACCTCAACGCCGTCGGCATGTTCCAGACCGTCGACACCCCGCACGGGCCGGTGCGGTTTCCCGGCGTGCCCACCTGGTTCTCCCGGACACCGGGTCGGGTCGCCGGGCCGGCGCCCGAACTCGGGGCCGACACCGCCGAAGTGCTCGCCGAAATCGGCACGAGCAGACACAGAATCGCACGAAATAGTCTGCCAGAGGGCGATTTTGCGTCTGCTCGCGAGGGAACGGAGTTTTAAACATGGCTGTGCCCGTCTACAAGCGCATCCTCGACCTGTTCGAGGTCGAGGGCGTGAACACGCTGTTCGGCATCCCGGATCCGAACTTCGTGCACATGTTCACGGAGGCCGACGCCCGCGGATGGTCCGTGGTCGCACCGCATCACGAGCTGAGCGCGGGCTTCATGGCCGAGGCGGCGTCGCGGATGACGGGCAAGCCCGGCCTGTGCATCGGCACGCTCGGACCCGGCATGGCCAACATCGCCGGAGCGATCCAGTGCGCGAAGGTCGAGAACTCGCCGGTGATCTTCATCGGCGGCCAGCGCGCCCGCATCACCGAGCGCCGGGTCCGGCGCGGCCGCATCCAGTTCGTCCGGCAGGAACCGCTGTTCGCACCGTCGGTCAAGTACAGCGCGTCGATCGAGTACGCCGACCAGACCGACGAAATCATTCACGAGGCGATCCGCCGGGCCATGTCGGGAACACCCGGACCCGCCTACATCGAGTACCCGTCGCACGTCATCCTCGAAGAGCTCGACGTGCCGGATCCGCTGCCACCCAACAGGTATCGGCTCGTCAACCAGACCGCGGGCGAGCGCGAGGTCGCCGAGGCGGCGAAGCTGATCCGGGCGGCCGAAAGCCCGATCCTGCTGGTCGGACACGGGGTCCACACCTCGCGGACCGGTGCTGCGGTCCGGGAGCTGGCCGACCTAATGGCCTGCCCGGTGATCCAGACCTCGGGCGGCACGTCGTTCATCGACGGCCTACAGGACCGCACCTTCGCCTACGGGTTCTCACCGGCGGCCGTCGAGGCGGTGGTGAAGTCCGATCTGTGCGTCGCGCTCGGCACGGAGCTCGGCGAACCAAGCCACTACGGCCGGACCCGCCACTGGGCACCCAACGACGCGACACGCAAATGGATTCTGGTCGAACAGGATCCGGTGGCCATCGGCGTCAACCGGCCCATCGACATCCCCCTGGTCGGCGACCTTCGCGGTGTGGTGCCCCAGCTGGTGAACGCGCTCCGTGACGAGCCGAGAAAGGCTTCGGCCGCTTCCCAGGCCGATCTCGACCGCTGGATCTCCGAGGACGCGGCGGAGCTGGCGCAGCTGGCGGAGAACGCGCCGACCGGCCGCACACCGATCCACCCGGCGCGGTTCGTCGTGGAGGCCACCCGAGCGTTCCCGAAGGACGGCATTTTGGTCCGCGACGGCGGCGCGACCGTCATCTTTCAGTGGACCTATTCGCAGGCCAAGCCGCGCGACGTCATCTGGAACCAGAACTTCGGCCATCTGGGTACCGGCCTGCCGTACGCGATCGGGGCGTCGGTCGCGGAGGGCGGCAAGCGCCCGGTGATGCTGCTGACCAGCGATTCGGCGTTCCTGTTCCACATCGCCGAGTTGGAAACCGCTGCGCGGCAACGGCTTCCGCTGGTGTGCGTGGTGGGCGTCGACCACCAGTGGGGCCTCGAGGTTGGCGTCTACAAGCGCACCTTTCCCCAGCCGTCACCCCAGCCCGGCGTGCACTGGAGCAAAGACGTCCGGCTGGACAAGGTCGCCGAGGGCTTCGGCTGCCACGGCGAGTACGTCGAAAAGGAGGACGAGATCGGCCCGGCGATCGAGCGGGCCTACGCTAGCGGCAAGGCGGCCGTGGTCCACGTCTGCATCGATCCGAAGGCCAATTCCGAGGAGATGCCCAAGTACGACGAATTCCGCACCTGGTACGCAGAAGGCACCCAGTAGGTAGTAAGGAGTAGTCATGCGCGAGTACTTGAAGTTCTACATCGACGGCCGCTGGGTCGACCCGGTGCGGCCCAACACCTTCGACGTCGAGAACCCGGCCACCGAACAGGTCGCGGGAAAGATCTCGCTCGGCTCGGCCGCCGACGTCGACGTGGCGGTCAACGCCGCCCGGCGCGCTTTCGACGGCTGGTCGCAAAGCACCCGCGAACAACGCCTCGAACTGCTGGAGGCGATCCTCGCCGAATACGGCAAACGGGCGGGCGATCTGGCCGACGCCGTCACCGAGGAAATGGGCGCGCCGCCGTCGCTGGCCGCCGGCCCGCAGGTGCAGCTCGGGCTCGGTCACCTGGTGACGGCGATCGACGTGCTGAAGAACTTCCAGTTCTCCGAACAGCACGGGGCGACGCTGATCGCCAAGGAGCCGATCGGCGTGTGCGGGCTGATCACGCCGTGGAACTGGCCGCTCAACCAGATCGCGGTCAAGGTCTACCCCGCGCTGGCGACCGGGTGCACGATGATCCTGAAGCCGTCCGAGGTGGCGCCCTTCTCCGCCTACATCTTCACCGAGATCCTCGATGCGGCGGGCGTCCCGGCCGGGGTCTACAACCTGGTCAACGGCGACGGCCCGGGCGTCGGCGTCGCGCTGGCCAGCCACCCCGATATCGACATGGTGTCGTTCACCGGGTCCACGCGTGCCGGTGTCGAGGTGGCCAGGAACGCCGCGACGACGGTGAAGCGGGTGACCCAGGAACTCGGCGGCAAGAGCCCCAACATCGTCCTCGACGACGCGGGATTCGCCGACAGCGTCCGCGCCGGCGTGGCCAACATGATGCCGAATACCGGGCAGAGCTGTAACGCCCCGTCCCGCATGCTGGTCCCGAATTCGCGGATGGCCGAGGCCATCGACATCGCACGCGAGGTCGCCGAGCAGGTGAAAGTCGGTAATCCCGAGGACAAGAGGGCGATCGGACCGGTGGCCTCCCAGGCGCAATTCGAAAAGGTCCAGGGCCTGATCCAGAAGGGCATCGACGAGGGCGCGACGGTCGTGGCCGGCGGCCCGGGCCGGCCGGCGGAGCTGGACAAGGGTTACTACGTCAGGCCGACCGTCTTCGCTAACGTCACCAACGACATGACGATCGCGCGCGAGGAGGTCTTCGGCCCGGTGCTGTGCATCCTCGGCTACGACGACCTCGACCAGGCCGTGCAGATCGCCAACGACACCGACTACGGCCTGGCCGGCTATGTCTCCGGGGCCGACCTCGACAAGGCCCGGGAGGTGGCCCGCAAGATCCGCGCCGGCTGGGTGACGATCAACCACGCCTTCGACATGAACTCGGCGTTCGGCGGCTACAAGCACAGCGGCAACGGTCGCGAGTGGAGCGAGTTCGGGTTCCACGAGTATCTGGAGGTCAAGAGCACCCTGGGCTACGCGCCCCAGAAGGGATGAAGCACAGATGTTTTCAGCAGTCTTGATCGACAAGGGTGACGCGGGACAAACCGTCGGGGTCACCGAGCTGGACGAGGCCCAGCTGCCCGACGGTGACGTCAGCGTCGACGTCGAGTACTCCACGCTGAACTACAAGGACGGCCTGGCCATCACGGGCAAATCGCCCGTCGTGCGCAAGTTTCCGATGGTGCCCGGTATCGACCTCGCCGGCGTGGTGACCGAGAGCAGCCACGCCGACTGGAGCAAGGGCGACCGCGTGGTGCTCAACGGTTGGGGCGTCGGCGAGACGCATTGGGGCGGGCTGGCTCAGCGAGCCCGCCTCAACGGTGACTGGCTGGTGTCCCTGCCCGCCGCCTTCACCACCCACCAGGCGATGGCGATCGGCACCGCCGGCTACACCGCCAGCCTTTGCGTCGAAGCACTCCTGCAACACGGGGTCTCCCCCGATCAGGGCGAGGTCCTGGTGACCGGCGCGACCGGCGGCGTGGGCACCGTCGCGATCGCGCTGTTGACCGCGGCCGGGTTCAAAGTGGCCGCGGCGACAGGCAAGTCGTCGGAAGAGCAGTTCCTCCAGCAACTCGGCGCCGTGACGGTGTTGGACCGCGCCGAATTGAGCGAGGCGGGCAAGCCGCTGCAGAAGGAGCGTTGGGCGGGCGTCGTCGACACCGTCGGCAGCCACACCCTGGCCAACGCCTGCGCGCAGACCCGGTACGGCGGCGCGGTCACCGCGTGCGGCCTGGCCGGCGGCATGGACTTCCCGGCGACCGTCGCGCCGTTCATCCTGCGCGGTGTCTCGCTGCTCGGCATCGACAGCGTGATGGCGCCCAAGCAGCGGCGGCTGACCGCCTGGGAACGCCTGGCACGCGACCTGGACGCCGGCGCGCTCGATGCGATCGCCCGAGAGATCGGGCTGGGCGAAGCCATCGCCTCGGCCGGCGAACTCATGGATGGCAAGGTGCGCGGCCGGATCGTCGTCGACGTCAACCGCTGACGGGAGCGCCGATGACGAAGAAGACGACCAAGCCCGCGGACGCCCACCTCGATCTGTCCGACGTCGATCACCGGGTCGGCAAGCCGATCGGCGGCGGTCAGTTGTGGGATCCGTGCAGCTCCTCGGACATTCGGCGCTGGGTGATGGCGATGGACTACCCCAATCCGCTGCACTGGGACGAGCAGTTCGCGCGCGAGTCGAAGTTCGGTGGCATCGTCGCGCCGCAGTCCATCGCGGTAGCCCTGGACTACGGGCACGGCGCAGCGCCGGCATGTGTCGGCCACATCCCGAACAGCCACTTGATCTTCGGCGGCGAGGAGTGGTGGTTCTACGGCTGTCCGGTTCGGCCCGGGGATAAGTTGTTCCAGGAGCGCCGGTTCCACGACTACAAGGTGACCGAGACGAAATTCGCCGGCCCCACGATGTTTTCGCGCGGCGACACCGTCCACAAGAACCAGCACGGCGCCCTGGTGGCGCGCGAGC
Source organism: Mycobacterium sp. UM_CSW (assembly GCF_000455205.1). Taxonomy (GTDB): domain Bacteria; phylum Actinomycetota; class Actinomycetes; order Mycobacteriales; family Mycobacteriaceae; genus Mycobacterium. The sequence goes on along the minus strand of NZ_AUWQ01000036.1, from coordinate 14,454 downwards.
GTTCCACCGCGATCCGCTATCTGTACGAGGAAGCCACCAAGCGTGGCATGTTCGAAAACCAGCTCGGCGAGATCAAGCGCTGGACGCAAATCGAACTCGAGGCCGTCGAGAGGCTGCGGCGCGAGTGGCTCGAGTCCAACCGGCTGGGTGTTTCGCCCCGCTTCGACGAGGTCAAGGTCGGCGACACGCTGCCGCGTCGGGTGATCGGCCCGCACAGCATCGCCAGCTTCACCACCGAATACCGGGCGTTCTTGTTCAACATCTGGGGCACCTTCGAGTGGGTGGCGCCAGCGGGCATCGAGGATCCCTGGGTCTATCAGGATCCCGGCTGGGGCAAGGACTTTGCCTTCGACGAAGAAGACGCGAAGATCGATCCGCGCAAGCGCGACGGGCTTTACGTCGGTCCGTCGCGTGGACACATCGACGCCGAGCGGGCCAGCGAGGTGGGCATGGCGCGCGCCTACGGCTACGGCGCCACGATGGGCGCGTGGTGCACCGACTATCTCGCGTACTGGGCCGGCCACGACGGCTTGGTGCGTCACTCCAAGGCCGACTTCCGCACGCCCGCCTTCGAGGGCGACGTGACATATTTCGATGCCGAGATCGTCGACAAGCAAACGGAGTCGGCCTGGGGTGTGCCGCTGGTCCAGGTGAAGCTGCGACTGACCAACCAGAACGGGGAAATGCTGGTCGGCTGCACGGCCGAGGTGGAACTCCCGTTGTAGCCATGGCCGACGAGACGGATCCGCAAGCGGCACAGGTTCTTTCGATCGTTTCCGGGCCACCGCTGTCGGATGAGCCCGGGCTCGGATCGCTCACGCTGCCGGGCTTCCTGCACGACGTGACGCGGACGTACGGCCCGCGCGAGGCGCTGGTGTGGCGCACCGCCGACAGCGTCACCCGGTGGACGTACGCCGAACTCTGGGACCGCGCGATCGAGGTGGCGCGCGCGTTGCGCGCGTGCGGCGTGGGCAACGGCACCCGCGTCGGGGTGTTGATGACAAACCGGCCGGAATGGCTTGCCGCAGTGTTCGGCACCTCCTTGGCCGGGGGCATCGCCGTCCCGTTGAGCACGTTTTCGACGCCGCCCGAACTGGATCATCTGATCCGGGCCTCCGCCATCGCGGTGCTGTTGTTCGAACGCAGGGTGCTGACGAAGGACTTCGCGGCCGTGCTGGCCGAGCTGGACCCGGCGACCTATCCGTACTTGCGCAAACTCGCGCTCGTCGGTGACCCGGCGCCGGGCATCGAATCGTGGCCCGAGTTCCTGTCGTCCGGCCACGACGAGCCGCGCGAGCTGGTCGAGGCGACTGCCGCGGCGGTGTATCCCAGCGATTCCGCCGTGCTGTTCTTCTCGTCCGGCTCGACCAGCAAGCCGAAGGGCATCCTCGGCGCGCACCGCGGGGTGTGCATACAGCTGTGGCGATTCCGGCGCATGTATGGGTTCAGCCCGGACGACCACGTTCGCGGCTGGACCGCCAACGGCTTCTTCTGGTCCGGCAATTTCACGATGGTGCTCGGATCCACGCTGGCCAGTGGCGGGACACTGGTGCTGCAATCGACGTTCGACGCCGCCGAGGCGCTCGAGCTCATGCAGGCCGAGCGGGTGAACTTCCCGTTCGCGTGGCCCCACCAGTGGGCCCAGTTGGAGGGCGCGCCCAACTGGAGCATGGTCGACCTGAGCAGCGTGCGGTTCGCGGATTTCAAGACTCCCATCGCCCACCATCCGACGGTGTCGGGCGAGTGGCACGAGCCGGGCCACGCCTACGGCAACACCGAAACATTCACGATCACAACGGGTTATCCCGCCAACACCCCACCCGAGGTCCACGCGGACAGCTTCGGGGTGGCGCTGCCCGGTGTGACGTTGAAGATCGCCGATCCGCTTACCGGCGGCACCGTCCCGCGCGGCCAGGCGGGCGAGATCTGCGTCAAGGGGCCGACACTCATGCTCGGCTATCTCGGCACCCCGCTCGACGAGACGCTCGATTCCGAGGGCTTCTTCCCGACCGGCGACGGCGGCTACCTCGACGACGAGGGGCGGCTCTACTGGCAAGGCCGGCTGACCGACATCATCAAGACCGGCGGCGCCAACGTCTCCCCCCGCGAAGTCGACGAGGCCCTCATGGCGCAGCCGGGCGTCAAGGTTGCCCAGACCGTCGGCGTTCCGCATCACACCCTCGGGGAGGTCGTCGTCGCCTGCGTCGTGCCACACGACGGTGTAATCATCGACACCACAGAGCTTTTGGGGCGCATGCGGCAACGATTGGCGAGTTACAAGGTGCCGCGCCAAGTGCTGTTCTTCCGCGAGGACGAAGTGGCGGTGACGGGCAACGCCAAGATCAAGGCCGGCGAACTTCGGGAGCTGGCCGTCAAGCGACTGACCGAAGCAGGAGGTTTGCCATGAAGTGTCGTGCCGCCGTGCTGCGCGGCGTCGGCGAGGACTGGGAGGTCCGCGAGATCACTCTCGACCCGCCACGCGGCGGCGAGGTCCTGGTGCGGATGGCCGTGGCCGGAATCTGCCATTCCGATGACCACGTGTTTACCGGCGACGTGGTGCCCACCCCCGAAGTGCTGGCCGCGAGCGGTCAGCCCGCGCCGGACTGGTTCCCGCTGCTGGGTGGCCACGAGGGCGCCGGCGTCGTCGCGGAGGTCGGGCCGGGCGTGACGACGGTGCGGCCCGGGGACCACGTGGCGCTCTCGTTCATCCCCGCGTGCGGCAGCTGCCGGTTCTGCGTCAACGGTCAAAGCTACATTTGCGATATCGGCGCGAGCCTGTTCGTGCGGGAGATGCCCACCGACGGAACGTGCCGCCGGCACCTCGGCGACGAAAACCTGTTGGCGTATGGGCAACTGGGGACTTTCGCGGAATACGCGGTGCTGTCCGAGAGGTCCGTCATCAAGATCGACGACGCGATACCCTTCCACGCCGCCTCACTGGTCTCCTGCGGTGTCAGCACCGGCTGGGGGTCCGCGACGGTCTCGGCGGAGACCGAACCGGGGGACACCGTCGTCGTCATCGGCGCCGGCGGCGTCGGGATGAACGCCCTGCAGGGCGCGCGCGCCGTCGGCGCAAAATATGTGGTCGCGGTGGATCCCGTTGAATCCAAGCGGGATTCGGCCAAGATTTTCGGTGCCACGCACACCGCCGCGTCCGCGCAGGACGCGATCCCCTTGGTCAGAGAGATCACCGCCGGCCTGATGGCCGACCGCGTCGTCGTCTGCCCCGGCGTTGTGCACGTGGACCTGATCCCGTTGGCGATGACGCTGCTCCGCAAGGGCGGGGTCTGCGTGCTCACCGGCATCACCCCGTACACCGAGCCCCCGACGCCGTTGGTCCTGCAGGAGATGACGCTGTCGGCCAAACAACTCCGGGGAGCCCTCTACGGCGGGATGAACCCGCGCACCAGCGTGCCGCTGCTGCTGTCGTTGTATCAGGCGGGCGCGTTGAAACTGGACGAGCTGGTCACCCGTCACTATGGGCTCGACCAGATCAACGAGGCGTTCGCGGACCTGCGCGAAGGGCGCAACATTCGCGGGATCATCGATTTCGCCGGCGCCTAAAACGCTGCCCGTTCAACCGGATTCGAAGTGGCGCCGGATGCCGGCCAGCATCTCGGTATGCGCTTTGACGGCCTCCCGCGTGGTCATCGCGGCGAGCGGGCGGGGCGCGGCGATCAGGATCCGCTCGGTGACGCGGGTTCCGCCGTCGATCGGCGCGAAGCTCACGCTTCCGCGCAGGCGCACCCCCGGCGACTGATCGGCCTCGGTCGTCACCTCGCCGTCCGTCCGGACGTGCAGCCGCGCGCGATAGGTGATCCGCATGGTGAACGGCCCCAATGGAATGCGGTCCACCACCCGGTAGCTCTGCAGGTAGCCTTCCGGCGTTTCGGCGCGCGACGTCGCCTGCACCGACACGATCAGCGGATGCACGAGTTTGATGTTGTCCAGATCCACGTAGAAATCGCGGACGTCGTCGGGCGGCGCGGGGACATCTTCTGACAGCTCGGTTTCGGCGTGCGCCGTCCACCAGCTCACAGGTACAGCTCCGCCGCGAGAACGCCCGTGCGCCACCAGATCAACGCCGCAAACAGAACCGATGCCAGGACGGTCACCGAGGCCTGGATCAGGTTGCGGCGTTCCCTCGGCGCGTAAACGTAAGCCGCGGCGACCAATCCGCCGGTCACCAGCCCGCCCACGTGGCCCTGCCAGCTGATCCGTTCGGAACTCACGGCCGGAGCCACGAACGTGTAGAGCAAATTGATCACGATGACCGCGACGACCCAGCGCATGTCGAGGTTGAGCCGCTTCGCCACCACGAACGTGGCCCCGAAAAGGCCGAACACCGCGCCCGACGCGCCCGCCGTCGCCGTGTTCAGCGTGATCAGATAGACCAGCACCGACCCGCCCAGCAGGCTCAGCGCGTACAGCGCGCCGAACCGCAACCGGCCGAGCAGCATCTCGAGGGGCGGGCCCACGACGTACAGGGCCCACATGTTCAGCAGCAGATGAGCGGCGCCATAGTGCACGAACGCCGAGGTCACCAAACGGTACAGCTGGCCGTCGGCGACGGCGGGTGGCCACAGCACGAGCTGACTTTGCAAGCCCCGCACCGACATCTGCAGCGCGAACACTCCCACGTTGATCGCGATCAGCGCGTAAGTGACCACCGGCGTGCCGGTCCGTTCCCGCCCGCCGAATTGCGTGCGGGGCTGACGAATGCTTCGGGCGCCCGCCTCCACGCATTCCACGCATTGGTGACCGACCGCGGCCGCGCGCATGCAGTCCGGGCAGATGTAGCGCTCGCAGCGGTTGCAGCGGAGATAGGTCTGGCGACCGGGATGCCGGTAGCACGTCGGCGCTTCGGCCTCCGGTGGCCTGGGTGCAGTCATCGCACTATTCTCACCGTTTCCCAGGTTGCCGCGGTGCCTTACTGTGTTTTCCGTGAGGTCACCGAATGTGACTGAGGTCCGGGCCGGCGTCGTGGAGCGCTACCTGGAATGCCTCGCCGCCCATGATTGGGACGGCCTCGCCGCCACCATCGCCGACGACGGACTGACCCGGGAGGGCCCGTTCTGCGATGTCGTCGAGGGCAAGCAGCACTACGTCGCCTACCTGCGCAAGGTGTGTACGACCCTCAAGGGTCACCGGCTGGAGGTGCAGCGGGTCTCCCACGTGAACGATCGCCTTTCCTATGTCGAGTTGACCGAGGCGTTCGAGATCGACGGCGTCAGCGCGACGTGGCCCGAATGCATTCTTTTCGAGCGGGGTGACGACGGGCTGATCTCTCGCGTCAGCGTGTTCTTCAAACAACGCTCACCCGACACCGGCTAGGGATCTATTCCCTCCCCCGCGGAATTGACCTACCGTGTTGGGATGGAGGAAGCAGGAACCCCGGAGTCGGTGCCGGTCGAGAAATTGCACTCGGGCGACCCGATCACCGATTGTGGTCAGCGGTACATAGTTCTCGAGTCGAAATCTCTCGGCGATAGTTGCGTGGTTCTCGAGCTGGAGTCCCGGGTGAACCATCAGTTGCAGGTCATCGAGAAGTCCTTCCCGGCCGGGTATCAGGTCGGCAGGGCGAATCACCGGATCTTGTAGACCTTTTATCCAAGCCGAATGCGCGAGTAGCCGTCCGACGGCTACCGCGCATTTGTGTTTTCTGCCCGGCTGGTACTTCGGCCGTTCCCGAAACACCTTCTGCGCCAACGGGTTCGGCGCGCGACACCGCGACCGCGTCGTTCCGACGACGTCTCCCCAGGAGATTTCTCCGCCTCCGCGTGTTCTCCCAGGTTTGGCCCGCCGCCAACCCGGTAACCTTTTGCCAGGAAGCAATTGCAACCCTGGCAACCGAGCGAGTCCGACGCGCCCCACTCGCTGGTGTAATCGCGCCGCCGTCCATCCGGGCCACCTGTGGACAGGCCGCTGACACGCCAGGATCATTAGGCGCGGGCAGACGGGTTTGAAGGGTGACGGAATGAGGATTCCGGGTGTAGCCAGCGTCGTCGCTGGCGTGACCGGCGGAGCCGCGCAGGTGGTACGAGCCGGCGTCTCCACTGCGGCCGGCGCCGCGGGCGCGGTGCAGCTGTTCGCCAGCCCGGTGATGGAATTGGCCAGCCCGGTGGTTTCGTCGATGGCCCACACGACCGGCCGGGCGATCGGCATCAGCGCCGCGTCCAACGGCTCCTCCCCCAACGGTGTCGCCCCGCCGGTGCGCTGGCACAGCGGGCGGCGAGTACATCTGGACCTGGATCCACTGCTGCCGTTCCCCAGCTGGCACGAACACGCAGCGGTGGTGGAGGAACCGGTTCGCAGGATTCCGGGCGTCGCCACGGCCCACGTCGAGGGCGCGCTGGGCCGGCTCGTGGTCGAACTCGACGCCGACGCCGACGCCGACCAGGTGCTGGACGAAGTCCGGGAAACGGTGTGCAGCGTGGCCGCCGACCTGGCTTTCACCGGACCCAAGGCGATAAGCCGCACCGCGCCGTTTGCCGACCCGGGTAACCCGTTGGCGATTCTGGTCCCGTTCACCGCGGCGGCGATGGATGTCGCGGCCATTGGCGCCGCGGTGACCGGCTGGCTGGGCCACCTGCCCGTCGCGCCGCGCAGCGCGCGCGCCGCGGCCGCCCTGCTCAATCACCAGCCGCGGGTGGTGGCCGTCCTGGAGTCGCGGCTGGGTCGCGTCGGCACCGACATCGCGCTGAGCGCCTCGACGGCCCTGGCCAACGGCCTGACCCAGGCGGTGGGCACGCCGATGCTGGACCTGGCGCAACGCGGCCTGCAGATCTCGGAGGCGTCGGCCCACCGTCAGCGCTGGCGGGAGCGGGAGCCCCAGCTGGCCTCGCCGGATCGGCCCCAGGCGCCGGTGGTGCCCGTCATCTCGTCGGCCGGACCCAGCTCGCAGGCCCCGCGGCACAACTGGGCCGCGGCGGCCGCCGGCGAGGTCTCGCACGTGGTGGTCGGCGGGGCGATCGACGCCGCCATCGACACCGCGAAGGGTTCCATGGCCGGCCCGGTCGAGGAGTACGTCGATCAGGCCGCGAACGCCTCGCTGATCGCCGCGGCCGGTGCGCTGCTGGCCGGCGGTGGCACCGAAGACGCGGCCGGGGCGCTGCTGGCCGGCGTGCCGCGCGCCGCGCACGTGGGCCGTCAGACCTTCGCCGCGGTGCTGGGGCGCGGCCTCGCCAACGCCGGGCAACTGATCCTGGACCCCGGCGCGCTGCGCCGGCTGGATCGGGTCAAGGTGGTCGTCATCGACGGCGCGGCGCTGCGCGGCGACAACCGCGCGGTGCTGCAGGCCAGAGGAGACGTGCCCGGCTGGGACGAGGACCGGGTCTACGAGGTCGCCGACGCGCTGCTGCACGGTGAAGAGGCGCCCGACCCCGACCCCGACGAATTGCCGGCCACCGGGGCGCGCCTGCGGTGGCTCCGCGCCCAGGAGCCGTCGGCGACGCCCGCCCAGGGCCTTGAGCACGCCGACCTCATCGTCGACGGTGAACGCGTCGGCGGCGTCGACGTGGGATGGGAGGTCGACCCGTTCGCGATCCCGCTGTTGCAGACGGCCCACCGGACCGGGGCGCGGGTGGTGCTGCGTCACGTGGCGGGCACCGAGGACCTGACCGCGAGCGTGGCGGTGAGCCACCCGGCGGGCACGCCGCTGCTGCAGTTGGTCCGCGATCTGCGGACGGACCGCGGGCCGGTGCTGCTGATCACCGCCGTACACCGGGATTTCGCGTCCACCGACACGTTGGCGGCCCTGGCCGTCGCCGACGTCGGCGTGGCGCTGGACGATCCGCAGGCCGCGACGCCGTGGACCGCCGACATCATCACCGGCACGGACCTCGCCGCGGCGGTGCGGATCCTCTCGACGCTGCCGGTGGCCAGGGAGGCCACCGAATCGTCGGTGCGCCTGGCCAAGGGCGGCAGCACGCTGGCCGGGTTGTTGCTGGTCACCGGCGAGCCCGGAACGGCCAATCCGTTGGCGGTGCAGCGCTGGCTCAACCCGGTCAACGCCGCCGCCGCGGCCGCGTTGGTATCGGGCGTCTTCTCGGCCACCCGGGCGCTCCGGTTGCCGGACCCCACGCCGCAGCCGCTGACCGCGTGGCACGCCCTGGATCCCGAAATCGTTTACTCGCGGCTGGCCAGCCGCACGCGTCCGCTGGCCGTCGAGCCCGGGGAGGCGCCCTGGCGGCAGGTCCTCGACGACCTCTCCTACAACCCCCTCGTCGCGCCGCTGCGAGGCCCGGCCACCCGGGTGGGGCGGCTGCTGTCCGCGACGCGGGCCGAGCTCGCCGATCCGCTCACGCCGATCCTGGCGGTGGGCGCGGCGGCCTCGGCGATCGTCGGCAGCAACGTCGACGCGCTGTTGGTCGCGGGCGTGATGACGGCCAACGCGATCGCGGGCGGGGTGCAGCGGCTGCGGGCCGAGGCGGCGGTCGCCGAGCTGTTCGCCGAGCAGGACCGGCACGCGCGGCGCGTCGTCCTCCCGACCGTTGCGACGGCGCGCCGCCGGCTCGAGGCGGCCCGTTCGACCGATCGGACCGTGACGGTGAGCGCCAAGTCGCTGCGCCCGGGCGACATCATCGACCTGGCCGCCCCCGAGGTGGTGCCCGCGGACGCACGCCTGTTGGTGGCCGAGGACCTGGAGGTCGACGAGTCCTTCCTCACCGGTGAGTCGCTGCCGGTGGACAAGCAGGTCGATCCCGTCGCGGTCACGGACTCCGACCGGGCCAGCATGCTTTTCGAGGGCAGCACCATCGTCGCCGGCCGCGCCCGGGCGATCGTGGTGGCCACCGGCGCCGGCACCGCCGCGCAACGGGCGATGTCGGCGATCGCCGATGTCGAGTCGGCCGCCGGGGTGCAGGCGCGGTTGCGGGAATTGACCAGCAAGGTGCTTCCGCTGACGCTTGCCGGCGGCGCGGCGGTGACCGGATTGGCCCTGGCGCACCAGGGTTCGCTGCGCCAGGCGGTCGCCGACGGCGTCGCGATCGCGGTGGCCGCCGTCCCGGAGGGCCTCCCGCTGGTGGCCACCCTGTCCCAGCTCGCCGCGGCCCAGCGGTTGTCGCGGCGCGGCGTGCTGGTCCGCACCCCACGCGCCGTCGAAGCGCTGGGCCGCGTCCAGACGGTGTGCTTCGACAAGACCGGCACCCTCACCGAGAACCGCCTGCGCCTCGTCCGGGCGGTGCCGCAGGAGACGAGCGCGGACGGCCCCTTCCCGGATCCCGCCGAGCCGCGGGCCGCCGAGGTGCTGCGCATCGCCGCGCGCGCGTGCACCCAGCCGCACAACGGGCAGGGGCACGCGCACGCCACCGACGAGGCCATCCTGACCGCCGCCAATTCCCTTGATGGTCAGGCGGATTCGGAATGGACCGTGCTCGCCGAGGTGCCGTTCGAGTCCAGTCGCGGCTACTCTGCCTCCATCGTCACCGCCACCGCCGCGACGGCGGAGCCGATGCTGATGGTCAAGGGCGCCCCCGAGGAGATCCTGCCGCGCTGCCGGTTCGCCGAAGGCAACGGCGACCAAGACCATGCCGAGTCGTTGGTGTTGAGTCTCGCCGGGGAAGGCCTGCGCGTGCTGGCGGTGGCCCGGCGCAACTGGGACCGCGGGACCGCCGAGGAGGACACCGACGCCGACAGCGTCGACGCCGCCGCGCACGACCTGGAGCTGGTCGGCTTTGTGGGATTGGCCGACACCGCGCGCCCGTCGGCGCGGCCGCTGATCGAGGCGCTGGTGCAGGCCGGACGCCGGGTCGTGCTGATCACCGGCGACCATCCCGTCACCGCCCGGGCGATCGCGCGTCAGCTGGGGCTGCCGTCGGATGCACGTGAGGCCACCGGGGCCGAACTGGCCGCGCTCGACGAGGACGCCCGGGCCAGACTCGCCGCCGACGTGCAGGTGTTCGCCCGCGTCAGCCCCGAGCAGAAGGTGCAGATCGTCGCGGCGTTGCAGCACAGCGGGCAGGCGGTCGCGATGGTCGGCGACGGGGCCAACGACGCCGCCGCGATCCGGATGGCCGACGTCGGCATCGGGGTCAGCGGTCGCGGGTCGTCGGCCGCCCGCGGGGCCGCCGACATCGTCTTGACCGACGACGACCTCGGCGTCCTGCTCGACGCGCTGGTCGAGGGCCGCGGCATGTGGGGCGGGGTGCGCGACGCCGTCAGCATCCTGGTCGGCGGCAACGTGGGCGAGGTGCTCTTCACCATCATCGGCACCGCGTTGGGCACCGGCCGGGCGCCGGTCGGCACGCGTCAACTGCTGCTGGTGAACCTGCTCACCGACATGTTTCCCGCGCTCGCGGTGGCCGTCACGCCGCAATACCCGCAACCAGAAGACGATGAGGACGGCGCCGATCGCGACGCCGAGGAAATGCAGCGGGCCTTCCAGCTGGCGGCGCTGTCCGAACCCTCGCCGTCGCTCGACGCGCCGCTCATGCGCCAGATCGTCACCCGCGGCGCCGTCACCGCCGCCGGCGCGACGGCGGCCTGGGCCATCGGGCGTTGGACTCCGGGCACCGAACGCCGCACGTCGACAATGGGTCTCACGGCGCTGGTGAGCACGCAGCTCGCGCAGACCCTGCTGACCCGCCGCCACAGCCCGCTGGTCCTGGCCACCGCGCTGGGCAGCGCGGGTGTGCTGGTCGCCATCGTGCAGACCCCGGGCGTCAGCCAGTTCTTCGGCTGCACGCCCCTGGGGCCGGTCGCCTGGTCCGGCGTGATCGGTTCGACGGCGGGTGCCACCGCCGTGTCGGTGCTGGCGCCCAACTGGCTGGCCAACCGGGTCGCCGCGCTGGAACCCAAGGACAAGCAATAGCCGGCGCCTAGGTCGACAGCTCCTTGCGCACCACCTTGCCCGCGGGGTTGCGCGGGATGCTCTCGACGATGTTGATGTCGCGCGGCTGCTCGAAGCGGGAAACCCTGCCCTTCAGGTAATCCCGCAGCGCCTCCGGGTCGAGGCTGCGCCCGGGCTGCGGGACCACGAAGGCGGCCAGCCTTTGACCGAACTGTTCGTCGGGAACGCCGATGACCGCGTTGTCGGCGATGTCGGGGTGCTCGGCGAGCGCGTTCTCGACCGCGCGCGGGTAGACGTTCTCGCCGCCGGAGATGATCATGTCGTCCTCGCGGCCGACGATGTAGAGCCGGCCCGAGTTGTCGAGGTAGCCCATGTCGCCGGTGCTGGTCATGGTGCCGACGACGGCTTTGGCACCACCGTCGGTGTAGCCCTCGCTGGCCAGCTCGCCGCCGACGAAGATGCGGCCCGTGACGCGCGGGCCGACGGGTCGGTCGTTCTTGTCGAAGATGCGCACCGGGCAGCCGGCGACGGGTTTTCCGACCGTCTCGGGGGCCTCGCGCAGGTCGGCCGGCGTGGCCAGCGCCCCGATGCCGACTTCCGTTGAGCCGTAGCCGTTGTAGAGAATGTCGCCGTAGGCGTCCATGAACCGCTGCCCGAGGCTGGGATCCAGCCGGTCCCCACTGGACAGCACCACACGCAGGTAGGGCAACGGGTTTCGCGCCCGCACCCGCTCCGGCAGGTCCAGGATGCGCGCCAGCACGACCGGCACCGCGGTGAAGGCGTCGGCGCGATGCAGCGATGCCTGCGCGAGCGCGGCCTCGGCGTCGAAGTGTCGATTCGTCAGGACCGTCCCGCCGAGGGCTACGGTCAGCATCAGCATGCCGAGCCCCAACCCGTGAAACATCGGCATCGCCACCGAGATCCGCGACCCGGTCCGCAACCCGGTGCGATCCAGGATCGTCACCCAGACGCCCACCGCCGAACGCAGCTGCGGTGTGCGCGGCACACCCTTGGGCCTGCCCGTCGTACCGGACGTCAGCAGGATGATCCGGCCGGGCGCGGCCACGTCGGGTCTCGAAGGCCGCCGGCCTTCGTCGCGTGCACCGACCGCCGCCGGGTCGACGAGGGCAACCGACTGATCGGCGGCGCGCACCCGTTCCGCGAACTCGTCGTCGGCGACCATCGTCGTGATCCTGTGGCCACTCAGTGCGGCGGCCAGCGCGTCGGTGCGGAAGTCCGTGTTGACGAGCACGACGTCGGCGCCGATCAGCGCGGCGGCGAAGAAGCCCTTGACGAAGCCCTGCCCGTTGCGGCACATCAGCCCGACGGCTTGACCGGGACCGGCCCCGGCGCCGGACAACCTGCAGGCAAGGGATTCCGTTTCCGAGCGCAGCTCGCGGTAGGTGAGGGCGCCTGGAACGCCGCAGTCGTCGATGATCGCGGCGCGGTCGGGCCAGCGAGCCGCCGTGACCGCCAGCAGCGTGTAGGGATTGGTGCCGCCGCGGCGCGCCTCGCGAATGAGCCGCACCGTCGCGACCGGCGAAGGCGGGCTGAGCAGTCGGGAGCGCAGCAGCGCGCGGAACGCGGTGGTGACCACGCCGTCGGTCATCGTTCGGCCTCTTGGTCGTCGGCGTCGGCGAAGAAACGCCGGTGCCACAGCCGGGCCGCGCGATCGGCGGGCCCGGCCAGCAGCACCGAGGCCAGCTCGGCCGGCCACACCCACGGGGGTTCGTTGGTGCGGGGCCGCTCGATCACCGCCTTGGCGATCGCGTCGGCGGCCTCGTCCGGGGACAGGCCGGGAAGCCGGCCCAAAATCGGTGTGGGCGCGATCATCCGGGTACGGACCAGCGCGAAGTAGACCGCCGTGACGTCCACGCCGTCGACGTGCAATTCCGGGGCGACGCTGCGCAACCAGCGGTCGAATGCGCCCTTGGAGGCCTGGTAGGCGCCCCACTGCGGGCCGGGGACGACGCGCACCCCGACGCTCGACACGTTCACGATGTGCCCGCCGCCGCGCTCGCGCATGGCCGGCAGCAGGCCCAGCAGCAGCCAGATCGGTCCGAGGTAGTTGATGCCGATGGTGCGCTGGAAGTCATGGGGGCGGTCGTACTGATCATGCAGGCTGCGACGCAACGACTTGCCCGCGTTGCTCACCACGATGTCCACCGCGCCGTACTCCTCGGTGACCTGCTTCGTCAGCTCGCTGACCGCGGACTCGTCGGTCAGGTCGGTCGGGTAGGCGACCGCCCGGCCGCCGCCGGCGTTGATTGCCGCCGCGATGTCCTCGAGCCGTTCCGCGGACCGCGCGACGATCAGGACCGTCGCTCCCGCGGCGGCCATCTTGCGGGCCGTCGCCTCGCCGATGCCATACGACGCACCGGTCACCAGTACCGTCTTGCCGGAAACGGCGCCGCGCAGCCGGTCGGGGTCGGAGACCCGCGCCGGATTTGCCAATCGATCGGTGGCTCGCGCCACGGTCGCTTCGAAGGCCTTCGCAAGGGGCTGAGGTATCACGTTCACGTTCATTGCCGCTTCACTCCGAATTGCGCGCGAGGGGCGGCGCTGGCTCGACCGTGTGCCTCGACTCGGACTACAGCAAGCAGACCACACCGCGGGATAGGCCCGCGCCCCGGCCCGGCAATCGGTCGCCGTCGCGAATCGCTCGCCGGCGCGCTGCCGCGCGTCCGCCGGAGGTTTTACGGATCTGAAATATTTCGCCGGAAGATCACTGTTTAGGCGGGGGTTCAGTTGGGCACAATTGCGGCATGATCGCACGTCACCTCCCTCGTTTCCTTGGTCCAGCAGTCGTCGCGGCGGCCGGCCTTAGCGCCTCGGTCCTCTCCGGCGCGCTCCCCGCCGCCTCCGCCCAATGTCCCGACGTGCAGGTGGTGTTCGCCCGCGGGACCGGTGAGCCGCCCGGCCTTGGCGCGACCGGCCAGGCGTTCGCCGACACCCTCCGCTCGCGAGTCGGCGCAAGGTCCTTCGACATCTATCCGGTCAACTATCCCGCCAGCCAGGAGTGGGCGACGGGTCTCGACGGCATCAGGGACGCAGGCGCGCACGTGGTGTCGATGGCGCACGACTGCCCCAACACCAAGATGGTGCTCGGCGGCTTTTCCCAGGGCGCGGCCGTGATGGGGTTCGTCACCTCGTCCTCCGTGCCGGACGGGGTGGATCCTGCGACCGTGCCGAAACCGCTGGGTCCGGACGTCGCCAACCACGTCTCCTCGGTGGTGCTGTTCGGAATGCCGAACGTCCGGGCGATGAACTTCCTCAACCAGCCCCAGGTCTCGATCGGTCCGCTGTATCAGGGCAAGACCATCAAGGTGTGCGCCCCTGAGGACCCGGTGTGCTCCGACGGCATGAACTTCGCCGCCCACGATGCCTACGCCGACGACGGGGCGATGATCGACAAAGGCGTCGCCTTCGCGCTGAGCCGCCTCGGCGAGGGTCCAGCCGCCCCGGCGGGTCCCGCGGCGCCGACGACGGTCGTCGCGTCGCCAACCGGCGGGGGCTTCGGCAGCTGAGCGGACCGGGATTAGTCCCTGACAAATCCCTTGTTGCGCATCAGGAAATCGGCCAGAAACCCGTCGTGCGGGATTTCGGGTGCCGCGTAGAAGGTCGGGTGGTGCCCGGCGTAGACGTTGGCGACGGTCGGTTCGGCG
>NZ_AUWQ01000035.1 GCF_000455205.1 Mycobacterium sp. UM_CSW | reverse complement strand
CCTCTGTGCCCGCCTCAGAGCGACAAAATTCCGAGGGCGCCGTCGGTTGTCGCTACGAGGCGGGCAGTTTGGCATATCCCTGACTTCTTGTGACTCGAGCCGGCGCCGTTATCTGCACGCTCGATGTGGGAATCCTCCTGCAGGCCGAGCGAAAGGATGTCGATTGTTTACGCCGTATCGTCGCTCGCGCGTCGGCACTCGGTTCGGGCCCTACGAGCTGCGATCACTGATCGGCGCGGGCGGAATGGGCGAGGTGTACCGGGCCTACGACACGCGCAAGGGCCGGATGGTCGCGCTCAAGCTGTTGCGCCCCGAGATGGCGGCGGATCCGGGTTTCCAGCAGCGCTTTCGGCGCGAATCCCAGCTGGCGGCGCGAGTGCAGGAACCGCACGTCATCCCGGTGCACGACTTCGGCGAAATCGACGGGGTGCTGTTCATCGACATGCGCCTGGTCGATGGGGGCAGCCTGAAGGATCTGCTTCGCGAGCGGGGCCCGCTCGATCCCGGGCAGGCGGCGGCGATCACGGCGCAGGTGGCGGCCGCGCTGGACGCCGCCCATGCCGAGGGCCTGGTGCATCGCGACGTGAAGCCGGAGAACGTGCTGCTCACCCGCGACAACTTCGCCTACCTGGTCGACTTCGGCCTCGCGCAGGCGCACGGCGATCCGAGCCTGACGGCGGGCGGACCGTTGATCGGGTCGTGTGCCTACATGGCGCCCGAACGATTCGACGGCGGCCCGGTGGGACCGCAGACCGACGTCTACTCGCTGGCGTGCGTGCTCTACGAGTGCCTCACGGGTCAAGCGCCGTTCGAGGGCGCGGAGATCCCGGCGCTGATCACCGCGCACCTGCAGATGCCGCCGCCCCGGCCGAGCATCATGCGCCGGGGCATCGATAAGGCGCTCGACGGCGTCATCGCCCGCGGGATGGCCAAGGACCCGGCCGCGCGGTTCTCCTCCGCGGGTGAACTGGCGACTGCGGCGTTCGGGCTCACGCCGTCGACCCCGGAGCCGTCGCCCTCGCGCACCCGGGCGTTCTCGACGGTCTACCCCAACCCGGACGACACCGGTTACAGCCCATATCCGCCGCCGGCGCCGGAGCCGCCGCGGACGGGCAATTCGGTTCTCCGGCGGGCACCCGTCCTCGTCGCCGGGGCGGCGGCGGCCGTGTTGATTGTCGCGGCGGTCATCGCGGTGACGCTTGTTCTCTTCGGCGGCACGCGCAACAGTGCATCCCCTCAAACGACGGCGCCCCCGACCCCATCGACGACGAAGACGCCGTCGCTGTCGCAGCCCGTCCAGGGTGCCGACGGCCTGGGCTTCGTCGGTGAGACGGCGCGGTGCGACCCGGGCAATCCGCCGGCCCTGGTGGTGCGGACCGCCCAGTCGCTCGCGGTGGTGTGCCAAACCGCGCCCGGCAATTTCTACTACCGGGGCGAGCGCATCCGCGACGGCGCCCACATCGAGCTGACCGACGCGGTGCGGTCATCCGACGGGTTCGACGTCACCAATCCGGAAAACGGGGTTCGCTACGAGGTGCGCCCGGAGCGGCTTCGGATCATCAGCAACGGTCACGTCGACTCGTCGGAGCCGGTGCTGCAATACGCAAGCGCCACTTAGGGTTCGGCGAACAGCACGTCGGGGTTGAGGATGCCCGCCGGGTCGAAGCTGTGCTTGATGCGGCGCATGAGATCGACCTTGACCGGGTCTTCGAGCTGCAGGAAGTACGGGGTCTTGGCGCGGCCGAGGCCGTGTTCGCCGGAGATCGCGCCCCCCAATTCCATTGCCAGCGCGAGGATGTCGGTCATCAGCTGCTTCTTTTTCGCCGGGTCTTTGCAGATGATGGCCAGGTGCACGTTGCCGTCGCCGGCGTGCCCGCAACCGGCCGCCGCGCCGCCCGCGGTCGCCGCCAGTTCGCGCGCGGCGGCGAGGAACTTCGGCATCGCCGAGCGCGGCACGACCGTGTCGATGATGTCGTCGGCGCCGATCGCCTTGGCGGTCCAGAACGCCTTTTCGCGCGCCTCGATCAGCTTGCGCGCCGAAATCCCTTCCAGCACATAGGCGTCGACGGCGCCCAGCTCGACCACCAGCTCGCCGGCTCGCTCGACGTCCTCGTCGAGCCTTTCTGCGGTGCGGTTCTCAAGTGCCACAACGAGATACGCCTGGCAGCTGTCGCGGACGTTGTCGGGGACACCAAGCTCCAGGTTCTGGGTGTGGACGAGCGCGGCCATCGTCATGTTGTCGATGTATTCGACGATGTAGGGCGCCAGCCCGCTGGCGAGGACCTGGGGCACCGCCTCCATGACCTGGTCGAAGTCGGCGAACGGGGCGAGCACGGTGGCGGCGTGGTCGAGGCGCGGGTGCAGCTTGACCGTCACCGCGGTGGCCAGGGCCAGGGTGCCTTCGGAGCCGACGATTAGCTGGGTCAGGTCGTAGCCGGTGGAGACCTTGGCGATCTTGCCGCCGGTGCGGATGATCTCGCCGGTGGGCAGCACCGCCTGCAGGCCGAGCACGTTGTGGCGGGCGATGCCGTACTTGACCGCGCGCATCCCGCCGGCGTTGGTGCCGACGTTGCCGCCGACGCTGGAGGACAGCTCGCCCGGGTGCACCATGTAGCTCAGCCCGGAGTCGACGGTCGCGGCGTCCAGTTCGGTCAGCGTGACGCCGGGTTGGACGACGGCGACCTGGTTGGTGGTGTCGACCTCGAGGATCGCGTTCATCCGCTCGAAGGAGATCAGCAGCCCGTCTTCGCGCGGGATCGCCGCGCCGGAAAGGCCGCTGCCGGAGCCGCGGGCTGTCACCGGGATTTTGTTCTCGCTCGCGGCCTTGAGCAGCCGCGAAACCTCTTCGGCAGTGGCCGGTTTGGCGACATATGCCGGCTTCTGCGGCGCCGACGTCAACACCTCGTCGTGCCAATAGTCTTCGGGGATCGCGTCGCCCGTCAGCAGGTTGTGCTCGCCGACGATTTCGGCGAACCGCGCCGTCATATCGCTCATCGCTGGCCTCACCTTCCAAGGTGCCGGACAGCGATTCACTCTAATAGGCGGTTACCGGGTATCGGCGGACCAGAGGTGACCGCAGGTGGGGCACTGCAGATGGACCACCCAGGCGCGGTTGCTCAGCAGATACTGCCAGTGGTTCGTGCAGTTGCGGGGGCCGCGGCAGTCGTCGCAGTGCCTGGCGTGATCGCACTGCGGGCAGGGCAGCCAGGCGCGTCGGCCGCGGTCGGCGTGGGGATCAATCGGTAACACGGTTCGCCGCCCGATCCGGGAGAACTCCCGCGTCGACAAGCTCGTCGTAGATCCGCTGCTGGTCGTCGTCCAGCCCGCTGTACAGCAGGTCCCAGGCGCGCTCTTCCTCCGCGAGCACCTGAACGGGATCCCAGTCGCCATCGATCGCCTCGAGAACCGCCGCGCGCCGACGCGCTTCGTCGAGCGTCAGGTCATATTGGTACGCGAAATCGCCTCGTTTTTTGGACATGGGTCTCCCACAAATTGGAATTATGATTCCGGCGCTGGCGCCGGTGCACTGGCCGATCGGGCCGAGAGGTTTCGGAGAGACTAACCGGACGCGACGGGTCCGGAAACTTGAACGCGAGCCAGATCACACCCGTCCGCGTCGCCTGTGGGGTCGCAGCTGGGCGTTTCCGGTGTCGCTGTGCACAACATCACACTCGCGCGGGCGGCGGGTAGTACCCGCGCAGACGCGGACGCCTCACCTCGTGGGAGTGTGCACGACGACGGATAAAACGCGGGCGATTTCGGTTGTGCGATTGCGGTATTGGTGTGGCGTCGCGGGGTCGAAGGCCAGCGAGTCGCCCTCATGCAGTTGCAGGGTGTCGAAGCCGATGACGGCTTCCAGCTCTCCCTGCAGAACATAAAGATATTCGCGGCCGTCGTGACGTACGGCCTGACCACCGTCGCTGGATTGGCCACCGGGGGCGTAGATCACCTCGAGAAAGTCGACCCGGTCGTCGTGCGTGAGTGTGAGTCGCTCCCAGCGGACCCCCGTCGAGAGTTCGATGACGCTGCGATCGCCGGCTCGTTGCACGATCCCCGCTCCGTTGGCGCCGCTGGCGCGACCCCATTGGTGGAACGCAGAGGGTGGGGCCGCGAATGCATCGCCTACCGCCGACGATGTGTGCGGGGAATTTAGCGGGTCGCCGGCGCCGAACAGGAAGTCCAGCGAGATGCCCAGCTCGTTGGCCAGTGCGTAGACGACGCTGGCGGACGGTGTCGTCACTCCGCGTTCCACCTGCGAGATCAGGCTCGCTGAGCAGCCGGCCCGGCGCGCCAGTTCCCGCACTGAGATGCCCCGCGCATTGCGGAGCTGCCGAAGCCGCGGGCCGAGGCCCGTTGCGCCCTCGGCTACGTGAGGCGTTGATCCGTCTTCTTTCACCATTGCTCCGAACGTCCGCTAAATTGTACACCTCAGGGTACACAACAGCGGCCATAGTCCGCGCGAAATGTGCCGTCAGCACCAGAAAGTCGCGTTTGGCACAGCATCATCAACCGACGTAGTGTGCATTATGCTGCACAGTTGCGTACTGTAAAACAGACAAGCACGACAGCAACTGACGAGGAGTTGAGGGCAAGCATGGATCCTGACATTCGGATCGGTTGGCTGGGCACCGGCCGATTGGGGAGTGCTCTGGCGGCCCGCCCGATCTCGAGTGGCGCCGCAGTGACCGTCTGGAATCGGACGGCATCGAAAACCGCGCCGCTGGTGAACCTGGGCGCCTCCCACGCGGACACGCTGGGCGCGTTGGGCCGCTGCGACCTGGTGTTCGTCACCGTGATGTCTTCACCAGATCTTCTGGCCGTCGCACTCGGCCCCGATGGGTTGTTGAGCAGCCAGCCCGCGCCGCGCATCATCGTGAATTGTTCAACGGTGTCCGCCGAGGCCGCCGCCGAGGTCAGAACCGAGGCCGCACGCCACAACGTCGGGTTTCTGTCTGCACCCGTCAGCGGCAACCCGGACGCGATTGCCGGTGGATCCGGATCCATCGTCGCTTCGGGCCCAGCGGAGGTCTTCGATGCCGCGCTGCCCTATCTGGAGGCGATCGCATCCGCGGTGACCTACGCCGGTACGGGCGAGGAGGCGCTACTGGTCAAGCTGGCCCATAACTTGTTGGTGGGCATCATCACCCAAGCGTTGGCCGAGGCGACGACTCTGACGGAGAAGGGGGGCGTGGCACCCTCGATGTTTCTCGATTTCGTCGACGGCTCAGTGCTGGGCTCGAAGTTGATTTCGGCCAAGGGCAAAGCGATTCGCGCCCGCGACTACGAACCCACCTTCACCACCGCGGGCATGCGCAAAGACTTCGATCTTGGGCTGGCGGCGGCACGGGCGCTGGAGGTTCCGATGCCGATCGCCGCGAGCACCCACCAACTGCTCCAGACCGCAATCGGCAACGGATACGGCGAGTCTGACTATGTCGCGCTGTACGCGATGGCGGCCCACGGCGCCGGACTTGCCACCGGCTCGTAACCCGAAGGGAGAACTGATCATGAACGAGGAAGCAGTCAATTCGCCTGGTGGCGTTGCCATTGCGGGGGCGCGCGCATTGGTGACCGGGGCTAACCGGGGTCTCGGGAAGGCGTTCGTGCAAGGGCTGCTCGACCGGGGCGCGGCCCGCGTTTACGCGGCGGCACGAAATCCTGACGCGGTCGACTTCGACGATGCCCGGGTCATTCCGATCGGCCTGGACATCACTAACTCGGATGACATCCGACGCGCGGCATCCGGGTGCCCAGACGTCACAGTGCTGATCAACAACGCCGGGGCGATGCTGCGAAGTCCGCTGCTAGCCTCGCCGGACCTGAGCGCGGCGCGCAGCGAGATGGAAACCAATTACTTTGGCACACTGGCGATGTGCCGCGCATTCGCACCCGTGCTTGCCCGTCAAGGCGGCGGCGCGCTGGTCAACATGCTGTCGATCGCCAGTTGGTTCGCCAATCCGTTCAACGGTTCTTACGGGGCGTCGAAATCTGCCGAGTGGGCCCTGACCAACGCGATTCGCGTCGAGCTGCGCGCGCAGGGAACCCTCGTCGTCGGCGTGCACGCGGGGTGGATCGACACCGACATGGCGGACTCCGTGGCGGAAGCGAAGCTTTCACCCGGCGACGTCGCTTCCCAGACGCTGGCTGCGATTCAGCACGGTGACGAGGAGGTGCTGACCGACGACAGGACCCGGCGCGTCAAGGCGTCGCTGCCCCACGACCTCGCTTCGCTGTACCCCGACGTTCAAAAACGCTGGGACGCCGGCGATGTGCCCTGGTGACTACTCAGGCGAAAGGAATCACTGATGTCGCTCGAACCAATGGCCGGCCTTGCCATCAATCATGTGGGGGTGACCGTCCCTGATATCAACGCGGCTATTGACTGGTATGAGGCAGTCTTCGGCTTCCGCTGCATCATGGGCCCGCGCGAGCTTGACTCCGGCGGACACCCAGAGGCCGCCGGGGTGTTCGGCAGTCGGTTTCGCCGAGCCTGGCAGGCGCATCTGCTGAGCGCGAATTCGGTTGGTATCGAGCTCTTCCAGTTCGTTGACCCGCCCACGCGCGGACCGCGGTCGTCGGAGGAGTCGATGCCCTGGCTCGATCGCGGCCTGTGGCACTTGTGCATCACTCACCCGGACGTCGCGGGCATGGTCGACCGCATCGTCGACCGGGGCGGCACGTTGCTGGCGGCGCCGTACCATTTCGTGCCCGGCCGGCCCTGGATGCTGGCGTACACCACCGATCCGTGGGGCACCGTGCTCGAGGTGATGAGCCACAGCTACGCCGAGGCGTTCAGCAATTGGCCTCAGCCGGGGCAGTTGTCGCCACCCACGCTCATGTGACCGCCGTGCCTAGCGCTGTTCGACGTGCCGGCTCAGGGTGGCGATCGTGCGGCCGCTCTGTCCAGAGCGTCTCATGGCTGATCCAGCAACCGGATGGGGTGCAGGCCGTCGACGGCGCCGACGAACGGCGGGTGGATGCTGTAGCCGATCATGCGTTGCAGGTCGGGTGAGAGCGTTCGCGCTATGTCGCGCGGGATCGACAGCGTGAAGGCCTCCATCGGGCGTAGCCAGGGTTGGCAGTATTGGGCCGTGATGGCAAGCCGTGAGCGGTCGGTCGTGTTGGCGCCGCCGCCGTGCCACAGGGTTCCGACGAAGAAGACGCACGAGCCGGCGGGCATGACGACGGGCAGCGCGGGATCGTCCGGGCCGGGCGGACGCCTGCCCCAGCGGTGACTGCCGGGCAGCACCACGGTGGCGCCGTTGTCGGCGGTGAAGTCGTCGATCGCCCAGATTGTCGCGGCGGCCAGGGGATCCCGCGGCCGCGGAATCGGGTAGAACCCGTCGTCGTGGTGGGGCAGCTGCGGCGACTCGCCGGGTTGAATGTTGATGGCCTGCAACGCCGAAAGCAGGTAGTTGGCCATCAGCAGTCGATCGAGCACCGCGAGCACCCGTGGATGGTCGGCGAGCCGGTCGCACACGCGGGTTCGGCTCAGCACGCTGTAGATGCGCTGGGTGCGGCGTCCTTCGAAGGAGTTGCGTCCGGTGTGTGCGAGCCAGGGGGTGACTTCGTCGCGGATGCGCCGGCATTCGTCGGGGCTGAGCAGGTTTTCCCAGATGACGTAGCCGTCGCGGTCGAGGGCGGCCATGTCGGCGTCGACGATCGCGGGGTCGACGGACGCGCCGCCGCTCGCTGTCCACTTGTGCCGGCCCGCTAAATCGCTTTTGAGGTCGTCCAGCGTCTTGACGGGTTCGTCGTCGATGCTCATACCCCGACCCTGAACCCAACTTGGCCACTGGTCAAGTAATCGACGGCGGGCGTTCGCGTCGAAGTAACGGGTGGTTACTCCTTGGTGCGGGATGCTGGCCGTGTACCGAAAAGGGGAGGACGGCCGTGAGCATCGCGACCGAGCAGCGCGAGGGCCAGGCGATCCACCTGTCGTTTTCTGGCCGGTTCGGGTTCGGCATCGACCAGTGGGCCTATCTGCCGTTCGAGGTGCCGTTGGGCGTGCAGCGAATCCGGGTCAGCACGTCGCATGACCGGTTTGCGGTGGGCGGGCCGATCCGAAATGTGTTGGATCTGGGCATGTTTGGGCCCGCGGGCCACGAGCTGGGCAATGCGGCCGGATTCCGCGGATGGTCCGGCGGTGCCCGCGACGGCTTCGTGATCTCCGCCGGCCACGCCACGCCGGGTTACCTGGCGGGCCGCATCGAGCCGGGCCTGTGGGCGGTCGCGCTCGGTCCGGTGGTGCTGAGCCCGTGGGGGATGGCCTGGGAGGCGCGCGTCACGCTGGAACGCGGGCAGTCCGGCCCGGAAAGCGGGCCGATGATCGCGTATCCGGCCCCGGCCGTCGGCCGGGCGGGCTGGTATCGCGGGGACCTGCACCTGCACACCGTGCACTCCGACGGCCAACGCCATCCGGGTGAGCTGGTGGCGGCAGCTCGCGACAGCGGGCTGGACTTCATCGTCTCCACCGACCACAACACCAATTCCGCCAACCGGGTATGGCCGGCGTGCCGCACCGGCGGGTTGTTGGTGATTCCCGGCGAGGAGGTCACGACGAGGCACGGGCACTGGCTGGCGGTGGGGCTGCCGCCGGGTGGCTGGGTTGATTGGCGATACGCGCCGCGCGACGGGGTGTTCCCGCGTTTTGCGGGTGAGGTTCGCTCGGCCGGCGGGCTCGTTATCGCCGCGCATCCGGCCGCGCCGGTGCCGGGGTCGTTGTGGGAGTTCGGTTTTGAGCACGTCGACGGTCTCGAGGTGTGGAACGGCCGGTGGAACCTCGACGACGAAGTGTCGCTTCGCATTTGGCAGCGGCTGCTGTGCGAGGGCCGGCGAGCGGTGGCGGTCAGTGGCAGCGACTCGCACACGCATCAGCAGCCGGTTGGTTCGCCTCAGACGGTCGTGTACGCGCGCGGACTTTCGACGCCGGCGCTTTTGGATGGGTTGCGTCGGGGCCGGTCTTACATCGCCCGATCACGTGCTGTCACAGTTGAACTCACGGCGTCGTGCCGCGGCCGGGACGCGGGTATTGGCGAGACGCTGCCGGTGCCGCCTGGGGCCCCGGTCACCGTCACGGCGATGGTCACCGGGGCCGCCGGGACGACCGCCGCGTTGATCACCGCGGAGGGTTGCGTCGGCCGGGTCGCCGTGACCGGGTCGGCGCGGACCATGCTGCGGTGGGAAATCGACGCGGCGTCGGCGCGCTTCGCGCGGCTGGAAATTCGCGAGGCGCAGCGGCGCCCGCTCGGCACGATGGTCGCGCTGACGAATCCCGTGTGGCTGGCTACGTCGCCGCTTTGAGGTAGTTCATGGCGCCCCGCAGGGTCGCGTCGACATTGTGCCCGTGCCGGTTTGCGACGTTGGCGTCGACAAGCATCCACAGCGCTTGGTAGAGCGAAAGGCGCCAATCTTCGGTGGTGGCGCCGTAGCCGTCGAGCAGGAGTACGAGCGACGACGCGGGGGAGCGGTGCGCGAACCGGGCGATGTCGAACCACGGATCGGCGACGAGCGCGTCGCCCCAATCGATCACGCCGGCGAGCCGCCCGTCGTCGACCAGGATGTGTGCGGCCTTGAGGTCGCCGTGGCATAGCACCCCGGTCGCGTTAGTGCCGAGCGTGTCGGCGTGCTCGTCGATCGCGGATTCGGCGGCGTCGGCCACATCGGGTGCCAGTTTCCTTGTGTTGTCGCAGATGGCTTTTAGGAAGCTCGGCCACGACGGGTGCTTGAGCGATCCTTCTGACAGCCAGCCGAAGCCCGACAATGTCACGCCGTGCAGGCGGCGCAGGTTGGCGGCGACCTGGTCGAACGCGGGATCTTGGGCGGAGATGGGCCGGCCCGGCACGCGGCTCATCATCAGTGCGTTTACCCCGGTGTCGAGGCGAGCGAAGCGGAGGATCGCCGGGGCGGCGCAACCCGCGTCCGCGGCCTGCGCGCACGCCCACGCCTCCGCGCGCAGTGCCGCGTGGTTCGTCGACGCCTTCACGATGAGGCGCTCGTCGACTTCATAGACGGTGTTGCCTGGGAAGGCGTCGAGCTTGACGATGTGGCTAGGCGACGGCCCAGTTCGCTGGTTACGAAATCCACGATGTCCTGCATTTGGCCTCATGGTCATCATGACGGCCACGCGCAAGTCATTTACCGGGACGCGACGTGCCCGTGCTCTCTCCAGGGGTAAAGGTGACGGGCAGCTTGGCAAGGCCGGTCATGCTCGGGTTGCCCAGGTATTGGTGGACGTTCTGGACGTCGACTTGGTAGTCGGGGATGCGGTCGAGCACCGCCTTGACCATCACCTCGGACATCAGGCGCGCCAGGTGCGAGCCGATGCAGCGGTGCGGCCCGAGCCCAAAGGCGAGGTGGCGGTTGGGTGTTCGGTCCAGGATGATCTCGTCGGGTCGGTCGAATTCCTGCTCGTCGTGGTTGGCGGAGAGCCAGCTGATGACGACGCGGTCGTTTTTTCGCAGGTGTTGGCCGTTGAGCTCGACGTCTTTCGTGACGGTGCGGCTCAGGGTTTGGTTGACCGAGAAGTAGCGCAGGAATTCGTCGGTGGCGGTGCGGTAAAGCTCGGGGTGGTTGATGAGTTGTTGGCGCAGCTGCGGGTGGGTGCCCAGGTGCAGCAGGGTCAGCGCAGTCTGCGAGGTGGTGGTGTCGACGCCGCCGGCGATGAGGTTCCAGAGGATGTTGAGTAGCTGTTCGTCGGTGAGGCGCTGGCCGTCGAATTCGAACTGGATGAGGAAGCTGGTCAGGTCGTCTGTCGGGCTGCCGCGCCGGGTGGCCGCGAATTCGATGACTTCTTGCATCATGGCGGGGACTTGGGCGATGGCGTCGAGGTACTCGGGGCTGTCCTGGGGGATGGCCATCATGGAGTGGAAGACGTTGGCGTAGAGGTGCCAGTTGTCGTAGGGCAGGCCCATCAGCTTCATGGTGAGGATGGCCGGGACCGGGCTGGCGTAGTCGAGGACGAGGTCCATCTGCCCGTCGGCGATTTTCTGGTCGAGGAACTCATGCGCCTTTTGTTCCATGAACGGCTTCAGTTTCTGGACGGCTCCGGGGGACAAGAACGGGGCCAGCGCGTGCCGTAGGGCCAGGTGATAGGGACCGTCGATCTCGCCGATGCCCAGGGCCGGGTGGCCTTCGGGCCGGGGGACGCCCATCTCGCCCTGGTAGTCGACGCCGTCGTCGGCGTTGGGCTCGTATTTGTGGGCGAAGGTATCGCCGTCGCGGGCAGCCTGGCTCACCGCGGCATAGCTGCTGAGGAACCAGAATCCGTCGTAGTTCGTGTTCCAGGCGACCGGGCACTTTTGCCGCAGGTCGGCGTTGATGGCCAGTTCGTCGAGGTTGAATTCGTCGGAGTGATGGTCGAAGTCGACTACCGCGTCGTCGGTGACGTCGGGACGGGTTGTCATCTGGAAGTCCTCCACCGCGACGAGAGCTCGGCTATCTGCACTATCTTTGCATTATTACGCGCTTGGGTTCCGTCGAGAAAGGCCGCGATGAGTAGTCACCGGACGACCTTCAACCATGTCGGATTGTGTGTCTCCGATCGCGAGCGGTCGCGGCGGTTCTACGAGGGCGTGCTCGGGTTTCAGTTCTGGTGGGAGCTTGATCCCCCCGACGGACCCACCGCCCAGCTGGTGCAGCTTCCTGAGCCGCTCGGGGTGCACGCAACCTACTTGGTGCGCGACGGCTTTGTGCTCGAACTCATGGACTATTCGAAGCGTCAAGTTCACGCCGGGTCGGAACGCGTCATGGATCAGATTGGGCTGACCCACATCTCGTTTTCGGTGTCCGATCTTCCTGGCGCGTTGAAGAAGGTCGAGGAGTTCGGGGGAGCGGTGGTCAAGGAGACGGTGACCGAGGCGATGGCGATGATCCGGGATCCGGACGGGCAGCTGTTGGAGCTGCTTTCGGGTGGGTGGCTTGCGGCACTGCCGCTACGGTCGTAGCGGTGGTCAATCCTTGGCAGCCTGACCGGTGGTCACGCCGGGCGCGTGTGACACGGTGATAATGCCGATCGGCCCGGCGGCGACGGCGCTGCGCGCCGATACGACGACTTCCTTCGAAGGAAAGCGACATTTCCCGGCGCCAGTTTGGGCTGTCTGAGGAAAGCCGTTGGGCGTTGAAGCCGTAGCGTCGCATCCGCGCGCAGACCGGCCGACTAACTTCTTTCTGCGTAGTCGGTAGCCATGGCTCTCGGGAGCCCACGACACGCGGCCTGTTGCTTCAGTTTGCCGTCGGGTGCACGCTATGCTCCGCCAACGACACTGCTAGAGACGCGACCGCCCCGCTCGGGCGACCGAACAGAAATAGTCGCGGACGCGAGGAATGCTAGAGGAATAGCAATTGATGAAAAGCGTGGTCTTTTTTAATAATAAGGGCGGCGTCGGAAAGACCACTCTTGCTTGTAACGTTGCCTCGCACCTGTCTCGGGTTCGAGGCCTTCGTGTTCTTCTGGTCGACTGCGACCCGCAGTGCAATACCACTCAGCTTGTACTGGATAACGATCAATGGGTCGAAATGTACTGGAACGGGCAGGCATCCGCCCAGCCGACAATAAACGACATAGTTCGTCCGATCGAACTTGGCGACTCGGACATAGAGCTCGATGTCGAACCAGTAAAATCCTCACTCAACCGCTTCCGGGTGGACTTGATGCCTGGTCATCCGAGGATGTCCATAATTGAGGACTTGCTAAGCCGGTCTTGGAGCGAGGCTGCGGGAGGGGACATCGGAGGAATCCGTCGCTCGAATTGGGTTAAGTTTCTAATTCGTGAGTATAAAAAGCGGTATGACCTCATTTTCTTTGATGTAGGACCGAGCTTAGGTTCATTGAACAGAACTGTGCTGATCGGAGCGGACTTTTTTGTAACGCCGATGGGCGCAGACATTTTCTCAATCGTTGGCATTAGGAATATTGCAGAGTGGCTGCGCAATTGGAAAGGCGTATACACCACAGGTATTGAGTTGTGTCAAGGAAGGCACCCCGGAGCGCTCGAAAAGTTCGGAATTTCGACCGAATCCGCATCGGCAGCAATGTTTGTCGGATATACCGTCCAGCAGTATATTACGAAGTCGAAAAAAGGCGTCCGCAGGCCAACTCTTGCTTTTGAACGGATCCTCTCCGAGATCCCGGACGAAGTTGCCAACAGTTTGGGTGAGTTCATGCCCGCCGAACTGGACATTTCGGCTGCACGGTTAGGAGACGTTCCCAATATGTTCAGTCTCATCCCGCTTGCTCAATCAGTGAACGCTCCGATTGCGGACTTGCAGAGTTCAGACGGATTGGCGGGAGGACAGTACGGCCAACAGCAAAACTACATTCGCACGATCGAGGCGGTCAGCGAAGCGCTTGCCCAAAACGTAGGAGTTTAGATGGCGATCCCATGGTCGCAATCTCTACTGACCGAAATTGCCGAAAGGCGGTGCGTCCTCGTCCTAGGCTCTGGCGCCTCCGCCTCATCGGTAAATGTAAATGGAGTCCGGCCGCCGGGCTGGGTGGACTTTCTTCAACGAGGCATCGACAGGATCGATAACGGTGATGATCGTAGTGCCGCCGAAGAGCAATTGCAGCAACGCGCCTTTCTTGATGCGGCACAAATCTTAGTTGACGCTCTCGGTTCAGCAGACTTCGGCCTCTTTCTGCGCCAAGAGCTCGAAGATCCAGGCTTTCAGCCCTCGGAACTTCATCAACTTGTGTTGAGAATCGATCCGAAGATCGTAATAACAACCAACTACGACCGCATATACGAGTCCTTGGCTACGCAGGGCGCAGCGGCTGCCGGATACAACGTGTGCCGTTACTACGAAGGTCACCTCGTTAATGATCTCCGGTCCACAAGGCGACTGATTGTGAAGGCTCATGGGTGCGTCTCCGATCCGCAGAAAGTCGTGCTTACCAGGCGGCAATACTTCACTGCGCGAAGAGATTATCCGCAATTCTTTGCAGCCCTGGACGCGATCTTCCTGACAAGCACGCTTTTATTTATTGGCTCAGGCTTCAACGGAGATCCAGATATCGAGTTACTACTGCAGAATGTGAACATTTCAGCTCCGAGCCAGCATACGCACTTCGCAATCGTAGAAGCCGGTCGGCATCTATCGGTGCGCCGGGCGATAGAAGAAACGCACAACATAAAATTTCTTGAGTACCCGGCAGGTCAACATGGAGAAGTTGTTGCAGCCTTACGAGACCTAGCCGACAGCGTGGATTCGTACCGGGCGGTCTCGTAGCATTTCAGTTCTATCTGCCCGGACGCAGGGTACTCCCGCTTCTCGAGAAGCTCATCCTGGCGTGCAATCAAGCGATCCGTTGCGGCGACGGGACGTCCCCGAATGGTCGCAAATTTCGACTTGCCGGCATTGCCGAACAAGTAGCATTGGTCCCGTCACTTTTACACCGGGCCACGAAATGTGGATACGCAACTTATGCAATCTCTTTACGATCGGGATGACCATGGGTCTGTCCGGAGCTTCGTCCGAGATCTACGAGACAGGCCCGGGGGGTGAATCAGCGCGTCTGGAGCGGACTACGCTGTCGTCGTCTGAGGCCAACTCCAACGGTTGCGTCTAAGACTCATGCACCAACAACGGCGGATATCTGCCGTTGTTGGTGCATGAGTAGCGCCCGATGGAAAACCTACCTAGGTCAAGGGGTTGGGTCCGGTGAGACGTGCTCTGCGCGACATCAGTCCTCTTCAAAGCCTGACTGATCGAACTTCAAGGTTCTGGCGTTCTCCGACACGGTGCGAATTTTGCTTTCGTCGAAGCCGGACGCGTCCGTGGCCTCAATCTCGATCTTGACTACGAGGCTGGTGCTCGGCTCCCGAAGATTCGAAATGATCTCGTCTGCGATGTTTTTGAAGTCCAGGGCAATTTTGTCAGAGCTAAGCGTTTTGACTCCGTAGAAGCGCTTTTTCGCGGGCGGAAACGCGACGTCAATCGAAGGGGGTTTCGCCGACCCTGGCTCGCCGCCATATGGAGGCTTATCACCACCACCGTGTGGGGGTTCTTCTTCACGTTGCTTGAGCGCCACCTCCGGTTGCACCAGCAAGACCGCATCGGTCGGCGCAGGGGCGGCGTTCTTGTCCCCTGAGATCCACAGATTGATGTACCGGTGCGCCGATTTGTCGAAAGCTGTGGCCAAGGCGAATGCTTCGACGTCCCAATGCATCGGCATGTCGACGATACCCTCGTTTAGTACGGTGCGGTCGCGCAGCCGCGGCATGTACGGGTACTGGCAATACAGCGCCCACAGTGACCCGAGGGAGACGTGGCCGTCCTTCCAGATTTGCGGAACCTTATTAATCGCCAACCGAATGGTGGCCGCAGCCTGCCGGATTGAAAGATCTCCGTCGTTGCCGAGGCGTCGAGAGACCCGTTCGGCCAGCGATTCCGACTGCCCTTCGACCTTGGTCTCGCGGATGATAAACGGTGCACCGGGGTCCGGCTGGGCAGGAACCAGCGCCCAGGTGAAGGTCTGCAGTAGTCGGGCGGTCACGGTCTGCTCAGCCGTCGTTTGACGTTGACAGGCTTGGTTTTTCTGGTTCTCGGTGAGGTCGAGGTCCGCTGCATTGTTCAGGACATGTGTCCAGCCGAGATAGTCGCGGGCTGCGGTATCGAGTTCTTCCAGCCGCGCTTCGTCGGCCGCGAGGTAGACGAGCGTGTTGCGGTTGGTGCGGTTGGCGCTGCCGCGATGCTCGGTTGCCATGTGTGCGAACTCTTTTGCTGGGGAGTCGGTGCCTTTCTTATGGGCGACCTTCGGGTGCAGGATGACCAGGCGTGCTTCGTCGGTGTCGGGAATGTCGCCGTTGGTTTCCGGGCAGACATGCACGCCGGTGAAGTCTCCGCGGCTGCGGGCTTGGCTTTGCAAGCGGCGGACGATTTCGGCCCAGACGTCTTCCTTGTGTAGCCGTTCAGCTTGGTCGCGCGCGGTGCGGGTGATGTTGGCCTGCAGGTCATACCAGTATTTGCCGGAACCGGTGTAGAAGTAGGTGGCGCGGTCGGCGAGTTGGGTGAGTGCGGCGTGGAAGTTGCCGGGTACGTCACCGGGGATGGCGGTCCCGAGGAATACGCGCTGTGTTTCCAGGCCTTTGTGTGCGGCGCCGATGGTCGGGGCGGCTCCGAAGAACACTGTGCGGGCAAGACGTTTGGTCAGTGAGCGTTGCCCGAATAGCGGCTTGTCTTTGTCGATCCGAGCAGGCTCCGAGTTAGGACCGTCGACGTCGGCGTCGATGATAGCTTTCCACGAATCCTGCAGGTATTGGGTAAGTTCGGAGTTGACGCTGCCTGTGGCCAGGGGGACGGATCCGGGCATGATGAGCGGTGAGGCGTCTTCGCCAACCCACAGGGCGTGGATGACGGTGCTCATCAGTCGCAGCACGCCGCGAGTGCGCTGGAATCGCTCCAGCGATGACCATTCCTCATAGAGCCGGTCGAACAGTTCGGGGTGGATGGGGTAGGTGCGTTTGATGCGGTCTTCGTATGCGGTGTCGCGGGATTCGCGGGGGAAGTCGTCGGTGTATTTGCGGTACATGTCGACGTAGGCGCGGGCGGTGGCGTTGATCGAGGCGAGCGCCACAGCGTCGGGCTGGGTGAAGAGTCGCTGCTTGACGATCTGGTATGCCTCGGTGGAGGACGCGGGGCGCCACTGATCGGCGACCCGGCGGACGACATTCTGCAGGCGTTTGAGTGCTTCGAGTCCGTGGGCGCCGCCGACCTCTTCGGCGTTGCCGGCGACAACCCTGTCGGCGGCGTCGCCGCTTTCCGAGGCGGGAATCGAGATCACCACCAGCACACCGGATGTGGCTTTAGCGGCTTCGGTGAGCAATTGGGCGAAGGTGAATTGGTCGTCGAAGGTGCCGCCGGCCAGGTCGTCACGACCGACGAGGGAGCGTGCGTAGGCGACCCATTCGTCGATCAGGATGACGGTGGGGGCGTAGGCGGCCAGGAGCTTGGCAAGTGCGTCGCCGGGTGGGGTGCGGTCGGCGTCGGCTTTAGCGACGTAGGCATAGGCTTCCGGGCCTCCAAGCTGCCAGGCTAATTCACCCCACGTGGTGTTGATGTGGGTGCCGTCCCGTTCGATCCCGGCGGGGCTGAAGTGGTTGCCGACGATGGCGACGCGGTTGACGTTGCCGCCGCTGTACTTGTTCGCGGACAGGAGATCTTGTGTGGCTTGCGGGAATTCGCCAATCGGCAGGCCAGCCGCGACGTGCCATAAGGCGAGCATGGAGTGTGTTTTGCCACCGCCGAAGTTGGTCTGCAGGTTGATGACTGGGGGAGCGTTGTCATCGCCGGAGAGTCGTCGAACCGCGCGGCCAATGAGGTCACTGAGGCCTTCGGTGAGGTATGTGCGTTGGAAGAATTCGACAGGGTTGGCATAGCCGGAGTCCTGTTCGCCGCCGAAGGCGACTTTGTAAAGGTCGGCGGCGAATTCGGAAGCGGCGAAATTGCCTGTTGCCACGTCATCGTGGGGTGGTAGAACATCGCGCCAGGCCTTTAGCCCGGCAGCCTCTGGGTTGTCGACGGCGGCCCTGAGGACTTTTTTGTCTTCTTTGTCGGCGGTGACACGGCGGAGATTGAGCCGCATGCTCCGGACTTCGTCGGCTTCGTTGGCCGCGCCGATAAGTCTCAGCAGACGTTCGCCCGTGTCCAGGGCGCGGTACGCGTCGTCGTCCGTGAACATGCCGTTGTGGGCCCAGTTGTTTCGGACTTCGCGAAGTTCAATGGCGAACGACTCGCCAGCCTTGCCCAGAGTCTTATTGAAGGGATACCAGCCCTTCTTGAATCCAGCGGTGATGTTCGACTCGGTGAGCATCCGGAACTGCACCTGCGGGTCGTGAGCGTTGTACGTCTTAGCGCTAGATGTCCCATCTTTGGCCCGCACGAGTTTCGGCCAGGCCGCGCCAACCGCTGGGTCGCCCTGTCCGATCACTAAGGAGATGTAGTCATCCAGAGGAGGGGCGACAATCTCGAACATCTTATTGATGCGGTCACGGTTGCTCAGCGCCATGTCAGTCTGCGTCTTCCTCAAAATTAAATGAACCTTGGGAGGTTCTTGGAGTTTTCGTATGTGCGGTGTCCACGATTTCCGGCCAGCTCGTGACGAGGCCGTTGAAGCTCAGCGCGTCTTTGGTCCAGCCGTTCGTCTCGGCGACCCGGAACAGCAGATGCGCGAGCTCCTTGATGAGGTCGGCATCGATGATTCCGTCTGTTCGACCAAGCGCTGCTCTTAGGAATTCACCAGCTCGTTCAATGCCTTCCGCATCAAGCACTCTGACAAGGTGATGCAAAGCCTCCCAATTACTTGTATGCAAATCCGCTACCACGTCATAGTTCGGACCAAGATCATTCGGCTTGAGAAGGTTGACTCTGCCCGCGCGGCTGATGAGTACACCTGCTCGATCAAGCGCCTGGACGACGACTCCGCGCGCGTTCGCCAACAGTTCCGCGTCTCCGTACTTGCCAAAGTTGTACCCGTGCGCGCGATACCACGCGATGGCGAATCGGCTGGTGGGGTCGAAGTCGGCTTCTTGCTCATTCAAAACACGGTCGAGAATCTCATTAATGCGGGCAAGCGCTGAGCGGACACTCATGTGTTTGCCGTCAGGCTCAAGCACCGCCGCATAGCGGCTGAAGACAGCCATTCCGGGACCAATAGTTGCTTGCGGCAAATCCACTGGCGCGATTCGCCCCTGCTGCAGCTTGCGAAGCGCGTCGGGAAGTTCGGCCTCCAGTGCTGTGATGAAGCTGCGTTTGTCCGTCGTGGGAGCGTCAGCCCTACGTGGCCGCAAGGAAAGCACGATCGATGACGCGAGCGCGTTGGTGCCGCTTGCCAGCATCCGATTGCTGAGCTCACTTCGCATCGGCCAGGTCGATGTGATCTCCCAACCGCTCTGGATCATGCCTTCGAGCAAAGTTTCCCAACCGGTGGATGCCTGGCCATCATCGTCAGATTCGGATTGCTTAAAGGCGTAATACACGGTAATCGGGAAGTCCGCGGTCGCAGTCGCCCTCGCGCTGGCGAAAACGGATTTGAAGCCGTCCTCGAAGAACTGTCGGGCGCCTTCCCTGCCGTCGTGCCGATGCGGATTCGCGACGAGTTCATCCGCTTTGGGCACCAACATGGTCGATAAAAGGTCCGGATAGATGCCTCGAAGTGAGCGGCGGAGCCAGACGTAGAAGAAATCCGAAAGGTCCGAATAACCTATGTTGTCGTAATAGGGCGGATCTGTAGAAATGAGAGTGTTCGCTGGCATCACAACGCGACGTGCGTCGGCCTGTTGAGCGAAGCCGGGTCTAGTCGCGGGTACACGTTCGACGGCACGCGCCACCCACTCAACGTCTTCCAAATAATCGCCACCTGAGCCGCCCCAGGGATTCGCCTCGGCGAAATCCCATGTCATAGGTAGGGCTTGACGCGCGAACACGCCGCGCACCGCCTCCATCTTGGTGCTGGAATCCCAGGAGCAGGTTGAGGATGACTTGTTCGCAAGTCGGCTAACCGCGAATCCCAGATACGTAGCGACTGCATCGGCGTAGTCGGACGGCCCGCCGTCGGCGAGGACACGGTCGTGGGCCACGGCGACGAGGTCGCTGAAGGTGGTGAGCGCGACGAGTTGGCGGTTGGTGAAGAGGTCGGCCCACTCATAGAATCCATATATTCGAATCGTCTGGTGACTATCCGGGCTCAGGCCGTGCGGTGGCAACGAGCCTACCGGCACGGATGCAGGACGCCCGATCCTCGCCGCATCTGATTGCAGAGCAGTCGGCGCCAGGTACACCCGCCGGCGTTGCCCCTCAGCAACGATTGCCATTAGCTCGGTACGCAAACGACCTTCCCGACCTTCGGCGCGAACGTACGGCAGCGGAACGGGTGATTCGCACGCTACGCACGTGGCGGTTGTCCTCGCGACTGTTCCGTCGTTGGATGACATCGGCCCCGTCGAGGGATCATTACCGATCTCAAACCGAACACGACGCCCGCCAGGCGCCGTTCTGTCATCCACGATCGTTGGAACGATGTACGACTCTTTGCCCTTCTTTTTACCGAGCCACCACGACCGAACGAGCGGCATGTCAATTCCGCATGCTGGGTTGGGACAAGTCACCGTGCGTGCCCAAATCCATGCAATGACAGTTGCATTTGATCCGTCGGGCAGCGTGGCTTTCGGGTACAGGTGTCCGATGCGTTTCTCGGCTTCGTCTCGAGCCCACCGGCCGTACGCTCGTACGTCTGCAGCAAGCCCCTCGGCACCTTTCCACGATCGGATTTCCGAGTCTGCGAGCCCGGGGAACACTGGCGGTTGGCCGCGGAATTTCGGTGGGATCTCGATGAGCGCCTTATTGATCAGTACCGCAACCGGATTCAGGTCGGAGGCGTAGGCTTCCATCCCGAGCCGCTGAGCTTCCAGTGGAATCGTCCCTCCGCCAGCGAACGGGTCGAGGATCGGCGGAGGGTTGCCATCAGTCGATTTAAGAATCTCGGCATGCGCCTCGGCGAAAAGCTCTTCGTTCCGGATGCTTTCCCACACGACAAGCCGCTCGATGAGCTTGTGGAGCCGGTTGCGTTCTTTGCGCTGAAGTTCCTCGGTGGGGAACTCGTCGGGTCGGGCAGAGGGATCGTCTACGAGTTGCGCGAACAACACAGCGCGGGCGGCGGCGAGTGGTCGGCGCGCCCACCAGAGGTGAAGTGTTGAGGGATGGCCGTGTCGAATCGACTTTTCCCGAGCCGACTCTCGGTTGATCGCCTCAAGCGGCAGCGCCACCTCGATAAGCTTCCGCTTTGGCGCACTATCGGACAACGTCCCCTCCATCAGAACGGTTCAGTTCCCTTGGCCCACATTTTGTTCCAGTCGCCGCGTATGCCGGTGGCTTCGAAGTCGCCGAGTTCTGTTGTGGCGAAGGGATGGTCGAGGTAGCGGACTTGGTCATGCTCAGGTCCGCGTGGGTCGACTTTGACGAGGGCAAGTCGGTAGCGAGGGACGGCGTTCTTGCCGAGGAGGACTTCGTTGTGGGTGACGTAGAAGTCGGTGGCACCTTCGAGGCGGGCTTTGACCTCGATGCGGTAGGTATCACCGTTCGGTGTGGTGGACAGGATGTCGAATCCTTTGTTGGTGAACGTTTGTTCGGCCGGTTGGCGGCCAAGTGCTTTCTCGTATGCGAGGACCAGGTCGACACCGCGGCGTTCGACGTCTTTGGTCTCTTTGGCGTGCACTGGCGCTGAGGCCGGTATCTCGTGTTCGAGCATGCTGATGGGCAGCACGAGGGCAGCGGTGATGATACGCGGTGGTTTGGTGGACATGAGTTCTTGTTGGTCGAGCAGCTCGAGACGTTTACGTAGTCGCACGTCGAGGTCAACGGCTTTGCGGTTGAGGCTTTCTGACGATTCTTTGGGCTTGTCGCCGGCGTGCTCTTTCTCTGCTGCGATGGCTGAGTCGAACAGTAGCCGGTCGCGTTCGCCTTCGAGCCGTTTGATGACCAGGGCGCGAGTCTTGGCGAGTTCGGCGGCGCGGCGGGGTTGGACTTCGGCGAGGTAGCCGGGGAGTTGGTTAGTGATGATCCAGCTCATGGCGCGGTCTTCGGCTTCGGCGAGCCACGGCAGCTGGCGGGCGGCTGTGACGGCGGGGGTGTCGGGTGCGGCGACGCAGTCGAGGTAGGGCGCAGGGCCGGCGTGGCTGACGGTGCCGTAGCTGTCGACGAAGGCGTAGCCGAAACGTCGGGAAATGCTGGCGCCGGTGGCGTCGCAGACTTCTTCGATCACGCCGACCAGGAGATGCGGCTCTTCGAGGGTGGAGGAGACCAGCACGGTCCCGTAATTCAGTGCTCCGCCAAGCAGTTTGGTAGTTTCCTCCATGACGGCGTCGTGCAGTGGGTGGCCGGGGGCGAGCAGATCTGCTCGGGTTTGGCTTTCGGGTCGGACGTGTTCGAGGTCGAAGGTGACGCGGTCGTATTTGGTGGCGATGGGCTGATACTTGCTGGCACGGATCTGGGGGGGCACGTGGGGGATCTCGTAGCGGCCGCGTTCGCGTTTGGCGATGCGCCCGCCGAGGCGGGTGAAGGCGGCTTTGAAGGCCAGTTCGATGTAGTGGGGTTGCAGCCGGCGTGCGCGGGCTTCGTCCATGGCGGCGCGCAGTTCGGCGAGGTCGGCTTCGGCGAGGTGGTCGGCGGCCAGGGCGCGTTCTTTGAGTAGTTCTGGTAGACCTTCGGAGACGGTTGCGTCGACGACCTCGTGCATCTTTTCGCGGACCTGGGGGTCGTCACCGTAGCGGATGGCTTTCAGGAGCAGCTCGCGCAGCGGGGTTTCGTGGAATGCGTCGCCCAGGACGTCGAAGACTTTGCCGCCATAGGCTTTCCGCTGTTCTTCGATCTTGATGAGCAGGCGCGTGTAGACGTCGCCTTCGCGGGTGTTGGAAGCGACGATGTTCCAGAGTCGGCAGACTTCTTCTTGGCCGATGCGGTGGATGCGGCCGAAGCGCTGTTCGATGCGGTTGGGGTTCCAGGGCAGGTCGTAGTTGACCATGAGGTGGGCGGCCTGCAGGTTGAGGCCTTCGCCGGCGGCGTCGGTGGCGATGAGGATCTGGGTCTCGGGGTTTTTGGTGAATTCCTCGGTGATTAAGCGCCGTTCGCCGCGGCGTACGCCGCCATGGATGGCTTTGACAGCGTCGGGTTTGCCGATGAGGGTGCGGATGCGGGTGGTCAGGTAGTCAAGTGTGTCGCGGTGTTCGGTGAAGATGATGAATTTGCGCGGCGCGCCGTCGTTGTCGGTGATTAGCGCGTGGTCTTCCAGGATGGTGCGCAGTTCGCTCCATTTGCGGTCGGTGCCGCTGTCGCGAACCTGCTTGGCAAGTGCGGTCAGGTCGGCGAGTTCGGCGAGTTCGGCGTCGAGTTCCTCGACAGTTTGGGAGGCGGTGGCGGCGTCGAGGAGTTCTTCTTCGAGTTGCTCGACCTCTTCGGCGTTGTAGTCGTCAGCGTCGAGGCCTTCGAGATCGACGGTGGGTTCGGTTTCGCGGTAGGTGCCGTTGAGGATTTCTTGCTTCTTGCGATGCAGGCGTTGGGTGCGTCGCACCAGGCTTTTGTAGATGGCTTCGGGGCTGGACGCCAGGCGGCGCTGTAGGACGGTCAGGGCGAATCCGACGGTGTTCTTGCGTTTGCCACCGACCCGGTCGGCGCGGTTCATGCCTTCGCGGACGTAGTCAGTGACCTGCTCGTAGAGGTTTTCTTCAAGTTGGGTGAGCTCGTATGGAACGGTTTCGGCCTTGCGTTCGGGAAAGAGCCGCTTGCCGTCGAAGGTGAGCAGGTCCTCTTTGATCATGCGGCGCATGATGCCGGTTGTTTCGGGGTTTTGGCTGTTCTTGCCTTCGAAGCGGTCCCGGTCGAGCAGCGTCAGGAACAGCTGGTAATCCTCCACTTTGCCCGAGTGCGGGGTGGCGGTCATCAGCAGCAGGTGGCGGGTGAGTCGGCCGAGCAGTTCGCCGAGTTGGAAGCGCTTGGTCTTTTCGAGTTTGCCGCCGAAGTAGTGGGCGGCCATGCGGTGCGCTTCGTCGATGACGACGAGGTCCCATTCGGTGTCTTGGATTTGGATTTGCAGCTCCTGGTTACGGGAAAGCTGGTCCATCCGCGCGATGAGCAGGGGGTGGGTCTCAAAGACGTTGTCGTTGATGTAGGCGTCGATGGCCTGGTTGGTAAGTAGGTCGAACCGCAGCCCGAATTTGAAGAATAGTTCGTCTTGCCACTGTTCTACTAGGCCGCCGGGTGCGACGACGAGGCAGCGTTTGATGTCGTCGCGCAGGATCAGTTCTTTGATGTATAGCCCGGCCATGATGGTTTTGCCGGCGCCGGGGTCGTCGGCGAGCAGAAACCGCAGTGGGGTACGGGGCAGCAGTTCGCCGTAGACGGCGCTGATTTGGTGGGGCAGGGGCCGCACGTCGCTCGTTGCGACGGCGAGCATCGGGTCGTACAGCCCGGCGAGGGTGATGCGCTGAGCTTCAGCGACGAGTTTGAATTCGGACGCCGGGGCTGAGAAGGGGCGGCCGCCGGTCTGCGCGACGGATAGCTTGTTCTCGTCTTTGCGGAAGATCAGCTGCTGGTCGAGGCCGCCGGAGGCAGTCTTGAACGTCAATTCAACAGTGTCGGCGCCGTGGGACTGCGCGAAGATGACGGTGACGACCTGACCGGGGATCAGCCCGGCGATGCGCAGTCCTGGCTTGAGTTCTTCCAATAGCATTTGTAACTCTCCCCACCTCGATAGCCGACCCACGTTAATCGATCGGTCCGACACATGTAAGGGGTTTTTCCAAGTCCGTTTGGTCGGCTAATGTTCGCGGCGATTGTGCTCGAACGATGAGAACCATGAAGCGCGACGAACGACAACAGCTACGACAGCTCACCGACGAGGTTGCCGCCTGGGTGGCATCGGGCACGCGGGTGCGCGCGCAGCGTAGCGCGGTCGCTGCGGCGTCTCTGGCTGCCCGTGACGCATTACGCACCCGGCTTGTCCAGGTCGCCGAGCGGGAGGGCGAATGGGCCTGGCGGGTCCTGCCGCTATACGGGCGGGATGCCGCCCTGCTGCGGGATCTGGCTCGCTACGACGCGCTGCCAACGATCAGCAATGACTTCTTGACAGCGTTAAAGCGGCTGACGACCGAGGTGCCTGCCGCGCTGCACGATGTGCGTGCACTGACCGGAGCGACCCGCTTCTTCCGCGGCGGCACCGCACGCGATAAGGGAACTCAAGCGGCGCAGTTCCTGACGGCGTTCCGCGACTACTTCGTGGCCCACGGGATGGCCGACACACTGGCGAGGCTGGCCGCGGCTCCGCCGGCTGAGCCAAGACCGATCGCGGTCACCGATGCGCTGGCTGATTGGGTGGGCCTCGGCGCGAGACTGGCCGAGCTGGGCAACTCGCCGCAACTCTTGGCCGCGAAAGCGTTGGCCGCGCTGCCGGACGCGATCGCGAAGGTCCAAAGTGCCCTGGCTGAGGAGGCCCGCTGCCGCGCGGCCGCGATGGAGGCTGGGATGTTGGTCCGGAAGGCTGAGACGGAGCGGTTGATCGTGGGCATGCCGGTGGACCGGCTGAAGGAGGCCACGCGGGAGAGGATTCGCACCGCGCCGCTGACCGACGCGGGTCTCAAAACGGTGGCGGAGGTCTTGCGATACCCGGGGTTGCACCGTCTTCCCGGCATCGGTGGTGTCTCCGCCACCCGGATCCGGGGTGCGGCACAAACGTTGTGGCAGACCACCTATGACGAGATGCCGGTGCGCATCGACATCAAGAACCGCAGCGCCAAGGCGACCGCGTTGTTGCGGCAGCTGCGTGTGTGGGACGCGGTGCGCAAGTCGATCGGCACGGCAGCCGACCTGGATCGAGCCAAGGGTTTCGCCCCATTGGGCAGCGCCTTGTACGGGCAAGTGGTGAGCGTCGTGGTGCTGTGTGCCGCCGGACGCACGGTAGCCGAGTTCGAGGAGACGGCCCGTGCTGTCGTCGAACAGGCCCGGTTGATGTCCGATGCCCGCGCGGCAGCGCGGGGCGGGGATGTCTGGGAGGACTTCCTGGGCCGGCCAGCCGATTATTTTGCACTGCTGGCCGAGCTCGGCTTTATCACCGAAGACGCGGCGAAGGCGCACGGGGATCTGCCCGACGAGATCGTGGCGGCGGTGCGGGCACAAGAGTTGCGCACCGACTATCTATTGGCGTCGCTGCGCGGCTATCAGAGCTTCGGCGCCCGCTTTGCGTTGGTGCAGCGCAAGGTGATTCTGGGCGACGAGATGGGTCTGGGGAAGACGGTGGAGGCGCTCGCGGTAGTGGCGCATCTACGGGCCAAGGGTTCTCAGCATTTCTTGGTGATCTGCCCGGCAGCGGTGGTGACGAACTGGGTGCGGGAAGTCACCTCCAAGTCCAAGATGCGCCCGTACCGCCTGCACGGTTACGAACGGGGCGCGGCGGTTCGGGCGTGGGACCGCGACGGCGGGGTCGCGGTCACCACTTTCGAGACGTTGCCGTGGCTGCACGCCCAGCGCAATGTGCCGTCTGACATCGGCTGCGTCGTGATCGATGAAGCCCACTACATCAAGAACCCTGACGCGGCCCGCACCCGCAATTCACGGCTGTGCCTGGACGGTGCGGACTGGGCGGTGCTGCTCACCGGGACACCGCTAGAGAATCGGATCGAGGAGTTCCGCAACCTGGTGCTGTACCTCCAGCCGAAGTTGGTGATCGACGCAGACGAGTTGGCGCCGCGCAAATTCCGGCGACAGGTCGCACCGGCCTATCTGCGGCGCAACCAGGAAGACGTACTGACCGAGTTACCGGATCTGGTCGAGGTCGATGAGTGGCTGGCAATGTCGAAGGAAGATGCCACCGCCTACCGGGAGGCTGTGCAGGGCGGGAACTTCATGGCCATGCGACAAGCGGCGATGACCCAGGGCGGCATGTCGAGCAAAATGCAGCGGCTCATCGAACTTGTCAAAGAAGCTGAGGACAACGGTCGGCGGGTCGTCGTTTTCTCCTACTTCCGCAATGTTCTGGATCAGGTAGCCCGCGAGATGCCAGGCCAGGTGTTCGGTCCACTGTCCGGATCGGTGCCGGCGACCAAACGCCAGACCATGGTCGACGAGTTCTCCGCCGCCGGGCACGGGGCGGTGCTGGTGGCCCAGATCGTGGCCGGCGGGGTAGGGCTGAACATTCAGGCCGCCTCCGTGGTGGTGATCTGCGAACCACAAGTCAAGCCGACCATGGAGTGGCAGGCGGTGGCCCGGGCCCGCCGCATGGGCCAGCTGGAGTCGGTGCAGGTTCATCGCCTGTTGTCGGAGGAAGGTGTCGACCAACGGATTCGGGAGATCTGGGCCCGCAAGGCCGCGCTGTTCGCAGAATTCGCCCGCGAGAGCGAGACCGCCGCGAGCGCCCCAGAGGCCTACGACATCTCCGAGGCTGAGCTAGCCCGCGAGGTGATCGCCGCCGAGCGGGAGCGGTTGTTCGGTCAGAGCGCATAACCGTAGCCCTATCGCGGCTGCGTTCTAACCTGCTGCTAGAAACTCGTCGAAACGTTCCGCTAGCCGTTCTTTGGAGGGTCGATCAGCACGTCGCTTGGGCAATGTGATC
This sequence comes from Mycobacterium sp. UM_CSW, assembly GCF_000455205.1. Taxonomy (GTDB): domain Bacteria; phylum Actinomycetota; class Actinomycetes; order Mycobacteriales; family Mycobacteriaceae; genus Mycobacterium. The sequence goes on along the minus strand of NZ_AUWQ01000035.1, from coordinate 72,476 downwards.
AAGCGCTGGTTCATTTCCTGCAGACCATGTAGAAGCATCGGGCCGTCAACTTCGCTCATAAGCTCATCTCTAATTTGGACGGTGTAGTCAGGCGAAATGCCCAGCAGGTTTGCGTCGTAGGCCGCATGGTGGATCTTGCACAAGCTCAGTCCGTTTTCCACCGACGGAATACCGTGCGGTTTATCGTCACCGACGATGTGCGCGGCGTCGAGCAGTCTGCCGTGTCTGAGTTTGCATATGGTGCACTGCTGTCGGTACGCAAGCATGATTCGCCCTCGAAATTCGGGCTGGTGCAGCCGCTGCTTGATCGAACGCTGCGCATACTCACGCTCGACCGGATCGAGATGGAGGGGATCGGCTACCGACCTGAAGCTTTCGTCGAAAGCGATTAAGAATCGTCGGTTGGCTCCATCATCCTTGATGACATACGCCGGGAAAACTGGTACGTACACGGTGGCTCGGATCTTGCGCAGCAGGATGATCGGGAGCCCCAGCTCGACTGCTCGCCGCAACTTCCGGTTGTCTCCATCGTTGCTGCCTTTCCTGTAGTCATATGCAAGAAGCCCATTACCAATTTGAGTGTCCGAGTATGGGCCGTCAGGGCTTGATACAACCGAAAGCGTCGCGAGCATGTCCTTGGGGTTTCTGATGCCGCGGCCTTGATCAATGAGTCGATACGTGTCATCTCCGACCTGCAGAGATTCGAGTTCGGATCTCATGACAACACCGTTTTCAGCGATAAGTTCGGCCAATCGGTCGAAGATGAGTCGACGCAGATGCAGCTCGACTTCGCTATCCATGGTCGGAGTTTGTCATAGAACGTACTCGCAAAGGGCCGGTTTGCAACGCCCTTGTCGCGCTGACGGTTGGTAGAGTCCGCTCGACAAGGCGTGGAATGACCAAGCGGATGGTGAGGAAGTGCGCGTTCTTAACTGGAACATCAGCCACGGCGGCGGTTCGCGGGTCCAAGCAATCTGCCAACACATCGAAGATGTCCACCCAGACTTGTTGGCCCTCACCGAGTTTCAGACGCGAAACGAAACATTGCTGCGCGCCCATCTGCAGCGTCTTGGCTACCCGTTTATCGCGACGTCGAACCCAACGGGCCATCAGAATGGTCTACTCGCAGCTTCGAAGTGGCAGATCGACCATACTGATGATCAGCACTCTCCCGACATCGATCGCGAACGGTGGCTCGCTGTTTGCCTCAATGCGTTCGACCTGGACGTGCTTATTCTGCACATCCCGGGTACTCCGGACCACAAGTTCCAGGATGGGTACGGGATCTCGGGCGCTAGGCGCAAAGAGTTGCTCTGGGAAAGCACTATCAACTATGCAGTCGCCCGCAAGGATCGGAGGGCAATCATCATGGGCGACTTCAACACCGGATTTCGGATCGATACCGAAGGTGAAATGTTTGCGATGTCGAACTACATGACAAAGCTAATTGACATCGGGTTCGTCGATGGGTGGCGCCACCTTCACGGCCAGGCCCGTGAGTACACGTGGTATTCGAAAAGAAAAGACAAGGCAACAGGGAAGTCCCAAGACCTCAACGGATTTCGGTTGGACTACATCTTCCTATCCCCAGCACTACAGCACGCGATAATGGATGCCTCGATACTACACAAGCCCCGAACGGCCGGGGTGTCAGACCACGCCAGTGTGGTCGCGAACATAGGTCTATCAGAAAGAGTTGCTGGCTCTGAGATTGGCCTACAACGTGAATTGACAACAAGCAGTGCGGAACCCAGCGGAGCCGAGATCGGCGAAACCATGGGCGAGGGAGGTTGGCCGGCGGGCACGGAGGTCGCCATAAATGGGAAGTTCCTCGTACACTTCGACCTCGCGCCCGGAAGTCTCTGTGACATGAAGTGCGGCCTCAACGGCGAAGGGTTCGTGCAGGACTTCCGCCCCACGTATGTCACTGCGGAGTGGGCTGGCTCTGTGCTCAAGGAAGTTCAGATCTGGGGACCCCGCATTCTCCGAGACGGATCGCTTGGCAAGCGCATCCTCGATCATCAATGGAGGAGGCCTGTCGCAGATGGCGGAGTCAAGTACAGCGAATTGCCGCCGTCAGTCGCCGCGCAGCTCAGGTCACACATCGCTCGGAAAGGGGTCGATGCACCACCGCAATAAACCCTAGAGGCACACCGGTCGTATCCGACATATGGCTTTGGTCAGAGGGCCTGGATCTGCCAGCCCGTACCTCCGCTAGCCTGACGTGGGACAAGTCCACAAGGGGCATCGATGAGCGAAACAGCCGAGACGCCCATCGGGGTAACCGGTCTGCACCCCGTCGGGCGCGGGGTGGATCGCCCGGAACACATTGTGGTGGCGGGTGGTGGTCGGGTGTTCGCATCCGACAAGGGCTCGGCTGTCGCAGAACTCGTTGATGAGGACACCGTTCGGCGAATCGGGCAGGCGGGCGGCGAGCCGAACGGAATTGCGCTCGACAGCAACGGCCACTTCCTGATCGCCAATTGGGGCTTGGGTGTGCTGCACGATCTCGACCCGCAGACCGGCGCGATCACGGCGGTCTTAAGCGAGCAACTCGATGGACGTCCGCTGCGGTGGCTCAACATTGTTCTGGTGGATTCCGTTGGGGCGTTGTGGTGTTCGGTGAGCACTATGACAGATGATCTTATGGATACCATCGCGCGCGGCACCGCCGATGGTTTCATCTTTCGGGTCGCGCCGGATCGCCAATCGGCGCACGTGGTCGCCAACGGGGTGAGCTTCCCAAACTGCATGGCGCTGGACCGCGCTGAGGATTACCTGTATGCGGTCCGCACGCTGACCGCGGACGTGGTCCGATTCCCGATCCAAGGCGAAACACTCGGCCCCCAAGAGCGGTTCGGCCCGGCGCTGGGGGACCGGCGCCCCGACGAGTTCGGTCCCGACCAGGCCCGGCTCATGGCCGACCCGCAAACAGCACGCCGGTGGGGGATGGCCGACGGATGCGCGTTCGACGCCGACGGAAACCTCTGGGTGACACTCGTTCTAGCCAACAGGATCGTGGCGATCAGCCCGGACGGCCAGGCGACAACCGTGATCGAAGACCCCGATGGCGAGTTGTTGAGCGGCCCGACCAGCATCGCCTGGGGTGGGCAGGACATGCGCGACATCTACATCGGCTCGATCACGACCTCCTACGTGCTCAAGGGAAGAAGCTCGGTACCTGGCCAGCCGCTAGTTCACCAACGCTAGCCGCCCGATGGACCGGGCCGCATAAAGTCGGGCAGCGCCTGACCCGGGTCCGAAGGGATCATCGACTCCGGCAGCCCCCACAGCTGTCGAATCGTCGCACCGCCGTCGACGACGAGCGTCTGACCGGTGATGCGGGCGGCCAGCTCGGAGGATAGGAACAACGCGGCGTTGGCGATGTCGTGGGCGCGGGGCGCCGCCAGTGGGTTAATTCCGTTGACGGCGTACTCGTTTGGCGGCTGGTCCTCGTTGCCGGTGCCCACATTGCCCGGCGCGACCGCGTTGGCGCGAATGCCGTACCGCCCCAGCTCGTCGGCGAAGGTCTTGACCAGCGAGATGACGCCGGCCTTGGCGGCGCCGTAGGCGGCGTGGTAGGCCGCCGCCGCGATGCCGTCGACCGAGGCGATCGCCACCAACGATCCACCGGTGCGCTGGGCGATCATGTGCTTAGAGACGGCTTGAAATAGGTAGTAGACCTGGGTCAGGTTGTAATGGATTGTCGCGTCCCACATTTGGGTGGTGAAGTCCTCGACCTTCGACCACGTCGCACCGCCGATGATGTCGACGCAGACGTCCACACCGCCCAGCGCCGCGACAGCGTCGTCGATCGCCCGACCGACCTGCACGACGTCGGTCATATCGGCGACGATCGGGACGGCAGTGCCTCCCCGGCCGACGATTTCGTCGGCAATCCCTTTCGCGCGCTGCTCGTCGATGTCGATGCAGGCCACCGTCGCGCCCGCCGCGGCGAGGGCCAGCGACGTGAACCAGCCATGGCCCGCGCGCTCCGGGATGTACCCCGCGCCCGACACCACGGCGCGCTTGCCGGACAGCCCCAAATCGATCACGTCCGACCTCCATTGCGCCCCAACGAGTCAGCCAGTGCTGGCCGACGGTCGTACTGGGGCAGTATCGAGACGGCGTCGACCGCTGTCAATGACGCCCAACGAGCCCGACCCGCCAGCAAGCCGTTTATGCCGGCCGCTCGTCAGCGGATCGTCGCATCGGCTCCCAGCGTCCTTCCGGTTGCGCGAGGCGGTCGGCGATCACGTAGAGGGTTTCGAGGTTGTGGCCGTATCCGAAATGGCTGCTATGGACTTCGATGTTTTCGGTCCGCGGCGCGGGCAGGCTGGTGCAGCACCGCCAGGCCACGATCCCGTCGGTCTTGCTGTAGATGCAGGTGGTTGGCACCGTCAACGGCTGCTCGCGCCTGATGCGGGCGGCTTCCGAGACGGCCGCGGTGGCGCTCGCACCCCGGTTGAGCAGCTGCCACATGCGCCAGGCGTGGGTGGCCCGGTGATCGCCGCGGAACGGGGAACCCAACGTGATCACCGAACGCACATCATCGGGGAATGCGCGCGCCAACTCGCGGGCATAGATGCCGCCCGCACTCCAGCCGATGACGCTGACCCGCCGTCCGTGGCGCGACCGCAGCTGGTGAAGACGCGCCGGCAGCTGCTCTTTCATGCTGGGCCGGTACCCCAGGTTGACACCGAGGCGCCAGTCGTGAGCGTGATATCCCAGCTCGCGCAGCACACCGCGCAGGAACTGAGTTGATCGCGCACCGGCCAGAAACCCCGGAAGTACCAGCACCGGGTGTCCGTCGCCGTGGGGCCAACGGGCGATCACGTCACGGGAAAGCTGCGCCACCAGATATTCGGGGATGGCGCGCAGTTCTAGCGCACGCAGCCAGCTGCCTGGCGCCGTCGCGCCAACGGCATCAGGCACGCCATTGGCTTTGGGGCTGCCCACTCGATCAGAAACAGAGGGCATAGGTGGTGTCTCCTTACTGCACAAAACTTGCCGGCGCGTCACGACCAGCATCGCACTCACACACCTGGATCGTCACCAAGCTCGATGACAAGTCTCGACGGCTGCCAAAGATGGCTCAATGCGCCGCCGGCATTGACGCCGAGCCGCTGTCGGTCTGACATTGAGAGTCGTTGAAGTCGCCGATATCTGGCTCGCCATCGGTGACATTGCCCCGGAATGGACTCGCGACGTGTGCGCCCAAACCAACCAGCCCTCGGCCGACGGCAGCCAGGGCGCGGCCCGTCGTGCTGCCAACCGCCCCGATGGTGGCGAAGGCGGCGTCGAACACGCTCGGGATGTGGAAGTCCTCCCAGGTGTCGACCTGGTGGTGGCGCGCCTCGGCGAAACGGTCGAGCTCGTCGCGCAGTGCGCAGCGCTGTCTGGCCAGCTCTCGCACCGCCCGGAACCGGAAGCCGTCGAGCACCGCCGGCTTGGCGAACCGGTCGAGGACCTCCGTCGCACGCCCGTAGATGTCGACGTCTTCGCGAAGATGATGGTCGACGAGCTCGCGGGCTTCGTCGATCGCGCGCAGCAGCTGCTCGGGTTGCGTCGCCTCGATGCGCGCGAGGTTCAGCCGCTGCCATTTGTGCAGCGCCCCTTCGGCGATCACCAACAGGCTCAGGGTTTCCCCAAGCCGGTTGTCGCTGACCGCGTTTCGCAGCTTCTCGGCGCGGTGCTGCACGCCCAGGGTGTGATCGAACGACGCAACGACGCGCCGGACATGGTTCCGCAGTTGCTCGACGGTGACGTTGAGCGCCGGGCCCAGCGCGGCCACCGAATCCCAGTACGCGTCGGGGAGCGACCCATATTTCTCCAGCGAGTCGACCATCCGCGAAATCGTCAGGCTGTTGCCCAGCACGTCGCCGGCGCGCTGGGCCCGGGCGACCTCGAGCACCGATTCGACCTTGTCCTCCACGCGCCGGACGGCCTCTTCCACCTGCGCAACAGCGGACGTCAACGCCATCTGCACCGCGATCAGCTGCGCCGACGCGATCGCTTCCGGGCCGAGCAGCGCCGGTCGCCACTGCAGGGGCGCGAAGAACTCAGCGTTCGTCACTACCCGAAAGACGCCGTCGCTCAACGGAACGAGGTTGCCGTCCTGCAACGCGTCGAGGCTCTCGCGGTGCAGCTGGACGTACTTGCCGGAGTCGGCCAGCAGCGAGGCCAGCCCGGCCAGCGAGCCGCCGTCGATCCCGGCGACTCGCATCGCCTGCCCGGCGGCCGCGCGCAGCCGTGCCAGGTAGGACTCGACGGCGGCGGCGTCACCGCCGACCAGCAGGGCCTCGTCATGCAACGACACCACGACCTCGTCGGTGTCGGTCATCTCGGATGTGCTCACGGGGCACCCCCAAAGATCCGTCGGCGCGCAAGCAAGCAGGCCGAGATGGGCGGCTAGAGAGTGCGGACGTTACACCGGGGTGTCCCCTCGAACTCTCGCTTCGCTGCCTATTCAGGAGGAATTCATCGGGTACGTGAAGTGGTTCCAGTAACCGCCAGACCCCGGCAAATTGAGGGCTGTCCGCCCAGCTGCGGATGTGGAACCATTTGGCAAATGAAAGACGACGATCCCGAAAAGCGGATCCGCGAGTTGGAACGCGAGCTTGCCGACGTCAACCGGCCCCCGCAAAGCCCGCCCCCGTACACGGGGGGCGAGACGTACACGGAGAACCCGCCGTACACGGGCGGCGCGACCTACAGCGCCCCGACCTACAGCAGCGGCCCCAGCTACAGCAGCGGCCCGACCTATACGAGTGGCGGGCCATTCCCTTGGGGCGCCCCGCAGCCGCGGCGCAGGTCCTACCCCTGGTACCTCGTCCTCGTTCTGCTGGCGGTCGTGGTGCCGATCATCATCAGCCTGGTGATGATGTTCACCAGGTCGTCGATAAGTAGTTCGATCTCGAGAGGCGGCGCCGGCAGGACGACGTCCAGCGGTCCCACCGCGGTGCCATGGGGCGGCGAGCTGCGCGTGAGCGACAACTCGCAGGCCAGGACGATCTCCTGCAACAACGGCAAGCTCACGCTGGCCGCGTACGACAGCAAGTACGTGATCACCGGCCACTGCGCCAGCCTCACCGTGGGCGGCTACGACAACAACGTCACCGTCGACAACTCCGACGCCATCGAGTCGACCGGATACAGCAACGTGGTCCGCGTCGACACCTGTAACGACGGCAACCTGAAGATCTCGAGCTACGGCAACGAATTCAACGTCACCGGCCACTGCGCCGGCCTCGCGATCTCGAGCTACAACAACAAGGTCAACCTCGACAGCGTCGACGCCATCACCGTCTCCGGATACAGCAACAACGTCACCTATCACACGGGCACGCCGAAGATCACGAATTCGGGCTACGACAACAACATTCAGCGGGGCTGAACCGGCGACCCCGTAGGTGATCGGCGGAATTGATAGCGCATGCGCTATCAATTGCTGGAGGCGCCACAGGAGCCGCTGAATAGCGACGGCTCCTGAAATCGGACCCACGCCGCCCCGCGACGACGCGGAGGCGTAGCGTCTGAGAACGAGCCGTTTCGTTGTCAGCGGTGCTCTCCGCGGCATCCACAGGCAATGCGATTCCTCCGTCGCCCCAGCGCCCGGGGCGGTCGACGCCGACCGTGAAGGAACTGCCTGTGGAAACCGCAACTAATCACGCGGTACCGATGCACCTCCTCCGGGGCCGGCACGGAACCAACCCGATACGGGTGTGCGTGGCGCGCGAATTGGGCCACGACATCGACGGCGCGTGGTGGCCGCGGGTCGACCGGATCGCGAACGAGCTGCCCTCCCTGGTCGCGGTGCTGACCCCGCTGCTCGGGGACATCAAATCCATCAACGTCAACTGGTCACCGCTGCAACGGCCGCCCGACCTGAACTGGCCGGGATGGGAGCACAAGCGCCAGCACGTGATGACGATCAACGGCTGGGACGCCTGTGCGAAGCTCCTGGTGGTCCCGTACGCGACCAACTCCGCGCTCGCCCAGATGGTGCTGCGCCTGGCCGCCGATCTGCCCATCGACTGCGCCGACCGCAACAAGCGTGCGTTCGTGACCGCCGGCTGCGTCCTCTCTGCTGCGCAACGGCAATGTGACCAGGCAGCGCCAACCGCGTAGATAACAGAGCAGGCGCTCTGTTATGCTGCCGGGGTGCCCCGCCCACGCGTCCACGACCAGGATCGGATCCTCGATGCCGCGGAGCTGCTGGCGGCCCAGTCCGGGCCCGCCGCCGTCACCATCCGCGCGATCAGCGACGCGACCGGCGTGTCCAACGGCGCGCTGTACCACACGTTCGGCTCCCGCGCGGGCCTGGTGGGCCGCGCCTGGCTGCGGGCCGGGCACCGATTCCTCAGCGCGCAAGGCGAATTGATCGACGCTGCCCTCGACGGCGACGCCGCCGAAGCGGTGGTGGCGGCGGCCGAGGCGCCGGCGGTGTTCGCCGAACAGTTTCCGCACTCCTCTCAGCTGATCCTGACCGTGCGCCGCGACGAGCTGCTGGGCCCCGAGACGCCGGCCGACATCGCCGCGCAGCTGCGCGACCTGGACCGGCTGCTGGTCGAGGCGATGATCCGACTGGCCCGCGCCCTGTGGGACCGCAAGGACGCCGCGGCCGTCGACGTCATCACCATGTGCATCGTCGACCTGCCCACCGCAATCCTCTTGGAACGCAAACGAATCCACGATCCAGACGCGCGGGAACGCCTGCGCGCCGCGGTCCGCGCCGTGCTGGCCGTGGGCCCACCGCCGTTGCGGCGCAGAAGCACAGAAAGGAACAGGAAATGACACCGACACTGGCCTGGGACGACAAGATTGCCGTCGTCGACCTCGGCGAGGACGAAAACCGGTTCTCGCCGGAGTTTCTCGACGCCATCAACGCCCACCTTGACGAAATCGAAAATGCCGGCGCCCAGGGCTTGGTCACCACCGGGCGCGGCAAGTTCTACACCAACGGGCTGGACCTGGACTGGCTTTCCGCCCACGCCGAGCAGACCCAGTCCTATGTCGGACGGGTGCAGGCCCTGCTGGCCCGCGTCCTAACCTTCCCGACGCCGACCGCCGCCGCCATCACCGGGCACGCGTTCGGCGCCGGCGCCATGCTCGCGATGGCCCACGACCTGCGCGTGATGCGCGCCGACCGGGGCTACTTCTGCTTTCCCGAGGTCGACATCCGGATCCCGTTCACCGACGGCATGGCGGCGCTGATCCAGGCCAAGCTCACCCCGCAGGCCGCGATCGCGTCGATGACCACCGGGCGACGCTTCGGCGGGACCGAGGCCGTCGAGTTCGGCATCGTCGACGCCGCCGCGGGCGAGGGCGAGGTGACCGCCGCGGCCACCGACCTGTTGCGCCCGCTGTCCGGCAAGGACCCCGGCACGCTCGGCGCGATCAAGCAGACCATGTTCCGCACCGCGGCGCAGGCGCTGACCAACGCCTGAAATCTATTCGCCGGCGAACCGCTCCCACGCGGACTGGCGCGTAATGCCCAGCGTCTGGCCGATTTTCGCCCAGGTGACCCCGCGCCGGCGCAGCTCGCTCACCCACGAGCGCAGGTCGGCCTCGACCCGCTGGGCCACCACCGCCATGCGGGGGATGTGGTCGAGCATCTGCTGATCGCTCCACGACTCCCAGATCGGCATCCGAAGCTCGTTCGGCTTGCCCCGGTACTCGTCGATGATGGCCTGCGACAGGTCGATGCACTCGTTGCAGATCTGCACGCCCGGTCCGGCCACCAGCTTGTCGACCTCGGTGTTGGACTTGCCGCAGAACGAACACCAGATCTGGGCGGTCTGCTTGGTGGGGCTCATCGGGACTCCCTGGTTGTCAGGCTATGCCTGACACACTACGGCGTCAGGGCCGCCCTGACAAGAGGCGTGGGCTGGTGCTCAGGTGTCGTGGCCGGCGGTCAGCGACTGATGTGTTCCAGCAGGTGCTTGGACCAGGTGTCGGGCGACTCCAGTGGGCTGAAATGGCCACAGTTGTCGAGGAATTCGAGGGTGAAGTCCGCGTAGAAGTCATCCAGGGTGTCGCTCCATGTCTGCGGAAACAACGGATCCTGGTCGGGCCACAAGATGGTCACGGGCGTGGAGAACCTGTCTTCGCGGGCCGGTGTTGTCTCGTTGGCGTAGTAGGTGATGGGGTTTCCCTCAGCGTTGCGGAACCACAGAACGCCGGCCAGGAAGGCTCCGGGTGCGGAGTGGTTCGCGGTCAAGTGGTCCAGGAGGTCGTCGACGACGGTCGATCCGGGTGCCGACCAGTTCACCAGGTTTTCCTTGAGTGCCGCGCGGACGGCGTCGGGCTTCCCGTCGATGATTTCCTCGACCAGTTCGGATTTGTAGAAGATGGCGTGCACGAACGCGTTCACCGCGTCCTCTTCGAGAATCCGTCTCCCTACCCCCATGGTGGGCGGTGCGATTACCAGCGATCGCACCAGATCGGGCCGGGTGGCCGCGATCGTCTGGGCGGTGAAGCTGCCGATGTCGTACCCGCCCAGCACGGCGTTGCTGATACCCAGTTCTTCGAGCAGTGCGATGACGCTGCCGACCTGGCGATTGAGTGCGTAGGCGGTCGGGTCTTCCAGGTGCTTGTCCGACTTGCCGTACCCGCGCAAGTCGATGACGGTGATGTCCGCCCGTGCCTTGAGCTGGGGGACGACCCTGGAGTACTCCGTGTGGTCGCCGGGATTGCCGTGGATCAGGACGATCGGGACACCCTGCCCGCAGCGCTCGTAGTAGAGCTTGAACCCGTCGTGTTCGGTTGAGTAGGGCACGGAGCTTCTCCTTCCTGAAACTCACACCAGCGTTGTTCGATCGCCTGCGTGACGGTGTCGCCGCGAAAAGGGTTTACCCGGAGACTGTTTCGACTCCCTTCGGTGATGCTAATAGCCCAGTTTGTCAGCCGGAGTTGCTGGCCGATCGCGGCGGTTGTCAATCTTTGCTGCATCGAGACGGGGTGCGGCCGAGACAGGTTGTTACTATCGCGCGGGTGGGTGCCCCGGGGTCCGTTTCACGGCGCGACGTGTTGAGATACGCCGCGGTCGCACCGGCGCTCGTCGGGGTCGCGCTGGCGGACGCGCCACAGGCACGCGCCGGCATCGCAGGGATGGGCGTCTTCCTCGACCCGGGCCACAACGCCGTCAACGACGCCTCGATCAGCCAGCAGGTTCCGAACGGCCGCGGGGGCACCAAGGAATGCCAGACGTCGGGCGCCGCCGCCGACGACGGCTACCCCGAGCACGCGTTCACCTGGGCGGTGGTGGGACTCATCAGCGGTCAACTCAACTCGATGGGGGTCCACACGCAGCTGTCGCGCGCCGACGACAACTCCGTCGGCCCCTGCGTCGATGCACGCGCGGCGGCCGCGAACGCGATGCACCCCGACGCGATCGTGAGCATCCACGCCGACGGCGGCCCCGCCTCCGGCTCGGGATTCCACGTGAACTACTCCAGCCCGCCCCTGAACGACGTCCAGGCCGGCCCGGCCGTCCAGCTCGCGCGCACGATGCGGGATGCCCTGGTGCAGGCGGGCTTTCACCCGTCCACCTACGCCGGCGCGGACGGCCTCTACGGCCGCGCCGACCTCGCCGGGCTCAACCTGGCCCAATACCCGGCCGTCCTGATCGAGCTGGGCAACATGAAGAACCCGGACGAGGCCGCGCGGATGCAAACCCCCGACGGCCAGGCGAAGTACGCCGCCGCCGTCACGGCGGGGATCGTCGCGTTCCTGAACGCCAAAGGCCCCGCCTAACGGCTCAGGTGCCGAAGCCTCCGCTGGGCGCCCCCGGCGTCGCCGCGTTGCCGCCGAGATGGCTGGCCGCGAACGCCGCGCCCTTGTCGATCATCTCCCCGTCGGAGGCGTAGGTGTTGTGCGCCGCGAAGTTCATCCCGTCCGAGCAGACCGGGTCCTCCGGCGCGCACACCTTGATGGTCTTCGCCTGATACAGCGGGCCGATGGCGACCGGGGGCTGGTTGAGGAAATTCATCGCGCGGACGTTCGGCATGCCGAAGAGCACCACCGACGAGACGTGGTCGGCCACGGCGGGGTCCATCGGTTTCGGCACGGTCGCGGGGTCGACCCCGTCCGGTACCGCCGACGAGGTGACGAAGCCCATGACGGCCGCGCCCTGGGAGTAGCCGCCCAGCACCATCTTGGTGTTCGGGCAGGTCTTCGCCATGTCCTCGACGTGAAAGCCGGCGTCCTTGATGCCGTCGAGGCCGGTGGCCCATTCATTGCTGGCGGGGTAGTTGACGGGGTAGACGTCGAGCGAGCGTCCGCCGATGCGCGAGCGCAGGTTGTCGACGAACGCCTGGCCGGTCGGCCCGACGCCGGGGTCCTCGCCGGTGCCGCGGGCGAAGACCACCTGGACGTCCGGACATTGGGCCAAGGCTACGGGGATGGCGGGCGCGACAACGGTGGCGCCAATGCCCGACACCGCCGCTGCCGCGGAAACAGCGAAGCGAGTGAAGTGACGTGCGATCATGCCAAAATTTTGCCCAGTTGAGCAGGGCCCCAAACCTGGGAATTTGCTTGAACTTTCATGAAATTTCTCTGGTAACGCAACCCCGTCAGACGTCGAGGAATTGGTTCACCGCCTGGACACATTCCGTGGGGCGATCGCGCACGAGCCAGTGCCCGCAACGCTCGAGGACCCGCACCTGTCCGTCCTGGACGAGCCGCGAGGCCCGAATCGAATCGGCCACCGGCACAAGCCTGTCGTCGCGCCCGGCCAGTATCAGCGTCCTGGCCGTGATGCGCGGCAGCTTGGACACCAGCGACAGTCCCTCCGGTCCTGCGCCGAATGCCCATCGTTGCGTGGCGGCGAACGCTTCGCCCGCATGCGGGAGCTTGCCGCTGATGATGACCGCGTCGATCAAGTCGTCGGACAGCGCCGAGGCGTTCTTCATGCCGAGGCTGGCGTGCAACTGCGCGCGAACAAGCCCGCGACCCAGGCTCACCGCGAGCTTGTTCATTCGCTTTCCCAGGCCTGGATGGTGGGCGACCCACTCGGCGGTGCGCATGAACTTGAACTTCTCGGTGATGCCGCCGGGATTGATCGCGACGACGCGGCGCACCATATCGGGGTGGGTGATGGCCAGCTCGAGCGTGATCCAACCCCCGAGCGACAACCCGCCGAGGTCGACCCGATCGAAGCCGTAGGCGCGAATCAGGTCGGCGACCCAGTCGCCGTACCACGGGATGGAGAACGACGACTCCGGGAACTCGGTTTCGCCGTATCCCGGGAGGTCGGGAGCGATGACGCGCCGGCGCTCGCCGAGCGCAACCAGCGCCGAACCAAACGACACCAGCGCCGAGTCGAGGCCACCGCCGTGCAGCAGGATCAGCGGGGTGACGTCGTTGTGGGGATCGACCTCGAAGACCCGGGTGCGGATTCCCTGAACGACGACGTCGCGCTTCTCGACCCCGGCGGGGACGGGCAGGGCCTTCATCAGTAGACCAGCTGGGCGACAGTGGTTACGACGATGAGCACCAGCACGGCGGTCCCGATGCCGTACACCTGCCGGCGCGGGGTGACCTTTGGCGGCAGTGGTTGCCGCTGCAGCGTGCGCTGGCGTTGCGCCGCGATCAGGTAGGTGCCCAGCGCGACGACGGCGGCGAGAAGGGCGGGGACCAACTGCCACGGCCCGACGGGGCCGTGCAGGTTCCTGATCATCAGCAGCGCGCCGTTGGCCAGGAACGCGAAAGCCGTTCGCGTCCACGCTAGTACCGTGCGATCGGCCGGTTCGTTGGGCGGGGCTGTCGCCGTCGAGTCACTCAACCCATGACCGCCTTGGCGATCACCAGCCCGATCGCGACCAGCCCCACCACGCTGAGGCCCACCGCGAGGTAGGCCGGGGTGGGATGGCGGGGTAGCGGATCGCCGTGGCGCATGGCGACGTCCGCCTGCCGCCAGCGCACCAGACCCATTCCGCTGGTGAGGGTTGCCAGCACCGCGAGCCCGACGCCGAGCGCGCGCCGGGCCCCGGGCACGGTCAACTCGGGAACCAGCTGCACCAGCGCGACCGCCGCGGCGAGCAGCCCCAGCGCGGTGCGCTGCCAGGCCAGGAAGGTTCGCTCGTTGGCGAAGGTGAAGCGGTAGTCGGGCTCGCGCTCGTCAGGTTCGGCCACGGACTACCCGCCTCGGCATGGATGGTCAAGCGTTTCGACGTGGCAGATTTTAGCCTGCATGATGAGGCTTGTGGTCAAGGCGCTGTTGTTCGACGTGCAGGGCACGGCGACGGATTTTCACTCGACCGTCTGCGACGAGGCGGCGCGGATCAGCGCGGGCCGGCACCCGGGCGCGGACTGGGGCGACTTTGTGCGGCGTTGGCGCGCAGGCTACTTCGCGGCCTTGGACGGCGCGCAGGGGAGTGGCTGGGTGTCCGTGCACTCGGTGTATCGGCGCGCTTTGGATGCCGTCCTGGACGACGGCGGCATCGCGGGCTTCTCGGACGCCGAACGCGAGGAGCTCACCCTGGCCTGGCAGCGGCTGAGGCCGTGGCCGGACGTGGTGCCGGGGCTGACGCGGTTGAAGCGCTTGTACACGCTGGCCACCCTGTCGAACGCCGACGTGTCAGCGGTGGTCAACATCTCCAAGCGCGCGGGCCTGCCCTGGGACGCGATCTTCGCCGCCGAGATGGCCGGGGTGTTCAAGCCGGACCCGGCGATTTATCGCATGGCCGCGACCTATCTCGGCCTGCAGCCCGCCGAGATCATGATGGTGGCCAGCCACAAGTACGACATCCGCGCGGCGGCCGGGCTGGGTTTTGCGACGGCCTTCGTCGCGCGCCCGTTGGAGTTCGGGGCCGACGGCGACGCCGACGTGGCCTACTCCGACGAGTTCGACGTCAACGCGGCCGACTTCCTGGACCTGGCAGCACAACTGGGCTGTTAGCGGCCGGTCTATGCGGAAGTCAGTGCGGGGTCCGGCTTTTCCGAGGACATGGACAGGAAGCCGCGCACGCAGCGCGCGGCGAGCAACCAGTTGCCCGGCTTCTTCATGTCCAGCCCGCCCAGCAGCTGCTTGATCATGGTCAGCGTGTCGAAGTAAATGCGTTCGCAGACAAGCGTTTCGGTGTCGTCGAATACGAAGTAGGCGTTCATCCGGACCCGGAAGCGGCTGCCGGTGGGCGGGACCTTGCCGAGGTATCCGCGGTGGGTGCCCATCAGCCAGAACTCGACGATCACCGCGTCGGCGCTGTGCCGCAGCGCGATGATCTCGTGGTCCTGGTCGGGGAACGCGGTTCTCGTATAGACGTAGTAGCCGCGCACCGCCTCGTCGCCGTCGTGGACGATCATCTGCGGGATCAGCTCGTAGCGCGGGTGTGGGAAGGTCGCCAGCACGTCGTCCCAGGCCTGGCGGACCTCGTCGTGAAAGTGGTCGAGCACCAGCTTCTCGCGGGCGGCCAGCACGTCGGGGGAGGGAAACGCGGGAATGGTCACGCGGTTCACGATAAACCCGCGAGCAGACGCGGAATCGCACTCCGCGACGCGAAATTGTGCGATTCTGTGTCTGCTCGCGAGGAAAAGGAGAGGGACGTCAGCGTGGTGGGGTCCAGGCGACCGGCAACCTCTTGATGCCATGGATGAATTGCGAGAGCAGCCTGGCGGGTTCGTAGACCGCGACCATGTCGGGGATCTCGCGGCGCAATTCGTCGAAGACGACCCTGATCTCGCGGCGGGCGAGGTTGGCGCCCAAGCAGAAATGGGCGCCGCCGCCGCCGAAGCCGAGATGCGGGTTGGGATCGCGGGCCACGTCGAACATCCACGGGTTGGCGAACTTTGACTCGTCGCGGTTGGCCGAGTTGTACCACAGCGCGGCCTTGTCGCCGGCCGCCAACTTGACGCCGCTCAGCTCGGTGTCGCGGGTTACGGTGCGCCGCATGTAGACCACCGGGGACGCCCACCGCACGATCTCCTCGACGGCGGTGGGGGCCAGGCCTTCGTAGTTGGCCCACCACTTCTCGCGCTCGTCGGGGTAGCGCGACAGCGCCAACACCCCGTGGCTGATCGCGTTGCGCGTCGTCTCGTTGCCCGCGACGACCAGCAGGATGAAGAACGACGCGATCTCCTGCGACGTCAGCCGCTCGCCGTCGACCTCGGCCTCCACCAGGCTCGTCGTCAGGTCGTCGTGGTGGTTGACGCGGCGATCCTCGGCCAGCGCGGCGGCATAGGCGCCGATGTCCATCGAAACCTGCGTGAACTCCCCGAAATCGGTCGACAGGTCGGGATCGCCGAACCCGAGAATGACGTTGGTCCAATGGAATACGCGCTGATGGTCCTCCTCGGGGATGCCCATCATGTCGCAGATGATCTGCAGCGGCAGCGGCCCGGCGAGCTCGCTGACCAGATCGGCCTCGCCGTCGGGATGATTGGCGATCAGCGACGACACCAGCCGGTGCGCCCGCTCGCGCACCGAGGCCTCGATGCGGGCCACCACCTTCGGGGTGAACGCGCGGCTGACGATCGAGCGCAGCCGCTGATGTCGGGGATCGTCCGTCACGATCATCGAGCCGAAATACTCGGCCAACTCCGGCATCTGGTCGCCGATCGTGATGCCGCCGGCGGAGCTGAAGATGTCCGGATGGCGGCTGGCGTAGTGCACGTCCTCGTGCTTGGTCAGCGCCCAATACCCGTTTCCGGCCTCGAACCCCTCATACTCGACCGCCGGCCAGAACGAGAGCGGCGCCTCGCGGCGCAGCGTGGCGAAGGCGCCGTCGCGGTAGTCGTCGTCGTACCCCCAGAACTCGAACGACTCGAGATGAATGTCGGCCAGCGGGATCTCGGGCGGCGGCGCGCCGTTCGCGCGAGTCGCGATGCCTGTCTTGAGTGACACGGTTGGGCCGCTATCAGTGCGTACACACGGTTCTGGCCGGCGTCCCCGTCGTAGCCGTCGCGTCGCTGACGACATTGCCGTCGAGCTTGATCTTGCACGAGATGGGACCCGGCCCCTGGGCGCTGATCACGAACACCTCGCCGCCGTAACCGGTGAATTGCGTCGACCAGGGCAGCTTGGCGTTCACGGCGTGCAGCTGACCGTTGTCGGTTTGATACGAGATGTATTCGGCGACGGCCGGGCCGCTCACCTCGTAGGTGACCCTGGGGTTTTCGGGCCCGGCGTTCGCAACGCCGCACCCGGATGCGAGCCCGACGCCGATCGCGAACAGGATCGACGGCCCGCGCAGATGACTGGTCATGGTTTCACATCGTGTACCACAAACATCGCCTGGTCTAGATGCCGATCGCGCCCATGCTTAGGGTGAACCGGGGGCTGATGGTCAGGAAGGTGTGTATGTCGGGACACGACCCAAAGCGCGTGGTGGTCTGGGGCACCGGATTCGTCGGCAGCATGGTGATCGCCGAGATCGTCAAGCATCCACTGTTCGAGTTGGTGGGTGTCGGCGTCAGCAACCCCAACAAGATCGGCCGCGACGTCGGCGACATCTGCGGGCTGCCGGAACCGATCGGCATCGTCGCGACCGACGACGTCGACGCGCTGATCGCGCTGCGCCCCGACGCGCTGGTGCACTACGGCCCGACGGCCATGCACGCCGACGCCAACATCGCGCTGATCACGCGGTTCCTGCGGGCCGGGATCGACGTCTGCTCGACCGCGATGACGCCGTGGGTCTGGCCGACCATGCACCTCAACCCGCCCAACTGGATCGAGCCCATCACCGAGGCCTGTGAGCTGGGCGGATCGTCGTGCTTCACCACCGGCATCGACCCGGGGTTCGCCAATGACCTGTTTCCGATGACCCTGATGGGCGTCTGCTCGGAGGTGCGCCGCGTGCGCGCCTCCGAGCTGCTGGACTACACGAACTACGAGGGCGACTACGAGGTCGAGATGGGCATCGGCCGCGAGCCCGAATTCAGCCCGATGCTGGAAAACCCCAGCGTGCTGATCTTCGCGTGGGGCGCCACCGTGCCGATGATCGCGCACGCGGCGGGCATCATGCTCGACGAGATCACCACCACCTGGGACAAGTGGGTGACGCCCACCGAGCGCACGACGGCCAAGGGCGTCATCAAGCCCGGGCACGTCGCCGCCGTCCGGTTCACCATCAACGGCATCTACAAGGGCGAGACGCGCATCCAGCTCGAACACGTCAACCGGATCGGGAACGACGCCGCCCCCGACTGGCCGTCGGGCCACGACAACGACGTCTACCGGGTGGACATCGAGGGCACCCCGAGCATCTTCCAGGAGACCGCGTTCCGGTTCACCGACGGCTCGGGCCGGGACCCGGCCACGGCCGGCTGCCTGGCCACCGGGATGCGGGCGCTCAACGCCGTGCCGGCCGTCAACGACCTGCGGCCGGGCTGGGTCACCCCGCTCGACCTTCCGCTGATCGCCGGGGCGGGCTCCATTCGCTGACGCGCTTATACAGCTGACGCATAGCAGGCGCAGAGACTGGCTATAGGTTCCCCCGGCACGATTAGCCGTGCTGCTGAAGTGGGGATTGATACATGGTCGATAGAGTGAGGCCCGCGCTGGGCCTGTCAATTGGTTCCACCAACCTCGCGGCCGCGACCGCCAATCTCGTAATCACGCGCAAGCCGGTCCTCACGCTCTATCGCGAACGCCCGCCCGAGGTGGGCGTCCCCTCGGAAAACCCTCGACTCGACGAGCCGGGCGTGGTCATCACCGGTTTCGTCAACCGGGTCGCGGATCCGGATGGAATCCGGGCCGCCGACGGCTCGGTGCACCGCGGCGGCGCGTTGATCGCCGACGCGATGCGCGCGCTGGCGTACGCGGTGACCGGCGGGCGCCCACTGCCCGAAAACATCGCGGTGACCTATCCCGCCCATTGGTCCGACAACTCCGTGCACGCCCTGGGCGCCGCACTGGGCGGCGTCTCCGAATGGAAGGATCCCGCGCGGCCGCTGGTGCTGATCCCCGATGCCGCCGCGACCTTGTTCGCGGTGCGGGCCAACCCGGGCATCCCCGCGCGCGGCACCGTGGCCGTGTGCGATTTCGGCGGCAGCGGCACCAGCATCACGTTGATGGACGCCGCCGGCAACTACCAGGCCCTCGCCCCGACCGTGCGCTATCCCGACTTTTCGGGCGACATGATCGACCAGGCGCTGCTCACCGCCGTCATGGCCGACGCGCCGGGCATCGGCTCGCTGAGCCCGCTGCGCAGCGGATGCCGCGGCGCCAAGGAGCAGCTCTCGTCGATCACGCTGACTTCCCTGGCCGTCAGCGACATCCGGCTCACCAGAAACGAACTCGAGGACGCCATCCGCCAGCCGCTGACCAACTTCGTGGCAGTGCTGGACGAGGCATTGCGGCGCAACGGGATTCGCGATCTGGCCGCGGTGGTTTCGGTGGGCGGCGGGGCGAACATCCCGGCCGTCACCACGACCCTGTCGGGACATTTCCGGGTGCCGGTCATCACGACGCCGCAGCCCCAGCTGACCGCGGCAATCGGGGCCGCGCTGCGGGTCGCGCCGGGGCCGGTGGATGACGCCGCGACCGCGCTGATTCCGGCCGCGCCGGCAACGGCACCGGCTTCTGTGATGGCGAAGGCGACGGCGACGGCGCGAGCCTGGCCGGGTCGCCGTGGCGCTGGGACCGCGACGGCCGAAGCACTCTCACCCGGGACGGCGCCCGCGATGGCCTGGTCGGAGGCCACCGGCGCCGGCCCCACGTCCGCGAGCCCGGCACCGAAGTTGCAGGAATCCGCGGTCGCGCCCGAGGAATTCAAGAAGTCCGTCTGGCGGCGGTTGGCCCCGTTGATGGTGATCGGCGCCCTGCTGGCGCTCCTGCTGGTGGGCGCCGCGCTGGCGATCGGCCTGGGGTCCAGCAACAAGCCCGCGCCGGCACCGGCCGGCAACACCACCCCGGCATCCCCGGCGCCCTCGTCGGCGCCGCCCGCCCCGGTGACACAGCCGCCGCCCCCGCCGCCGAGCGCCGAGCCGAGCCCGCCGCCCCCGAGCGATGCGCCGAGCCCCGAGCCGCCGCCGGCGGCCCAAGAGCCCGTCGCACCGGCCGAGCCGCCCGCGCCACCGCCGGCACTCGCCGAGCCGGCGCTCCCGCCGCTCCCACGGATCCCGCGAATCCCCGCGATCCCGGCCCTGCCGCCAATCCCGGGGATCAACGAACCGATCCCGGGCTTCCCGGAAATCCCGACCCTACTGAGCCAGCTCGCTCCGCGCGCCCGCTGAATCAGCTTCCGCTGGGGCGCTTTTCGCCCTTGTTCTCCTCGGCCGAGGCCTTCTTCAGCTCTTCGTTCAGGGCCTTATCCTTCTCGATTTGCTCTTTGTAGGCTTCGGGGTCCCTGCCTTCGTCGTCCTGCTGGTCCGAGCCGGCGTTCGAGTCGGCACCCTCGGGCGTCTCGCATTTCGGGTTGCCCTCGTCGTCCAGCCAATCGTTGACCGCCGTGCCCGACACCATCGCACCGGAACCCGGCAGCACCAGAGTGGGGCGCTCTTCGTAGGCCGTCATCATCTCGGCGGCCTTTTCCTTGTGCTCCTCGTTCGGCTCCGGCTTTTCGGTTTGCTGCCGATCGTCTTGTTCGCCCGACTCCTGGTCGGTTGCCCGCTGGTCCTCTTCCTGGCCAGCCACTTTGTCGTCCTGCACGCTCATGACGTACCCCCTTTGGAGTCGCGGCGACTATCTGCGGGGGTTACCCGCTGTGGTGGCGCGCCGAAACTCTCGTCACTGCGATCGGCCGCGCTTGACCAGAACCACCGTGGCGATCGGAATCCGCATGGGCTCGGGCGCGGTTGCCAGGCGTCCAGCAACGGCGGTCTCCAGGTGGTCGACGAACGCGGTCGCTCGCGGGTCACCGGCGCCGCCATTCAGCCCGCCCACCAGGGCCGGAAAGAGCGCGGCCCGCGCGAACGCCGCCCATTGCGCCCCGAAAGCATTTGCGTCATCGTCAATTTGGAGCCGGGCCCAGAATCGGTCCTCGGCGTTGAACGTCTCGAGATGCTCGATCCTCAGGCCCTCGAACCGCCCGCTCGGCGCGAATGGCGCGTGAAAGTCCTTCTCGCTGCGGGCGAATGTGGGGATGGCCATGCGGCGCAGCTCGTCCTCGCCGAGCCGGCCGTCCCGTGCCTGATCGGCCAGCGCCGCGACGATCGCGTCGAGCAGCGGCCGGAAGCCCGACGTGCCGTCCTCGTCGACCGCCGATGTCATCACCACCAGCCGACCGTCGGGAGCCAACTCGCGGCCGCGGAACGCCACGAAGTCGTTCCAGTCCACGGCGGCCTGGTGCGCGTAGGCCGCGCGGGCCGCGTCGTTGCTGCTGTAGCCGACGTGCACGTGATCTTCTAGCTCGCAGGGGATCCGGCTCACCCACTGCGTCGCCCACGACGTCCAGCCGAGGTTGACCGTGTTCGACGGCAGGATCTGGCCGTAAAACGACCGCCCGATTGCCGAGGCGAAACTCGCTGTGTCCGTATGCAAGTAGCTGTCGGGGTCGTCGGACAGGGTGCGAAACAGCGTGGTGAAGTCGTTGTCCGGGACATCGGTGTGCGCAACCAGGATCGCGTGGTCGTGGCGGGTGCGGCGGCGCAGCACCGCGATGCCGGCCGACATCGGCTTCAGCGAGTTGTGCCCGTTGGCGGCGCCGTAGTCGGCGATGACGATCGGCTGCGGAGCCGCGGGGATCGGCACCTGTTCGGCGGCGCGCTCGAACAAGGCGATGCCCTGGGCCAGGCCGGCGGCCTGCAGCCGGGACGACGGGGTGTAGGTCGCGCTGTGTGTCGGCTCTGGCCGGACCACGATGCTCGACTCGGGCAGTCGACGTTCCGGCCGCATGCACCAACGATAGTCAGTTCGGCCCCGGATAGCTGACTCCGGTGAGCTGCTCGGAAAGCTCCCAGAGGCGCCGGCAGTCGTCCTCGTTCTGGGCGAGCTTGGGCACCCGGGCGAGGGCGACGCCGCCGCCGGCCAGCTCCTGGAACCCGCTTGGCCCGTAGAAGGCGCCGCCCTCGGCGTGCGGCGCGGCAGCCGCGTACAGCGCCGGCAGGATCCCCTCGTCGATCTCCTGCCACAAGAACGGCGTGAACCGCCAGGACGCCTTGTACAGCCGCTCCATCAGGGCGGGTCGTTCGCGGCCGTGCGAGGGCCCGGCGATCTGCAGGTTGGTCTTGGTCAGGCCGGGGTGCGCGGCGTTGGACACGATGCCCCACCCGCCCGCGCGGCTGCGCCGGTCGAGCTCGAGGGCGAACATCAACACCGCCAGCTTGGACTGGCCGTAGGCCGACATGGCGGCGTAGGACTTCTCGAACTGCGGGTCGTCGAAGTGGATCTTGCCGCTCTGCCGGGCCGCGAGGCTGCTCAGCGAGACGACGCGGGCGCCCTTGGCGGCGCGCAGCAGCGGCAGCACGTGTCCGGTCAGCGCGAAATGCCCGAGATGGTTACTGCCGAACTGCAATTCGAAGCCGTCGGCGGTGGTGTCGCGTTCCGGTGGCGTCATGACGCCGGCGTTGTTGATCAGGATGTCGATCGGGCGGCCCTCGGCGTTGAGCTGTTCGCCCAGCGCGGCGACCGAGGTCAGCGACGAAAGGTCGAGGGCCTTGATGGTCAGCTTGGCATCGGGAACCGTGGCGCGGATTTCCTCGATCGCCTTTTCCCCCTTGGCGCGGTTGCGGATCGCCATCACGACGTCGGCGCCGGCCGCCGACAGGCGCCGGGCCAGCCCGAACCCCAGACCGCTGTTGGCCCCGGTGACGATTGCCAGCTTGCCCGACAGGTCGGGAACCGTGGCGACGAGATCGTTGGCCATGCGTTTCACTCCTCTCGTATGAGCCCGGTCCTAGTCTGCTCTTTGTGTCGCGGTCAGCGAACCCCTGCGGAAATCTGATCGCCGCGTTGGTGCTCGGTGCGCTGCCCGCGCTCGCCTTCCCCGCGCTCGCGTGGTGGTGGCTGGCCTGGGTCGGCCTGGTTCCGCTGCTGTTGCTGGTGCGGGCGGCGCCGTCCGCCTGGGCGGGGGCAGCGCGAGCCTGGTGCGGTGTGGCCGGGTTTGTCCTGGTCACCCAGTACTGGCTGGTGACCAGCGCCGGCCCGCTGCTGCTGTTGTTGGCCGTCGGGCTGGGTGCGCTGTGGCTGCCGTGGGGCTGGCTGGCGCATCGGTTGTTGTCGGCGCCCGTCGGCTTTCGGCGCACCGTCGCGGCCGTGGTGGTGCTGCCCAGCGCGTGGGTGCTGGCCGAGGTGGTGCGGTCCTGGCCGCCGCTGGGTGGTTCGTGGGCGCCGCTCGGCGCGTCCCAGGCCGCCCAGCCGGTGACGCTGGCGTCGGCGTCGCTGGGCGGGGTGTGGCTGACGAGTTTCCTTGTGGCCGCGTGCAATACGGCCCTGGTGGGCGTGCTGCTGCACCGCGACGCTCTGGGCCGTGCGGTAGCGCTGGGGTGCGCGGTGGTGTGCGTCGGCGTGGGCCCGTTGTGGTACGGGCTGGGCCCGTCGCCGTCCGGCGGCGCGACGGTGCGCGTGGCGCTGGGGCAGCCCGGGGAGATCGCCGACGCCGGTCAGCGTTTGGCGGCCGGCGAGGCGTTGACCGCGGGGCTCGCCGGCCAGCGGCTCGACCTGGTCGTCTGGGGTGAAAGCAGCGTGGGCTCGGACCTCGCGGGCCACCCGGAGGTGTTGGCCCGGCTCGCCGACCTGTCCCGGCGGGTGGGCGCGGAGCTGCTGGTCAACGTCGACGCGCCCGCGCCGGGCGGTGGCATCTACAAGTCGGCCGTGCTCGTCGGGGAGACCGGGGTGTTGGGCAGTTACCGCAAGACCCGGCTGGTGCCGTTCGGCGAATACGTCCCGCTGCGAACGCTTTTCGGCTGGATCACCCGGCACAGCCGGGCCGCCGCGCAGGACCGGCAGCGCGGGACAGGCCCGGTGCTGCTGCACGCCGGCGACCTGCCCATCGGGCCGCTCGTCAGCTACGAGACCCTGTTCTCCGACCTGGCCCGCCGGGAGGCGCGGCTCGGCGCCGGGTTGCTGGTGTACCAGAGCTCCACGTCGTCGTTCCAGGGCAGTTGGGCGCAGCCGCAGCTGGCCGCCCAGCCCGCGGTCCGCGCCGTCGAGACGGGCCGCCCGGCGGTACACGTCGGGCTGTCCGGCAACAGCTCCGCCTTCGACGCCCGAGGTCGCCTCCTGGCCTGGTGCCCGTCCGGATTCCGGGGCGTCACGGTGGTCAGCGTCCCGATGGGATCGACCGCCACGCCGTACGTACGGCTGGGGGACTGGGTGCCGGTGCTGGCGTTAGTGATCCTCGTCGGCTTCGCGCTGCTTACCTGGCGTCGCCTGGGCCGCGGTGCCACACTGCGTGCATGACCAGCCGTCGGCTCGCGAAGATTTCGCTGTCCACCGCCGTCGTGCTGATGGTCGTGTCGGTGGCCGGGTTCATCGTCGCGCTGGTGCTCAACGCGTTCTTTTTGGACAAGTACAACGCCTACGGCGAGGTGCCGATCCCGGGGTCGAACAGCCTGAAGCTGCCCGCCGGCGAGGTCACCATCAGCCTGCACGCCGTCGTCGTCGGCAGTCCCAACGGCGGCCTGCCGGTGCCGCCGCTCGGGGTGACGATCGCGCCGCCCGACGGGGTCGCGCAACCCGCGCTCAGCGAAAGCATCGGCAGCACAACGACGGTCAACAACGACGCGCACGTGCGCGTGTGGGTGGCCCAGATTCCCGTCGCCGGCACCTACAACATCACGACCGACGGCCAGGTCAACGGATACATCAACCCGCGACTGGCCTTCGGCCACAAGAGTTCGTACGGCTATCTGGTGTGGTTGTTCGTCGGTCTGTTCGTCGCGGGACTGGTCGGTTCGATCCTGTCGGGCCTGTGGTTGTCGCGCACCCGGCGCAAGGCGGTGGTGGCGGCCAACCCCTACTACCCCCCGCCGGTGCCGGTGTCCCCGACCACCCCGGTGGAACCCAGCGACGAGGGGGTCCGCCTCGAGCGGCTCAAAACGCTGGCGGCGCTCCGGGATTCCGGGGCGTTGACCGCGGCGGAGTTCGAGGCCGAGAAGCGCCGGATCCTCGAGGGGCATTGATTCGGCCCGAACCCTAGGATGTCCGTTCCGACCGCGTTACGATCCGCCGTACAAGGTCGACCTGGGGCTGGGAGGTGGCTCATGTCAGAGGTGACCGCCACGCCGCACCTGATGGCGGCCGCGGCCGGGGATCTGGCCTCGGTCGGGTCGACGATCAATGCGGCCAATTCGGCCGCCGCGGCCGGGACCGCGGGGGTGGAAGCCCCGGGCGGCGATGGCGTGTCGGCGTTCGTATCGGCGCTGTTTTCCGCGCACTCGAAGGCCTATCAGGCCGCCGGCGCCCAAGCCGCTTATTACCACGACCAGTTTGTGCAGGCGCTGCGCGCGAGCGCGGGAACGTACGCCAGCACCGAGGCCGTCAACGCGTCGCCGCTGCAGAAGGTGCAGGAATTTGTCGGCGCGGCCAGCCAGTCTCCCGCCGGGCACCTGATCGGCAACACCGCCCACGGGGCGATGGATGCCGCGCAACATAGCGGAACCAGTGGGCCGGTGCCGGGCAGCGTCGGCGCAGCGCCCGTCAGTGCCAACCACGTGGGCGCCGGCGCCGGCGCATCCACCGGGGACGCCCACGCGGCCGCGGCCGGTGGCCCACCAGGTGGCAATGCCGGCGGCGCCAGCGCGGTCACCGGTGACGGCGGCGGCCCCGGCGGTGGCGGTGGTGGGGGCGGCGACGCCCCTCAGCCGGCCGGTGGTGCCGTCAGCGTCGGCGGAGGCACCGCCGCGGCGGCCGTCCCACCTACCTGGGGGGCGGCGCCGGCTGCGCCGGCCGGGCCGCTGGTGCCGGGCATAGCGACGCCGCCGCCAGCGCCCCACGTCACGGCGACTGCCTACCCGGCCGCAGCGGTGCTGCCGGGGTTGGACGGCGTCAGCGGCCATTCCGCCGCCGTCACCGGCTTGGGGGAGCCGGTCGCACCGGCGGGCTCCGTCGAAGCGGTACCCCCGCCCGCGGCCCCGGCCATACCAACGGCACCCAAGGCGCAGCCGCTGCACCAGGGCGGCCCGGCGCACCCGGGCGATGCCGCGCAGCCGGATCACTCCGACCGCGACAAAGCGGCAGTGCCCCTGCCCATCCCGCCGCTACGGCTGCGAAGCCTTCGGGGGTTGCGCGACAAGTTGCGATTGCGGCTGCGCGACAAGGACGAATGGCGGGACGAACTTCGTGAGGCCGCCACCAGCAAGCCGTGGGGACGCGACGAACTGCTGGGCGCTCTCGGTCTTCGACCGCCCGCGAACTAAGGGTCTTCGTCGCGAGCGTAACCACACTGCGAAATCCGGCGAGAAATATCGCAGTGTGGTTGCGCTCGCGGGCGGCGGCGCATCAGTAGGTTGATTCGATGGCGCGCAGCAGCCTGCGCAGCCGCGGTGCGTCGGCGCTGTGCGTGTATGCCCCGAGCCAGTCGGTGAGCTTGGTGATCAGCTCGGACGATATCGGCGCGCGCTGCCGTGCCATGGTTTGCAGGGCCGTGTCGATCGCGGTGTATGACTCGCCCGAACCGATCGCGGCGTAAAACCGGCTGCGGTCGCGGTCGGTCAGTAGCGGGCTGACCGCATCAGCCAGTTCCCACGCCAGGTCGGATTCGGCCCTATCGTCCACGTACTCATTGTCGTTGGCCGGGGCGGTTTCTGCTGAGCGAGCTGGGCGACCTAGAGCGTGACGAAGTCCGCCATCATGGCCATGTCTTCGTGCTCGAGGTTGTGGCAATGCACGAGATACGTTCCGCGGTAGTCGGTGAATTGGACGGCGACCTCCACCGCCGCGGATGGCGCGACATCGACGGTGTCTTTCCATCCGCGATCGAAGCGGCCCGGCGGCCTGTTGTTGCGGGAGAGCACCTGGAAGTGGTTGAGATGCACATGGATCGGGTGCCGGATGTCTGTGATGAACCGCCAGATTTCGATGTCGCCCAGGCGTGGTGTGGCCAGCGGAACCCCTGGCTGGTAGGGCTTGTTGTTGATCGTCCACATGCCCGCGCGGCCTTGCCCGAACAGGAAGGTGCGGGTGGCCACGGCGCGACCACGCTCTAGCGGGGTGTAGCTTTCACCAAGTTTCTCGGGAATCGTCGTTTCGTCCGATCGGTCGGTGCCGACGACGTCGAAGCGCATGATCTCCGAGGTGGACTGGGCGCCAAGCGCGTTGGTGAGTCGCACCCGGGTTCCCGACGGGTAGCGAGAGAAGTCGACGATGAGGTCGAACCGTTCGGCCGGGGCGATGTCGATCGCGTCGTGGTTGATCGGTGCGGCCAGCAGGCCGCCGTCGCTTCCTATTTGGGTGAATGCGGACCCGCCGGGCGGCGGCGGATCGAGTTGTAGCCGGTACCGACGCGCGTTGGAGGCATTGAGCACCCGGAATCGGTACCGCGCGGGGTCGGTTTCCAGCACCGGCCACGGCGCCCCGTTGACCAAGACGACGTCACCGAGCACACCGTTCATGTAGGGATCGGCGACGTCGCCGCCCTCCGTGGTCGGATACTGGAACGAGCCGTCGGCGCCAAACGACCGATCGGCGATCATCAGCGGTATGTCGCGGCGGCCGCGCGGCAGCGGGAGCGCGTCCTCTTCGTCGTCGTGCACGATGTGGAACCCGGCGAGCCCCCGCCAGACGGCCTGACCGGTGTACCCCATGCGGTGATCGTGATACCAGAGGGTGGCCGCGCGCTGCTGCATCGGGTAGACGTAGTCACGTTGCCCGACAACCGAATTGCGTGACATACCGGGCATGCCGGTGTGGCCGGCCGCGGCATCTGGCGCATGCGGCTCGATGAGGTCGAGCGGGTACCCATCGCTGTCCGGCGGGGTGTGACCGCCGTGGAGGTGCACCGCCACCGGTACGGGCAGGGCATTGTGATGGCGGATCGCGGTTCGCCGACCCGACCGTGACTCTATCGTCGGCCCGGGAAACGTCCCCCCGTAGGTCCACGCTCGCGTGGTCAGGCCGGGAAGTATCGCCAAATCGGAGACCTGCTCGGTGATGGTGTAATAGTCCGTCGTGCCGTCGGTTTCGTTGGGGGCCAAGCGAACTGGTATCGGCAGCGGCGTCTGATAACGCGGCGGCAGCGGCGTGCGGCTTGGCAGCAGCGTGCCCGGCTCGGCCGGCCCCAGCGCCGTCTGCGCCGCCGGCAACGCGGCTGCGACGACGCCGACGCCCGCGGTGAGCAGCCCCGCGCGCAGCACGGCGCGGCGGTTCATCGTGTCGCCTCGAGGTCCGCGCCGGCGCGCATCGGCAGGGGGATACGCCAGATCATCGTCACCAGTTGGACAATCCCGGCGACCAGCAGCACACCGAGCGGGACGTGTAGGGCGGTGAGGCGCAGTTCGCCGGTCGCGAACTCGGCGACGAGCAGCAGGGTCTGCACGACGCCCGCGAAGAACGGTCCCCGGCGGCCTGTGCTGCGCCAGACCCACGCCAGGATCACGATCTGCACCGCGGAGGTGACCGTGATCGCTCTCGCGCCAAGCGCGTGCAGCTGCAGCGCATCGTACTGGCCGCCGAGGAAATTGCCGGCCAAGATCGCCTGTATCAGCGCCCAGGCGACCATCAACGCGGTGCTGAAGCGCGCCAACAACAATGGCGCACGCGCGGCCGGTTTCATGGTCACAAGATCCCCGGGTGGGCGGCGATCGTGGCCGCCAACGTTGCGCAATTGAGCGCGAGCAGAAACCCGCCGAACATCATTTGACCGGTGATGTCGTGGGCAAGTACGTGGGTGTAGACGGCGCACACAAAGAAGATCACCAGTCCCGCGGCGGCCGCGATGCCGATGGCCGGAACCCACAGGCCCACAACGAGTCCGACGGTGCCCAGCGTCTTCAACGTACCGATGGGAAACGTCAACCACGAGACCGGCACGCCCGCGCTTGCCATCCCCGGAAGGATCGGTGCGAAGTGAACCAGTGCCGCGACGCCGGAAAATCCATCGAAGGCGATCGCGATGAGCGTTATGACGAGATATGCGGTGTGCACGGCGCTCTCCTATCGAGCCAGAGGCATATTAGTCACATATGATGATCATCATCATATGTGACAATCATGCGGAGTGCCAGACCCCCGCTGGTCTCAGTGAAGCTCGGCCGAGTGGTTGCAGAACGCTTTCAGCGCGTCAGGCCCGGGTGGACCCCCGGGATGAGGCCCGCTCCGGCCGCGACTCGCTGCAAAAGTCGCCGCAGCGTGGCCCGTTCCGTCGCGGACAGCGGTGCGGCGATCTCGTCTTCGAGCTCACGGCCCTGGTCGTGCAAGGCCGGTAGCAGCCGGCGGGCCTTGGCGGTAAGGGTCACGGCCACCGCCCGTCTGTCGTCGGGATGGGTCAACCGTTTGGCCAGCCCGCGTTGCTCAAGGTTGTCGATGACCATGACCATGGCGTTGCGGTGAATGCCGAGGCGTTCGGACAGCTGGCGCTGGGACTGGCCGTCGGCGGCGGCCAAGGCCAGCAGCACCGCGTACGTGCGCGGGTCGGTTCCGATCGGCGCCAGCCGCCGCTGGAAATCGCTGCTGACGTGGGCGCCCAGCTGTGAGAGCAGAAACGGGATCCGTTCGTCGAGTTCGGTGATGCCGGAGCCCTGTTCAGTCATCGGCCAAGGCTAACACCGGCCGGGATTGTCACGGGTCAGGATAATCAGTACGACACGCCGACTGGCTGCCGGATCGTCTGTGCCAACGCCAGGGCGTCGAGCATGGCGTGCGCAACGTCGGCCCTCGAGATGGCCGACCCGCGCGCCACGTTGGCGCCCACCACCGTGCGGTAATCACCGGTGAGGGGCCGGTCGACAAGCCGGGGCGGACGCACGACGGTCCAATCGACGTCGCTGTGCTGCAAGACGGATTCCATGTCGGCGAGGTCGGCATAGACGTTTCCCAGAACGGTTTTCAGCACAGGAAGCAACACCCAGCGCGTCATCAAACGCTCGCCTTCGGCCGTCGGGCCTACCGGCAGCGCGCTGACAGCGACGAATCGCTTCGTCGAGCAGGCGTTCATCGCCGCCAGGATCGCGCGGGTGCTGCTGCTCACGACGGGCCCGTCTTTCCGTCCACGCGGACCGAGGGCCGACAGCACGGCGTCGCTTCCGCGGATCGCCGGGATGAGGGTGCCGGGCTCGTCGAGCGCGGTGACCGTGACGACGTCCAGCGCTGGGTGTGTCACGCCCAGCCGTCCGGCATCGCGTACGACGGCGACCGCGCCGTAACCGCGTCCCAGCGCTTGCTTTACCAGCTCGCGACCGACGCCACCGGTCGCGCCGAATACCGTGATCTTCATGAGTCCGCCTTCCGCGATGATTATCACTAAATGTGACAATACAGGAACATGACGGAATCGACCAAGGAGGTTGAGCTGGGTGGAGCGGGTGACCTAGTGGCCGCGGGCGACCCACTCTTCGTAGTGCACGATCTCGTCGCCGACGGTGGTGCTGTCGCCGTGCCCGGTGTGCACGATCGTCTCGCCGGGCAGCGTGCCGAGGCGCTCCGAGATGGACTGCAGGATCGTCGGGAAATCGGAGTACGACCGGCCGGTGGCGCCGGGGCCGCCGGAGAACAGGGTGTCGCCGCTGAACACGACGCCCAGGTCATGCGAATACCAACACACCGATCCGGGGGAGTGGCCCGGGGTGTGCAGCGCCCGCAACTCCGTGCCTCCCACGCTCAGCGTCTGGCCGTCGGAGATGGAGCGGAAGTCGCTGTCCGGGTGCGTCATTCGCCACAGGACCTCGTCGGCGGGATGCAGCAGCACCGGCGCGTCGAGTGTCTTGCCGAGCTTGGGCGCGACCGTCACGTGGTCGTTGTGGCCGTGCGTGCACACCACCGCGACGACATGGCGGCCGGCCACGGCCTCGACGATCGGCGCCGCATCGTGGGCGGCGTCGAACACCACGACGTTGGAATTGTCGCCGATCAGCCAGATGTTATTGTCGACTTCCCAACTGCCGCCGTCCAATTCGAACGTGCCGTGGGTCACCACCCGATCGATGTCCACCATCAGAGCAGCACCACCGATCGCAATATCTTGCCGCCATGCATCTTGTGGAAAGCCTCCTCGACGTCGTCGAGGCCGATTCGCTCGGTGACGAACTTGTCCAACGGCAGCCGGCCCTGCAGGTACAGGTCGATCAGGGTGGGGAAGTCGCGCTCTGGCAGGCAGTCGCCGTACCACGACGACTTCAGCGAGCCGCCGTGGCTGAAGAAGTCGACCAGCGGCATGTCCAGGCGCATGTCGGGCGTCGGAACACCAACCAGCACAACGGTTCCCGCGAGGTCTCGGGCGTAGAAGGCCTGCTGCCAGGTTTCGGGGCGGCCCACCGCATCGATCGCCACGTTGACGCCGAAGCCGTCGGTGAGGTCCTGGATCGTCTTCACCACGTCGAACTCGCGGGCGTTGATCGTGTGGGTGGCGCCGAACTTGCGGGCCAGGTCCAGCTTGGTGTTGTCGGTGTCGACGGCGATGATCTGCCGGGCCCCGACCAGCGCCGCGCCGGCGATCGCGGCGTCGCCCACCCCGCCGCAGCCGATCACGGCGACGGTGTCGTCGCGGGTCACCGCCCCGGTGTTGATCGCGGCGCCGATGCCGGCCATCACGCCGCAGCCCAGCAGGCCGGCGACGGCGGGGTCGGCTTGCGGGTCGACCTTGGTGCACTGGCCGGAGTGCACCAGCGTCTTGTCGGCGAACGCCCCGATGCCCAACGCCGGGGTGAGTTCCGTGCCGTCGGTCAGCGTCATCTTCTGGGTGGCGTTGAACGTGTCGAAGCACAGGTGCGGGCGGCCGCGCTTGCAGGCCCGGCACTGCCCGCACACGGCGCGCCAGTTCAGGATCACGAAGTCGCCCGGCTCGACCGCCGTCACGCCCGGCCCCACCGCTTCGACGCGGCCGGCGGCCTCGTGGCCGAGCAGGAACGGATACTCGTCGTTGATGCCGCCTTCGCGGTACGTCAGGTCGGTGTGGCAGACCCCGCAGGCGATGACGTCGACCACCGCCTCGCCGGGTCCGGGGTCGGGGACGACGATGTCGACCAGCTCGACGGGTTCGCCCTTCTTGCGTGAAATGACTCCGCGCACTGTCTGACTCATGGGCACCAACCTACTGGCGGGCTTTGCGCGTCGTTGCGTCGAGTCTGCGCTGAGATCGCCCACTTGGGCCAAACGCACGCGCTGAGCGCAGACTCGGCGAGAGGGGACCCGGTGTAGCGTCTGCAGAACGTGACGGCACCTGAGACAACCTCCGAGACCACAGAGGAATTCGCCGGGCGAATGGTCGCGGCCATCGACGGCGCGAGCCTCACGATCCTGTTGAGCATCGGTCACCAGACCGGCCTGCTGGACACGATGGCCGGGCTCCCGCCGGCCACCAGCGCGCAGATCGCCGAGGCCGCCGGCCTCAACGAACGCTATGTGCGCGAATGGCTGGCCGGCATGACCACCGCGCACGTCGTCGACTACGACCCGGCCACCGCGACCTACACGCTGCCCGCCCACCGGGCGGCCGCTCTGACCCGCGCGGCCGGGCCCGACAATCTGGCGTTGGTGGCGCTGTTCCTCCCGCAGCTCGGCGAGGTGGAGCAGAAGATCGTCGGCTGCTTCCGCGACGGCGGCGGGCTGCCCTACAGCGAGTTCCCGCGCTTCCACGCGCTGATGGCCGAGCAGAGCGCCGCGGTGTTCGATATCGCGCTCGTCGACGTCGTGCTGCCGTTGGTCGACGGCCTGCCCGACCGCCTGCGCGCCGGCGCGGACGTGGCCGACTTCGGCTGCGGCAGCGGACACGCGATCAATGTGATGGCACAGGCGTTCCCGGCGAGCCGGTTCACCGGCATCGACTTTTCGAAAGAGGCCATCGCGACGGGAGTTGAGGAGGCGGCCCGGCTCGGCCTGACCAACGCCTTCTTCGAGGCGCACAACCTGACCGACCTGGACAAGACCGACGCCTACGACGTCATCACCACATTCGACGCCATTCACGATCAGGCGCAGCCCGCCAAGGTGCTGGAGAACATCTACCGCGCGCTGCGACCGGGCGGCGTTTTCCTGATGGCCGACATCAAGGCGTCGAGCCGGCTGGAGGACAACGTCGACGTCCCGATGAGCACCTACCTCTACACGGTCTCGCTGATGCACTGCATGACGGTGTCGTTGGCGCTGGACGGCGTCGGGCTGGGCACTGCATGGGGGACGCAGCTGGCCACGTCGATGCTCGCCGACGCCGGGTTCGCCGACGTCCGGGTGACCGAGATCGAGGGGGACCCGATCAACAGCTACTACATCGCCAGGAAGTGACCGCCCTCGACGCGCTCGATGATTGGCCGGTGGCCAATGCGGCCGCCGCGGTCGTCGGGCCGGCCGGGGTCCTGGCCAGCCACGGCGACACCGCGCGGGTCTTCGAGCTGGCCTCGGTGACCAAGCCGCTGGTGGCCCGGGCCGCGCAGATCGCCATCGAGGAGGGCGTCGTCGAGCTCGACACCCCCGCCGGCCCGCCCGGCTCCACGGTCCGGCACCTGCTGGCGCACGCGTCGGGCCTGGCGATGCACAACGATCGGGTACTGGCCAAGCCCGGCACCCGGCGGATGTATTCAAACCAGGGCTTCACCGTGCTGGCCCAGACTTTGGAGGCCGAGTCCGCGATCGAGTTCGGCCGCTATCTGTACGAGGCGGTGTGCGAGCCGCTCGGCATGGCCACTACCCGGCTGAACGGCGGCGTCGCGGCCGCTGGGTTCGGCGCCACCTCGACGGTCGCCGATCTGGCGGCCTTCGCCCGCGAGCTGCTGCGGCCGGCCATCGTGTCGCCGCAGCTGCACGCCGAGGCCACGACCGTGCAATTTCCCGGCCTGGACGGCGTGCTGCCAGGCTATGGGGTGCAGCGGCCCAACGACTGGGGCCTGGGTTTCGAGATCCGCGACGGCAAATCGCCGCACTGGACGGGGTCGCGCAACTCGGCGCGGACGTACGGCCATTTCGGCCAGTCGGGCGGGTTTATCTGGGTCGATCCCGAGGCCGACCTGGCGCTGGTGGTGCTGACCGACCGCGATTTCGGCGAGTGGGCGTTGGAGCCGTGGCCGACGATTTCGGATGCGGTCATAATTGACCACTCCGCACACTAGCGCAACAGGGGCATCAGAGGGCACAATAGACACGCAGGACACAAAACTTTACATGCATCCCGCTTGTACGGGTCCACCAGGTCGTTGGGGAAGACGTCCCTCGTGGAACCGAAGGAGCAGGAGATGCGTGCGTCGAACCAATTTGCCGACGTGACGACCGGTGTGGTGTACGTCCACGCCTCGCCCGCGGCGGTATGCCCGCACGTCGAGTGGGCGTTGTCGTCAACCCTGCAGTCGAAGGCCAACCTGGTCTGGACGCCGCAGCCGGCGATGCCCGGGCAGCTGCGCGCGGTCACCAACTGGGTCGGGCCGGTGGGCACCGGCGCCCGGTTGGCCAACGCCCTGCGCTCGTGGTCAGTGCTGCGGTTCGAGGTCACCGAGGACCCGAGCCCGGGGGTCGACGGCCAGCGGTTCAGCCACACCCCGCAGCTCGGCCTGTGGAGCGGCTCGATGAGCGCCAACGGCGACGTCATGGTAGGGGAGATGCGGCTTCGGTCGATGATGGCGCAGGGCGCCGACTATCTGGCCGCCGAGCTGGACTCGGTGCTGGGCACGGCGTGGGACGAGGCGCTCGAGGTGTATCGCGACGGCGGCGACGCCGGGGAAGTGACCTGGCTCAGCCGCGGCGTCGGGTAAGCGGCTCCGTCACAAGACCGCGTCCGCGAGGCGGTCGACCTGCTCGATATCGGCCACAAAGGGGTGGAACACCAGCCCGTCGAAGCCCAGGTCGCGGTAGGCGCGCACGGTCTGTGCCGCATCCTCGGGTGAGGCGACCATGTCGTCGACGTTCAGGGCGGCGTAGTCCGGTTTGAACCCGTAATAGCGGTACAGGTTTGCGCGACCGGCGGCGACGGTGTCGGCGTCGCCCAGGGCGAAGTTGACGCTGGCGTGCAGCCGGGGACGGCCCGACCGGCCCGCCTGCGTCCACGCCGCACGCACCCGGTCGGCGAGCGCGGACTGGTTGGCGTACTCGCGCAGCGCTCCGGCGGCCCAGCCGTCGCCGATCGTTGCGGCGCGCCGGATCGTCGCGTCGGCGCGTCCACCGAACAAGATCGGGATCCGCGCCGGTGCCGGGCTGAGCGCCTTATCGCCGGCGACGACCTTGGCGTCGCACGCGTCGCGCAGCACGGCGACGGTCTGGTCGAGGATGCGCCCGCGCCGCCGGAAGTCGACGCCGACGGCGGTGTAGTCGTCGGGTCGACTCCCGACGCCCAACCCGAGCGTGAGCCGGTCACCGGATGCGGCGGCGACGGTGGTGATTTGCTTGGCCAGCAGCACCGCCGGATACAGCGGGGCCAGCAGCACGTTGGTCATCAAGCCGATGTCGGTGGTGGCGCCCGCGGCCACCGACAACGCGGCGATCGCGTCGAGGCTTTCGTACACCAGCCGGTCGATCGCGGCCACGCTGGCGAACCCGCGCTGCTCGGCTCGGCGGGCCCACTCGGCGGTCAAGGGCCCCGCCACGTGGGCGATATGGCCGGGCAGTCCGATTCCGATCCGCATGGTGTGCATGCCCGTGGGGTTCATGGGTTCCAGGCTGGCAGTGGTCGCTGGAAATCAACGATCGATGCGCCGGGATTGGAGAGAAGTCCTCATCTGAACCCTGATTGTCGGATACTTTTCACCGTGATCGATCGGATAGACGCGCAGATTCTGCATGCGTTGCAGTTGGCGCCGCGGGTGTCGTTCCGGCGGATCGGCGCCGTGATCGGGGCCAGCGAGCAGACGGTCGCGCGCCGCTATCACCGGTTGCGCCGCGACGGCGTGATGCGCGTGGTCGGGCTCGAGAACCGGTGGACCGACGGCGAGGCGAGTTGGGTGTGCCGGATGCGCGCCGCCCCCGACCGCATCCCGCTGCTGGCCAACGCGCTGGTGCGCCGGCAGGAGGTGTCCCACGCCAACGTGCTGGCCGGATGGACCGACTTGGTCTGCGTCATCCGGGCACCGCTCGGGGATCATCGCGAGGATCTACTGCTGCAACTACTCCCGCGAGCAACCTCGGTCACCGACATCACCGTGGACCTGATGCTGCACTCGTTCGGCCAGCCGGCGACCATGCCCTGGACCGGTTACGGCCACCGGCTCTCCGAGGGGCAGGCCGCGGAGATCCTGGCCGAGGGACCCCGGCCCGTGCGCTCCGATCGGCCGCCGGCGATCACGGCCGAGGACCGCCCCCTCCTGGACGCCCTCGCCGAGGACGGCCGCACGCCGCAGGCGCAGCTGTCCGCACGCACGGGCTGGTCGGTGACGCGCGTGGGTCGGCGGCTTGCGGCGCTGGAGGCCTGCGGCGCGCTGCTTTATGACGTCGACGTGTTGCCCGAGCGGATCGGATACCAGCTCAGCGCCATGCTATGGATGACGGTGGCGCCCAAGGATATTCACAGCGTCGGCGAGCGGATCGGGGCGCACGACAACATCGCGTTCGCGGGCGCCACCAGCGGGTCCAAGAACGTGATGGCCATCGCCATCTGCCGGGACAGCGACGATCTGTACCGGTACCTCAACGAGGAACTCGGGCAGGTAACGGAGATCCTCAGCTACGAGGTCAACGTGCGCACTCAGCGCCTCAAGCAGCACGGCTCGCTCGTGAGTCACGGACGGCTCGTCAATCCCCGCCCAACCCGCCCCGCGCGCTGATCAGGAAACCGCGCCTCGCAGCACGTGCAGCGCGGCGGGGACCGCGGAAATCTCGGCGGGCAGCGCGCAGGCGAAGTCGCCGTCGGCGTAGACGTTGATGCCGGGGCACTCGACGTGGATCGTCTTGGCGCGCGCCGTGGTCACCTCGTCGAGGTCGACGTGCGTGCCCTTCATGACGGTGGGGAACAGGCGCACCAACTTGGTGCGGGACGCCGAATGCGCCATGGTGATGTCGAGCAGGCCATCGGTGGGATCGGCGTTGGGACAGATCAGCAGGCCGCCGCCGTAGCTGCGGGTGTTGCCGAACGCCGCCAGCGTGATGTCGGCGTCGATCTCCCGCGTGCCGTCGAGCACCATGCGAAAGGGCAAGAGTCGCAACTGCGACAGCTCGGCGAGCATCGCGAGGTAGTAGCGCAGCCGCCCGTGCGGCCAGGTCATCCGGTTGGCGCGGTCGGTGACCAGGGAGTCGAAGCCGGTGGCCGCGACGGTGCCGAACCACTTTTCGGTGTCACCCCACGTGATCCGGCCCAGGTCGATGGTCTGCGTGTAGCCGTCGACGATGACGTCCGCGGCGGCCTCGGGATCCTTTGTGGGAATGCCGAATTCGCGGGCGTGGTCGTTGCCGGTGCCGGCCGGGATGATGCCCAGCGGAACGTCGGTGCCCGCCAACACCTGCAGCGCGTTGGAGACGACGCCGTCGCCGCCGGTGACCATCACCGCGTCGGTGCCCCGCTCGAGTTCGGCGGCAACCAGGTGGCGCGCGTCCTCGGCGTCGTCGCCGATGATCTCGGTGACCTGCACGCCCCGCTCGTGCAGCCGGGCGATCGCGACCTGCGCGGCGCGGATCGCGGCGCCGTGACCCGAGACGGGATTGGTCAGCGCGGTCACCTTGCCGATCTCGCGCCGAGCGTTCACGGAATCAGCTTGCCGGGGTTGAGGATTCCGGCCGGGTCGAGCGTCGCCTTGACCGCGCGCAGGACCTGCACGCCGAGTTCGCCGACCTCGTCGCGCATCCAGGGCCGGTGGTCGGCGCCGACCGAATGATGGTGGGTGATGGTGCCGCCGGCGGCGATGATCGCGTCCGAGGCGGCCTTCTTGGCGGCCCACCACTGCTCGATCGGGTTGCCGCGCTGCCCGGCGACGATCGTGAAGTAGAGCGACGCGCCGGTGGGGTAGACGTGCGAGATGTGGCACATCACCAGCGCGGGCGTGCCGGATTCGGCCAACGCGCTCGTAAGCGCCTCGGTGACAGCGGTTTTCAGCCTCGGCACATTCGACCAGTCGGTGGCGGTCTCGAGGGTCTCGCAGAGCGCGCCCGCCGACAGCAGCGAGTCGCGCAGGTACGGCGCGGCGAACCGGCCCCGCTCCCAGGCCTGCGCCGGCGCTTCGCCCAGTGACGTGCCGCCGCGGGCCGCCAGCAGCGCGCTGGTCTCGGCATGCCGGCTCTCGACGTGCTCCTTGGTGCCCTCGAACACGGTGATGCCCAGGCAACCGCCGGTGATCTGGCTCTCGCCGATCGCCTCGGTGGTGGCGAGGTTGACCCCGGTCTCGACCTCGTCGGAGAGCCGAATGACGGTGGGGCCGGTCGCATTCTGGGTGACGGCGCGCAGGGCGGCGGCCCCGGTCTCGAAATCGGGGAAGGACCACGCCTCGTAGCGCACGGCCTCGGGGACCCGGTGCACGCGCAGGCGCACCTGGGTGATGACGCCGAACGTCCCCTCCGAGCCGAGCAGCAGCTGGCGCAGGTCGGGACCGGCGGCGGATTCCGGCGCGCGCCCCAGCTCCATCGTGCCCACCGGGGTGACCATCCGCAGGCCGCGAACCATGTCGTTGAACCGGCCATAGCCGGCCGAGTCCTGCCCGGAGGACCGGGTCGCGGCGAAGCCGCCGATCGTGGCGTACTCGAAGCTCTGCGGGAAGTGCCCGAGGGAAAAACCGCGTTCGCCGAGCAGGCGTTCGGCGTCCGGGCCGGTGACCCCGGCCCCGAAAACGGCCTGGCCGGACACCTCGTCGAGCTCGACGAGCCGGTCGAAGCGGCGCAGGTCGAGCGACACCACGGCCTCGAATTCGCCGCGGGTGGGGTCCAGACCGCCGACCACGCTGGTGCCGCCGCCGAACGGGACCACGGCGATGCGGTGCTCGGAGCAGTAGCGCAGGATGGCGCCGACGGCGTCGTCATCCCCGGGCAGCAGCACGGCGTCGGGCGCGTCCTGCACCCCGGTGTCCTTGCGGCGCAGCAGGTCGAGCGTGGACTTGCCGCCGGCGCGCAGCAGGCGGTCGCGGTCGGCGGTGCGGCAGTGCTCGGCGCCGACGATGCCGGCCAGGGCGTCTTTGTCGGCTTGTGACAACGCCGACGGACGCAGCTTCACCTCGTCGGCGTCGAGGTCGGGTCGGTCCGAATCCTGCAGTCCCACCGCCTGTTTCAGCAGCGAGCGGATGCCCTCGGAGAGCGGCTTCGCGGCGGCGGGATCCCCCCACGCGTTCCATTTCATCGGCGGGAGGAGTTGCTCGGCGTGCGTCATGCGTTACAGTATTACACATGCTGTCAACCAGTAACGCACAGCCGGACACCCGCGACCGGATCCTGTCGGCCGCGGCCAGCTGCGTCGTGGACTTCGGGGTGGACCGGGTGACCCTGGCGGAGATCGCCCGGCGGGCCGGGGTCAGCCGGCCCACGGTGTACCGGCGCTGGCCGGACACCAAGTCGATCGTCGCGACGCTGCTGACCCAGCGCATCGTCGGCGTGATGCGCGACGCGCCGCTGCAGGGCGACGACCGGGAATCGCTTGTGCGACAGATCGTCACGGTCGCCGACCTGCTGCGCCACGACGAGCTGGTGATGTCGGTGATGCACTCGGAGCTGGCGCCGATCTACATCACCGAGCGCCTCGGGGCCAGCCAGCAGATGCTGATCGACGCCCTGGCCGAGCGGCTGCGCGCGGCCCAGCGGCACGGCAGCGTCCGCGCCGGGGACCCGCTGCAGATGGCCACGATGGTGTTGCTCATCGCCCAGTCGACCATCCAGTCCGAGCGGATCGTCCGCCCGATCCTCGATGCCGACGCGCTGGCCGCCGAACTCGCCTACTCGCTGAACGGATACCTGTCGTGACCGCCTTGAACGCGGCGCGCCGCACGGCCGACCTGACGGCCCTGGCCGACGGCGAGCCGCTGGACGTCGTCGTGATCGGCGGCGGCATCACCGGGGCGGGCATCGCGTTGGACGCGGCGTCGCGGGGCCTGCGGGTGGCATTGGTGGAAAAGCACGACCTGGCGTTCGGCACCAGCCGCTGGAGCTCCAAGCTGGTGCACGGCGGCCTGCGCTACCTGGCGACCGGCAACGTCGGCATCGCCCGGCGCAGCGCCATCGAGCGCGGAATCCTGATGACGCGCAACGCCCCCCATCTCGTCCACGCGATGCCGCAGCTGGTGCCGTTGTTGCCGTCGCTGAGTCACGCCAAGCGGGCGTTGGTGCGGGCCGGGTTCCTGGCCGGCGACGCGCTGCGGGCGCTGGCGGGGACGCCGTCGTCGGTGCTGCCGCGGTCGCGGCGCGTCTCGGCGCGGCGCGCGGTGGAGATGGCGCCCACCGTTCGGCGCGACGGCCTGGACGGCGGCTTTCTGGCCTACGACGGGCAGTTGATCGACGACGCCCGGCTGGTCACCGCGGTCGCGCGGACCGCGGCGCAGCACGGCGCGCGCATCCTGACCTACGTCGCGGCCTCCGAGGCGTCGGGCACCTCGGTGCGGCTGACCGATCAGCGCACGGGACAGTCGTTCGACGTGTCGGCCCGCGCGGTCATCAACGCGGCCGGGGTGTGGGCGGGGGAGATCGACGGCTCGTTGCGGCTGCGGCCCAGCCGGGGGACGCACCTCGTCTTCGACGCCGTTGCCTTCGGGAATCCGACTGCGGCGCTTACCATTCCGATTCCCGGCGAGCTCAATCGCTTCGTGTTCGCCATGCCCGAGCAACTGGGTCGGGTGTATCTGGGCCTGACCGATGAAGCCGCGCCCGGCCCGATTCCCGACGTGCCGGAGCCGTCCGAGCAGGAGATCGCGTTCCTGCTGGACACGGTGAACACCGCGCTGGGCACTTCGGTTGGCGCGGCCGACGTTGTCGGCGCCTACGCGGGCCTGCGGCCGCTGATCGACACCGGCGAGGGCCGCACCGCCGATGTGTCGCGCGAGCACGCCGTCGTCGAGGCGCCGTCGGGAGCCATCAGCGTGATCGGCGGCAAGCTGACCGAATACCGCTACATGGCGGAGGACGTCCTGGACTTCGCCATTGGCCGGCGGGGCTTGCGGGCGGGGCAGTGCCGGACCCGCAATTTGCCGCTGATCGGGGCGCCGGGCAATCCCGGGCCGGGCGCGGGTTCGGGCGCGGGACTCCCGGCGTCGCTGGTGGCGCGCTACGGCGCCGAGGCGCCCCGGGTCCTCGCTCAGGCGACCTGCGACCGGCCGACCGAGCCCGTCGCCGAGGGTATCGACGTGACCCGCGCGGAGTTCGAGTACGCCGTCACCCACGAGTGCGCGCTGGACGTCGACGACATTCTCGACCGGCGGACCCGAATCGGTCTGGTTGCGCGCGATCGCGAGCGCGTCGTGTCGGTGGCCAAGGAATTCGTGACGAACTTCGGCTGAGGATATCATCGAACGGAACTAGCCCGTATCGTTAGGAGCATATGAAGCGCGAAAGCGGCCAGGCAAGCGTGTCGAGCCGGACCCGCAGTCCGGGACGCCTCGATCGCTCGCTGGACGCGGCCATCCTCGACG
Organism: Mycobacterium sp. UM_CSW; assembly: GCF_000455205.1. Taxonomy (GTDB): domain Bacteria; phylum Actinomycetota; class Actinomycetes; order Mycobacteriales; family Mycobacteriaceae; genus Mycobacterium. Next base: position 30,995 of record NZ_AUWQ01000035.1, on the reverse strand, counting down.
CGACGCTGGCGGGCGTCGCCGAAGTCGGCTATGACCGGTTGAGCATGGACGACATCGCGTCGCGCGCCGGCGTCGGTAAGGCGGCGATCTACCGTCGCTGGCCGTCGAAGGAGGTGGTCGTCGCCGACGCGATCGCGCATTGGAGGCGGCGGCTGGGACCCATCGAACCGCCCAATACCGGCAGTCTTCGCGGTGACATAGACGCGCTGGTTGCGGCCACCCCCGACTTGAATGACGCTGATACGCATATGATTCGGGTGGTTGTCGGCGTGGCGACTGCGGCCATGCACAACCCCGTCCTGGCGGCCGCGCTCGACGACCTGGTGCTGTCCACCCCGCGACAGGTGGTCCGCGCGGTGCTCGACCATGCGGTGGCCCGCGGGGAAATCCCGGCCGGCCGCGACCTCAGCCTGATCCCCGACGTCGCGCTGGGCCTCAACTTGTTGCGGGTGATCACCGGGCGTCCGATCGACCGGGTCTACGTCCGGCGCATGCTCGAAGACGTGATCTTGCCGATGGCCGGGGAACCGGCGCCGTAGTTGTTGCGCATCCCGCCGCGCCGTGCCACATTGGAGCCTATGCGGAACTAATTAGTTCCGTATAGATGGGAGGCGGCGATGAACGTCAAGAACGTCCCGGTGTTGATCGTCGGCGCGGGAGCCGCCGGCCTGGCCACTTCTGCGTTGCTCGCCAAACACGGTGTTCGCTCGCTGGTGGTCGAAAAGCGCGGTGAGGTGTTCATCTACCCGAAGGCGCGCAACCTGAGCTTCCGCAGCCTGGAGATCCTGCGCGGCCTTGGATTGGCCGACGAGGTCCACGCGATCGCCCACGGCGTTTCCGACATGGTGAGCAAGCCGACGCTCAACAGCGCCGAACAGCGCCAGGCGCTCGACGTCAACGCGATCTTCGCACCGTTCAAGGATCTGAGCCCGGAGCCCGGCGGCCAGTACTGCCCGCAGAGCGCCTTCGAACCGATCCTGCTCACCCACATCCGCCGGCACGGTAGCGAGGCGCTCTACAACACAGAGTTGGACTCGTTCGAACAGGACGAAAGCGGCGTCATCGCGGTCATCCGCGATCGCGAATCGGGCGCGACCGAGGCGGTACGCGCCGACTATCTCGTCGCCGCCGACGGTGTGCACAGCCCGATCCGCGACACGCTGGGCGTGACGACCTCCGGCTACGGGGCATTGCCGATCTATGTCGTGTTCGTCTACTTCCGGGCGCCGTGGCGAAAATTCGCCCGCGACCTCGGGCCGGGCGACGGCATCCAGGTCAAGAACCCGGACGTGGAGGGCATCTTTCTGCCGGTGCGCGACGACTTCGGCATGTTCATCAACACGTACTTTCCCGCCCGCGGCGAATCCGCCGAACAGTTCACCGCGCAGCGGTGCCGCGAGATGCTGACGAAAGCGATCGGCGAGCCGATCGACATGGAAGTCATCGACGTCGCACCCTGGCAGCCGTACGAGCGAGTCGCCGACCAATTCCGCTGCGGCCGAGTGTTTCTCGTCGGCGACTCGGCGCACACCATGCCGCCGTTCAAGGCCGGCGGTGCCAACACCGCCATCCAGAGCGCGCACAACCTGGCGTGGAAGCTGGCCAGCGTCTTGAACGGGACCGCCGACCCGGCGTTGTTGGGCACCTACCATGCCGAGCGGCACCCGGTCGGGCGCTTCAATGCGCGCCAGTCGCTCACCGGGCCGTCGCTGGCCTTCTTGCGGTTGGACGACGACCGCCCGCTGTTGCCGCCGGACGAAGAGGCGCCGATGTTCGCGCTGCTGATCGGGTACCGATACCGTTCTGCCGCAGTGGTTTCCGACGATCCGGTTCCGCCGGATGCCGACGCCGTGTCACTGGTGGACGAATTGCGCGGGCAGCCCGGCACCCGCGTCCCGCACGCCTGGGTCGTCGACGGCGGAAAGCGGGTCTCGATCCTCGATCTGCTGGGTCCCGGTTTCACGCTGCTCACCGGAGACGACGACGCCGCGTGGTCGGACGCAGCGGCCTGCGCGTCGAAGGCCGTCGGCGTCCCAATCACCGTGCGGCGCATCGGGACAGCGGTTGACGTCGACGGCTCGTGGTCCGCCGCCGCGGGACTTGCGCCCCACGCGGTGTTGTTGGTGCGACCCGACGACTTCGTCGCCTGGTGCGCCGACGTGATCCCGCGCTCACCGGGTGACGAGCTCGGTCGGGTGCTGTGCCGCGTCCTCGGCCGCGCGCCATGACCGACCCGCCGCGTTCCGAAACGGTGGCGTGCCTGGGGTCGAGCACCACCGCGTCGAGGGGAACCTACAAATGGATCGACGAGCTGGAAAAGCGGCCCGGCAACAACCGGTTTCGCTTCGTCAACCTCGGCGTCGGCGGGGATCTGTCGGTCAACGCCGTCCGGCGCCTCGACCGGGTGATCGCGCGCCGGCCGGACCGGGTCATCGTGCTGATCGGCAGCAACGACATCATGGCGAGCGTCTTTCCCAACTTCCGGCGATTCGTTCGCATGTGGAAGGGGCTTCGCGAGGAACCGATACCGGCGCGGTTCGAGGAGAACCTGGCCGTCATCGTGCGCCGGCTGCAACGGGAGACAAGCGCCCGGGTCGCGCTGAGTTCCCTTGCCCCGGTGGGGGAAGCGCCCGGTTCACGCCATCCGGTTCAGGCGCGGCTCAACGCCCTGTTCGCCACGTATAACGGCATTATCCGCGAAACGGCCGCCCGGGAGTCGACGGACTACATCCCGTTCTACGAAGCATTCCAGGAGCGCCTCACCGAGGCGGCGACGACCAAACCGTTCACCCGGTTCTCCTTCGCGTCGCTCTACCGCGACTACCTGTGGCGGGAGATGGTGCTACGCCAAAGCTTTGACGAGATCGCTCGGCGCAACGGCTGGCAATTCCACATCGACGGCATTCATCTCAACACCAACGGCGGGCGCATCCTCACCGAGGCGGTTCAGCGGTTTCTGGACTCCTGAGATGCCCACCGCGAGCAGACGCAGAATCGCACTGCGCGACGGTCTTTTATGCGATTCTGCGTCTGCTCGCCATCGTCAGCCGGCTTTGCGTGCACGGTCCAAATGGGTGGCGATTCGCATGGCAAGTCGCTCGGGTTCGCGTCTTACATCGTGGACGACGATAGGAATGATCGTCCATCCAAGTTCCTGGATGATGCCGGATCTTATTTTGTCTCGGAGCATCTCGCTGCGTCCCGCATGCCACTCGATGCTTTCGTATTCAGCCGCTAGGCGCATCTCCGGCCATGCAAAATCGACTCGCCACAATTCACCGTCGCGACCACGAATTGGGTATTGAAGTTCTGGAAGGGGAAGCCCGTGGTCGATCATTACGAGTCGAGCCTCGCTTTCCATCGCGGATTCCGCACGTCCGTCGGCGAAGGGAAGGAGTCCCCGCACAGCCACTATCCCGCGACGGCCCCGCTGCTCGGCAACCGCACGTTCGAGTTCTGCGCGGCTGCAACGCATCGAACGCAATGCGGCGTCAAGTGTTGCGATTGCCCGAGGACGTGGCAACTGCCTCGCGACTTCGACAGCGGTCCAGGCAGGTGTGGTCGCGAGACGGCCTGCTATCCGTTGCAATGGGGCACCAGTGCGTTGATGAACCATCAGGCCCACTGTGGGACGCATTCGTACACCAGAATCGAGTATGTGGACTGCGGTCGCGTTTTCCGTGTCGAAGCCGTACAGGGCTGCGGCTGTGTTCATGCAGACAACGGCGTGCTGCCCCATAAACATGTCCAACGCGGTCAGGCGACCTGGAAGATCTGGCTCCTCAGCGGCGTAAACCCCATACCAGACGCGTTTGAGGCCACCGTTTCGAACTTGGACATCGAGCTGCTGCCGGGTCATTACCGTCAGCAACTGTGCGGTAGTGGCGAACCCGCCAGCCTGCTGCAGGACTGCGAGCGCTCCAGCATGCACCGCCAGAGCATGCGAGGAGCACGCCGTATTGGCGAGTCACCGCTGGGGATAGACGGCCGAGCAGACGCAGAATCGCACTGCGCAGCGCGCGCTCGTGCGATTCTGCGTCTGCTCGCGGGTAAAAAGGCGACCTACAGCGGGATGTTCTTGTGGCGACCGCGGCGTGCCGGCGCCTGGGCCAACGCCTCGGTGAGCTTGCTGCGGGTGTGCGCCGGGTCGATCTTCTCGTCGACCACGCCGATCTCGATGGCGCTGTCGACGCCGCCGGCGATCCGCTCGTGCTCGGCGGCCAGTTCGTCGTGCAGCGCTTCGCGTTCGTGGTCGGCCGCGGCGGCCAGCTTCTTCTTGTGCAGGATGCCGACGGCCGCCTTGGCGCCCATGACCGCGACCTCGGCATCCGGCCAGGCGAACACCTTGGTCGCGTTCAGCGAGCGGGAGTTCATCGCGATGTAGGCCCCGCCGTAGGTCTTTCGGGTGACCAGGGTGACCCGGGGCACGGTGGCTTCGCCGAACGCGTGCAGCAGCTTGGCGCCGCGCCGCACCACGCCACCCCACTCCTGGTCGACGCCCGGCAGGTAACCGGGCACGTCGACGACCACGATCAGCGGGATCCCGAACGCGTCGCACAGCCGCACGAAACGTGCCGCCTTCTCGGCGCTTTCGGAGTTCAGGCAGCCGCCCAGCCGCAGCGGGTTGTTGGCCAGCACGCCGACGGTGCGGCCCGACAACCGGCCCAGCCCTACCACCATGGACGGCGCCCAGTTCGCCTGGAACTCGTCGAACGGAGTGTCGGAGTCGAGGATCGCGGTCACGATCGGATGCACGTCGTAGGCCCGCCGCGCGGACTCGGGCAGCAGCGCGTGGATGTCGGTGTCGCCGGCCTCGGCCTTGCCGCGGTCGAAATGGCCCTGCTGGCAGAACAATCCGACCAGCCGGCGGCCACGCTCGTAGGCGTCGAGTTCGTCGTCGGCGACGATGTGGCACACCCCGGACTTCTTGTGGTGCGTTTCCGGGCCGCCGAGCGACGCCATGTCGACGTCCTCGCCGGTGACGCTGCGCACCACGTCGGGCCCGGTGACGAACACCCGGCTTTCGGGCGCCATCACGACGACGTCCGTCAGCGCCGGTCCGTAGGCGGCGCCGCCGGCAGCGAAGCCGACGACGACCGAGACCTGCGGAATGTAGCCCGACGCGCGGATCATGGCCTCGAACACCAGCCCGACCGCGTGCAGCGCCCGGACCCCCTCGGCCAGCCGGGCGCCCCCGGAGTGCCAGATGCCCACGATCGGGCTCTGTTCCTCGATGGCGGTGTCGTAGGCGTTGACGATGTGCGTGCACCCCTCGATGCCCATCGCGCCGCCCATCACGGTGCCGTCGGTGCAGAACGCGATGGTGCGCAGACCGTTCACGGTCCCCGCGGCGGCCAGCACGCCCGAGCGGTCACGCTCGTGCAGGAGTTCCACGCTGCCGTCGTCGAAGAAATTGCTCAGGCGCAGCAACGGGTCTCGGGGGTCGAGCGACTCACCAACCGACGAGGGGGCCATGATTGTCATCGCAGGTCTCCTGATTCCGAGTGTGCCCGGGCTATAGGGCGGGTTTAGTACCGCCCGAAAGCGATCGCCACGTTGTGACCGCCGAATCCGAACGAGTTGTTGATCGCGTACTTGTAGTTGCCCGGCCGCGGTTTGCCCGCCACCACGTCCAAATCGATCTCCGGATCGAGGTTGACGAGGTTCAGTGTCGGCGGGATCACCTGCTCCCGCAACGCGAGCACGGTCAGGATCGACTCCACCGCGCCGACCGCACCCACCGAGTGGCCGAGAGCGGACTTGGGCGCGTACACCGCCGGCTTGTGGCCGCGCAGCGCGTTGTTGATGGCGCGGCCCTCGGCCAGGTCACCGACCTGGGTGCCGGTGGCATGGGCGTTGATGTGGTCGATGTCGCCGGGCGTGAGGTCCGCGAGCTGGATCGCCCGCGTCATCGCGTGCCCGGCGCGCTCGCCGTTGGGATCCGGCGCCACCATGTGGAAGCCGTCCGAGGTGATGCTGGCCCCCATGATCCGGGCCAGGATGTTGGCGCCACGAGCCTTGGCGCTCTCCTCGGTCTCGATCAACATGAGCGCACCGGCCTCGCCGAACACGAAGCCGTCGCGGTCCTTGTCGAACGGGCGGCAGGCACCGGCGGGGTCGTCGTTGTTGGTCGACATCACGATGCGCATCTGGGCGAACCCGGCGATGGGAACCGCCTCGATCCGGGTCTCCACGCCACCGCAGATCGCGGCGTCGGCCTCACCGAGCACGATCTGCTGCCACGCCCGCGCAATGCCCTCCGAGCCGGACGCGCACGCCGAAATCGGCGTCATCACACCGGCTTTGGCGTGCCGTTCCAGGCCCACCGCCGCGGCGGCGCCGTTGGGCATGTACTTCTGCACCGCCAGCGGCGAGACCGCCTTCATGCCACGAGCGCGCATCTCGTCGTAGCTGAAGACGAGCTCTTCGGCCGAGCCCAGCCCGGTGCCGATGGACACCGCCAACCGGTCGGTGTCGAGCTCCGGGTTGCCGGCGTTCTCCCACAGCCGCCGGCTCAGAACGGTGGACATCTTCTGCAGGTAGCCCATCCGGCGCAGCTCGACGCGCGTGAGCTGACTGTCGAATTCCTCCAACAGGTGCCCGCCGATGCGGACCGGCAGGTCGAACTCCTCGACGAACGGGTCATCGAGGGTGCGGATGCCGCTTTGGCCGTCCAACAACAGCTTCCAAGTGTTCTCCGCGTCTGTCGCGAGTGCGGTCGTCATGGCAACGCCGGTAACCACTACATTGGGGAGCGCTTTCCCCGTAACCAGCTCCGTCATGGCTTTAGCGATCGTTCCTTCCGTGTTGTCCGGCTCCTCCGCGGGCCATCTTCGGCCCGCGGCGTCGCCGGACGTCCTGCCTCAGTAGCGCCCGAACGCGAGCGCCACGTTGTGACCACCGAAGCCGAACGAGTTGTTGATCGCGTAACGGAATTCGCCGTAGCGAGGTTCGCCTGCGACCACATCAAGGTCGATCTCGGGATCGGGTGTTTCGTAGTTCAACGTGGGCGGTATGACGCCGTCCCGAAGGGTCAATACCGTCAAAACGGATTCCAGCGCGCCTACCGCGCCGATCGAGTGGCCCAGCGCCGACTTTGGCGCGTACACCGCGGCGTGCTCGCAACCGGCGACACGGAGCGCGTTGGCCTCCGCGGCGTCGCCGATCGGGGTCGCCGTCCCGTGCGCGTTCACGTGGTCAATGTCCTTGGCGGACAAGCCCGCCAGCTCCAACGACCGCGTCATCGCACGACCGGCACGAACACCGTCCGCGGCGGGCGCCACCATGTGGAAGGCGTCCGAAGTGATACCTGCACCCAGCAGCCGGGCCAGCGGCTTGGCACCGCGGGCCTTGGCGTGCTCCTCGGTCTCGATGAGCATGAGCGCACCGGCCTCGCCGAACACGAAGCCGTCACGGTCCTTGTCGAACGGACGCGAGGCCCGCTCGGGCTCGTCGTTGCGGGTCGACATGGCCCGCATCATCGAGAACGCCGCGATGGGCAGCGCCTCGATGGGACCCTCGACGCCGCCCGCCACGGCGACGTCAGCGTCACCCATGACTATTTGACGCCACGCATGCGCGATTGCTTCCGAGCCCGACGAACACGCCGAGACCGGGGTCATCACGCCGGCGCGAGCACCGAGCTGCAGGCCGACGGTGGCCGCGGCGCCGTTGGGCATGATCATCTGAACCGCGAGCGGCGACACCTTGCGGGGGCCGCCCTCGTTCATCAGGTCATAGCTCTCGACGATCCGCTCGGCGCCACCCAGGCCCGTGCCGACCACGACGGAGAACCGGTCGGGGTCGACATCGGGGCTGCCGGCGCTCTCCCAGAGCTGACCGGACAGCAGCTTGCCCATCCGCTGGACGTAGGACATGCGGCGCATGTCGAGCCTGCCCATGTGGTTATCGACGGGCTCCTTGAGGTGTCCACCGATCTTGACGGGCAGGTCCCACTTGCTGACGAACTCGTCTTCGAGCACGTGGATGCCGCTTTCGCCGGCCAACAGACCCTTCCACGTGCTCTCGATGTCCGGCGCGATAGATGTCGTCGCCGTGACGGCGGTTACCACAACGCTGGGGTAACCGCCATTAGCAGTGGAAGGCTTGGTCACTTGCTGTCCGCTTCCATCCTCGCCTTGACGTTGGCAACGGCTTCGGGGTTCTCGGACTCGATCTTGGCGCGCAGCGCGGCGGCGGCCTCGGGGTCCTCTTCCTCGAGCTTCTGGATGTAGGCGACGACGTCACCGACGGTGCGCAGGCCGGCCAGGTCCTCGTCGGGGATCTTCACGCCGTACTTGTCCTCGGTCTGCACCGCGATCTCAACCATCGACAGCGAGTCGATGTCCAGGTCGTCGACGAACGACTTCTCCGGGGTGACCTCGGAGGGCTCGATACCGGTCACCTCTTCGATGATCTCGGCGATACCGGCGATAATTTCTTCCTGAGTGACGGCCACGGCCTATTCCCTTCGTAATGTGTTGTGTGCAAATCGGATTGGCGTTTGCAGTTTTTATTTCCTGGCGAAAAGCCGGCGGTCTAGAGGCTTGCCAACTCGTCCAGATCTGCGGGTGACTTCACGGCACGGGCCGTAACCCCCCGAAGTTCGCGCTTGGCGATGCCGGTGAGCGTCCCCGCCGGGGGAAACTCCACGATCGCCGCGATCTCGTGCGCACGCATCGTCTCGTTGCACAGGTCCCAGCGCACCGGCTGGGTCAGTTGGGCGACGAGCGTGTCCATCGCTGCCGCCGCCGAGGCGACGGGCTTTCCGTCCCGATTGGATAGCAGCGTGGCGGTGGGCTCGGCGGTCGTGACGGCGGCCGCCGCGGCGGCGTAACCGTCCAGGGCCGGAGCCATGTACTTGGTGTGGAACGCCCCGGCAACACCGAGGGCGCGGACGCGGGCCTTGGCCGGCGGGTCTTCGGCGAGCTTCTCCAGCGCGCCCCGCGGGCCCGCGGCGACGATCTGGCCGGGCGCGTTGCGGTTAGCGGGGAACAGGTCGAGTTCCTCGAGGCGGCTCAGCACCTCGGCCTCGTCACCGCCGAGCACCGCGGACATGCCGGTGGGCTCGATGGCGCAGGCCTTGGCCATTTCGGCGCCGCGGGTGGCGGCCAGCGCGACGGCGTCATCGGCGGCCAGCACGCCAGCGATGGCGTAGGCCGCGATTTCCCCGACGGAGTGGCCGGCGACGATGAATTCTTCACCGGCGAGCAGCTCACGCCTAGTCAGCTCCTGATGAGCGAGCAGCGTGGCCGCGACGATCAGGGGCTGGGCGACCGCGGTGTCGGTGATCTCCTCGGTCGATGCGGTGGTCCCGAGCCGAACCAGGTCCAGGCCGCTGGCCTTGGACCACAGGGCCAGCTGGTCTGCGGCGCCTGGCAGCTCCAACCACGGCGACAGCATCCCCTCCGTCTGCGAACCCTGTCCGGGCGCAAGCAATGCAATCACGTGTTTAAGAGAACACTGTGGAAACGGTTTTGGCGGGTGTAACAGATTATGAACCTCGTCTTAGGTTTTTGTGAGCACCCTACAAAATCGCCCCGTAAGCTACGGTTTTGATACCGGCCTGCGATCTGTTGCCTGAATCACTATCGCTCGCCGGTACCCGCTACACCAGTCCTGACCGGCAGCGGGACCGGTGCCAAGACGTTGTTGTCGATGCTGGACGGCTGCGCGGGGTAGTTCAACTGGCCGACCGTCGACGCCACACGCAGCACGTATGCGTCGCGTGGCTGGGTGGGATCACGCCCGGTGAAGTCGGTGATGCGCTTGAGCCGGTATCGCACGGTGTTTGGATGAACGAACAACTTTCTGGCACAAGCCTCAATCGCGCCGCCACAATCTAAGTACGCGTCGAGCGTCTCGATCAGCGTCGGCCCGGCCGCGGCGAGCGGCCCCATCACGTCGGTGTGCAGCGCCACGATCGCCGACGCGTCGCCCATCAGGGCGCGTTCGGGCAGCAGTTCGCGGGCGAGCACCGGCCGCGGAGCCCCCCGCCAGCCGGCGACGGCGTTCATCCCGGAGATCGCCTCGCTGGCGCTGTGGTAGGCCGCGGTCAGCATGGGCGCCGTCGGCCCGATCACCACCGGGCCGTCCGACAGCGCGTTCAGCAGGTCGCCCAGGAATTTGTCGGTTAGCGATAGTTGGCCGGACACGATCGCCACCAGCCAGGTGCCGTGCACGTCGGTGAGCGCCGCCCGGCCGTGATGCGCGGCGATGTCGCGGACGTTCTGGCTGGCGCGCCGGGTGCCGCCGTCGCCGTTCGAGCTGTCGCGATCCGGGGCCGGGATCCCGACGACGACCGTCGCCGGGGCGGTGGTGTCCCAGTTCAGCGCGGCGGCGCGGGACAGCAGCTCCGGGCCGGTGTCGCCGCGGACGACCGCGTCGACGACGCTGGCCTCCATCCGGCTGTCCCAGGTGCCGCGGGCCTCGGCCGCGTTCGCGTAAGACGAGGCGGCGGTGAACGCCAGGTCGCGGCTGTACTTCAGGATGCCCACGGTCAGGGCGGTCAGCTGCTCCTCGGAGCGGGCCACCAGGGGCACGACCTCCTCGAAGAACTCCATGGTGACGCGGGCCAGGTCCACGCTGTCGCGCAGCGCGATGCGGCGGGCGAGGTCCTGGGGCACCAATTCGAAGGCCTGCGCGGTGTAGCTGACGTCGCTGTGCGGGTCCTGCATCCACTCGACGAAGTTGTTGATGGCCGTCTGCACCACCAGGGCCACGCTGGCCCGCTGGGAAGCCTCCAGGTCGGCGAAGAACGGCAACCGATCGCCCATGACCGACACCGCCTCGGTGGCCAGCCGGCCGGAGTACTGCTTCAGCCGGCGCAGCAAAGACTCCGGGACCGTGTCCAGCAGCTCGAGCGGTGACCGCGGGTGCTTGGCGAACGGGCCGGCGAAGGGGTTGTCATTCACCCCTAAAACCTACGCCATTTTTTGGAAGTATTCGCCAAAGGGGGCTCGGTGCGTCGGGGCCCGGCTGGCCGGGCATTCGCGGCCCAGCGCCCGGTTGGCGGGGCGCCGGCGTGCCTTGCGGGCGGCGACGGCCGAGCGTCACGCCAGCGTGACGTTCGGTGCCCAGTGCCACGCTGGCGTGACGTTCGGGGTTAGAGGCTCAGGCGACGCCCGGGTCCGACGTCTGCTCGGGCGCGGCCATGACGTCGTCGATCCGGTACTGGCGGGCGGCGGCGACAGGCACGGACGGGTCGATCTCGCCGTCGCGGGCCAGCGCCTCGAGCACCGCGACGACCTGCGACTCGGCGTCGGTGTTGAAGAAGCGCCGCGCGGCGGGCCGGGTGTCGGAGAAGCCGAACCCGTCGGTGCCCAGCGTGACGAAGGTGCCCGGCACCCACTGGCGGATCTGCTCGGGAACGGCGCGCATCCAGTCCGACACCGCGATGACGGGGCCGCTGGCGTCGGCCAGGGCGCGGGTCACGTAGGGGGTGCCGGCCGGCTGGTCCGGGTGGCGCAGCCGGGCCCGCTCGACGTTGACGCCGTCGCGGTTCAGCTCGCCCCAGCTGGTCACCGACCAGACGTCGGCGGCGACGTCCCATTCGGCGGCCAGCATTTCGGCCGCCTGCAGCGCCGCGGGCATGGCGACGCCGGAGGCCAGGATCTGCGCCTTGTTGGCCCGTTGTTCGGTGGCGGCGCGGTAGCGGTAGATGCCGCGCAGCACGCCCTCGGGATCGAAGTTGTCCGGCTCGGGGGGCTGCACGTACGGCTCGTTGTAGACGGTGATGTAGAAAAACACGTTCTCCGGGTTGTCGCCGAACATGCGGGCCAGCCCGCTCTCCACGATGTAGGCGATCTCGAAGGCAAACGCCGGGTCATAGGACACCACCGCCGGATTCGTGGCGGCCAGCAGCAACGAGTGGCCGTCGGCGTGCTGCAGGCCCTCACCGGTCAGCGTGGTGCGCCCCGCGGTCGCGCCGAGCAGGAAGCCGCGCGCCATCTGGTCGGCCGCGGCCCAGAGCCCGTCGCCGGTGCGCTGGAACCCGAACATGGAATAGAAGATGTAGATCGGGATCATCGGCTCGTTGTGTGTCGCATACGACGTTCCGGCCGCGATGAACGAGCCCACCGAGCCCGCTTCGTTGATGCCCTCGTGCAGGATCTGGCCGACTTCGCTTTCCTTGTAGGCCAGCATCAGCTCCGCGTCGACGGCCGTGTACAGCTGGCCGAGGCGGTTGTAGATCTTCAGCGACGGGAACCACGAGTCCATCCCGAACGTACGCGCCTCGTCGGGAATGATCGGCACGATGCGCGGCCCAACTTCCTTGTGCCGCAACACTTCCTTGAACGTTCGCACCGTCGCCATGGTGGTGGCGACCTCCTGGTGGCCCGACCCCTTCTTCAGCGCGGCATAGGTGTCGCGGCCCGGCAGCGAAAGCGCCTTGGCCTTGGTCCGGCGTTCGGGCAGGAAGCCGCCCAGCGCGCGGCGCCGGTCGAGCAGGTAGCGGATCTCCGCGGCGTCGGGGCCGGGGTGGTAGTAGGGCGGCAGGTAGGGATCCTCTTCGAGCTGAGCGTCGCTGATGGGGATCCGGATGGCGTCGCGGAAGTCCTTCAGGTCTTGCAGCGCAAGCTTTTTCATCTGATGGGTGGCGTTGCGGCCCTGGAAGTGCGCGCCCAGCGAGTAGCCCTTGATGGTCTTGGCCAGGATCACCGTCGGCTGACCCTGGTGGTCGACGGCGGCGCGGTAGGCGGCGTACACCTTGCGGTAGTCGTGCCCGCCGCGCTTGAGGTTCCAGATCTCCGAATCGGTCATCTGCTCCACCAGCGCCTTGGTGCGCGGGTCGCGACCGAAGAAGTGGTCGCGCACGTAGGCCCCGTCATTGGCCTTGTAGGTCTGGTAGTCGCCGTCGGGCGTCGTGTTCATCAGATTGACCAGGGCGCCGTCCTTGTCGGCGTGCAGCAGGGCGTCCCACTCGCGGCCCCACACCACCTTGATGACGTTCCAGCCCGCGCCGCGGAAGAACGACTCCAGCTCCTGGATGATCTTGCCGTTGCCGCGCACCGGGCCGTCGAGGCGCTGCAGGTTGCAGTTGATCACGAAGGTCAGGTTGTCCAGGCCCTCGAGCGCCCCGACGTGCGCCAGGCCGCGGCTCTCCGGCTCGTCCATCTCGCCGTCGCCGAGGAAGCACCACACGTGCTGGTCGGAGGTGTCCCGGATGCCGCGGTCGTGCAGGTAGTGGTTGAACCGCGCCTGATAGATGGCGTTGAGCGGGCCCAGGCCCATCGACACGGTGGGGAACTCCCAGAAGTCGGGCATCAGCCGCGGGTGCGGGTAGGAGGGCAGCCCGCCGCCGGCGTGGCTGTGCTCCTGGCGGAAGCCGTCGAGTTGGTCCTCGCTGAGCCGGCCCTCCAGGAAGGCGCGGGCGTAGATGCCGGGGGAGGCGTGGCCCTGGATGAAGACCTGGTCCCCGCCGCCGGGATGCGACTTGCCGCGGAAGAAGTGGTTGAAGCCGACCTCGTACAGCGCCGCCGAGGAGGCGTAGGTCGAAATGTGGCCGCCCACGCCGATTCCCGGGCGCTGGGCGCGGTGCACCATGATCGCGGCGTTCCACCGGATCCACGCCCGGTAGCGGCGTTCGACGTCCTCGTCGCCGGGGAACCACGGCTCCAGCTCGGTCGGGATGGTGTTGACGTAGTCGGTCGACGTCAGCGACGGAATCGCCACGCGCTTCTCACGGGAACGTTCCAGCAGCCGCAGCATCAGGTAGCGCGCCCGCGCCGGCCCCGAGCGCTCCAGCAGTTCGTCGAAGGACTCGAGCCATTCCGCCGTCTCGTCGGGGTCGATGTCGGGCAGGTAGGACGCCACACCCTCGCGGATCACCCGAACGCGGTCGGGTTCGCTTGCGCTACTTGGGGTTTTCGCCAGATCGTGGCGCGCGAACTCGGTGGTCAACTTCCGCTCCTGTAGTCGGCGGGGCAACGTCGTGCGTTGTACCTCCCTATCGTGCCGCACCGACGTTTCGGCCGGGTAGCCGCGGTGAGGATCCGGACCCGGTAACGTCTCCACTCGTGCTCATCGGATGGCGTGCCGTCCCTCGCATGCACCTGGGGGAGATCCCCAAGCGAGGCGCGCTGGCGCTTGGCTGTGTCGCGGCGGTGACCATCGGGATCGTGGGCTGTACCAGCGTCACCAAGGGGACCGCCACGCCCGACACGAATGTCGCCCCGGCCTACCGGCAGTCGGTGTCCGCGTCGGTGTCGGCCTCGTCGGCCACGTCGCGCGTGAAGGAGTCGCAGCGCCAGCAGTCGCTGACGACCAGGGCGGTGCGCACCTCGTGCGACACGCTGGCCACGTCGGCCAAGGACGCGATCGACCGGGTGAACGACTACGTCGCGGCGTTTAACGCGGGCCGCAACACCGGCCCCAACGAGGGCCCGGCGATCGGCGCGCTCAACGACAGCGCCACCACGGTCTCCAACAGCTTCAGTGACGCCCTGTCGCAGCAGCTGAAGGACGCGTTCAACGCCTATGTCGACGCGGCCCGCGGGGTGGCCAACGCCATCGGCACGCACGCGTCCATCGCGGAGTTCAACAGGCGCGTTGACCAGCTCAACGACACCAAGACGAAGGCGCTGAAACTCTGCCTGGCGTCCTACTGAGGCCCCTGGTGAGGGACGGGTATGGACCGCGTCGCGGCTATGCGACGATAATTCCCATCACACGGCGCGCGAACGGCTTAAGGAGGCTCCACGGTGGTCGCGGCGGATGACGCCCCGAGCTACGCTCGCAAACTCGGCATCCAACGGGACCAGGTTGTTCAGGAGTGGGGCTGGGACGAGGACACCGACGACGACATCCGGGCCGCGGTCGAGGAGGCCTGCGGCAGCGAGTTGCTCGACGAGGACAGCGACGAGGTAATTGACGTCGTGCTGCTGTGGTGGCGCGACGGGGACGGTGACCTGGTGGACACGCTGATGGACGCGATCAGCCCGCTGGCCGAGGACGGGGTGATCTGGGTGCTGACGCCCAAGACCGGCAAGCCCGGCCACGTGCTGCCCGCCGAGATCGCGGAGGCGGCCCCCACCGCCGGCCTGATGCCGACCTCGTCGGTCAACCTGGGCGATTGGAGCGCCAGCCAGCTGGTGCAGCCGAAGTCGCGGACCGGGAAGCGTTGATGCTGCCCGTCGGCACTACCGCCCCCGACTTCACATTGCGCGACCAAAACCAGCAGCCCGTCACCCTGAGCTCCTTCCGCGGCGACAAAAACGTCCTGCTGATCTTTTTCCCGCTGGCATTCACGGGGATCTGCCAGGGTGAGCTCGATCTGCTGCGCGATCACCTGCCCGAGTTCGAAAACGACGACAGCGTGGCGTTGGCGATCTCGGTGGGTCCGCCGCCCACGCACAAGATCTGGGCGCTCGAGAGCGGGTTCACGTTTCCCGTGCTGTCGGATTTCTGGCCGCACGGCGAGGTCAGCCAGGCCTACGACGTGTTCAACGCCGACGCCGGCTACCCCAATCGCGGGACGTTCGTGGTCGACCGGTCCGGGATAATCCGATTCGCCGAGATGAAACAGCCCGGGGAGTCGCGCGACCAGCGGCTGTGGACTCAAGCGTTGGCGGCGTTGCGCGCCTGAATGTTTGGGTTCACGGCCTTCAGGCGTGTAACCTGCGGCGGACCCGGGTTACCCCTCGGGGTCCAGGGCGCGTAGCTCAGTGGTAGAGCTCTGGTTTTACACACCAGCGGTCGGCGGTTCGATACCGTCCGCGCCCACGGCTGTTTAGACACGTTCGAACGGCGAGCTCCCGTGTGGCGGGCCCTGAGCACAATCGCGAATCATGTTGAGTGCAAACCTATTTGAACAACGATTGACGCGCGGGCGCTGACGGCTGAAGCGATCAGCGGTTGCGTACGTTCTCACTTGGCCGGTGCATCTACTCATGCGGCGGGCGGACCAAGCGGAGAAGGCAGTGCTCTCCTACGTGAGTGTCGGCCTACGCAAACGTTGTGCGTTATGCAAATCACACAATGTGCGTTAGGCTCGGTCGGTGGCGCAACTGACATTCCAACGCGCTCGCACCGAGGAAGAGAAGCGCCAACGTGCGGAGGCCCTCGTGGAAGCCGCACGCTCGCTGGCAATGGAAACGGGCGTCGCGTCGGTCACCCTGACCGCGCTCGCCAGCCGCGCCGGAATTCACTATTCGGCGGTCCGCCGCTACTTCACCTCATACAAGGAAGTCCTGCTGCATCTGTCCGCCGAGGGCTGGGTGCGATGGTCGACTACCGTGTCGGAGAAGCTGACCGAGCCCGGAGCTAAGTCGCCCTCGCGCATCGCCGAGACATTGGCCCAAGCCCTGGCCGAGGACCCGTTGTTCTGCGACCTGCTTGCCAATCTGCACCTGCACCTGGAACACGAGGTGAACGCCGAGCGGGTCATCGAGGTCAGGCGGATCAGCACCGCGGCCACACTCTCGCTGGCCGATTCGATCGCATCCGCGCTGCCTGAACTCGGACGATCGGGCTCACTCGACATCCTGCTGGCCGCCTACTCGCTGGCGGCGACGCTCTGGCAAGTCGCGAACCCCCCGGAGCACCTGACGAACGTCTACGCCGAGGAGCCCGAAGTGGTTCCGCCCGAGTGGAATCTGGACTTCGCAACCGCCCTCACCCGCCTGCTGACGGCCACCTGCATCGGCCTGATCTCGGGATCCTCATGAACTTGAAAGGAGGCCGCAACCCTGTGGCTTGGCGAACTGCAACCGGTGAAGACGGTCCCGAACTCCTAGAGCGCTCGGGGCCTGAGCCGACCGCGCGACCCGCCGCCGGCTCCGCCGGCCGGGAGGGCGACGATGTCGCACCGCGGCGCGCCAAGAAAAGGGGACTGCTGGGGCGTTTCTGGTTGGTGCTCACCATCGCAGCCGTCGTCGCGGTGTCGGGCTTCGTCGTATTCCGATTGCACGGTGTCTTTGGCGTTCACAAGGGTTCGTTCGGTGGTGGCACCTCGGGCGAGGTCCTCGACGAGTTCAACGCCAAGACGATCACGCTCCAGGTCTGGGGCTCACCGGGAAGCACCGCAACCATCAACTACCTCGACGAAAATTCCCATCCACAGCAGGCGCTCAACGTGCCCTTGCCCTGGAGCAAAGTATTGAGTTCAACCAAGCCCGGCATCCCGGCAAACCTGGTGGCGCAAGGAGACGGCAGTTGGATCGCTTGCCAGTTCGTGGTGAACAAGCACGACGGGAGCGGTGACGTCATCAAGACTCCGAACCGATCAGATCCCAACGAAACCGTGAACCCCTTCGTCTACTGCCTGGACAAGTCCGCATGAGCGAGCCAGCCCAGGCACCGCCGCGCGTCGACCAGCCGCTCATCCCGCCGTTCCTGCCGCGGATGATTCACCGGCTCGCCCTGCCGATCGTCCTGGTGTGGTTGGCCATCGTGTTCATCACCAACACCGCGGCCCCGCAGCTGGAGGCCGTCGCCAAAAACCACTCGGTGTCGATGAGTCCTACTGACGCGGCGTCCTTTCAGTCGATGATGAAGGTCGGGTCGACGTTCAAGGAGTTCAACTCCGACAACTCGGCCATGATCTTGCTGGAGGGCGACAAGCCACTCGGGGCCGATGCACACCGCTACTACGACGAAATCGTCAGGCGCGTCGAGCAGGACAAGAAACACGTTCAGCACGTCCAGGATTTCTGGAGTGATCCACTGACGGCAGCGGGTTCCCAGAGCCACGACCAGAAGGCCGCGTACGTCCAGGTCTACCTCGCCGGCAACATGGGCAGCGGGCAGGCGAACGAATCTGCCCTGGCCGTCCGCAAGATCGTGGACTCGGTGCCAGCGCCGCCGGGAATCAAGGCATACGTCACCGGCGCCGGTCCGCTGTTCGCTGACCAGTCCCACGCCGGCGAGAAGGGCGTCGCGCTCGTCACTCTCGTCACTTTTGTGGTGATCGTGGTGATGCTGCTGTTCGTCTACCGATCGTTCACCACCATGCTGATCATGCTGGCGATGGTGTTCATCGAGTTGGCTGCCGCTCGAGGCGTCGTTGCCTTCCTGGCCAACAACGAGATCATCGGACTCTCCACCTTCGCCAACAATTTGTTGGTGTTGATGGCGATCGCTGCGGGAACGGACTACGCGATTTTCGTGGTCGGCCGCTACCACGAGGCCCGCGGTCTGGGCGAGACTCGCGAAGAAGCCTTCTACACCATGTTCCATAGCACCGCGCATGTCGTGCTCGGGTCGGGCCTGACCATCGCCGGCGCGATGTACTGCCTGAGCTTCTGCCGATTGCCGTATTTCCAGTCATTGGGTGCACCGTGCGCCATCGGCATGTTGGTAGCGGTGCTCGCGGCGTTGACGCTGGGCCCCGCAGTGCTGACCGTGGCTTCGTTCTTCAAGCTCATGGATCCGAAGCGCAAGCTGGCGACCCAGGGCTGGCGTCGCATCGGCACCGCGGTCGTCCGCTGGCCCGCGCCGGTTCTCGCGGTGACCATCGGGATCGCATTGGTTGGTCTGCTCGCCCTGCCCGGTTACAAGACGGACTACGACAACCGCCACTTCCTGCCGGCGGACACCCCGGCCAATGTCGGTTATGCCGCCGCGGACCGGCACTTCGACCAGGCTCGGCTCAATCCCGAGCTGTTGATGATCCAGACCGATCACGACCTGCGCAACCCGGCCGATTTCCTAGTCCTGGACAAGGTGGCCAAGGCGGTCTTCCACATCCCCGGTATCGGACGGGTGCAGACCATCACCCGACCATTGGGCACGCCGCTCGACCACAGCACCCTCGGTTTTCAGATGGGTGCGCAAGCCGCAGGGCGGATCCAGACCCAGCACTATCAAGACGAGCAGGCGGCAAACCTGCTCAAGCAGGCGGACGAGCTGCGCAAGACAATGGCAACGCTGCATGAGCAGATGCAGGTCACGCAAGACCTGAGCAACACCACGCACGAAACCACCAGGCTCACCAAGGAAACCGTGCAGATAACCGAATCATTGCGCGACGACATCGCCAACTTCGACGACTTCTTCCGGCCAATTCGCAGCTACTTCTACTGGGAGCGGCACTGCTACGACATTCCGGCCTGCTGGGCGATCCGGTCGATCTTCAACGCGCTCGATGGCATCGACCAGGTGGCGCAGAACATCGTGAACCTCAGCGCGAACCTGGACAAGCTGGATCGGATCCAGCCGAAGCTGGTGGCGCTGATACCGCCGCAGATCGAAAGCCAGCAGCACAACCTCGACACCATCATGTCGAACTACGCGACCCAGATGGGCCTCAACGAACAGGCCAAAGCGCAGTCCGACAACGCCACCGCCCAAGGCGATGCCTTCGACAAGGCCAAGAACGACGACACCTTCTACCTTCCGCCGGAGGCGTTCAAGAGCCCGGATTTCGCGCGGGGTCTGAAGAACTTCATCTCGCCGGATGGGCACGCCGTGCGGTTGATCATCTCCCATGAAGGCGACCCGGCGAGTCCCGAAGGCATCAGCCATATCGAACCGATCAAGCAGGCCGTGCACGAGGCGATCAAGGGCACGCCCTGGGAGGGCTCCAAGGTGTATCTCGGCGGTACCGCCGCGACGTACAAGGACATGCACGACGGCTCTGACATCGACCTGCTGATCGCCGGAATTGCCGCGGCCACACTGATTTTCATCATCATGCTGGTGATCACCCGAAGCGTCGTGGCGGCCGTTGTCATCGTCGGGACGGTGTTGCTGTCATTGGGCGCCTCATTCGGACTCTCCGTGCTGCTATGGCAGTACATCCTGGGCATGAAGTTGCACTGGATGGTGCTGGCGATGGCGATCATCCTGCTGCTCGCGGTCGGCTCGGACTACAACCTGCTGTTGATATCGCGGTTCAA
This sequence comes from Mycobacterium sp. UM_CSW, assembly GCF_000455205.1. Taxonomy (GTDB): domain Bacteria; phylum Actinomycetota; class Actinomycetes; order Mycobacteriales; family Mycobacteriaceae; genus Mycobacterium. Next base: position 11,157 of record NZ_AUWQ01000035.1, on the reverse strand, counting down.
GGAGGAAATCCACGCCGGGCTCAAAACGGGGACGATCCGCGCGATGGCCGGTTCGGGCTCGGTGGTGACTTCCGCCGGTCTGGTGTTTGCCGCCACCATGGCCACGTTCGCGTTCAGCCCGCTGTTGGTGATGGCCCAGGTAGGTACGACGATCGCGCTGGGTCTGTTGTTCGACACCTTGATCGTGCGGTCGTTCATGACGCCGTCGCTGGCCACCTTGCTCGGGCGCTGGTTCTGGTGGCCACAGCACGTGCGTCCGCGGCCGGCCAGCACCATGCTGCGACCGTACGGACCGCGTCCCGCCGTGCGCGAGCTGATTCTCAGTGGCGTCGATGAGCGCCCGGCGGGCGGAGTGATACAACCGCGTTAGGAATCGGTGGGTCGTCGAGACCCATTGCGGGACAACGAGTTCAATCGTTGCCCGACTTGGGTTGAGTGGTCATGGGACTAAGCTGGCAGCTCGACCAGCGTTTCCGCGATTCGTCTCCTTTGCTCTGACAGGTGTGGTCGACCGGTGACCTGAGTAGCCGGTTACTCGAATTCAAGGCACTGTGCGGCGACCCGGCCCTCGAATATCCGCGGGAAATAGGGGAAATCCCTGATGTAGCCGCGGTTATCGACACGTAGCGTCTCAGCGATGAGCGGTCGCGCGCACGGCATGCGGTACTTCCTCGCGGAGTGGTACCGCGGTGAGCTCGACCAAGACGAGATCGATCGCATCGCCGCCAGGCTCGACGAATCTTCGCAGTCGGTGTCGGCCGGCGGCGCATCGGTGCGACGCGTGATGACGATGGCGGTTCCCGCCGGCGAATGGATGTTTGGGATTTTCGAGGCCGACTCCGCGGACACCGTTGAGCAGGTCTGCCGACACGCGGGAATGGCGCCGCAACAGCTCAACCCCGCCGTCGAAGACCGTGTTCGCGGCACCTGGCACCGCGACGACAGCACCTTGTCGGGGAACGATTAAGCGGGCACGCTCGTCGCCACCCGCCGCCGGTGCCCATGTCGGCCCTGGTAGCGGAGGCGCTGAGGCCAAAAGATTAGGGAAATCCCTGATTCCTCCATCGCGGCAACGCCATAGCATCGAATCCGCCACAAAGCTGGGGCTTTGGGCGACGAGAAGGCCACATGCGGTTCGGCGCGGCTGCGGACGTGACGTACGCGATCGAGCAGAGCGCCACTGCGTGGAAGCCGTCAACCATGGGGAGAGATCGCATGACCAAGCTATCGTCGACCGCATCGAACAACGTCGGTCAGAAAGCAAGGTCTGCTGGCAATGTGTTCGCGGCCTGCATTCTCGGATTCGCCTCGGCGACAATGGCGATGCCGACCGCGCACGCCGACCCACTCGACAACATCCGCGGCGCCGTCAACGGCGCCCGCGCCCAATCCACCTGCCAGCCGCTGACGTATTCCGGCCAGCTCGAAGCCGCGGCACAAAGATATGTCGGATTTGGTGAAAATCCCAGTTCGAACCCGCACGGCTATGTCGGCCGCGTCGTCGGATTCAAAGTGCAGGATGATCCCACCGCCAAAGCGACCTCGGAAGCGGTGGGCCAAGCGAATCCCACCATCCACGACTGCGCGTTCAAGGACTTCGGGGTGGGCATGCAACGCTACGACTCTGTTGACCTCTCCGGGGTCGCCATCGTGCTGGGTCAACCGCCTGCTCCCGCTCAACAACCGCCGCCACAGCAACAGGCGCAGCAACAGGCGCCGGTGTCCCCGCCGGCACCCCCACCGGCGCCGGCGCCGGTGACCAACGCGATCCAATTGTCGTTCGGTCCGCCGAAGTTGGGCAGCATCACGGCGACGATTTCGAACTCGTCGGACCTGACCGCCAAGTGCACCTATGACTCGACCCCCTTCAATACTCACCGTGACTTCACGGTTAATCCGCACGGAAGTACGAACGAGACCTTCACGGGTATCAACACCCTAACCAGCTACCACGTCGTGGTTTCCTGCCACGACGCCAGCGGCAAGCAGTCCCAGGAGATCGGCCACTCCGAAACGAACGTGACCTTCTGATCAGGTGAGCGCCGGACCCGCCCGTACCGGTTCGCACCGGCCTAAGCAAGGAGCTGCGATGTCGGATGTCAGCATCGGGAGGAAGCCTGGATTGCTCTGTGCCGCAACGGCCGTCGGCTCGGTGGTCCTCCTGGCGTCCCCAGCGCTGGCACGAGCCTGGCCGCCGGTGCCACTCGACCCGGCGTGTGACCGGTTTCAGTTCATCGGCGATTACTCACTGCATCAAGCCAACGGCTTCACGGTGCAATTCAGATCGACCGGCCCAAACGCCGGCGGCAGCGCGAGTGCGTTGGACTCAACGGGCAAAACCGCAATGACCGGCACCGTCAGCGGCGGCATCAACGGCACCCGCATCGACTTCACCATCCAATGGGGCAGCGGACCACGCGGTCACTACACCGGCCTCATCGATGCCGACGGCTTTGCCCGCGGTACAACCGTTGACGAGGCGCATCCCGGACCGATCACGAACTGGGGCGGCAACGTGCCGCTTGGATGCGCGACACCCCAACCGACGGGGCCTCGCCCTGGCCCCAACAACGGCCCGATCCTCGCACCCACCACCACGCCACAGGCGCCGTCCGCCGGGCCCAAACCCACGGCGCCCAGCCGCCAACCGTGACGCCATCGGTGACGCGCCGCTTGTCTTCCGCTTTTCGCGGGCGCCCTTAGGGTTTACCTGTGAATCGGTGTTCAGATATCGATTGAAACCGCTTGGCCTCCTAGGATTTGAACGCAGCGCCGGAAGGCGAAGGAGGCAATGATGCCGGGTGGAAAGCCGAACATCCTCGTCATCTGGGGCGATGACATCGGGATCACCAACCTCAGCTGTTACAGCCAGGGGCTGATGGGCTATCGAACCCCAAACATCGACCGGATCGCCGCCGAGGGCATGCTGTTCACCGATTCATACGGCGAGCAGAGTTGCACCGCCGGCCGCGCGTCGTTCATCACCGGCCAAAGCGTCTACCGCACCGGGCTTTCCAAGGTCGGCATGCCCGGTGTGGACGTCGGGCTGTCGGCCGACGACCCGACGATCGCCGAGCTACTGAAACCGCTCGGGTACGCGACGGGCCAGTTCGGCAAGAACCACCTCGGCGACCTCAACAAACACCTGCCGACGGCGCACGGCTTCGACGAATTCTTCGGCAACCTCTATCACCTGAACGCCGAGGAGGAACCCGAGCACCCCGATTACCCCACCGAGCAGGAGGCGCCGCTGCTGCGCAAGGCGCTGCTCCCGCGCGGGGTGATCCACTCCTGGGCCACCGACCAGGACAGCGATGAGGCCGACGAGCGTTACGGGCCGGTGGGTAAGCAGCGCATCGAGGACACCGGGCCGCTGACCAAGAAGCGGATGGAAACCGTCGACGACGAGTTCACCGCGGCGTGCATCGACTTCATCAAGCGTCAGCACGGTGCGAGCACCCCATTTTTCGTGTGGATGAACACCACCCACATGCATTTCCGGACGCACACCAAACCTGACTCGCTCGGGCAGGCGGGGCGCTGGCAGTCGCCGTATCACGACACGATGATCGACCACGACCGCAACGTGGGTGAGCTGCTGGATGCCATCGACGAGCTCGGCATCGCCGACGACACCATCGTCATCTACAGCACCGACAATGGTCCGCACTCCAACAGCTGGCCCGACGGGGCCACCACGCCGTTTCGCAGCGAGAAGAACACCAACTGGGAGGGCGCGTTCCGGGTGCCCGAAATGATTCGCTGGCCCGGGAAGATCCCGGCGGGCGTGGTATCCAACGAGATCGTCCAGCACCACGACTGGTTGCCGACCTTCCTGGCCGCCGCGGGTGACCCGGATATCGTGGACAAGCTCAAGAAGGGCCATCAGGTCGGGGACAAGCGGTTCAAGGCCCACATCGACGGGTACAACCTGCTGCCGTATCTGACCGGCGAGGTCGCCGAAAGCCCCCGCAAGGGCATGATCTACTTCTCCGACGACTGCGACGTGCTGGGCATCCGGTACGACAACTGGAAGCTGGTGTTCATGGAGCAGCGCTGCGCGGGCACGCTGCGGATCTGGTTCGAGCCGTTCACGCCGTTGCGGGCGCCGAAGATGTTCAACCTGCGCACCGACCCGTTCGAACAGGCCGACATCACGTCGAACAGCTACTGGGAGTGGGTTATCGACCGCGTGTACCTGGCGTTTTTCGGTGCCGCGCTGGTGAACCGTTTCCTCGAGACGTTCAAGGAGTTCCCGCCGCGGGCCAAGCCGGCCTCGTTCACCATCGACCACGCGGTGGAACAGCTCAACGAGTTCCTCGCCTCCCGCGGTAAGTGAGGTCGGGGACGCTTCACACGCTCGACACCTGGAACGACGGGCCGGCGAAATCGGCGATCGTCGACTTCGTTCACCGCATAACACGTGAGGACTCAAGCGATTTCGTCGAGCGGGACGCCCGCGTGGCGGTGTTCGACAACGACGGCACGCTGTGGTGCGAGAAGCCGATGTACATCCAGCTCGACTTCCTGGTGCGCCGATTCGCCGAGCAGGCAACGGCGGACCCGAGCCTTCGCGAGCGTGAGCCCTACAAGGGCGCCTACCACGGCGACCTGAAGTGGCTGGCCGGTGCGATGGCCAAGCACAACCTGGGCGACGACTCCGAGCTCAAACCGCTTGTGGCCGCGATACTTTCCGCCCATGCCGCGATCACCATCGAGGAACACCGTGCCCGGGTCGAGGCGTTCTTTCGCGACGCCACGCACCCGACGCTGGGGCGGCCGTACACGTCATGTGCCTACCGGCCCATGGTGGAGCTGCTGCGCTACCTGGAGGCCCACGGATTCACCGCCTTCATCGTCTCGGGCGGCGCGCGGGACTTCATGCGGCCGGTCACCGGCATGCTCTACAACATTCCGCCCGAGCGGGTGGTGGGCAGCTCGGTCGGCCTGACCTATCGCGACGGCCACCTGTTCACCACCGAGCAACCGGAGTTCCTCGACGAGGGACCGGTGAAGCCCGTGCGGTTGTGGAGCCGGATCGGGCGACGGCCGATCCTTGCGGCCGGGAACTCCAACGGCGACATCGAGATGCTGGAATTCACGGGCACACCGGCGACGCCGTCGCTGCGGCTGCTGATCCGCCACGACGACGCCGAGCGCGAGTTCGCGTACACCGGGGGAGCGGAGCGGGCGCTCGAGCTGGCCGAGCGAAACGCCTGGACGGTCGTCAGTATGCGCGACGATTGGAAGGCCGTGTTTGACTGACGATCTGATCTGGATTCCCGAGCAGACCGCGATTCTGGGTTCCGACGAACACTACCCGGAGGAAGCCCCCGCGCGGCCGGTCGGTGTGGCGGGCTTCTGGATGCAGGCCCGCCAGGTCACGAACACGGATTTCGCCGAATTCGTCGCCGCGACAGGGTATGTCACCATCGCCGAGCGGGCCCTCGATCCCGCGGACTACCCCGGCGCCCCGAAAGAGAACCTGCAGCCCGGATCGATGGTGTTCACCCGGACCAGCGGCCCGGTCGACCTCCGCCATCTGAGCCAATGGTGGACTTGGACGCCCGGGGCGTCGTGGCGGCACCCCGTGGGGCCGCACTCGTCGATCGCGAAGCGAGCCGACCATCCCGTCGTCCACGTCGCATACGAAGACGCCCGGGCCTACGCGGCCTGGGCGGGGCGCTCCCTGCCGACCGAGGCGGAATGGGAAACCGCCGCGCGCGGCGGCCTGGACCACGCGACGTACACGTGGGGTGACGAGCCGGAGGCGTCGGGACAGCGCCTGGCCAACTACTGGCACGGCGACTTCCCGTGGCGCCCCGACGCCGGCTACGGGCGCACCACACCGGTGGGCAGCTTCCCGCCCAACGGTTACGGCCTGTTCGACATGGCCGGCAACGTATGGGAGTGGACCACCGACTGGTATGCCGGCACCCGCGCCGGCGAGCCTTCCGAGGGGGACAGCTATGACCCGGCCCAGCCGCAGTTCCGGGTGCCGCGCAAGGTGATCAAGGGCGGCTCGTTCCTGTGCGCCGACAGCTACTGCCAGCGCTACCGGCCCGCCGCGCGCCGACCACAACCGATCGATACCGGCATGAGCCACATCGGCTTCCGGTGCGTCGTGCGGCCCCGCGCCGTTGTCGGGTGATCCGGCAGTATGGCAACCTCAGGGCGTGAACGAGCAATCCTTGAGGCCATTTCGCATCGACGTGCCCGACCGTGATCTTGACGATCTGCGCTCGCGGCTGGCGCGCACCCGGTGGCCGGAGGCCGAATGCGTCGACGACTGGAGCCAGGGCATCCCGCTGGCGTACACCCGCGAATTGGCCGACTATTGGGCCACCACATACGACTGGCGGTCCCGTGAGGCGGCGCTCAACCGCTTCGATCAGTTCGTCACCGAAATCGACGGGCTGGACATTCATTTAATCCACCAGCGCTCGCCGCACGACGACGCCTTCCCGTTGGTGATCACCCACGGCTGGCCGGGCTCGATCGTGGAGTTCCACAAGGTGATCGAGCCGCTGACCAATCCGGCGTCGGGGCGCGCCGAGGACGCGTTTCACGTGGTGTGCCCGTCGCTTCCGGGATACGGCTTCTCGGGCAAGCCCACCCGGACGGGTTGGGGCGTCGAACGGATCGCCGACGCGTGGGAGACGCTCATGCTGCGCCTCGGCTACGGCCGCTACGGCGCCCAGGGCGGCGACTGGGGTGCCGCGGTCACCACGCAGATCGGCCGAAACGGCGGGCACTGCGCGGCAATTCACCTGAACATGCCGATCGGGCGGCCCACCAAGGAGGCGCTGGCCGACCCGACCCCGGAGGAGCAGCGCGCGCTGGCGTCGATGGCCGAGCACCGCAAGTGGGGCACCGGCTATTCCAAGCAGCAGTCGACCCGGCCGCAAACGCTGGGCTACGGGCTGGTCGATTCGCCGGTGGGGCAGCTGGCGTGGATCGTCGAGAAGTTCTGGGCGTGGGCCGATTGCGACGGGCACCCCGAGAACGTGTTCGGCCGCGACGAGCTGCTGGACAACGTGATGATGTACTGGGTGACCGGCACCGGCGCGTCGTCGGCCCGGCTGTATTGGGAAAGCTTCCGGGTCTTTGGTCAGATGGACCGGGTCGAATTGCCCACCGGCGTCAGCGCTTTCCCGGGCGAGCTGCTGAAGGCGCCGCGACGCTGGTGCGAGCCGGTGTACAACATCACGCACTGGACCGACATGCCGCGCGGCGGGCACTTCGCCGCGTTCGAGCAACCGGAGTTGTTCGTCGAGGATGTCCGCGCGTTCTTCGCGACGGTGCGCTGAAATACCTTCGCCGAGTGTGAATCCCACGGCGCGACACGCCGTGTGGGCGTCGCTGGATTCACGCTCGGTGAATGGCGTCCGCGTCAGACGATCCGCCAGCCCCTCCGAGCCCGAAAACGCATGTCCCACAGGTAAACCTGATAGCCGAAGATCCACGCGCGGTGCGGGATGAGCCGGTCTGCCAGGCGCAGGGCGGCCAGCAGATATTCGAACCGGCGCTGCTGGGCCCGCGACCAGTCCAGCTTCATCATCGCCCGAAATTCCGGGGCCAAGAATCCCGTCGTCGCGAACAGGTTGAACGGCCCGCCCAGCGCCCGCAGCGGCAGCGGAAGGAACGCCATCGAGGCCACGCCGCGCAGGTGTTCGCGCACCGGAGGGTCGATGCGCAGCTCGTCGAGGGAGCGCTTCCAATACTCGTCGAACGCGGCGAGGTCCGGCGGCCACATGCGCTCGGGCACCTGCAGCGTGGTCCCGAGCCGTTTCGCGTCGCGATAGACGGCTTCGGCACTGGCGTCGTCCAGCGGGCCGTGCAGGAACTCGTGCTGGTCGACGAAATAGCGGTACAGGCAGGCGGCCACCCACAGCTGCAGCTTGGGGTCAAAAGCGTTGTAGGACACCGGGCTTGACGATGTCGAGCGAACCTGCCGGTGCGCGGTGTCCACCGCATCGCGGATCAAAGCCCGGTCCGATTCGGTCCCGATGGCCGCGACGGCCAGGTAGGTGCCGGTGGTGCGGGCCCGCTTGAACGGATGCTTGTAGACGTTGCCGCTGTCCACCGGGCTTTCCAGCACGCCGTAACCGACGCCGGGCAGGGAGAGCTGCATGATCACGTTCGCGGCGGGCAGCAACATCGCCGCCGGGTTCAGCAAATCCGCGATCCGGGTTGCGGGCCGCTTCATCGCGGATTACCCCTCATGGAGTCGAGTACACCACGGCAAACCGTTATATCCGCCGAAAAGTGGGCAGACCAGAGCGATGAGTACCCAACCTGGCCCGATCCGGCCGCTACCGCGCGCGCCCAGCCTGTCACCGACGGCCGACCCCGACGCATTGCTGTGGTGGGTGGTGGGCCTGCTGATCCTCGTGGTGATCGTGGCGGCCATTTTGGCCATCTAGTTGCCGACCCCGGTCGCGGCCGGTGTGAGACGCTGCCGGGGTGCGTGCGACTCGGTCCCGAGCCGCCGGCGTGCTGGCCGGCTACCTGGCCGACCTCGCACTGAGCGACCCCACACGCGGCCATCCGGTCGCCCTGTTCGGCAAGGCGGCCGCGGCGTTGGAGCGCGCCACCTACCGCGACGCCAAGGGGGCCGGTGCGCTGCACGTGGGCGTGCTGGTCGGCGCGGTGACGCTGCTGGGCGCGCGGGCCTCCCGTCGGGGTGGGTTGGTGGCCACGATCGCGGCGACGTGGGTTTGCCTGGGCGGGACGTCGTTGGCGCGCACCGGCCTGGACATGTCGCAACTGTTGGAGAGCGGCGACGTCGAAGCCGCCCGACGACTGCTGCCGTCACTGTGCGGGCGCGACCCGGCCCGGCTGGACGCCGCCGGCCTGACGCGCGCGGCGCTGGAGTCGGTCGCGGAGAACACCTCGGACGCCGAAGTGGCGCCGCTGCTGTGGGCGACGGCCGGCGGGGCGCCCGGGGTGCTGGCGTACCGCGGCATCAACACGCTGGATTCGATGATCGGTCACCGCTCGCCGCGCTATGCCCGATTCGGTTGGGCCGCAGCACGATTGGACGACGCGGCCAACTACCTCCCCGCCCGCGTGACCGCGGCGCTGGTGGTGCTGTGCGCACCGCTGGTCTCCGGATCGCCGTTGGCGGCGCTGCGGGCCTGGCGCCGTGACGCGGCGCGGCATCCCAGCCCCAACGCCGGGGTGGTCGAGGCGGCCTTCGCCGGCGCGCTCGGCGTTCGGCTCGGCGGGCCGACGCAGTATCGCCACGAGCTGCAGATCCGCCCGACGCTCGGCGACGGGCGGCCACCCGACGTGGCTGACCTGCGCCGCGCGGTGGCGCTGTCGCGGGCGGTGCAGGCGGTCGCGGCCTTATCGATCGGGCTCGTCGGGGCATTACGTGTGCATCGCTGGCGATGAATGTGCGGGTAGGGCGGGAAAAACGAAGTTTTCCCGCCGTGGGCACACACTGAAAACCCTTAACGCACACTGAAAGCGCCCTACCGCCGGCGGCCGTAGCGGTCGGCGAGCTTGTCCTCCACGGTCACCGGGGTGGCGGTCGTCTGCCCCTTCTCCCGTCGCCGGACCCGCAGCTCGGAGTAGACGAAGTAGCCCAACCCGATGGGCGCGAGGATGCCGAACGAAATCCACTGGATGCCATAGGACAGAAACGGCCCGGCATCGAGGTGCGGCACGCCGATCACGCCCAGTCCACCGGGCTGGTCCTCGACCAACTGCAGATAGGACCCGGCCAGCGGCACCTTCGTCAACGCCGAGACCTGTTCGGTGTTAATCGAATACACCTGCTGCACACCGTCGGTGACGAAAGGATCCTTGCCCGCCACGGTGGGTTCGGAGTCCCGCAGCCGAGCCGTGATCGTCACCGTCTCCGCCGGTGGGCGCGCGATCGGCGGGACATGCGATCCCTGCTCGGGGCGCACGTAGCCGCGGTCGACCAACACGGTCGGGCCGTCGTCGACGACGAACGGTGCCAGCACCTCGAACGCCGGGTCGCCCTCGACCACCCGCAGCCGGGCCAGCACCTGCACGTCGGGCAGGTAGTGCCCGGTCGCCGTCACGCGCCGCCACTGTGCGCCCGGGGCCGACGAATCCTGCTGGGGCAGCAGAGTTTTCAGCGGCACCGGCGGGGTGTTGAGGGAGGACTCGATCTGGTGGTTCTCCCGCGACGTCCTGGTGTTCTTTCCCAGTTGCCAGGGCGCGAGCACCATGAAGCACAGGTAGGTGAAGGCGATCACCACCAGCGCCAGGGCTATCCAGCCCGGGCGCAGCAGGAACGCCAGGCCCCTTTTCACCGGGGCATCGCGCCTCTCCCGTTTTCGGAGAGTCGTTCGTCGACCCACGCGTGCAGTCCGGGCAGGGCGGCCTCGATGACGGCGAAGACGTCCTCGAAGTCGTCGTGGTCGCCGTAGTAGGGGTCCTCGACGTCGGGGGCGTGGGCGCCCGAGCGCGGGTCGAACGACCGCAGCATGCGGATCCGGTCTTCCTCGACGCCCAGCTGACGCAACATCCGAACGTGATTGCGCCCCAAGGCCACCACCAGGTCGGCCGCCAGGTGATCGTCGTTGAGCTGCGCGGCGCAGTGGGCGGTGGGGTAGCCATGGGCATGCAGCACCCGGGTGGCCCGGTCGTCGGCGCAGCTGCCGACATGCCAGTTGCCGGTGCCCGCGCTGGTCACCCGGACCGCGTCGCCGAGGCCGCGTCGCTGCAGCTGATCGGCGAACATCTTCTCGGCCATCGGGGAGCGGCAGATGTTGCCGGTGCAGACGAAGGTGACGTGCAGTGGTTCAGACACCGAGGGCCCTCCGCAACTCCTCGACCGTCGCCGCGTGCGTCACGCCGGTGAGGCTGAACCCGTCCTCGAAATCGGACCGCCCATAGCCCCAGCCGACCACCACCGTGTCGATGCCGTGCGCGGCCGCGCCGTGCACGTCGTGGCTGCGATCGCCGACCATCAGCACCCGCTCGGGCAGCGGCTGCAGCTGTTCGAGCGCGTGGGCCAGCACGTCCTCCTTGCTCTTGCGTGAGCCGTCGGGAGCCGCGCCGGCGATCACCTCGAAATACCCGTCCAGGCCAAAGTGGGCGAGGATGCGCCGCGCCGTCGGCTCCAGCTTGGAGGTGGCCACGGCCAGCCGGACCCCGGCGGCGCGCAGGTCGGCC
>NZ_AUWQ01000034.1 GCF_000455205.1 Mycobacterium sp. UM_CSW | reverse complement strand
GCGGCACCTGGCAGGGCACCCGCAGCGCCAGGCAGGGCAGCGGCGGCGCCCGGCAGGGCCTTGGCCGCACCCGGCAACGCACCCGCGGCGGCCGGCAACGCGGCACCCGGCGCGGCACCCGCGGCGCTCTGCTGGATACCTTGCGTGATGGCCGGCATCACCAGGCCCTTGAGCAGGTCGATCGCCTGGTTGGCGCCCAACTGGTTGGCGGCCTGCATCAGGTCGTTCATCAGCCCGCCGCCGCCGCCAGAGGTGCCGCCGGTCCCGCCGGTGCCGCCGGACGCGATCGGCGAAGCGCCGCCCAGCGTCGACGGGTCACCGAGGATGGGGTACGTGCCGCCGGCGCCCGGGTCCAATCCGGCCGTCGTCGAGTCGATCGGTACCTCGCTGGGCGACAGGCCGGGGCTCGCCAGTCCGGGTGTGACCCCGGCCGGGCTGGTCAGCCCGGGGTTGGCAAGTGCGGGGTTGAGCCCCGCGGCCGGCGTCGTCGGCAGCGCGCCCGGCGTGGTGACCCCGGGTGTGCCCGGCGTCGTGGGCGGCAGGCCCGGGTTCGCCAAAGCGGGGCTCGTCAAGCCCGGGCTGGTAAGCGCCGGACTGGTGAGCGAGGGGCTCGTCAAGCCTGGGCTGGTCAGCCCCGGGCTCGTCAAACCTGGGCTGGTCAGGCCCGGGCTGGTGAGGCCCGGACTGGTCAGACCCGGTGTGGTGGCACCGGTTCCGCTGAGGGCGGGCACCGGCGGCAGGTTGATGCCGAACTGCGACAGGCCTTGGGACAGCGCGCCCATCAGCTCGCCGGGCAGGTCGGACATCACCGCGGCCTGCTTGAACTCGTGGTGCTCGGCCGGCTTGCTGCCGGCGGTCGATTCGTAGACCAGGAAGTATGCGCAAGGACTCGCCACTGCCACAGCGGCGACCGCGCTCATGGCTGTCGAAACCTTGCGTCGGCGTCGATTCGGCACGGAAGTCTCCTCGTATCTGGACAACTATTTGAACTGCTTGTTGTGTCGGCGTGCCCTGCCGGTCGTATCCGGCGTGATGCACACAGAGTTGATGGTACGAGTGAGATTGCTGTGACTAGAGTGCTGATATTGAATCGTGAGGTAATTGAGAGTCCGACTGTGACCGCGGTTTCCGACCATGCCCAAGCAGTCGCTACATGGACTAACCCGGGCGCCGTGGCCTCGCCAAATGGGTTAGGCCCGCCCGGTCGGATACCCTAAGCAACCGATGACAGCTCGTTTCGACCTCCTCGTCGTCGGCTCCGGATTCTTCGGCCTGACCATTGCCGAGCGCGCGGCTACCCAACTCGGGAAGCGCGTGCTCGTCCTCGACCGGCGCCCGCATCTGGGCGGCAATGCGTACTCCGAGGCCGAGCCCCAGACCGGCATCGAGGTGCACAAGTACGGCGCACACCTGTTTCACACCTCTAATAAGAGGGTCTGGGATTATGTGCGCCAGTTCACCGACTTCACCGACTACCGCCACCGCGTCTTCGCGATGCACAACGGGCAGGCCTACCAGTTCCCCATGGGGCTGGGCCTGGTGTCGCAGTTCTTCGGCCGGTACTTCACCCCGGACGAGGCGCGGCAGCTGATCGCCGAGCAGGCCGCCGAGATCAACACCGCGGACGCGCAAAACCTGGAGGAGAAGGCGATCTCGCTGATCGGCCGGCCCCTGTACGAGGCATTCGTCAAGGGCTACACGGCCAAGCAGTGGCAGACCGACCCCGCCACGCTGCCCGCCGCCGTCATCAATCGGCTGCCGGTGCGCTACACGTTCGACAACCGATACTTCAGCGACACCTACGAGGGCCTGCCGGTCGACGGCTACACGGCGTGGCTGCAGCGGATGGCCGACGACGACCGCATCGAGGTCAGGCTGAACACCGACTGGTTCGACGTGCGCGACCAACTGCGCGCGGAGTCACCGGACGCCCCCGTCGTGTACACGGGGCCGCTGGACCGCTACTTCGACTACGCCGAGGGCCGCCTGGGCTGGCGCACACTGGACTTCGAGGTGGAAGTGCTGCCGATCGGGGATTTCCAGGGGACGCCGGTGATGAACTACAACGACCTCGACGTGCCCTACACCCGGATCCACGAGTTCCGTCACTTCCACCTCGAGCGTGACTACCCGACGGACAAGACGGTGATCATGCGCGAGTACTCCCGCTTCGCCGAAGACGATGACGAGCCGTACTACCCGATCAACACCGAGGCCGACCGCGCCCTGTTGGCCGCCTATCGAGAACGGGCGAGGGCCGAGACGGCGTCGTCGAGGGTCCTGTTCGGCGGCCGGCTGGGCACCTACCAATACCTCGACATGCACATGGCCATCGCCAGCGCGCTCAGCATGTACGACAACATCCTTGCGCCGCACCTGCGCGACGGCGCACCACTCATGCAAGACGAGGGGGCGAACGCATGAGCGCGGTCACGATGCAGTGGGGGCACCCCCAGCCGCGGAGCGGCGAGGGGGACGAAGCGATGGGGAGGAGCGGCGCAAAATGAGCGCGGTCAGTCTGCTGTCCCGAATCATCCTGCCGCGTCCGGGCGAACCCCTCGACGTGCGCAAGCTTTACCTCGAGGAGTCGACCACCAACGCGCGGCGCGCGCACGCGACATCGCGCACCTCGCTACAGATCGGCGCTGAGTCGGAGGTGTCGTTCGCGACGTACTTCAACGCGTTCCCGGCCAGCTACTGGCGGCGCTGGTCGATCTGCACGTCGGTGGTGTTGCGGGTCGAGCTGACCGGAACCGGACGCGTCGACGTGTACCGGACCAAGGCCACCGGGGTCCGGATCTCGGTGGAGGGCCGCCAGTTCGTCGGCACCGACGATCAGCCGGCGGTCGTCGAGATCGAGGTGCCGCTGCGGCCGTTCGAGGACGGCGGCTGGATCTGGTTCGACATCACCACCGACACGGCGGTCAGCCTGCTCAGCGGTGGGTGGTACGCCACCGAGCCCGCTCCGGGCACCGCCAACGTCGCCGTCGGTATCCCCACCTTCAACCGTCCCGCCGACTGTGTCAACGCACTGGCCGACCTCACCGCAGATCCATTGGTGGACAAGGTGATTGGGGCGGTAATCGTGCCGGACCAGGGCGTCCGCAAGGTGCGCGACCACCCGGACTTTCCGGCCGCAGCCGCCGGCCTGGGCGACCGGTTGTCGATCCACAATCAGCCGAACCTCGGCGGTTCCGGCGGATACAGCCGGGTGATGTACGAGGCGCTGAAAAACACGGACTGCCAACAGATCCTGTTCATGGACGACGACATCCGCATCGAGCCGGACACCATCCTGCGGGTGCTGGCGCTGAACCGCTTCGCCAAGACGCCGATGCTGATCGGCGGTCAGATGCTCAACCTGCAGGAGCCGTCGCACCTGCACATCATGGGCGAGGTCGTCAACCAGTCGAACTTCATGTGGACCGCCGCGCCGCACGCCGAGTACGACCACGACTTCGCGCAATTCCCGTTGAACGACAACAACGATCGGAGCGCGCTGCTGCACCGGCGCATTGACGTCGACTTCAACGGCTGGTGGACGTGCATGATCCCGCGGCAGGTCGCCGAGGAGATCGGCCAGCCGGTGCCGTTGTTCATCAAATGGGACGACGCCGAATACGGCCTGCGCGCCGGCGAGCACGGCTATCCGACGGTCACCTTGCCCGGGGCCGCGATCTGGCACATGGCCTGGAGCGACAAGGACGACGCCATCGACTGGCAGGCCTATTTCCACTTGCGCAACCGGTTGGTGGTCGCGGCGCTGCACTGGGACGGCGATATCACCGGATTGGTCCGCAGCCACCTCAAGGCGACGCTGAAACACCTTGCCTGCCTTGAATACTCGACGGTCGCGATCCAGAACAGGGCGATCGACGACTTTCTGGCCGGTCCCGAGCACATCTTCTCGATCCTGGAATCGGCGCTGCCGGAAGTGCACCGCATCCGCAAGGAGTACCCGGACGCCGTCGTGCTGCCGGCCGCGAGCGAGCTGCCGCCGCCGCAGAACAAGACCAAGGCGATGAAGCCGCCGGTGAACCCCGTTTCCATCAGTTACCGGCTGGCACGCGGGATATTGCACAACATGACAGCGGCCGACCCGGAAGCCCACACGCGTCCGGAGTACAACGTGCCGACCCAGGACGCGCGCTGGTTCCGGCTCTGCACGGTCGACGGCGTGACGGTCACGACCGCCGACGGGTGCGGCGTGGTCTACCGGCAGCGCGACCGGCGAAAGATGATGTCGCTGTTGCTGAAATCGCTACGCCGCCAGCGCAAGTTGCTGGGCCGGTTCGACGAGATGCGCCGGGTCTACCGGGAGGCGCTGCCCGTGCTGTCCAGCAAGCAGAAGTGGGAGACGGCGTTGTTGCCGGCCGGCGAGTCAAAACATGGTTGAATCGGCCGCCCCGCGCGGTGAGGTGGCCGCGCTGGTGGCCGTCCAGTCGGCGCTGGCCGACAGGCCCGGAATGCTGGGTGCGGCGCGAGGCCTGTCCCACTTCGGCGAGCACAGCATCGGCTGGCTGGTGGTGGCGCTGCTCGGTGCGGTGCTGATGCCGAGCCGTCGCCGCGAGTGGCTGGTGGCCGGGGCCGGCGCGTTCGTCGCGCACGCCGCCGCCGTGCTGGTCAAGCGCCTGGTGCGGCGCAAGCGGCCCCATCACCCGGCGGTCGCGGTGAACGTCGGCACGCCGAGCCAACTGAGCTTCCCCTCCGCGCACGCCACCTCCACCACCGCCGCGGCCATCCTGATGAGTCGCGCAACCGGGCTCCCGTTACCCGTGTTGCTCGTCCCTCCGATGGCGCTGTCGCGGATACTGCTGGGCGTGCACTATCCCAGCGACGTAGCCTTCGGCATCGCCCTCGGTGCCGCCGTCGCGGGGATCGCCGACCGAGCGCGAGAGGCGTGCCCAAATGAGTGAAGACGTGGTGGTCGGGCCTCCGGCGAACCTGATCGTCGGGGTGGTCAAGGCGATCCGCCCGCGCCAGTGGGTGAAGAACGTGCTCGTCCTGGCCGCGCCGCTGAGCGCGGCGGGACGCGGTCACCGATATGACTACGGCCAGCTGGGAATTCAGGTGGCGGTAGCCTTCGCGGTGTTCAGCCTGGCGGCCTCCGCGGTGTACCTGATCAACGACGTCCGCGACGTCGAGGCCGACCGCGAACACCCCACCAAACGGTTCCGCCCGATCGCCGCCGGCGTGGTGCCGGAATGGCTGGCCTATGCCCTGGCGGTGGTGCTCGGGGTGGCGTCGCTCGGCCTGGCGTGGTGGCTGACGCCCAACCTGGCCGTGGTGATGGCGGTCTACATCGCCATGCAGCTGGGCTACTGCTTCGGCCTCAAGCACCAGGCGGTGATGGACATCTGCATCGTGTCGTCGGCGTACCTGCTGCGGGCCATCGCCGGGGGCGCGGCCACCGACACCCGGCTGTCGCAGTGGTTTTTGCTCATGGCGGCATTCGCGTCGCTGTTCATGGTGGCCGGCAAGCGTTACGCCGAACTGCAACTGGCCGAACGCACCGGCGCGGCGATCCGCAAGGCGCTGGAGAGCTACACCAGCACCTACCTGCGCTTCGTCTGGACGATGTCGGCCACCGCGGTGGTGCTGTGCTACGGGCTGTGGGCATTCGAGCGCGAACACGGCGAGGCGGGCTGGTTCGTGGTGTCCATGGTCCCGTTCACCATCGCGATCCTGCGCTACGCGGTCGACGTCGACGGCGGGCTGGCCGGGGAGCCCGAAGACATTGCGTTGCGCGACCGGGTGCTGCAGCTGTTGGCGCTGGCGTGGATCGCAACAGTTGGGGCCGCCGTTGCCTTCGGCTAGCCCCCATCTGAACGGCCTGAAGGCGCTGGGGGTGGGAGTGCTGCGCCGGCCGGTGATCAGGCGGCCCGGCCGGCCGCTATTCCCCTACGTCACCGCGGTGCGGGTCAGCCTGTGGATCAGCGTGGCGGTGGTCGCCGTCCTGTTCGGCTGGGGCGCGTGGCAGCGGCGCTGGATCGCCGACGACGGGCTCATCGTGCTGCGCACGGTGCGCAATTTGCTGGCCGGCAACGGCCCGGTGTTCAACCAGGGCGAACGGGTCGAGGCGAACACCTCCACGGCGTGGACCTATCTGATGTATGTGGGCAGCTGGGTCGGCGGCCCGATGCGCATGGAGTACGTGGCTTTGGCGCTGGCCCTGACGCTTTCGGTGCTGGGCGTGGCATTTTTGATGCTGGGTGCCGGCCGGTTGTACGCGCCCAGCCTGCGGGGGCGCCGGGCGATCATGCTGCCCGCCGGCGCGCTGGTCTACATCGCGTTGCCGCCCGCCCGCGACTTTGCCACATCGGGCCTGGAGAGCGGCCTGGCGCTGGCCTACCTGGGGCTGCTGTGGTGGATGATGGTGTGCTGGGCGCAGCCGGTGCGCGGGCGTCCGGGTGGCCCGGTCTTCGTCAGTGCGCTGGCCTTCGTCGCCGGGTTCAGCGTTCTCGTCCGACCCGAGCTGGCGCTGATGGGCGGGCTGGCGCTGATCATGATGCTCATCGCCGCCCGCACCTGGCGGCGCCGGGCGCTGGTCGTGGTGGCCGGCGGGTTTCTGCCGGTCGCCTACGAGATCTTCCGGATGGGCTACTACGGCCTGCTGGTGCCCGGCACGGCGTTGGCCAAGGACGCGGCGGGCGACAAGTGGTCGCAGGGGATGATCTACCTGTCCAACTTCAATGCGCCCTACGCCGTGTGGGTTCCGGTGCTGCTGCTGGTGCCGCTCGGCGTGCTGGTGGTGGTGGCCCGGCGGCGCCCGTCGTTCCTGCGCCCGGCGCTGTCGCCGGATTACGGGCGGCTGGCGCGGGCGGTGCAGAGCCCGTCGGCGGTCGTCGCATTCGTCCTCGTCAGCGGCCTGCTGCAGGGGCTCTACTGGATCCGGCAGGGCGGCGATTTCATGCACGCGAGGGTGTTGCTGGCGCCGCTATTTTGTTTGCTGGCGCCGGTGGCCGTCGTCCCGGTTGTCCTGCCCGACGGGCAGGACTATTCGCGGGAGACGGGCTACTGGGCGGCCGGTGCCGCCGGCGCGCTGTGGCTGGGCGTCGCGGGCTGGTCGCTGTGGGCAGCAAACTCACCCGGGATGGGCGACGACGCCACCCACGTCACCTACTCGGGCATCGTCGACGAGCGCCGCTTCTACGCACAGGCCACCGGGCATGCGCACCCGCTGACGGCCGCCGACTACCTGGACTACCCGAGGATGGCCGCCGTCCTGACCGCGCTCGACAACACCCCGGAGGGAGCGTTGTTGCTGCCGTCGGGCAACTACACCCAGTGGGACCTGGTGCCGATGCTGCAGCCCGCGCCCGGGGATGCCAAGGCGCCGCAAAAACCGCAGCATGCCGTGTTTTTCACCAACCTGGGCATGCTGGGGATGAACGTCGGGCTTGATGTGCGGGTGATCGACCAGATCGGGCTGGCAAACCCGCTCGCCCAGCACACGGAACGGCTGAAGCACGGCCGAATCGGGCACGACAAGAACCTCTTCCCCGACTGGGTGATCGCCGACGGCCCGTGGGTGAAGTTGTATCCGGGAATTCCAGGCTATTTGGACGTGAACTGGGTCGCGCAGGCCGTCGCGGCGCTGCAATGCCCCGAGACGAAGGCGATGCTGAGCTCGGTGCGAGCGCCAATGACCTTGCATCGCTTCGTTTCCAACGTCGTACACAGCTTCGAGTTCACCAAGTACCGAATCGATCGCGTTCCGCTCTACGAGCTCGCCAGGTGTGGGCTGCCGGTTCCGCAGGCGATCCCGCCGCCTCCCCGCGAATGAGACGTCGCATCCGGATTTTTTTCGGCACATCTCCAAACCGGCGCTGCCGGTGACTGTGCGGGACATTGCCAGCAACTTCACATCTGTGCTCTCACCAGTGATCGACCGCGGCCAAGCACATGCGGAAACGCGATTCTCGACCGCACCGCTCGGCCCGAAAATCGTTGCAAAAATGCGCTGAATGGCTGTTTGCCTGACCTGCTCGATGAGAGGGGATGGCCGATGGTGTGGTTGACTACACGAGCACTGCTGCGCAGATCGTATGCAGTACGACCCAATTCGACGATGCGCCTGTACTGAGGCGCGCCGAAAGGATGAGGAAGCAAGGATGACGCTTGTCGACAGGTTTCGCGGCGCCGTGGCTCGCATGCCACGACGACTCGTGGTGGGGGCCGTTGGCGCGGCCCTGCTCTCGGGTCTGATTGGCGCCGTGGGGGGCTCGGCGACCGCCGGGGCGTTCTCACGCCCGGGTCTGCCGGTGGAGTACCTGCAGGTTCCCTCGGCCGCTATGGGCCGCGACATTAAGGTTCAGTTCCAAAGCGGTGGTGCCAACGCGCCGGCGCTCTACCTGCTCGACGGCATGCGCGCGCAGGACGACTACAACGGCTGGGACATCAACACCCCGGCGTTCGAGTGGTACAACCAGTCGGGCATCGCCGTGGTCATGCCGGTCGGTGGGCAGTCCAGCTTCTACTCCGACTGGTATGCGCCCGCGTGCGGTAAGGCCGGCTGCACCACCTACAAGTGGGAGACCTTCCTGACCAGCGAGCTGCCGGCGTACCTGTCGGCCAACAAGCAGGTCCGGTCCACCAACAACGCCGCGGTCGGTCTGTCGATGGCCGGGTCGTCGGCGCTGATCCTGGCCGCCTACCACCCGAACCAGTTCGTCTACGCCGGCTCGCTGTCGGCGCTGCTCGACCCGTCGCAGGGGATGGGCCCGTCGCTGATCGGGCTGGCCATGGGCGACGCGGGTGGCTACAAGACCAAGGACATGTGGGGCCCCAAGGAGGACCCCGCCTGGCAGCGCAACGACCCGTCGCTTCAGGTCGGCAAGCTGGTCGCGAACAACACCCGCATCTGGGTGTACTGCGGTAACGGCAAGCCGTCGGACCTGGGTGGCGACAACCTGCCCGCCAAGTTCCTCGAGGGCTTCGTGCGCACCAGCAACCTGAAGTTCCAGGACGCGTACAACCAGGCCGGCGGCCACAACGCGGTGTGGAACTTCGACGCCAACGGCACCCACGACTGGCCCTACTGGGGCGCGCAGCTGCAGGCGATGAAGGGTGACCTGCAGTCGACGCTGGGCGCCACCCCGGGCGCCGGTCCGGCCACGGCCGCGGCCGCGGGCAACCAGGGCACCGGCACCGGCACCGGCACCTAAGAACGAGCAACGCGACTGACGGCGGCGATCCAATCGGGTCGCCGCCGTTGGTTTGCGCGCGGCGAGTGTGGCCTATATCACTACCCTGCTGACCGCCCCGACTACCGCCCTGGCTAATGTGCAGACACAGCGACTAGACGATGGAGGGTGGACATGAGGGTCGTACGGGGTCTGTCAGCGCTTCTGCGGATGTTTGGCGTCATCGCACTGTCCGTCGGGTTGGGGGTGACCTTCGCCTTGGTGACGACCGCGACCGCCGGCAAGGCCAGGGCCGCGGGTTACGAAAGCCTGATGGTCCCGTCGGCGGCGATGGGCCGTGACATCCCGGTGGCCTTCCTGGCCGGCGGTCCGCACGCGGTGTATCTGCTGGACCCCTTCGACGCCGCCCCGGACGTCAGCAACTGGGTCACCGCCGGCAACGCGATGAACACGCTGGCCGGCAAGGGCATCTCGGTGGTGGCACCCGCCGGGGGCGCCTACAGCATGTACACCAACTGGGAGAACGACGGCAGCAAGCAGTGGGACACCTTCCTGTCCAGCGAGCTGCCCAACTGGCTGGCCGCCAACAAGGGCCTGGCACCCGGCGGGCACGCCGCCGTCGGCGCCTCCCAGGGCGGCTATGCCGCGATGGCGCTGGCTTGCTTCCACCCCGACCGCTTCGGATTCGCCGGTTCGCTGTCCGGTTTCCTGTACCCGTCGAACACCACGACGAACGGTTCGATCCTGGCCGGACTGCAGCAGTTCGGCGGCGTTGACGGCAACGGCATGTGGGGCGCGCCGCAGCTGGGCCGGTGGAAGTGGCACGACCCGTGGGTGCACGCCTCCCTGCTGGCGCAGAACAACACCCGCGTTTGGGTGTGGAGCCCGACCACCGACGCGGCCAGCGATCCCGCCGCCATGATCGGCCAGGCCGGCGAGGCGATGGGCAACAGCCGGATGTTCTACCAGCAGTACCGCAGCGTCGGCGGGCACAACGGCCACTTCGACTTCCCCGGCGGCGGCGACAACGGCTGGGGCTCGTGGGCGGGTCAGCTGGGCGCCATGTCGGGCGACATCGTGGGCGCGATCCGCTAGGACGGCGAGGCCCGGGGTGCCGCGCGCAACGCCGGTACCGTGTAGGAAAGTGCAGCAGGGGGCGGGACGTCCGCTTGCCCGGGAACCGAGCTGCGATCGACCGACTCTGCTGGCAGGAGACCATGACGACGAGCGCGCGGCGTAAACGCCACCGGATCCTCGCCTGGGTTGCCGCCCTTGCCGTGGCGGGCGTCGTGTTGCTGGTCGTGGTGGCCGTCATCACGCTGCTGCGCAACCGCGAATCGCCGCCCAGCGCCGTGCCCCCCGGCATCCTGCCGCCGCCCTCCACGTCGACCCACCCGCACAAGCCGCGGCCGGCGTCTCAGGACGCCTCGTGCCCCGACGTGCAGCTGGTCAACGTCCCCGGCACCTGGGAGTCCGCCCCGCAGGACGACCCGCTCAACCCGGGGCAGTTCCCGAATGCGTTGCTGCACAAGGTGACAAACGAGATCTCCCAGCAGTTCCCGTCGTCGCGGGTGCAGACGTACACCACCCCCTACACGGCGCAGTTCCACAACCCGTTGAGCGGCGACACGCAGATGTCCTACAACGAAAGCCGGGCGGAGGGCACCCGCGCGACGGTCCAGGCGATGACCGACATGAACAACAAGTGCCCGCTGACCAGTTACGTGCTGATGGGTTTCTCCCAGGGCGCGGTGATCATCGGCGACATCGCCAGCGACATCGGCAACGGCCGCGGACCCGTCGACGACGACCTGGTGCTCGGTGTGACGTTGATCGCCGACGGCCGTCGCCAGGACGGGGTGGGCAACGACATCGGGCCCAACCCGCCGGGCGAGGGCGCCGAGATCACGCTGCACGAGGTGCCGGTGCTGTCCGGGCTCGGCCTGACCATGACGGGTGCGCGGCCGGGCGGCTTCGGCGCGCTGAACGGCAAGACGAACGAGATCTGCGCACCGGGTGACCTCATCTGCGCGGCGCCGAACGAAGCGTTCAGCGTCGCCAAGCTGCCGGACACGTTGAACACCCTGGCCGGTGGCGCCGGGCAGCCGGTCCACGCGCTGTATGCCACGACGCAGTTCTGGAACCTCGACGGGGCTCCGGCGACCGATTGGACGCTGAATTGGGTCCGCGGGCTGATCGAAAACGCGCCGCATCCCAAACATGGGTGACTCGGCCGGATGACGATGGGCCGGGTCGGCCCGAGGAAGAGGCACTAGACACAGCCGCGACGTAGGCGAATCCGTGACGGGATCGGCGGTACCTTGTGATTTGGTCTGCCGCGGGGCGGCCCTTAACATTAAGAGAAAATTAAGAGCAATCAGCACTTGGTTGCGGTCCCGATCGGGGCCGAAGCTGGCGGGGACTGGCACGGACCGGCGCTCCCAGCCGGGTGTCGTGCACAGCCGGCTCGTGTATAGAGGACCAGTCGGCGAAGCCGGCAAGGCATTGAGTCGGCCAAGCCGACCGAGATGGTTGTGACAGGAGAAGACGGCATGGCGTACCACAACCCGTTCATCGTGAATGGGAAGATCAGGTTCCCGGACAACACGAACCTGGTTCGTCACGTTGAGAAATGGGCGAAGGTTCGCGGCGAAAAGCTCGCCTATCGGTTCATCGACTACTCCACCGAGCGCGACGGCGAGTACCGCGACATCTCCTGGTCGGAGTTCAGCGCCCGCAACCGGGCCGTCGGCGCTCGCCTGCAACAGGTCACCCAGCCCGGCGACCGCATCGCCATCCTGTGCCCCCAGAACCTCAACTACCTGGTCGCGTTCTTCGGCGCGCTGTATGCCTGCAGGATCGCCGTGCCGCTGTTCGACCCGAGCGAACCGGGCCACGTCGGCCGTCTGCACGCCGTGCTCGACGACTGCACCCCGTCGACCATCCTGACCACCACCGAGGCCGCCGAGGGAGTCCGCAAGTTCATCCGCGCCCGCTCGGCCAAGGAGCGCCCGCGCGTCATCGCCGTCGACGCCGTGCCGAACGAGGTCGCCGCCACCTGGGAAGAGCCGGTGGCCGACGAGAACACCATCGCCTACTTGCAGTACACCTCCGGCTCCACGCGCACCCCGACCGGCGTGCAGATCACCCACCTGAACCTGCCGACCAACGTGCTGCAGGTGCTCAACGGCCTCGAGGGCAAAGAGGGCGACCGCGGGTTGTCCTGGCTGCCCTTCTTCCACGACATGGGCCTGATCACTGCGCTGCTGTCGCCGGTGCTCGGCCAGAGTTTCACCTTCATGACCCCGGCCGCGTTCGTGCGGCGGCCGGGCCGGTGGATCCGGGAGATGGCGCGCAAGCCCGACGACGCCCCGGAGTGCGAGGTCTTCACCGTCGCGCCGAACTTCGCCTTCGAGCACGCCGCGGTGCGCGGCGCGCCCAAGGAGGGTGAGCCGCCCCTGGACCTGAGCAACGTGAAGGGCATCCTCAACGGCAGCGAGCCGGTGTCCCCGGCGTCGATGCGCAAGTTCTACGAGGCGTTCGCGCCGTACGGCCTGCGGAAGACGGCGATCAAGCCGTCCTATGGCCTGGCCGAGGCGACTTTGTTCGTCTCCACGACGCCGATGGACGAGGCGCCCCGGGTCATCCACGTCGACCGCGACGAGATGAACAACCAACGCTTCGTCGAGGTCCCCGCCGACGCGCCGAACGCGGTCCCCCAGGTGTCCGCCGGCATCATCGGTGTCGACGAGTGGGCCGTCATCGTCGACCCGGACACGGCCAGCGAGCTGCCGGACGGGCATGTCGGCGAGATCTGGCTGCACGGCAACAACCTCGGCACCGGGTACTGGGGCAAGGAAGAGGAAACCCAGCACACCTTCCGCAACATCCTGAAGTCCCGCATCAGCGAGTCGCACGCCGAGGGCGCCGCGGACGACGGGCTGTGGGTGCGCACCGGTGACTACGGCACCTACCACGACGGCCACCTCTATATCGTCGGCCGCATCAAGGACCTGGTCATCATCGACGGGCGCAACCACTACCCGCAGGACCTCGAGTACTCGGCGCAGGAAGCCAGCCGCGCGCTGCGCACCGGCTACGTGGCCGCCTTCTCGGTCCCGGCCAACCAGCTGCCCCAGGTCGTATTCGACAACCCGCACGCCGGCATCAAGCACGACCCCGAGGACACCTCCGAGCAGCTCGTGATCGTCGCCGAGCGCGCCGCCGGCACGCACAAGCTCGACTACCAGCCCATCGCCGACGACATCCGCGCGGCCATCGCCGTGCGGCACGGCGTCACGGTGCGCGACCTGCTGCTGGTGCAGGCCGGAACCATCCCGCGCACCTCGAGCGGCAAGATCGGGCGCCGCGCCTGCCGCGCCGCCTACCTCGACGGAAGCCTGCGCAGCGGCATCGGTTCCCCGACCGCCTTCGCGGGCGCGAACGACTGAACCAGGAATCATGACTGACATAGACGAATCCCAGGAGAATCTGCCCGCCAAGAAGGCCGACATGTCCGTCCCCGAGATGCGCCAATGGCTGCGGAACTACGTCGCCAAGGCCACCGGGCAGTCGCCCGATTCGATCGACGAGTCGGTGCCGATGGTCGAGCTGGGCCTGTCGTCGCGCGACGCGGTGGCGATGGCCGCCGACATCGAGGACATGACCGGTGTCACGCTGTCGGTCGCGGTGGCGTTCCAGCATCCGACCATCGAGTCGCTGGCGACCCGGATCATCGAGGGCGAGCCCGAACCGGACCTGTCGGACGACGACGTCGTCGACTGGTCGCGCAAAGGCCCCGCCGAGCGCGTCGACATCGCCGTCGTGGGCCTGGCGACCCGCCTGCCCGGCGACATGAACAGCCCCGAGGAAACCTGGCAGGCGCTGATCGAGGGCCGCGACGCCATCACCGATCTGCCCGAGGGCCGCTGGGAGGAATTTCTCGACGAGCCGCGGCTGGCCGAGCGGATCACGAAGGCCCGCACCCGCGGCGGCTATCTGAAGGACATCAAGGGCTTCGACTCCGAGTTCTTCGCGATCGCCAAGACCGAGGCCGACAACATCGACCCGCAGCAGCGGATGGCGCTGGAGCTGACCTGGGAGGCGCTCGAGCACGCGCGCATCCCGGCGTCGAGTCTGCGCGGTGAGGCGGTCGGCGTCTTCGTCGGCGTTTCCAACCATGACTACGGCTTCTTGGCCATCTCCGACCCGACGGCCGCGCACCCGTACGCGATCACCGGTAACTCACCGTCGATCATCGCGAACCGGGTGTCCTACTTCTACGACTTCCGTGGGCCGTCCGTCGCGGTCGACACCGCGTGCTCGAGCTCGCTGGTGGCGATCCACCAGGCGGTGCAGGCGCTGCGCAACGGCGAGGCCGACGTGGCGGTGGCCGGTGGCGTCAACGCGCTGATCACGCCCGCGGTGACGCTCGGTTTCGACGAGATCGGGGCGGTGCTGGCGCCGGACGGCCGGATCAAGTCGTTCTCCTCGGATGCCGACGGCTACACCCGCTCGGAGGGCGCCGGCATGCTGGTGCTCAAGCGGGTCGACGACGCCCGCCGCGACGGTGACCAGATCCTGGCCGTGATCGCCGGCAGTGCGGTCAACCACGACGGCCGGTCCAACGGCCTGATCGCGCCCAACCAGGACGCCCAGGCCGACGTGCTGCGCCGGGCCTACAAGGACGCCGGCATCGATCCGCGCAACGTCGACTACATCGAGGCGCACGGCACCGGCACCGTCCTCGGTGACCCGATCGAGGCCGAGGCGCTGGGCCGCGTCGTCGGCAGGGGCCGTCCGGCCGACCGCCCGGCGCTGCTGGGCGCGGTGAAAACCAATGTGGGGCACATGGAGTCGGCCGCCGGCGCGGCCAGCATGGCCAAGGTGGTGCTGGCGCTGCAGCACGACAAGCTGCCGCCGTCGCTCAACTTCGCCGGGCCCAGCCCCTACATCGACTTCGACGCGATGCGCCTGAAAGTGATTGACAAGGCAACCGATTGGCCGCGCTACGGCGGCTACGCGTTGGCCGGAGTATCCAGCTTCGGCTTCGGTGGGGCCAACGCGCACGTGGTGGTGCGCGAGGTCTTGCCCCGCGACGTGATCGAGAAGGAGCCGGAGCCGCAGCCCGAGGCGAAGGCGGTCGCCGAGGCGGCCTCGGAAACCGCTCAAGCGCCCACGTTCGAGGCGCACTCGCTGCGGTTCGACGACTTCGGCAACATCATCCCCGACGCCACCGCAGCGGCCGAGGAGGAAGAGCCCGACCTGCCGGAGGTCACCGAGGAGGCGCTGGAGCTCAAAGCCGCGGCACTGGAAGAGCTTGCGGCGCAAGAGCTTCCGCCACCGGTGATCCCGCTCGTCGTGTCGGCGTTCCTGACCTCCCGCAAGAAGGCCGCGGCGGCGGAGCTCGCGGACTGGATGGAAAGCCCCGAGGGCCAGGCGTCGTCGCTGGAATCGATCGGTCGGTCGCTCTCGCGTCGCAACCACGGCCGCTCGCGCGCGGTGGTGCTGGCGCACGACCACGAGGAGGCCATCAAGGGCCTGCGCGCGATCGCCGAGGGCAAGCAGCGGCCGAACGTGTTCAGCGTCGACGGCCCGGTGAGCAACGGACCGGTGTGGGTGCTGGCCGGTTTCGGCGCGCAGCACCGCAAGATGGGCAAGAGCCTGTACCTGCGCAACGAGGTCTTCGCCAAGTGGATCGAGAAGGTCGACGCGCTGGTCCAGGACGAGCTGGGCTACTCGGTGCTCGAGCTGATCCTGGACGACTCGCAGGACTACGGCATCGAGACCACCCAGGTGACCATCTTCGCGATCCAGATCGCGCTGGGCGAGCTGCTCAAGCATCACGGCGCCAAGCCCGCCGCCGTGGTCGGCCAGTCGCTGGGCGAGGCGGCGTCGGCGTACTTCGCCGGCGGCCTGTCGCTGCGCGACGCCACCCGGGCCATCTGCTCGCGCTCGCACCTGATGGGCGAGGGCGAGGCGATGCTGTTCGGTGAGTACATCCGGCTGATGGCGCTGGTGGAGTACTCCGCCGACGAGATCAAGACGGTGTTCTCCGACTACCCCGACCTGGAGGTGTGCGTCTACGCCGCACCCACCCAGACCGTCATCGGCGGACCGCCCGACCAGGTGGACGCGATCATCGCCCGGGCCGAGGCCGAGGGCAAGTTCGCCCGCAAGTTCCAGACCAAGGGCGCCAGCCACACCCAGCAGATGGATCCCCTGCTCGGGGAGCTGGCCGCGGAGCTGCAGGGCATCAAGCCGATGAGCCCGACGTGCGGCATCTACTCGACCGTGCACGAGGGCAGCTACATCAAGCCGGGCAGCGAGCCGATCCACGACGTGGACTACTGGAAGAAGGGGCTGCGTCATTCCGTCTACTTCACCCACGGAATCCGCAACGCCGTCGACAGTGGGCACACCACCTTCGTCGAACTCGCGCCCAACCCCGTCGCGCTGATGCAGGTCGGCCTGACCACGGCGGACGCCGGGCTGCACGACGCCCAGCTGATCCCGACGCTGGCCCGCAAGCAGGACGAGGTCGAGTCGATCATCTCGACACTGGCCCAGCTCTACGTCTACGGCCACGACCTGGACCCGCGCACGCTGTTCACCCGGGCCGCGGGGCCGCAGGATTACGCAAACATCCCGCCGACCCGGTTCAAGCGCAAGGAGCACTGGCTCGACGTGCAGGTCGCCTCGGGCAGCGGCGCGATCATCATGCCGGGTAACCACGTCGCGCTGCCGGACGGCCGCCACGTGTGGGAGTACGCGCCCAAGGGCCTGACGGATTTGGCGTCGTTGGTGAAAGCGGCTGCGGCCGAAGTGCTTCCGGACGCCAAGTTGACCGCCGCCGAGGAGCGCGCCAAGCCGGGGGAGGGCTCCCGGCTGGTGACCACCCTGACCCGGCATCCCGGCGGGGCGTCGGTTCAGGTGCACGCCCGCATCGACGAGTCGTTCACGCTCGTGTACGACGCGCTGGTGACGCGGGGCGGTGCCGAGTCCGTGCTGCCGGTTGCGGTCGGCGCGGGCACGGCGATCGAGGCCACCGTGGCGGCCGCGCCGGAGGCTTCCTCCGAAGGTCCGGAGCAGGAGGCGCTCACCGACAGCTTGACCAACCGGTACATGCCGGCCGGTTTCAGCAAGTGGTCGCCGGATTCCGGCGAGACCATTGCCGATCGGCTCGGCGCCATCGTCGGCGCGGCCATGGGTTACGAGCCCGAGGACCTGCCGTGGGAGGTGCCGCTGATCGAGCTGGGCCTCGATTCGCTGATGGCGGTGCGGATCAAGAACCGCGTCGAATACGACTTCGACCTCCCGCCGATCCAGCTGACCGCGGTGCGCGACGCCAACCTCTACGCGGTCGAGAAGCTGATCGAGTACGCCGTCGAGCACCGCGACGAGGTGCAGCAGCTTGCCGAGCACCAGAAGACGCAGACGGCCGAGGAGATCGCCAGGGAGCAGGCCGAATTGCTCAGCGGCGCGACGCCCGCGTCGGTGGTGGCGCCGGCTCCCGACCCGCAGGCCGAGCCGCAGACGCAGGCGCCCCCGGCGCAGGATCTTCCGATCCCGCCGCCGCCGACCAACCCGTCTGGACCGGCCGGGCCGGCCGGGAATGGGGCAACCAACGGCGGCCAGCCGAACCTGGCCGGGGCGGCGGAGGCGCTCAACCAGCAGGCGGTCGCCCAGGCGCTCAACTCCGACGTGCCGCCGCGCGACGCGGCCGAGCGGGTCGCGTTCGCCACGTGGGCGATCGTGACCGGCAAGTCCCCGGGCGGCATCTTCAACCCGCTGCCCAAGCTGGACGCCGACGCCGCCGCCAAGATGGCGCAACGGCTTTCGGAGCGCGCCGAGGGTCCGATCACCGCCGAGGACGTGTTGGCGTCGGAGAACATCGAGGCGCTGGCCGAGAAGGTGCGCGAGCACCTGGAGGCCGGGGTGGTCGACGGTTTCGTGCGAACCCTGCGGGCGCGCCCGGAGGGCAGCACGCGGACCCCGGTGTTCGTGTTCCACCCGGCCGGCGGTTCGACGGTGGTCTACGAGCCGCTGCTCAACCGGTTGCCGGCGGACACCCCGATGTACGGGCTCGAGCGGGTCGAGGGCACGATCGAAGAGCGTGCGGCGCAATACGTTCCGAAGCTGATCGAGATGCAGGGCGACGGGCCCTACATCCTGGCCGGCTGGTCTCTCGGCGGCGTGCTGGCCTACGCGTGCGCGATCGGGCTGAAGCGACTGGGCAAGGACGTCGAGTGGGTCGGCCTGATCGACGCGGTGCGAGCGGGCGAGGAGGTTCCGCAGACCAAGGAGGAGATCCGCAAGCGCTGGGATCGCTACGCCCGGTTCGCCGAGAAGACGTTCAACGTCACCATTCCGGAGATCCCCTACGAGCACCTCGAGCAGCTCGACGACGAGGGCCAGATCAAGTTCGTGCTGGAGGCGGTCAGTCAGAGCGGGGTGCAGATCCCGGCCGGGATCATCGAGCACCAGCGCACGTCGTACCTGGACAACCGGGCCATCGACACCGCCCAGATCCAGCCGTACGACGGGCACGTCACGCTCTACATGGCCGATCGCTACCATGACGACGCGATCATGTTCGAGCCGCGCTACGCCACCCGCAAGCCGGACGGCGGCTGGGGCGAGTACGTGTCCGACCTCGAGATCGTGCCGATCGGTGGCGAGCACATCCAGGCCATCGACGAGCCGATCATCGCGAAGGTCGGCGCGCACATGACCCAGGCGCTGAACAAGATCGATGCCGAACGGCAGCAGGACAAGTCCGAACAGGTTAGGTAGGCAAGTAGTGACGGAGACCGTGCCAGCTCCAGCGCCCGTTCAGCACACCACTGCGGAGAAGTTGGCCGAGCTGCACGCTCGCCTGGAACTCGCCAAGGAACCCGGCGGCGAGAAGGCGGCCGCCAAGCGCGACAAGAAGGGCATCCCGAGCGCCCGCGCGCGGGTGCACGCGCTGGTCGATCCCGGCACGTTCTTCGAGGTCGGGGCGCTGGCCAAGACGCCGAA
This sequence comes from Mycobacterium sp. UM_CSW, assembly GCF_000455205.1. Lineage (GTDB taxonomy): Bacteria > Actinomycetota > Actinomycetes > Mycobacteriales > Mycobacteriaceae > Mycobacterium. The sequence goes on along the minus strand of NZ_AUWQ01000034.1, from coordinate 78,480 downwards.
CGACCCGAATGCGCTCTACGGCGACGGGTGCGTCACCGGCCACGCGATGATCGACGGCCGCCCGGTCGGGGTGTTCTCCCACGACCAGACCGTGTTCCAGGGCACGGTCGGCGAGATGTTCGGCCGCAAGGTGGCCCGGCTAATGGAATGGTGCGCGATGGTCGGGTGCCCGATCATCGGCATCCAGGACTCCGGCGGCGCCCGCATCCAGGACGCGGTCACCTCGTTGGCGTGGTACGCCGAGCTGGGCCGGCGCCACGAGGCGCTGTCCGGTCTGGTTCCGCAGATCTCCCTCATTTTCGGCAAATGCGCTGGGGGAGCGGTGTATTCGCCGATCCAGGACGACTTGCTGGTGTCGGTGCGCGACCAGGGCTACTTCTTCGTGACGGGACCCGACGTGATCCGGGAGGTCACCGGCGAGGACGTCACCCTCGACGAGCTCGGCGGCTCCGACGCGCAGGCCCGCTACGGCAACATCCACCAGGTCGTCGACTCCGAGGCCGAGGCGTTCCAGTACGTGCGCGACTTCCTGTCGTTTCTGCCGTCCAACTGCTTCGACAAGCCGCCGATCGTCAACCCCGGCCTGGAGCCGGAGATCACGCCGACCGATCTGGAGCTCGACTCGATCGTGCCGGACTCCGACAACATGGCCTACGACATGCACGAGATCCTGCTGCGCATCTTCGACGACGGCGACTTCCTCGAGGTCGCCGCGCAGCACGGGCCGGCCATCATCACCGGGTACGCCCGGGTCGACGGGCGCCCGGTCGGCGTGGTCGCCAACCAGCCGATGCACCTGTCCGGTTCCATCGACAACGAGGCCTCCGACAAGGCGGCCCGGTTCATCCGGTTCTGCGACGCGTTCAACATCCCGCTGGTTTTCGTCGTGGACACGCCGGGCTTCCTGCCGGGCGCGGAGGAGGAGAAGCGGGGCATCATCAAGCGCGGCGGCCGGTTCCTGTACTCGGTCGTCGAGGCCGACGTGCCGAAGGTGACGATCACGATCCGCAAGTCCTATGGCGGCGCCTACGCCGTGATGGGCTCCCGACAGCTGACCGCCGACTTCAACTTCGCCTGGCCTACCGCGCGCATCGCGGTGATCGGCGCCGAGGGCGCCGCGCAGCTCTTGATGAAGCGGTTCCCGGACCCGACAACACCCGAGGCGCAGCAGATCAAGAAGGACTTCATCGAGGGCTACAACCTCAACATGGCGATCCCGTGGACCGCCGCCGAGCGGGGATTCATCGACGCGGTCATCGACCCGCACCAGACACGGCTGCTGCTCCGCAAGTCGATGCACCTGCTGCGCGACAAGCAACTGTGGTTCCGCGTCGCACGCAAGCACGGCCTGATCCCGGTCTAGTCCTTCGGCGAGCAGACGCAAAATCGCCCATTCGACAACGAAATTGTGCGATTTTGCGTCTGCTCGCGCTATATCCGCAGCGCCCCGTCCACCAACTCGTCGAAACGCTCCAGCGCCTCGTCGGATTCGTCCTCGATGCCGCGCAGCGGACCCCGGTCGGCGAGGTAGCGCCGCGCATAGAGCCGGGCGACGAGCGCTTTGCGGTCGCCGCCCCTGGTGTCGCGCTCCCAGGCGGCCTGCTCGGTGAGCAGCGCGCCCGCGTAGACGTCGCCCATGAACTGCGCCAGCGGGAACAGCCGTGCCTCGGCGACCTCGCGGTCGAGCTTGCTCCACGCCGTGATCGCCGCGTCCAGATCCTCGATGCGCCCGGCCACCAGGCGCGTCGTCTCGTCGTCGTCGGAAACCGACACGGCGTCGCGCAGCCGCGCCAGCAGCGTCTCATGCGCGCGGGACTGCTCGATGCCGCGCCGCACGTCGAGGCACAAAATGTTGTCGGGGCCCTCCCAGATCGTGTTCACCTGCGCGTCGCGCAGCAGCCGGGCCACCGGCCACGTCTCGATATAGCCGTTGCCGCCGTGGATTTCGATCGCGTCGGACGCCGCGGTGATGCCCAGCCGGCACACCTTGAGCTTGGTGACGGGCACCGCGATGCGCTGGCGCATACCGCGGGGCTGCCGATGGTTGGCGGCGCCGGTGCCGTCGAAGACGAGCGCGAGCGCCGCCTCGACATCGACCATCATCTCGGCGAGCTTGCGCCGCATCAGCGGCTTGTCGATGAGCGCCCCGCCGAACGCGTGCCGCCGGCGGGCGTAACACAGCGATTCCACCAGGGCGCGACGGGCATTGGCGAGACCGAACAGGGCGATACCGAGGCGCGCGGCGTTGGTGAGTTCCATCATGCGGCCCAGCCCCTTGCCGTCGGATGGCCCCGCGTCCGAGCTGGGTTCGTCGGACAGCAGGAACGCCTCCGCGTCGACGAACTCGACCTCGCCCGAGGCCACCGACCGGGTGCCGAGCTTGTCCTTGAGCCGCCGCACCCGAACCCCGTTGCGCGAGCCGTCGCGGCGGTTGCGCAGCACGAGAAAATTCGCGACACCGCGCGAACTGTCCGGGGCGCCTTCCGGTTTGGCCAGCACCACGAAAGCCTCGCCCGCGCAATTGGACGCAAACCACTTGAACCCGTTGAGAATCCACGCGTCCCCGGCGCGCGTCGCCGTCGTCTCCAGCGCACCCAGGTCCGAGCCGCCGGTGCGTTCGGTCAGCAACTGCGCCGTCTCGCCCGCCCACTCGCCGGAGGCGAACTTGGCCAGCACGTGCTCGCGCACGTCGGCCGGCGCGTAGGCGGCCACCAGCGACTGGACCATGCCGCCGCCGGTGCCGAGGGCACAGCCCATGCCGATGTCGGCCTGGTTGAGCAGGTAGTTGGACGCGAAGAGAGCGAGGCCCGAGCTGACCTTGGCGGCCCGCGCGTCGCTGCGCAGGGCCTGCTGGGCGTCCAGCACGGCGCGCTTGGACTGCGTGAACGACGCCGGCATGACCACCTGGCTGATGTCGTGTCCCCACCGGTCGTAGCGCTCCAGCCGCGGCGGGTTGCGGTCGGTCTCCTCGGCCCACCGTGCCACCGGGCCGCCCATCAGCTCGCCCATGCTCGCCAAATGGGGCTCCACCACGGCCAATTCGTCGGGCTGTAGGTAGTAGGCCATCGTGAACTGCAGGGTCGGATCGGTGCGATACCAGTTCAGGCCCACCGCGCCGCGGTAGTTCTCGGTCCGGTAGCGCCGCGACTTTTCCTCTGTGGAGAATGGCAGCCGGTCCACGCCCTCTGACCCGTACTGCGGGTCGTATTCGCTCATGTCGCGACGGTATTACCCTGGCGCCGGTCCCGCCACGAAAATCAGGCGAAAATTGCCGATCCGGATTTCATCGCCGTTGGTCAGCACCGCCGTGTCGACGGGCTTGCGGTTGAGGTAGGTCTTGTTCAGGCTGCCCAAGTCGACGACGTGGAATTTGCCGTGCTCCCTTCGGAATTCGGCGTGCCGGCGGCTGACGGTGATGTCGTCGAGGAAGATGTCGCTGGCGGGATGGCGGCCGGCGGACAGCACCGGCCGATCCAGCTGGTACTGCGAGCCGGCGTTGGGACCCCGCTTCACGATGAGCATGCCGACGCCGCTCTGCAGCGTTTGCATGTCCTCCACCACCGCCTGGGCGACCGGGTCGAAATCGTCGGTGCGCAGCGGCGAGGCGAGGTGCCCCGTCGTTTCGTCGGGCGCGGGCTCGGTCACGCGGCCCGCCGGAGATCGGGGTTCGTCGTGGCCCCCTGGGGCTTTGGCTTGTCGGCGACCGGGGCCCAGCCGGCATAGGTCAGATACAGCCCGACCAGTGTTAAGGCCACGCAAGCCGCCACCCACCAGCCTTGCTCGCCGATCATCCGGTTGGCCGCCGCCACGAAGGCCTGGGGAAAGGCGAACAGGAGCAGCCCGCGCAGGGTGATCAGCCACCCAAGCAGGGAGACGGTGATCGCCGCGGCGCCGTGCCAGTAGGGATGCGCGGCGACGACGAAGAGACCGAACAGCAGGATGAACGCGCCGGTCACCCACGTCCACAGCGAATTCGCTTCGAACTGCGACAGCAATGCCTGCATATCGCCGGCCCGGGCGACGGCCGTGGCATCGGCGATGACCAGGAATGGACCCAACGCGCGGGCGAACAGCCGCGTCCGAGCCTGCGACTGTGCCGAAGCATCCATGATCGTGCCTCCGTTCCAGCCTCCTGTATCGGACCACCCGGCCGAACGCCGAGATAGGGACCGAAGTCCCGTCCGTCCGGGGCGTTCGTCCCCGCTGCCCCTTCCCCGAAGGCCGGGCGCGGCGCATGATCGGCTCAGAAGCTGACGATCGAGGGGAGTCGATGATGAAAGCCCATGTAGGTGATTGGCTCGTGATGAAGGGCACGACGACCGAGTTGGCGGATCAGTGGGGCGAGATCACGGAGGTGCGCGGGTCCGACGGTGCGCCCCCGTACGTGGTGCGTTGGAAGGCCAATGGCCACGTGGCCACCGTGTTCCCCGGCTCCGACGCGCTGGTCGTCGGCGCGGCCGACCTGAGCCCGGCCGAAAAGGCTTATACCGGCACGAGGAATTCGGACGTATAGAACTCGGCCGGGTTTTGGGAGTTCGGGTTTGCCCGCTCGACAATCACCCACACGCCCGTCGTGCCCGGCCGAATGCTGTCCGCAACGGTCACCGTCGCGTTGCCGGCCGCGTCGGTGTCCATTCCGCTAAAGGCGGTGCCCGGGTTGCCGGGACCACAGGTCGCCGCCGACGGGCGGGGCTCCTGAATCAGGCCGACGTCGAAATGGGTGCCCGGCTCGTTGGGAATTGTCACGTGCACCTGAGCGACGGCCCTTGACCCCGAGGTGCTTATGACGGCCGAACCGTCACCGATTAGCGCCCGCGGCACCGTCGGCGCCGTGGTCACCAGGCTGAAATCGCAACGCCGCTCGGAGCTGTCCAGAGCGACCCGGGTGCCGCTTTCGGCAGTCGCGGCGGCGATTTCGAATGTCGCCGCCGGGAAGATCGCCACGGTCATAGCCGCGGCACAGGTCCCTAAGCGTGTCAGCGTGTGCATCGGGTCACCTTTTTAACGGTTGTGTTAGTTACCTCACAGGGGGAGTAGTTATTGACCGGCGGCGCGCGAAATTAAACATTTGCTGCGGAATTACTCGAACGTAAATTCCGGGCCGCGTTATTTGACTAATGGCAAATTAATGGCGGGTGAGCGTAAAACCGTTTAATTACGGCTTGATTCGGATCGGTCCCGGCGACCACAACCCGCTGCGGGTCGCGGTGCCCAGGTCCAGTTGCGCGGGATGCGCGTCGGCGATGGTGTCGAACTTGCGCAGCGAGCCCCAGTCGCGGCCCCAGTCCCGGGACAGGTAGGTGGACATCACGTGGGCCCGCAACAGCAGGTCCGTGATGCCCAGCAGGCCGCCGTTCACGCCGTCCTCCCAGGTGTCGGTGTCCTGCTTTTTGGCGTTGTAGTCCGGCGTGATGCGGAACTTCGGGATCTCAGTGACGCCGTAAGCGTGCAGCATCGGATGCTGGCACGGGAACGCCAGGCCCACCGCCCAGTCCATCAGCACCGGCTGCGACGAGCCGACATACTCCTGCAGCGAGCGCAGCTCCGGCACCCGCGGCGGGGTGATCGCGATCCAGTCGTCCGGCGTCAGCGAGAGGTCCTCGGCGACCACCCGGACCGCGACCGCGTCCGCGGCCATCTTGTCCCGGGCGAAGCGTAGGTTGCGCCACGCCTTGGGCTGCTCGCCGTTCAGGTCGTAGGGCACCAGCCGCCCGGACGGCACGATCTCACCGCCGGGCCCGGGCCGGCCGTATTCGAGCACCACGGTCTGCCCGCTGGTGTGCCCGTGCAACACGCTGTTGCCGGCGATGGTCCCGGCGGCGGTCACCACCAGCAGGGGATGCCCGTCGTCGGGCTTGGGCAGCTGATACCACGCCGAGGTCAGCCTGCTCTGCTGCTGGGCGCCGGTGGTGTAGCTGCCGGCCAGCGGAACCTGGTCGGGGTTGAGGCCGTACGGCAGGGGAACCAGGGACCCGTTGATGCCCGGCGCCTTCAGCTTGGTCGGCGCGCGCCAGTCGTAGGCATACCAGTCGTAATCGGTGCCGGGCTGGGGCACCGACGTCTCCTGAACCGCCTCGGCCACGGTGTGGTCGGGCACGCCGTTGGGGGTGAACCCCGTTGGGTTGACGCCGCCGAGCGGGCCGAGCGGGCCGTAATCGCCCGGGAGCGGGGCCATGAAGCCGGCGTTGCTGTCCGGCTCGACGAGCACGTCGTCGGCCAGCGCGCAGCCGCCGGCGAATTCGCGCAAGTTGTCCCAGCCGTTGGAGTAGGTGGGGTACTGACGCACGATCCCGGCAACCATCGAGGCGATGAACACCAGCACCATGAACCCGGCCGCGATCGGCACCGGCGCGGCCGTCACCGCCCGCGCCAGGCGGCCCTCGCCGTGTTCGCGCGACGCGAAATGCAGCCAGAAAGCCCAGATCGCCGTGATTGCGAACAGGACGAAAAAGACGGTGCTGACGCTGATTCCGGCGAACCTCGGCATGACGTTGTTGAACGGGACGCCGTAACTGGAGACGTACCACCAGCCGTTGGTGGTGGCGAAGCACAGCGCCAGCAGGAACAGCACCGCGGCCGTGAACGCCATCCGGTTGCGCGACCAGCGCAGCACCTTCGGCGAAACCAGCACCGTGGTCAGCGCGGCCACCGCCGCGCCCACCGCGGCGAACAGCCCGAAGTGGTGCACCCACTTGGTGGGCGTGAACATCAGGAAGAACATGGTGGCGAAGATGACGCCCATCAGCCGCCACGCCGGGCCGCGGGCCACACCCGGGATTCGCTTGCGCCGCAACATGATGAACACGGCGGTGAACAGGCACAGCGCGCTGATCAGGAAACCGAACCGGCGCGACAGCGAGCCGTCGACGGTCGGCAGGATCAGGTAGTAGTAGCGCAGGTTCTCGGTGTACCAGGCCTGGCTGGGCCCGATCGCCGTGCGAATCCTGGTGGCCTCCAACACCGTTGACAGCGTCTGGTCGGCGAACACCACGGTGAGGATGACCGTGCCGGCCGCCAGCATCGGGGCCACCAGCGGCCAGGTGCCGACCAGGCGATGACGCTTCACCAGAATCCGCAGGATCGGCCGGCCACCGGCGACCAGGGCGGCCACCGCGATCAGGCCGGTGGGCTGCACGCCGAGCGTGAACGCCGCGGTGATGACCGCCAACGCCGCCGGTGTCAGCCGCGAGGCGCACATCGAGCGCTCGATCAGCACGTAGGTGATCAGCGAACCCAGCGCGATGATCGGCTCGGGACGCAGGCCGTTGTTGAACGGCATCCACCCGGTCAGCAGGACCATGCCGGCCGCCCAGTTGGCCGCGGTGCTCGACGTCACCGCCGGGCCCAGCCGCGGCAGCACCTCACGCGAGAGCAGCAGCCAGCACACCAGCCCGGCGACCAGGTCGGGCAGCCGCATCCACAGGCTGGCGTCGCTCACGTGGGTCATCAGCGCCAGCAGGTTGTAGTACCAGCCGAACGGGTCCTCGGGGCTGCCGAACCAGCGGAAGTAGTTGGACATGTAGCCGGCGTGGTCGGCGACCCGGGCCATGCCGAGGATGTAGCCGTCGTCGGAGGAATTGGCGCCGATCAGATGCCATAGCAGGAAGACGAAGATCACCGTGGCGTCGACGAGGGTGAACTTGCGCCAGCGTGTCGGGATCAACCGGTGCATGCGGCGGCCGTCGAGCTGGTCGAGGCGCCACAGCGCGACCAGCGCGACGATCGTGGACACGATCGCCAGCACCATCGCGGCCAGCTTCAAAGTCGTTGGCGTGGTGGAGAACCGGGTGTCGATGGTCGCCGAGAACCGCAGGCCCGGCGGCGCCGGACCGGTCAGATCCGTGAACACCCCGACGATCTGCGGGCGCAGGTTGGGATCGGGGAAACCACCGCGCACCGGCTTGCCCGCCGGATCGGTCAACCCGACGAAGGTGGCGAACGTGCCGGCGAGCGTCGACGTGATCTCAATGCGCTGGCACTGCGGCGACGCCGCCTGATCCCGGGGCACGCTGGCAATGACCACATTGCGGTCGGTCACGTCGACGCGCTGGCTGCTGACGACGACGAACAGCGCGTTGAGCGCGGCGTCCTTACCCTTCTTGGGCGCGGTGCTCAGCACCACCCCGGCCTCGGGCGGCAAGCTACGCACCACCGAGCACGGCACCGTCACCGACACGTCGACCGGCGTCAGTGAAATCAGCGGCGCCGTAACGTTATTCAACTGGCCGTTTTGCGGCCAGTTGAGCATCGCGGTGGTCTGCACGACGGGCAGCAGCGGCGTGGCGACCGACAGCACGAAACCGATCAGGCCCGCGATCGTCGCGACCCAGCGCGTCACCCGCACGTCCCGAACCGCGTCCGACGCCGCGGCGGCCACCGGGCGCTCGCGGTCGGTGACGCTCATGGCAGCGCCCTGACGGGTCCCGGGCGGCTCCAGCCGCCAACGGTGGTCACGCCCTGGTCGACGACGGCTACCGGCGCCTGATCGGCCGGCACCAGCGCGTGATACTGCTCGACCGATCCCCAGTCGCGATACCAGTCGCCGCGCAGGTAGGTCGAGATCGTCGAGGTGCGCAGCATCGCCTGGGTGATCAAGAACGGGCCGCCCGTCTCGCTGGCCTCCCAGCCGTTGGACGACGACGCCGTCTGTTTGTGATCGGGCAGGATGCGGTACTTCGGAAGTTCGGCCACGCCAAGGTGTTCGGAGAACGGCCGCTGGCAGGGGAAGTTGGCGGCGGTCGCGATGTCCATCAGCACCGGGTCCTGCGACCCGATCAGCTGCTGCAGCGTCTGCAGCACCGGCACGCGCGGCGGCGTGAACGAGAACCACTGCTCGGAACTCAGATTGGGGTCGTAGGCGACGATGCGTGCCACGTTAGCCTCCGGCGGAGCCCAGGCCAGCGGGAACCTCAGGTTGCGCCACGCCGGCTCCGGACCGATGTCGATCGGCTGCACCTCGCCGAGCGGCTGGGTGCTGCCGTCGGGGCGACTCACGCCCCATTGCAGTTTGAGCGATTGGCCGTAGGTGAAGGTGCCGTCCTCCTTGTACGACCAGATGGCGCCCGCGGCCGACACCACCACCAGCGGCCGGTCCGGCGTACGCGGCGGCAGTTGGTACCAGGACGACGTGGCGGTGGCAGCCAGCGAGTTCTCGCCGTAGCTGCCCATCACCGGGGTGCGGGCGGGATCCAGGCCGAACGGCAGCGCCGCGTGTGACCCGTTGATTCCGGCCGGGCCCTTCCCGCCGGCGGTGCCGGCGGAGTCACTCATGGCGGCGTTGGGCTTATTCGGCGAGGCGTCGGAATTCACCACCCCCGGCTTGGTGACCACGGGGTTCGACCGCAAGTCCTCGCCCACCCCCTCGGGTTTGAAGCCGACCGGGTTCAGGCCGCCGAGCGGTCCGTCCGGCCCGAACGTCTGCCCCGGAACCGGTTGCAGCAGACCGGCGTTGGGATCGGGCTCGGCCAACACGTCGTCGGCCATGGCGCAGCTGGTCTTCGACAGGCCCGAGGTGATCGCGGCGAGGTTGGCCTTGCCGGTGGTGTAGAGCGGGTAGCGGACCACCGCCCCTTTGGCCAGCGAGCCGACCTCGCCCAGCACCATGATCGTGGCCACCACCAGCAGCGGCGTGGAGGCCAGCACGCGGTTGCGCCGGCTGTCCTTGACCTCGGTGTGCCCGGCGTAGTCCATCCGGAAGTGCTGCCAGGCGCCCAGCAGCCCGGTCAGGATCGACAGCGTCAGGAACATCGACGTCACCGGGTGGCTGGCGATGACGGGCTGGATGTCCCACCACGGCACCCCGTAGTTGCCGACGTAGAACCAGCCGTTGACCCCGGATGTCGCGACCGCCAGCACGAACAGCAGCGCCGTCACGTACAGCGTCAGGTTGCGGCGGTTGTGCAGCCCGATGCGGGCGAACGCGAACGCGGTGAGCGCACCCAGCGGGGCGGCCAGCCCGGCGAACGCGCCGAACTGCACGGCCCACTTCGTCGGCGTGAACGTCAGCAGCAGCAGGCCCGCCGCCGTGGTGCCGATCAACCGCCACGCCGGTCCGCTGGCCACACCCTGGACCCGGCCGCGGCGCAGCAGCACCACCAGCATGACGAACAGGCAGAGCAGCAGAACCAGCACGGCGAAGCGCCGCGCCATCGACCCGTCGGGGTTGGACTCCACGGTGAGGAAGTAGTAGCGCAGCCAGTCCTGGTACCAGGCGATCGTCGGGCCGACCTTGTACTTGATCCGCGCCGACTCGGCGACCGTGGCCAGCGTCTGGCTGCGGAACACCACGACGGTGATCAGCGACAAGGACGCCGCCAACACCATCAGCGGGGCCAGCAGCCCGTCGGTCGCCCGGCGGCGCCGGATGGTCTGGGCGATGGCCCGGGCCCCGGTCAGCAGCGCGGCGACGGCGATCAGCCCCTGCGGAGCCAGCGTCGCGGTCAGCATCGCGACGATGATCGCGACCGCCGCCGGAGCCAGCCGGCCCAGCGCGATGGCGCGTTCCACCAGCACCCAGGTCACGATCACGCCCAGCGCGATGATCGGCTCCGGCCGCAGGCCGTTGTTGAACGGCAGCCAGGCGGCCAGGAAGACCGCACCGGCGGTCAATACCGCCACCCGGTTGCCCGCCAGGCCGCCGCGGCCGGGCCCCAGCCGCCGCAGCACCCAGTGTCCGATGATCAGCCAGCAGGCGATCCCGGCCAGGGTGGCCGGGAGCCGCATCCACACACCGGCCGTGCTGACCGCGGCCAGCTTGGCCAGCACCGCGAGATACCAGTCGAACGGCGCGTCCGTCGTCCCGAAGTAGCGGTAGTAGTCGACGACGTACCCGGCCTGCGGGGCGACCCGGGCGATGGTCAGGTTGTAGCCGTCGTCCGACGACGTCGCACCGATGACGTGCCACACCAGCAGTGTTCCGATCACGCCGACATCGGCGAGCCAGGTCGCGGCCCCGACGCGGGCCCAATGGAACCGCGGGCGAAACCGGGATTGCCGGCCGCGCCGATCCAGCACCGCCATGGCGACGATGGCGGTCAGGACCGCCAGGGTCCCCACGGCCATCACGAGCATCTTGAGCGTCGTGGGTGCCGTGATGAACCGGGTGTCGACGTCGACGCGGGCCGACAATCCCGGTTGCGGCTGCACCTTTAGGTCGGTGAAGATGCCGCCGACCTGAGGCTTCTTCTCCGACGGCAGGGTCCCCGACGCGCCGGGGATGCCGACGAAATCGGCTCCGGCCGCGCCCGCGTCGGCCCACATGTGCAGGACGCTGCAGGCGCCGGCGGCGACGGCCGCGCGCTTGGCCACCGCGGCCACGGTGTCGCGGAACGCGACGACGACGATGTCCTTGTCGGCGCGGACGAACAGCCCGTTCTTGCCGGTGTCCACGCCACCGACCGGCAGCGTCGAGACGACCAATCCGCCGCTGGGCGGCAGCGTGGCGATCGCCGCACACGGGATCGAGATGTCCAGCGCCCGCGGCGCCCCGGACACCAGCGGGGCGGTGATCTGCGTGACGTGCCCGTCGGCCACGCCCTGGGGCCACAGCACCGTCGCCGTCGTCTGCCTCACCGGAAGCAACGGGACGACGAGGCACAGCAGCAGACCCGCGAGACCCGCGACCACGGCGATCAGCCGCGGGACGCGCAGCGATCGCTCATTCCGGTCGGGGGGCACGAGGCTCGATCGTAAGGGACGCCGCTTAGTGCCCTTCGGACGCAGGGCCGCCTTGACGGCGCGCTAATTTGCCGCGCCCGGGCTGCGAAATAGACTCTCGTTTCAAGAACGGCCCCGATAACCCAGGAGGCTGGCAGCGCGATGACGAACACAGGTCTCGGGTTTGGCGTCTTGGGACCGTTGCTGATGACCAGCCACGGGGTGCGGGTGCCGGTGGGGGCGCCCAAGCAACGGGCAGTCCTCGCCATGCTGCTGATCAACCGCAACCGGCCGGTTTCCGTCGATTCCTTGATCAACGCGGTGTGGGACGAGGATCCGGTGCCGGCCGCGCGCACCAGCATCCAGGCCCACATCTCGAACCTGCGCCGGTTGCTGCGCGACGCCGGGGCCGACCCGTACCAGGTGCTGGCGAGCGCCCCGCCGGGATACCAGCTCAGCGTCGCCGACGCCGACTGCGACCTGGGGCGCTTCATGGCCGCGAAGCTCGCGGGAAACCAGGCCGCCGCGGCGGGGCGCTTCGAGGACGCCAGCCGGCAGTTCTCGCTGGCGCTGGGCGAATGGCGCGGGCCGGTGCTCGACGACCTGCGCGACTACGCCTTCGTCGACGCCTTCGCCACCGCGCTGATGGAAGAAAACGTGGCCACCCACACCGCCCGCGCGGAGGCCGAGATCGCCTGCGGACGCGCCGGCGAGGTCATCGGAGAGCTGGAGGCGCTCACCGCCGAGCATCCCTACCGCGAACCGCTGTGGGCGCAGCTGATCACCGCCTACTACGTCACGGAGCGCCAGTCCGACGCGCTCGGCGCCTACCGTCGGCTGAAGACGGCCCTGGCCGAGGGGCTCGGCATCGACCCCGGCCGCACCGTGAGCGCGCTGCACGAGCGGATCCTGCGGCAGGAGCCGTTGGGTTTGCGGCGGGCCGACCTGACCACCCACAAGCGCGGCGCCTACCGGCAGGAGCCCACGACCGCCAGCATCCAGCTCGCGGAATCCGCCGTTGCCCGGCTGATCGACCACACCGGGCGGCCTCACCCGCTGACCGGAGCGACCACCAGGATCGGGCGCTTCACCGACAACGACGTCGTCCTCGACGACACCGACGTCAGCCGCCACCACGCCGTGATCACCGACATCGGAACGGGTTTCATGATGACCGACCTGCGGTCCACCAACGGGGTGGAGGTGCAGGGCCAGCGCATCCGCGGCAGCGCCCCCCTGGCCAACGGCGACCGCATCCGCATCGGCGGCCACGAGTTCACCTTCGAAATCGGCCCGGCCTGACGGTCGGCTACCGGCGCAGCCGACGCGCCAGCGTGTCGCAGCCGGGACCCGCGAGGTCGGCGAGCGCCGCGGGGCGCCCGGTCATCGCCATGAGCAGCGCCTCCCCGGGGCCGCTGACTTCGGGTCCGTTGCCGTGTGTCCAGTCGACGTCGGTGGCGCGCAGCCGCAGCCCCCGGATCCGGCGTCCCGCCCCGAGGCGGGGGTTACCGGGTACCAGGCCGAGGACCCGTTGCAGCCGGTCGGCGGGGACGGTGCGGGGCCGGCCGAGTGAGCGGCGGATGTCCTGGTGGTGGACCGTGCCGTCGACGAGCGCGATCATTCCGCCGAAACCGGCTGTCAGGCCGCGGGGTTCGAGGTGGCCGCGGAGGAATTCGAGCAGCTGCTCCGGACTCAGCCCGGAGAACTCGTCGACGCCGACCTGGTTGGCCCGCACGACCCAGCCCTTGGCGAACCGCTTCAGCAGCCCGGCGGCGCCCAGTTCTTCGTAGCTGATCACATGCGCGACAACGTCTTTCACGGTCCATTTCGTGCACAGGCTGGGCGCCTCCCAGTCCTGTGGAGCCAGGGTGGACAGGAAGTCGGCGAGGTCGGCGCGCTCGGCGTGCGCCATGGTCATCAGGGTGGTCGTCATCGATGCGCCTCGACGCTGAGCAGGCGGCCGTAGCGGTCCAGGTACAGCGGCCAGCCGGCGTCGCCGTCAACACCGTCGGCGACGGACTCCCAGCCCGGACCGTGCCGGTCGATGTGGCGGTGTTCGAGCTCGACGCGCGTGCGGTCGTCGGACTCGGCGGTGAATCGGACCTCGACCTCGCTGGTCTTGGCCGGATCGGACTCCACCTGCCAGGTCGGGCCGATGTCCCAGCTGAACATCACCCGATGCGGCGGCTCGTAGGCCAGGATGCGCGCCCACCGGCAGACGCTGCCGTCGACGCCGCGGTCGAAGATGTGGCCGCCCACAACGGGTTCGAACACGGTCTCGGCGATTGGGAAGGCGAGCAGGTTGTGCTCGCGCGGCTTGAAGTCGCCGAACCGTTCGGTGAAGACGGCGAACGCGCGCTCGATCGGCGCGTTGACGACGACGTGGTGGGCGACGTTCGGCATTCGGGTCATGACGGTTCCCCCTCGCTTTCATCGATTGTTTTCGCGTAGGCGGCCAGCGCCTGGGACCAGAACCGGTCGAGCTCGGCGCGCAGCGCCTCGAGACCGGTCGGGTCGAGGTGGTAGACGCGACGCGTTCCGGCGGCGCGGTCGCGAACCAGGCCCGCGGACTTGAGCACCTTCAGGTGCTGCGAAACAGCGGGCCGGCTGACGGGTAGGTCCCGGGCCAACTCACCGACCGCCGCCGGCCCGTGGGCAAGGCGTTCCACGATGGAGCGCCGCGTTCCATCGGCTAGCGCCAGCCAGGCGTCACCGTCGCGGGTGGCTCGGTAAGTGGCCACGAACCGTAAGTCTAGGCTTACCGATGGGGCGCCGGCAAGGCGCGGGTATCGCTAGGTGCGGCGCAGCGGCGCCGGGTTCCACAGGCCGCTGCGCGTCGCGATTCCGAGCTGCAGCTGGGCGGGCTGGGCGTCGGGATAGAAGGGCGTCAACCGTTGCAGCGAGCCCCAGTCGCGCGACCAGTCGTCCTTCAGATAGGTCGCCATCGTGGTCGCCTTCACCAGCAATTCGGTGACGCCCAGCGGGCCGCCGCCGTTGTTGTCCATCACCGGTGAGTTGGCCTCGGCGCCGAAGCGGTCCGGCAGGATGCGCCACTTCGGCGTCTCGTCGACGCCGTTTTGGTGGCCGAACGGGCGCTGACACGGAAACGCCAGTCCGACAAGCCAATCCAGGAACACCGGGTCTTTGGACCCGACGACGTCCTGCAGCGTGCGCAGCTGCGGAATCCGCGGGGGCGTCAGCGCGATCCAGTGCTGCGGCGCCAGGTCTTCGTCGTCGGCGACCAGGCGGATCTGGGTGGCGGCGCCCGGGATGGCCGACAGCGGCAGCCGCAGGTTGCGCCAGGCGGGGGAGGCGCCGACGTCCGACAACTGGAACGAGCCACCGGGGTGCCCGCCGGCCGCTTCGTCGTCGGTGGCCCACTGCACCTGGACCTCGCGGGGGTCGAAGCGGCCCGCCGCGCTGACCACCAGCAGCGGTCGCGCCTTGTCGCGGGCGGGCAGCCGGTACCAGCCCGAGCGCAGGTGGGCCGGAACCTGGATGCCCGCGCGCCAGCTGCCGAGGACCGGGGTGCGGGCCGGGTCGAGGTTATAGGGCAGCTGGGCGACCGAACCGTTGATCCCGGGTGCCGGGTTGGTGCCGCCCTCGGTGCCGGGCTCGGCGCCGGTGGTCGACCTGTCCTCGTTGATGAAGCTGCGGTCACCGGGACGTTCCATCACCGGGTCGGCGCGCACGTCGGCGGGAATGCCGTTGGGGGTGAAGGCCTCCGAGAGGCCCGCGCCCAGCGCGTCGGCGGCCGGGCCGGTAACCGGCGTCAGCATGCCGGCGTTGGGGTCCGGCTCGACGAGCACATCCTCGGCCAGCCCGCAGGACTTCCCGGTCAGCGCCTCGAGGTTGGAGCGACCGACCGACCACGCCGGGTACTGGTCGGTCATCGCCAGCGTCAGCGATGCGACCTCGAACACCACCAGGATCCACGCCGCAATTGCCAAGGGGGACTGGACGATTCCGGCCACCCGTGCGCCGTAGCGGGTCCTGGGTGGCCCGTTATCCGGGTTGACGAAGTGGAACCACGAGGCCAGGAGCAGCACCAACAGCGTCAGCCCGAGTAGGGCCGTGGCGAAGGCGTAGTGCCACGCGGGGAACGAATTCGACCACGGCACACCGAAGTTCGACACGTACCACCAGCCGTTGACGCTGGCGAACGACAGTGCCAGCAGGAACACCACGACGGCGGCGTATACGGTGCGGTTGCGCCGGGACCGCATGGCGACGGAGGTCACGGCGACCGCGGCCAGCGCGCCCAGCGGCCCGGCCAGCCCGGCGAACACCCCGAAGTGGTGGGTCCATTTGGTGGGGGTGAACATCATCGCGACGAACGAGATGATGGTGATCCCGACGATGCGGCGGCTCGGCCCGGCGGCCGTGCCGGGAATCCGGCCCTTGCGCAACGACATTGCGACCGTGATCGCCAGCGCCAACACCAGAGCCAGCACGGCGAACCGGCGGGCGACCGACCCGTCGGGGCTGGCCATGAACAGCCGCTCGTAGCGGAGGTGTTCGTCGAACCAGCTCAGGCTGGGTCCGAGCGCGCGCTTGAGCGCGGTCGCCTGCATTTCGCCGGCCAGAGTCTGGTCACGGAAGATCAGGATCACGGTGACGGTGGCCGCGGCCAGCAGGGGCGCCACCAGCGGCAGCACCCCGAACTGTCTGGATCGCCGGTGGATGATGGTGCGCAGCGGACCGATCGCGACCAGCAGCGCACCGATCGAGGCGATGCCGGTCGGACCGGAGAACAAGGTCAACGCGCCGATGATGCACGCGATCGCCACCGGCAGCAGCCGGTTGGTGGCCACCGCCCGTTCCACCGAGCACCAGGTGAGCAGGATGCCCAAGGCGATGATCGGTTCGGGGCGAAGCCCGTTGTCCAACGGCAACCAGGTTGCCAGGAACAGCCCCGCGGCCGTCCACGCCGCCGCGCGGTTGGTCTTCACGGCGTGGCCCAGGCGGGGCATGACCTCGCGGCTGATCGCCCACCAGCACGTCAGCGCCATCGCCAGGGTGGGCAACCGCATCCAGATGCTGGTGGTGCTGACATGGGCCCACACCGCCAGCAGGTCGTAGTACCAGCCGAACGGGGCCTCGGGCGTGCCCAACCAGCGGTAGTAGTTGGCCATGTAGCCGGCGTGCTCGGACACCCGCGCCATGGTCAGGATGTAGCCGTCGTCGGAGGTGTTGGCGCCGACGAAATGCCACCACGTCAGCACCGCGATGACCAGCGCGTCCAGGCCGCCGATCGACCACCATCGGGCCGGCAGGAAGCGTCGGTGCCGGGTGCCGTCGGCGGTGTCCAGGACATGCAGCGCCACCAGGGCGGCGGCGGTCAGCACCACCCCGAGGATCATCGCCGCCATCTTCAGCTGGGTGGGGCTGCTGCTGTAGCGGGTGTCGATGGTGGCCGAGAAGCTCAGGCCCGGCGGCGCCGGCCCGGTGAGGTCGGTGAACACGCCGACGATCTGTGGCCGGAAGTCGTAACCGCTTTTCTCACCGCGCAGCGGCGCGCCGGGATGCTCGGTGTTGGGCCCCTGGGTCAGGCCGACGAACTCGGCGGTGACGCGGTCGGCGTGTGCGGTGAACGTCAGCCGCTGGCAGGCGGGGCTGAGCACCTGATTCAACGGGGCTGTGACCACCGCGACGTTGCGCACCACCAGCACCAGATAGTCGTTGGCGCGCTGGATCAGCAGCCCGCGGTCGACGGCCTTGGGCGCCTGTTTGGGCACGGTCGACAGCAGCACCGTCTTGCCGGCGTTCTGCGGGCCGGCCAGCCCGGCGGCGGCCTGACACGGCACGCTGACGTTCAAATCGGTTGCCACGTAACCGATCAGCGGCGCGTCGACGCTCTCGAACGTGCCGTTCTGCGGCCAGTTCAGTTGGGCGGTGGTCTGGTTGACCGGCAGCACCGGGGTGGCGATCGCCAGCAGGGCGCCCAGCAGACCGGCGACGGTAGCAACGAGCCGGGCGATCCGGTGGTTACCTCCCGCATCGTCCACGGGGGTTGATGGTAGTTGTGCGGCCAAGTCAGCCGTGGTTTCGGTGGGCATCAGCTGTTGCCCGCCGGCTTGCGGACGGCCAGCACGAAGGGCCCAACGGTGTCGACGGCGAAACGCGGATCGGCGAACAGGGCCGCCGGCAAGTCCACGGTGTAGCGGCGCACGTTGGGCTGGTTCGGGTACACGTCCTGGGCCAACCGCAACGTGTAGTTGCTGTTCGCGCCGCGGCGCATGAGAAACACGGTCGGCGGCGGCCACGGCGACGTGTCCAGCGCGTGGATGAACTCGTCGGGGGTCTTGAGCTTGGACCACTTCTCGATCTGGGTGGCCCGCAGGTCGAACTGCGCCAGCGGATTGGCGTAATGCGACGTCAGCCCCTGGAACCCCCAGTAGGGGTAATAGGACAGGAAGCTGTAGTCGGCGGTCATCACCACGATCTGGTCGCGCGGCTTGCCGGTCACCTTGAGGATGGCGGCGTCGATGGCCGGGTAGAACTTCTCGGAGCTCGGCGGGCGGCGGTCGCCGCGCTGGCCGTAGCCGTCGGTGTCCGTGTAGGCGATGGTCAGGTCCGGCCGCAGCACGTCGGGGATGTCCTGGCTGAAGGCGATCGCGGCGGCCAGGCCGAGGGCGCCCGCGACCGGGGCGATCGCGCGACTGCGTGGGGCAAGCGCGTTGACGGCCTCCACGAAGCCGAACGCCCCGGCCGCGACCAGCAGCACGGTCAGCGTGGGCTGCAGCCGGAACGACAGCAGCGTGGTGCGGGCCAGCGTGGTCAGCATCGACAGCAGCGACCACAGGTAGACGGCCAGCACGCCGATGGCCAGCGCGCCCGCCCGCACCGACGACCGCGCACGCACCACCAGCCACAGGGCGCCCAGCAGGCAGACCGCGCCAAGCAGCGAGAACTGCAGCATCGGGAAGGTCAGCACGGCGCCGTCGGCCGGCAGATAGTGGAAGGCGCTGCCGCTGTTGCTGACCGGGCTGCTCGCCACGCGCACCAGGAAAGGTAGCCAGGTGATGCTGGCGATGGCCGCCGCGATGGCGGCGATCACGGCCAGCCGGCGCAGCGGGTCGAGCGCGGCGCCGAAGCCGCCCCGCCGCCAGCGCGCGCCGGCCAGCAGCATCGCCATGAGGAACACCGTGAACGCGCTGAACCCGAACAGCAGCGTGTACCAGGTGGCCGCCCAGCCGAGGAACAGCCCGGCGCCGACGACCGCGGCCCAGCCCTGCGCCGTCGGTGCGCTGCCGGGCGTGCGGCTAGCTTCACGCTCGGGCTCGAGTGTGCGGCCAGCCGCACGCTCGCCGGCGCGCAAGCCCGACCACGTCAACACGAGGACGGGCGGCAACAGCACCGTGATCATCGCGGCGTAGGGCTCCGGCGAGCCGTAGGCCAGCGTCACCGCGGCGGTGGCGGTGGTGACGATCAGCGCGTACTCGAAGCGGATCATCCGCCACCACAGCACCAGTGCGACCGCGACCGCGATGGTGATCGAGGTGATGGCCCACGGCTTGTACATTTCCCAGGCCGGCGTCCCGGTGAGCGCCGCGACGCGGCCGCCGATCCAGAACCAGCCCGGCGGATAGAACGTCGGCAGCCCGACGTAGGTCATGTCGTGCAGGGCCGGGCTGTCAGCGAGCCGCGTGAGGTATTCGGTGCGGAACTGCTGGTCCACCGAGATGCCGAACAGATACAGCTTGGTGGCACCCAGGGGCATGCCCAGTGTTACGACCGTGAAGGCGGAGACGAACACCAGCCCGCCCACCTGTGCGAACCGTCGGTTTCGCGGACGCGTGGAACGCCGCCACAGCCAGCCGACGGCGACCAGGCCGGCCAGGCAGCCGACCTGCCCGACGGTGGTCAGCGCGTGCAGCTGGTTCGACGACGGATAGGCCGGCCATTGCACGCCGGCGATCGCGATCAGCGACGGCACCGCCACGGCGACGGCGACAGCCACCGCGGCGGCCATCTGGCCGAGGCTGGCCAGCGCGTTGCGCATCGTCAGATTGGCAGCTTGCGGAAGATCCTCCGCGGGACGTGTCGCAACACCATCATCACGTAACGGAATGCTGCTGGTGCCCAAACCAATTCCTTACCTTGTGCCGCCGCGGTCACCGCGAGGTTGGCGACGTACTCCTTGTCGACGGTGAGCGGGGCCTCCTTGGCGCCAGTCGCCTTCCAGTGCGCGATCGTCGTTGACGTGCGAACCTGCCCGGGCCTGATCACCAGAACCCGAACGCCGAACTCGCGCAGTGCTTCCCCGAGGCCCAGGTAGAAGCCATCGAGGCCGGCCTTGGTGGAGCCGTACACGAAGTTGGACCGCCGCACCCGCTCACCTGCCGCGCTGCTCATTGCAATGATCTGGCCGAAGCCCTGGGCACGCATCTTCTGGCCCAACAGCACACCGACGGAAACGGCTGCGGTGTAGTTGATCTCGGCGGCCAGCACCGCCTTGCGCTGGTTCTGCCACAACTCTTCGGCATCCCCTAGTACGCCGAATGCGACGATTGCGACGTCCACATCGCCTTCGGCGAAGGCCCGGTCGATTACCGTGGGATGGGTGTCGCTTTTGGTGCCGTCGAAGTCGATCCATTCGACAGACTTGGCGCCGGCCGCCGTCATCGCCGCGACGGCGTCAGCCTTGCGCGGATGGTCGGGTAAGTCCGCCAACACGATTCGCGCGTGTGCGTTCTGCAGGTAGCGTTCGCAGATGGCGAGCCCGATCTCGGAGGTGCCACCGAGCAGCAGGATGGTCTGCGGATTTCCCACGGCATCTAGAACCATTGGCGCACCATCTACAGCAACTCCAAGCGTCGGGCCATGTCGGAGGCGAACACCCGCAGGGGATCGACCTTGCGGCGCAAAGCGATCCACTCGTCGATGCGCGGATACATCGCGTGGAAGGTTTCGGCGGTGGTGCGCGAATCCTTGGCCGTATAGACGCGGCCGCCGAATTCCAGCACTCTACGGTCGAGTTCGTTGAGGAACTCGTTGAGCCCTGGCTTGATGGGAAAGTCGACGCACACGTTCCAGCCGGGAATGGGGAAGCTCAGCGGGGCCTGATTGCCCGGTCCGAACAGCTTGAACACATTGAGAAATGAATAGTGCCCGGACTTCTGGATGTCCCGGATGATGCGCTTGAACTCCTCCACGGCGGTGGTGGGCACGACGAATTGGTACTGAGTGAAGCCAGCAGGACCGTACGCCCGGTTCCATTCGCCGAACATGTCCAGAGGGTGGTAGAACTGCGTCAGGTTCTGCACCTTGCCGCGGTAGCTCCCGGACTTGCGGTACCACAACTCGCCGATCGGCCCGAACGTGTATTTGTTGGCCAATCCGTTCGGGAATGCGTCGGGAAACGTAAGCAGTTGCGGCGCATCGAATTTCAGCGGATTGCGCCGGAGCTTTGGCGGCAACTGGTCGAGCTTGGCCAGCGAGCCGCGCGAAATCGCCGCGCGGCCGAGTTTCGGCGGCGCGCTGATCGAGTCGAACCAGGCGCTGGAATAGGTGTAGTCGGCCTCGCTGCCGTCGCTGTGAAATGCGATGGTTTCGTCCAGGCTGGCGGTGACGTCGCCGTCGGCGATGAAATAAGCGGTCTCCGTCGGCGTCATCTCGATGGTGGCCCGCAGGATGATCCCGGTTAGACCGTTGCCTCCGACCGTGGCCCAGAACAGCTCGGAGTCCTCACCGGTTCCAGTGAGGTGGCGGACCTGGCCGTCGGCGGTCAGCAGGTCCAGGCTGCGCACGTGGTTGCCGAAGCTGCCCGCGCTGTGATGGTTCTTGCCGTGGATGTCGCAGGCGATCGCGCCGCCGATGGTGACCTGCCGGGTGCCGGGCAGCACCGGCACCCACAGGCCGAACGGCAGCGCGGCCTTCATCAACTGGTCGAGGTTGACCCCGGCGTCGAGGTCGGCCAGCTTGGTGTCGGCGCTGATCGAGTGAATGGTGTTCAGCTCGGTCATGTCGATCACCAGGCCGCCGCCATTTTGCGCGTTGTCGCCGTAGGAACGGCCCAGCCCGCGGGCGATCACGCCGCGCCCGCCGGCGTCGGCCGTGTTGGCCACGGCTTTCGCGATCTCCTCCGGGTCCGGCGTGGAAAGCACCGTCGCCAAAGAGGGCGCGGTACGCCCCCAGCCCGCGAGCCGCTTGGTGGTGAACATCGTCAAAGAGGGTACCGCCTGGTTCGGCGACGATGCGGGACGCTTGCGTCCCGCTGAGGAGGCGGACCATCCGATCTGGCCAGGTCGGTCAGCGGAGGCGGAAGATAACGGCTCGCTGCACGATGAAGTTGATCACCGTGGCCGTGCCCTGCGCGATCACGAACGCGACGGGTATCGCCGAGCTGCGATAGTGCAAAAGCGACAGGCAGAGGTGGTTGAGGCCGACCTGCACCGAGAACGTGATCGCGTAGAGGACCATGACCGCGACGAATCGCGCGGTGCTGGGCGCCGCCTGAAACGTCCATCGGCGGTTGATCAGGTAGGCGGTGATGGTGCCGATGATGAAGCTCGTCGCCTTGGACAGGTCGACCTGCAGTCCCACCAGCTTGTAGAGCACCAGGTAGAGGCCGAAGTCGACGATTGCGGCCATACCGCCGGTAGCGACGAAGCGCATCACCTGCGTCGTCAAACCCACGTGTGGGCGCGCAGGGGCGGCTTCAGGGTCCGGCGGGATCATTGCGGCGAGTCTATCGGGGCCGGCGCCACCCGCAGCGGGCTAACGGGGCAGCTTCACCGCGATGAGCTCGACCTGGTTTTCCCCTTGCGGCGTCGTGTAAGTCACCGTGTCGCCGGCTTTGCGGCCCGCCAGGGCCTGCCCCAACGGGCTGCGGGCGGTCAAGGTCTCGGCCTCGCGGCCGATGGGGGTCTCTTCGACGATGGAAATCACGTGCATGGTGACGACTTCACCGTCGGGGAACCGCAGCGTGACCTCGGTGCCGCCGGGCAGCGTTTCGGAGTCGTCCGCGGGCGACGGTCCGCTGCGCAAGCGGCGGTCCAGTTCGTTGATCCGGTCGCCGAGCACGACGAGCTCGTCCGCGCGTTGTATCGCCTCGGCCGCGTCTCCGTGGTCGCCGACCATGCCGCGGTCGTTTTTGACCTCGACCTCGAGGCGATCACGCCGCTGCTTGAGGCGGTCCAGCTCCGCGGCGAGGTTTTCCCGCGCCTCATCCGCCGCCGACTTGGCTTTTTTGCTCACGTCAGTCGACCCGATCCTGTCTGCCGTCACTTGCTGACCTGTAGCGCTACAGTGTTGCACCACCACCAGGGCAGCCGCCACCTTACGCGCAGGGAAACTTGGTTGTTGTACACATACCCAGTAGTGCGGCGAATCTATCCTCGTTTGCTGGTGGGCGCTCATTTCGCGCGGTCACGCCCAGCCTGCGGCCCGTATCGGTCCTGCCGTGAGGGTGACCACGTTGTTGCGGCTTTCCCGCGCCTCGATCCGTGACACCCACACCCGGCCGCCGGTCGCCAGCGCAACGATCCGTTCGGCGGTCTCGAACACCCAGGCCGCCGAGCCCTCCATGCCGGTGTTCTCCATGATTCGCAGGTCGATGACGCCCCGCTCGGCCAGCAGTTCGAACAGGTCGCGCTGCGGGTCGTCTCGTGCGATCAGGGTGGTGTGGTCGAACTGGTATCGCAGTGCCGACCGGACTTCGGCGATCGCGCTGCCGTCCACCACCAGGCCGGTGCCGGGCTCGGTCTCGGCGCAAGCGAATTCGATTTCGAAGGCCCGCTCGTAGCCGTGCAGGAAGAAACGCTTGCCCCGATTGGCCCACGAGCGATGGCAGCACGGGAACTCGTGGAACAGCTTGCGCATGTGGAACCGCGCCGCCCGGCCGATCGGTGTGTCGGCGCGATGGATGGTGGCGACGTACACGTCGTCGTCGAAAGCGATGTGATTCATGAGTGCAGCGTCGGGTCGGCGCCTCGACGGATTCTTGGAAGATTCTTGGCGCGTCAGAAGGGCCGTAGCTCGTAGCTGGCGGCGATGCGCCTCGTTCACGCCGCGCTCCCAGCTGTTCCTCGCGGCGCGCTCCTGGGCGCGGGTTCGTCGCCGGGTGGGCATCATGGGTCCGCGGTGTTCTCCCTCCGGCGCTGCACTCTTCGGCAGCAATTAGTGCTCCCGTTGGGACGGCGAGGGCCGGAAACAGCAGCGTGCCAACGGGTTTGGTGGCTTACTCTCGCCCCGACGGGGGCGTACACACCACGATGCCGTCGGGCTCATGACTATCCCGCCACCCGACTGCACCGGCATAGAAGTTTTTGAGCAGGTGGTGGGACGGATCGGCTAAAGAACACTTCAGCCCCACAAGGACCGATGGCGGTGCCTGCGATTTCTTCCCAGCCCCGGCCTGCCGGTGCGACCATATGCCTGTGGACGCGGACGATCCCGAGGAGCGCATCACCGATCTGGAACGTCAGCAGGTTGAGTCGGTGGCCGCTGGCGAGGATCACACAGTTCAGCAGCCGCCATATATCTCCGGTAAGCGGCAGGCGACCGGACCGAGGTGGAGTCGCGCGCAGGGCTTCGGCGCCTCATCTGGAATTGAGTCTCAACCGAGCCACGCTGCGCCGCGCCCCAAACGACGGCGGCTCAAATCCTGGGAACTATTACTTGTGGCCATCAGCGGGGCGGCGTCGCTGTACTTATTCGGACTCGGCGCGCACGACGTCTACGGGTATCGTGTCGGCACACCCACGACGGCGAGAGTCATCGACTGCACAGTTCACAATCGGAGTAAGAGCTTCATCCGAAAATGGGAACATTGCGTCGGCAAATGGAACGTCGGCGGAGAGTCGCACACCGGCAAGATCCACGGAGACCGCTATGGTTATCAAGTCGGCTCGTCGGTCGATGTTCGGGTGCGTGGCGACGAAGCCTTTACGTCAACCGGGGCAAAGTGGCCCTTAATCGGCGGGACCGTTATGGCCGGCCTCTCGGTGGCGTACGTCTGGATTCGGCGCCGCGAAAAGGACGGTGCGCGTGCCGCTCCGACGATTCGAGCACCCAACGACTCCTTGCCCAATCGCAGTACGAGCATGCCCGCGGGCGCACCCGAGTTCATGGCTAACGCTGCGCTTGGCGGGTTAACGGCTTCCGCTGTTCGCAGCGTGGCATTTAGCAAGCCGCCCCTGGGAAGACGCGGATATAACCAAGACGAGGTTGACGCTTTTCTTGACCGCGTCCAGACGAGGCTGCTCAATCCAAGCATTGGTTATCCCACTGCAGCCGACGTCCACAACTTTGCGTTCAGCAAGCCGCCCTCTGGAAATCGTGGATACAACCAGGACGAGGTTGACGCTTACCTTGTGCGTGTCGAAGCGGAAATCAGGCGACTAGACGGCACACGTTAGCTACCGATCGGCGTCGTCGTCCGGCGCGCCTCTGGCATCCAACTCAACGATGGCCGCGAACTCCCACGCACAGGCCACATCTGCGCGCGCCGCGTCGATGATCACTTCCCCAGCCTGCGTCGGTCGCTGTATCCGCCCGGGTCCGACCAAACAGCGAAAAAGGGGTTACGGACCTGGGTCGCCCTCGATGAGCATCGGGGCCACCTGCCGGTTGACTCCGCCGTTGCTGACCCAGGGTTGGGAATTCGGGCTCATGATGCCGAACATGAAGTGGTGGCACGCGTTCATGTCCCAATCCGGCGTCCCGCCGCTGGGCTGCGGCAAGGGCATGTCAGGGCACCAGATATAGCTGCACGCGTGGTGGTTGCATATCGATTTCGGATAGGTGAAGGCGTGCGCCGTCCCCGTGGTGAGCCCAAGGGCGGCGAGCGCGGCACCACCCGACACCAGGGTGCCGGCGGCTGCGCGCCTGATGCGGTGAGCGTTGGTGTTCATGCCGCCATCAAACGTCGACCGGGTGCCTACCGATCGCAAAAAGACTAAACCCAGTACGGCACCCGGGCGCGGTACTGCCGCATTCCGAAGGCTGCCAGCAGCCAGCCGATGACCGTCAGCGCCAACACAACCACCCAGTGGCGCAGTTCCTGGTGGGCGCCCAGCAGCGGGGCGCGAACGATGTCGAGGTAATGCAGCAGCGGGTTGAGTTCGACGATGCTTGCCCAGTGTCCGGCGCCCTGCTGCCGCAACGTGTCGTCGTTCCAGATGATCGGCGTCATGAAGAACAGCAACTGCACGACCGAGAACAACAACGGACCGATGTCGCGGTAGCGGGTGGCCAGGATGCCGAAACACAGTGACACCCAAATGGAATTGAGCACGATCAGCGCCAAAGCCGGGATGACCGACAGGTCGGCCCACGACCACGGCTTGGGAAAGATGATGGCGACGACGACGTAAATCACGATGTTGTGTGCGAACAACAGCATCTGCCGCCACACCAGCCGGTAGACGTGCACGGAGAGCGGCGTGGGCAGCTGCTTGATCAGCCCCTCGTTGGCGACGAACACGTCGGCGCCCTCCAGGATCGATGCGTTGATCAGGTTCCAGATGATCAGCCCGAGCGTGACGTAGGGCAGGTGGACCGCCAGGTCAAGGTGGAACAGCTTCGAATACAGGCCACCCATCGCGACCGCCGTCGTCCCGGTGGCGATGGTGATCCAGAACGGTCCCAGCACCGAGCGGCGGTAGCGCTGTTTGATGTCCTGCCAGCCCAGGTGCAGCCACAGCTCGTGGCGACGGAAGCCGTCGACCAGGTCGTTGCGGGCGCGGGTGAAGGTCCGCGACTGCGCGGCGGCGTCAATGAAGGTCACGCGGTCCCTCCCGGCTTGCCGAAGCGCTCGCGACGCCCCAAGCGGCGCAACCGAATCCAGTCGAACAGGCCCTTGGGGTCGCGGCGGGTCACCAGGAAGAACCAGCCGAATCGGACCCACTCCTGGAACAGCAGCTTGCGCAGGCCCGGCTGCGCCATCAGGTAGCCGCGGTTGCGGTAGGTGAAGAACCGCTTGGTGGCGTCGTCGGGATACTGCGTGTGCATCCGGCCGCCCAGGATCGGCTTGAACTCGTCCGATCCGCACGGATGCAGGTAGACCGCGTCCAGGCAGGTGCCGAACGGCAGGCCGGAGCGAACCAGCCGGCGGTGCATCTCCACCTCGTCGCCGCGCACGAACAGCCGCAGGTCCGGCACGCCGATCGACTCCAGCGTCGACGCCTTGAACAGCGCCCCGTTGAACAACGACGCGATCCCGCGCAGCAGATCCTGCCCTTCCTCGGTGCGCAATTCGCTTGTGCGCCTGCGCCATACCAGGCCGCGCCGCAGCGGGAACGCCAGCCGCTCCGGATCTTCCATGTTGCACACCATCGGCGACACCTCGGCCAGGCCGTACTTCTCGGCGCAGGCCAGCAGCGTCGCCAGCACGTGCGAGTCCTGGGGCCGGCCGTCGTCGTCGGCGAGCCACACCCAGTCGGCGCCCTGCGCCAACGCGTGCAGCATGCCCAGCGCAAAACCGCCCGCGCCGCCGAGGTTTCGGCGCGAGCTCAGGTAGGTCGTCGAAATGGGTTGGCCGGCAACCAGATCCCGGACGCGGCCGGACGTGGCGCCTTCGCCGGAAAAATCATTGTCGACCACGATCAGGTGATCGGGCAGCCGGGTCTGGCTACTGAGCGCGTCCAGCGATTTGGCGAGCTCGTCGGGGCGCCGGTGGGTGACCACGACGGCGAAGACACTGTCGCTCATGGCTGCCCGGCGGTTTCGGCCAGCACCTCGCGCACGTGCCGGGCCGCGTCCTCGCCCTCGTACGCGCGCACCACGTCCTCGATGCCGCCCGACATGCGGATGACGCCGTGGTCGATCCACATCGCCGTCTTGCACAGCCGGGCCAGGAACTCGTTGGAATGGCTTGCGAACACCAGGATTCCGGAGCGCTCGACCAGGCGCTGCAGCCGGGTCTGGGCCTTCTTCAGGAAGTCGGCGTCCACCGCACCGATGCCCTCGTCGAGTAGCAGGATCTCGGGGTCGATGCTGGTGACCACGCCCATCGCCAGGCGGACCCGCATCCCGGTGGAGTAGGTGCGCAGCGGCATCGATAGGTAGTCGCCGAGCTCGGTGAACTCGGCGATCTCGTCGACCTTGGACATCATCTGCTTTCGGGTCTGCCCGAGGAACAGGCCGCGGATGATGATGTTCTCGTAGCCCGAGATCTCCGGGTCCATGCCGACCCCGAGGTCGAACACCGGCGCGACCCGGCCGGTGACCTTCGCCCAGCCGCGGGTGGGCTCGTAGATGCCCGAAAGTAGGCGGAGCAGAGTCGATTTCCCGGCGCCATTGTGGCCGACGAGACCGACCCGGTCACCGAGCTCGAGCTTCATCGTGATGTCGCGCAACGCCTCGACGACGACAACGTTGGAACTGTTACGACCGATCGTGCCGCCCGCCTTGCCCAGGAACGCCTTCTTCAGCGACCGCGATTTGGCGTCGAAGATGGGAAATTCCACCCACGCGTCGCGCGTCTCGATATGCGGACCCGGCCCCGGCAGCGTCATGTGCTTACAGGTATTGGCCGGTGCCCGAACCCGGGCCGTGGCCCGACCTGATACCCGGCGGGAGCGCCCCCTGGCGCATCTGCTCCAGTTGCGCGCGGGCGGCCATCTGCTGGGCGAACAGCGCGGTCTGGATGCCGTGGAACAGCCCTTCCAGCCACCCGACCAGCTGCGCTTGCGCGATGCGCAACTCGGCGTCGGACGGCGCGGCGTCCTCGTTGAACGGCAGGGTGAGCCGGTCGAGCTCCTCACGCAGTTCCGGCGCCAGGCCGTCTTCGAGCTCGCGGATGCTGGTGGCGTGGATGTCGCGTAGCCGGTTGCGGCTGGCCTCGTCCAGCGGCGCGGCGCGCACCTCCTCCAGCAGCTGTTTGATCATCGTGCCGATCCGCATCACCTTGGCGGGCTGCTCGACGAGGTCGGTGAGGGAGCGCTCGTCGGAGTCAGCGTCACTGTCGGCGTCGTGGAGCGCCATGATCCGCGGGTCGACGCCGCCGATCACCTCGATGCCGTCGGCGTCCGCGCCGTCGTTGCCGTTAGTCAATCCGTTCACCATCCTCTTATGCGTCTACGGGGGCGGCGCCGCGCTGTCGTCGCGCCATTCGAAGATTCGAGCCCCGCCATTGTCGTAGATCATCGTCCACGACTTCGACTTATCCAGAGACACTAGTCCTTCGGGTGTGGCAAACCCTCTGACGTTGGGCGCGCTAGTCAGGATGTACCTGATATTGAGCGCTTTAATCGCCTCGACCACCTTGGGATCGGATTCACCCCTGCGTGCCGCAATCCAGAAGATGTAGCGGTAGTAGCCCGGACCCGTCTGCTGTGGGAAGTCGTAGTGGGTCCACAGCGGGTGGAGGTCGGCCACCGCGTACATCCACGCGGTGCCGTCGACGTTGGAGTTGCCGATCAGGGTGTTGCGGGCGCCGGGCAGCTTGGCCAGATACGCCATCGCCATCAGGTCTCGCTGGTCGATGATCACCGAGTCGTACTTGTCGCCGAACAACACCAGGTGCCGGTAGAGATATTGCCGGCCGGCGACCAGGACGGCCGCCACCAGCAGGAACGCCGTCGCCGCGGTCCAGACCGGGGAGGGCAGGCGGGTGAACCGCTCGGTGAGCCGCTTGGCGAGGGCGACGAAGCCCACGACGATCGCGAACAGCGCGATGCCCGCCATCGGCGTCACCAGCATCGTCACCACCGCCGAGAGCCGGCGCGGGTCGTTGTAGAAGAACTGGCTGAACACCTCGATCGCGCGGCCGAGCGGATTGCGAAACGGCGCCCCGGAATAGATCGTCGCCACGGTCAGCACCACCCAGACGGCGGGTGGCCACCAGATCCTCTTGTACAGCAGTATCGCCATGCCGATGAACGCCAGAAACACCAGGCTGTATTGGGTCGGGAAGTCGTTGAGGTGGCGGGTGTGCAGCAGCAGCGCGTCGATCACCCCTTGCTTCACGCTCTTGAAGCTGGGGAACGCGTGCCCGGCGATGATGTCGGCCTGCCGCAGCACGCCGAGGAATTGCGGCGCCAGGATCGCCGCGGTGGGCACGGCCACGGCGGCCAGGGTCAGCGCGTCGGTGAGACGGCCGCGCACCGGATGCCACAGCGCGTCCAGCAGCCACCAGGCCAGCAGGAAGAGGATGACGATGAACCCCCCGGTCAGGTGCACCGAAAGGACGCCCACCAGCGCCAGCACGGCCGCCGGGATGCGGTCGCGGTGCCGCAGCGTCGAGGCGATCAGCACGAACGTCGGGATCGCGACGCCGTACGCGGCCAGGTTGGGCATCGCCGCGACGCCGAACTCGACGTAGGGCACCGAGGTGAACGACGCCGACAGCGCGGCGGCGGTGGCGGACACGCTTGCGGCGCGCCACTGGCTGCTGATGGGGCGCAGCAGGAACCAGGTGAGGGTGGCCGCGCTGGAGGGAAACAGCCAGACCGACGCGGCCAGCGAGTTCAGGGTGTAGCCGGTGGTGGGCGCCGCGCCGGTGAGCTGACAGTAGACCGCGGTCAGCGCGTGGAACACCGACGGGTAGTAGAGCGGTTGGTGGGTCTCGACGTTGCGGAGTTCGCCCATGTGGGTCGAGGACGCCTGACCGGTGTCGAGCATGAAGCGCACCTCGTTGGCGTGCCAGACGGCGTCCCAGGTGCTGGGGATGGACTGCCAGTGCGTGAGGCCGCGATAGCCGGCCCACATGATCAGCGCCGCGCCCAACAGCACACCGGCGGCCACCGTCACCGCGGGCCATCGGCTGACGCCGCGAGCCTCGGCCTCGGGGTCGCGGTAGCGGGCGAGCGCCAGCTGCAAACCCGTCGCCACCACACACACCACCGCCAGCGCGGCGAGCGCGGTCCATCCGTTCCACGGGATGCCGAGCGCACCGAGCGGGATAATCGCCAGCGCCACAACGCCGTACGTCAGCGCAGGACCAACCGCGATGGCCACCGGCCATGTCAGCTGCGTGATGCGCGCGACTATCACACCCGGCGCGATCAGCAAGAACAGTGCGATCAGCGTTCCGGTCCACAGTCCCACTGGACTAGTATGGCCGCCCGGGTGACTCGGCTCGCCAAGCCACCATGCGGCTTGGATCGCCGAGGGGGCACCCGCTACCGTCACAATTTTCGCGAAATTGCGGAAGCCTTAAGGTGGCTGTCATGGCTTACGACGTCGCCCGGGTGCGCGGACTGCATCCGTCGCTGGGTGACGGGTGGGTGCACTTCGACGCGCCGGTCGGCATGCTCATCCCGGATTCCGTGGCGACGACGGTGTCGACGGCGTTCCGCCGGTCCGCCGCCACCATGGTGGGGGCGCACCCGTCGGCACGGCGCAGCGCCGCCGTGCTGGAGGCCGCGCGAGCGGCCGTCGCCGACCTGTTCAACGCGGACCCGGCGGGTGTCGTGCTGGGCGCCGATCGCGCCATCCTGCTGTCGTCATTGGCCGAGGCGTCGTCGTCGCGGGCCGGCCTAGGCTACGAGGTGATCGTCAGCCGGCTGGACGACGAGGCCAACATCGCGCCCTGGCTGCGCGCGGCACACCGCTACGGCGCCAAGGTGAAATGGGCCGAGATCGACATCGAGACCGGTGAGCTGCCGACCTGGCAGTGGGAGAGCCTGATCGGGAAGTCGACGCGGCTGGTCGCCGTCGCGTCGGCGTCGGCGACGCTGGGCACGGTCACCGATCTGCGGGCGATGACCAAGCTGGTGCACGAAGTGGGCGGGCTGGTGGTGGTCGACCATTCCGCCGCGGCGCCGTACCGACTGCTCGACGTCAAGGAGACCGATGCCGACGTCGTCGCGGTCAACGCCCTGGCTTGGGGCGGTCCCCCGATCGGCGCGATGGTCTTTCGCGACCCAGCGCTGATCAACTCGTTCAGCGCCGTCTCGTCCGACCCCCAGGCCGTCGGCCCGGCGCGCCTCGAGGTCGGCGCCCATCAGTTCGGCCTGCTGGCCGGGTTGGTCGCCAGCATCGAGTACCTCGCGTCGCTCGACGAGTCGGCCCGCGGCAGCCGGCGCGAACGCCTGTCCGTTTCGACGCAGTCGGCCACCGCGTACCTGAACCGGGTGTTCGACTACCTGATGGTGTCGTTGCGGTCGCTGCCGCTGGTGATGGTGATCGGCCGGCCCGAGTCGCAGATCCCGGTCGTCAGCTTCGCGTTGCAGGACGTCCCCGCCGAGCGGGTGGTGCAACGCTTGGCGGACAACGGCATTCTCGCCGTCACCAACGAGAGCTCCCGCGCGCTGGACGTGCTGGGGGTCAACGACGTCGGCGGCGCCGTCACCGTCGGCCTGGCGCATTACTCGACGACGGCCGAGGTTGACCAGCTGGTGCGGGCGCTGGCGTCGCTGGGCTGAGCGGCTTTTCGTGTGCACTCACGGCTTTTCCGTGTGCACACTGCGCGGCCCTCGTCGGCGTGTCGTCGCCGTGAGCGCACACGCGACGCCCTGGACTCACTCGCAATGCCGTGACTAGACGGTCAGCACGATCTTTCCGGTCACCTTGCCCGCCACCAACTGCTGGTGCGCCTCACCGGCCTGCTGGATGGGCATGCGCGCGCCGATGATCTCCCGGACCTTGCCCTCGGCGATCATCGGCCACACCGACGC
Source organism: Mycobacterium sp. UM_CSW (assembly GCF_000455205.1). Classification (GTDB taxonomy): domain Bacteria; phylum Actinomycetota; class Actinomycetes; order Mycobacteriales; family Mycobacteriaceae; genus Mycobacterium. The sequence continues at coordinate 46,258 of NZ_AUWQ01000034.1, read as the reverse complement.
CGTCACCGCCTGCACGATCTCGGTCTTGCTGTTCGGTCCGGTCACCGGCCGGGCCCGCAGCGTGGTGCCGATCACCCGCGCCCGCTTGGCCAGCAGCTTGCCGATGTTGAGCTCGCCCTTGATGCCGCCCTGCATGCCGATGATGACCAGCTGGCCGTCGGTGGCCAGCGCGTCGATGTTGCGGTCCAGGTACGCGGCGCCCATGATGTCGAAAATTACGTCAGCTCCGCCGTTTTCCTGCAGGCGCGCGACGAAGTCCTCGTCGCGGTAGTTGATGGTGATCTCGGCGCCCAGCTGCCGGCAGAACTCCAGCTTCTCCGCCGACCCGGCGGTGACGGCCACCCGGGCCCCCAGCGCCCGCGCGACCTGGATCGCGTGGGTGCCGATGCCGCTGGCTCCGCCATGCATCAGCAGCAGCTGCCCCTTGCCCAGGTGCGCGACCATCACCAGGTTCGACCACACCGTGCACGCCACCTCCGGCAACCCCGCGGCGTCGACCAGGTCCACCCCGTCGGGGACGGGCATCACCTGGCCGGCGGGCACGGCGACGTATTCGGCGTAGCCGCCGCCCGCCAGCAGCGCGCAAACCTCTTGTCCGACCGGCCATTCCGTCACACCCGAGCCGGCGTCGGCGACGACGCCGGACACCTCCATGCCGATGATCTCGCTGGCCCCCGGCGGGGGCGGGTACTTGCCGGCCGCCTGCAGCACGTCGGCGCGGTTGACGCCGGCCGCGGTGACCTTGATCAGCACCTCGCCCGGGCCGGCGGTGACATCGGGCACCTCTTGCCAGGACAGTTGGTCGGGGGATTCGGCGACAATCGCGCGCATGACGGCGACGTTACTAGTCCCCGTTACCCTTATGGGCGGTGGCGTGGCAGAGCGGCCTAATGCACTCGCCTTGAAAGCGAGAGACGGCTAAAACCGTCCGGGGGTTCAAATCCCTCCGCCACCGCCAGATGAGTCACGTTGGAACCCCCGACGAACGTAAGTTCGACGGGGGTTCTTGCATGATCCCGCCGATTATTTCGACGATTCTGGGCGATCTTGGCGCGATTGGGGCGTCCCGGCGGCGTCCGAACGATACCGGCCAGGTCCCGTCGTCTGAACTGTCCCAGGCCGCCCAACGTGGTCGTTAAGGTGGTCCCGTTCGTCGGTGTGCCGACCCCACACAAGGCAACGTCGGGGTGGTAGCCGAGGACCGCATCCACCACCTCGGTGAGTTCTGCTTTCTCAACGAGAGGTTCCTGCGGTGTCCAGCCGTTGCGTGTTGGGCCGTCATCGCGGCTGTCTACCTCGAACCGCTCGAACATTGCAGTGTTTAGGAGTTGCCGCTCTTGCGGTACGGCCTTGTCGTAGGTCGTTCTGGCCTTTCGAAGTAGCGCTAAGACGCCGTCGAGTCGCTTTAGGATTATGCCCCTCTGTATATCTGATGCCGCGATCAACCGTCTGGCATCAGCGATTTCAGCCGCCACGGCAGTCTGCCGCTGTCTGAGGTCCTCCACCGGCATAGCATCCGCCATGTACGCGTCAATGAGTTTCTTCTTCTGGCGTTCCAGTTGGATGAGTCGGCGCCGCTGTTCTGCAGCGAGCCTTTCCTGCTCGGCAAGCATGAGATCGAAGTCCTCGGTCACCCGGTTCCTGATGCCGTCGAGGTCGGTGCTGGCGAAGCGAATACCAGACCAAATGGCCGCAATCTTCTTCTCGATGGCCTTCACCGGCAGATAGGGCAGGTCGCAGTCTGTGCGGCCCGTGTGCCGTCCTAGGCAAAAGAAATATTCGTACTGGCCGCCCTTGCCTTTGGACCAGCCATAGCCGATCTTCCCGCCACAACGTGCGCAGAGCAGACTGCCTTTGAGGTAGTGCGTATGCCGCCAGGAGCGGTCTCCGGCGATGCGCCGGCAAGCAAGGACTTCTTGCACTTTCTGCCAGGTGATCTCATCTACTAATGTCGGATGCTTGCCGTCGAAGAGAAGACCCTTGAAGCGGATCTGCCCGCGGTAGTACGGCTGGGTGAGCATGCGGTGGACCTGGGCGTGGCTCAAAGGCTGGCCGGCATATTTGGTCGTGTCTTTGGTCTTGAGTCCTCGTTCTTCCAAGGCATCGCGCAGAGCTGAAATGCTCCACTCTCCGGTGGCGTACCGAGCAAAAGCCCACTGGACGTGCGGTGCGCGATCCTCGTCGATTACGACGCTCTTGATCTCCTTCCCATCGATCCGCTGCGTTGTATTGAGGTACCCGATTGGCGCCCAGCCGGGCGTCCCTCCGCGTCGGACCTTCTCCTCAAGCCCTTTACGAGCCTCTGTAGACAGATTCTTTGAGTAGAACTCGGCAAATGACGCCACAATGCCGTGCATCAGTGTCCCAGCAGGGGTTTCGTCGATTTGCTCCGAGACGGAGACCAGGGTCGCACCGGCCTTACGGATGCCCAGCAGGATGGCAACGTCGTCGGCACGGTCACGAGCGAGGCGGTCCAGCTTGTGCACGATGACGTAGTCCACGGATGGCAAGGAGCCGTCCGCCAGACGTGCCAGCATCGCTTGCAACCCGTCCCGATCTGCCGAGCGAGCCGACGCGCCAGCATCCACATACTCCTCGACCGCAACAGACCCGAGCTCACCGGCCTTCTTGATGCAAGCTGTGCGCTGGGCCGGGATGGAATAGCCTTCGGCTTCACCATCTTTCGATGCTTGGCGCGCAGTGGAGACACGGAGGTAGATGATGGCGCGTTTGACGCCCTGAGCCTCGCCGTTATCGAGGACCGCATTGTCAACGTTTACGACATCAGGACCGCTCACTATGCTGTCTCCTCTGGCGATGTTTCCGGCTCCGGTGTGTTAGTGCTGTCCGCGACGGGCGGGCATGGTGTTCTCTGAACCAGCCGTGTTTGGCGAAGCCGCACACTAATTGCCTGCTCGCTGACACAGAACAGCTTTGCGAGGTCGCAGGTCTTGTGTACTCCGTTGTGCCAGGCACGCGTGAGTAACCGGCGCGGAACGAGCAGGCAACCGGCGAAGTAGTCGGCAACGCGCTCTGCCTGGGTCTCAGCGCTCGTTCTTCGGCTACCGCGATAGAGCATGCGCCGGCTGCCGTGGTCGATGATGTGCTTGAACTCATGAGCCAGAGTGAAACGGCAGCGGCAGCGTGAGTCGGACCGCGACAAGTGGATTACCCACGTCCGCCGCTGCTTGTCCCAGAAGCTGGCGCCCGAGGCGACGCTCTTGATTAATTCGATCTTCACATTTGGCAGTGTCGTGATGACCTCTGATGGCACAGAAGGTTCAGTGATCCTGCTCAGGTTGAGAAGCTTGTTGGCTTGGAGTTCGGCGATTCGCAGGGCCTCGGCGTAGGTGATGTTGTCCCGGTTTGGGATGATGGCTCGAAGTGCGCCGAGTACGTTGGCCGAGCGTCGTTGATTAGTTTGATGCGACATGATCCCACCTCCTTTCCGCTATGTGGTGCGGGGTAATTACGTTGCGCTATATCGTTATTCGTCTTCGCCGTCGAGCGGGCCATCGTTGGGATCGAAGCTGATTCCATGCTTGCGCGCGACGTCGTTGAAGTAGGTCTCAATTTCTTGCACTGCGGCGGGAGGTAACTCTCGGTATTTAGTACGCAGGTATGGGCGGATGGTCGGCAGTTCTTGGGGCGTCACCCATGGGGCAATCGCGAACAGCTCGCTCGCGGGGATGCCCAACACGTGGCCGATGGCTTGCAGGCTTTTGGCTTTCGGGCTCAAGATTTGTCCATGCTCGATGCGGGATACGGTCGCTTTGTCGACGTGTGCGCGGCGGGCGACTTCGCTGGTACTAAGACCAGCAGCCACTCGCTTTGAAGTGATGAGTATTGCAAGCCGTGTTATCTGCTGTGGCTTCATTTCCGTTGTCTCTCTTTGCATTTACTATTCTATTTTATAATTTTCGTTGCATCGGGGCAACGGAATGCCGCGTCGCCTGGACGCGAAATTTGTTGCAAAGGACAGGATTTCCTTCTCTCGCGTCTATGGGTGACCGGGCAGTTGCGCTCGTTGTGAAACAGTCCACGATGCCCCTTACGGCTATCGGCTTGTGGTTGTGCGGACCGGGGAGCAGTGAGCATCGGGCTCGATCTGCTCCCCGGCCCGGATTCCGGAGGGGTGCTGATTCGGTTCAGGCCGATCAGTTCTCCGGCGGGCTATCACCTTTCTGACCGCGACGTGCCGGCCGTGACTGTCCTGCCGTGTCGTCGGAATCACCGCTAGATCCAGGTGGTTCCGTCGTGAACAGGCTGGCGATGGCCTTCTGCCTTGCGGCGGCTTCACGCTCGATTTCAGCGCGTGCCGCGTCGGCGCGGCCTCGGAGTTCCGGATCTTCCTTCGACCGAGCGATGTGCCCGGTGATGGCGATCTGGATCTCGTCGGTGATAGTGCCCTCACGCAGTTGAGCAATGAAGCTCAATTGCGCATGTACATCGGGTTGGAGCCGGATGCCAAGGGTCTTCACGCCTTTGGCTGACTCATCGGGTGTGGACATAGCGACCTCCTCGGTGCTGTGCGGCCGGTAAGCGCGTGGTGCGCTTACGGGAACGACCGCATGACACCGATGAGGCCTGTGGCTTGTCATGCTGCTTTTTCTTCCGGCTGTCGACGCCCTCGCGCGTCGAGAATCCGACGCTCTGCCATGGCGGCGAAGTCTGGATTGAGCTCGATGCCTAGCCAATCGCGTGCAAGCTCCTCGGCGGCGATGGCGGTAGTGCCGCTGCCAATGAACGGGTCAAGCACAAGACCAGGCTCGCTCGTAGTACGGCACTCGCACGTTGGTACCAGCGCTGCTCGGATAGCGGTTCCGCCGATGGCGCGGATGACTCGTCGTCGCCACGGCAGCCGGCATCGGGTGCAGCGGGCCTCGGGACAGCCAGCCTGAATCGCTCGGCTGGCCAACCGAACTGGGAAGGTCGCGTGATGGGCACCGCGGAAGCTACTGCTGGGAAGCAGCCAGACGTCGCCCGGGTTCTTGCCTAGTGGATGCCCGACGCGGCCAGCGGCTTTGATGGCGTCGAGGCCGGTAGCGGTGTCGCTATTCGGTCCGCGCCATAGTTCAGCGTCGCGCCGCTCAGCGACGTACGGCTTCCTCAGGGACGAGCGGTGCGGTTGGCGAACCGCGTCAAGGTCGAAGAAATAGCTGGGCTGTTTCGCGAAGACATAGACGAACTCATAGGTGCAGTTGAGCCGGTCCTTGATGCTGGTCGGCATTGGATTGGTCTTGGCCCACACCACCTTGTTGCGGACAGTCCAACCAGCTCGCTGCAGCCGCAACGCGAGCCGCTCCGGGGCCATCAGCAGACTTTTGCGGTCGGCTCCTTGTGAGGGGTGCGTCGCATAAGTGTCGCCAAGGTTGAGCCAGAAGGTGCCCGTGGGCACCAGCACGCGGTGAATCTCGGCGCTGATCGCTGCGAGCCGATCGGCCCACTGATCGACATGTTGTTCAAGCCCTATCTGCCCGTCCTCCCCGTAGTTGCGCAGCCGGAAATACGGCGGACTGGTCAGCGCCATGTCGATTGAGCTGTCCGGAAGCTCGCGGAGGCGGTCGAGGGCGTCACCCACCAGCAGCTCGCGGCGAGGGACTTGTGTTGGGGGGAAGGCACTCATACGGCGCCTCCACGCGTTAGCAACGGGATCAGCTTGTCTGGCGCGATGATGCGGAATAGTGCAGCGGGCAGATTGCGGTCGTTGTCGATGGCATCACGGAGGGCAAGCCGCCGCCGCTCGGCCTTGGTCGGGTCGGGATGGGTCATGCTCCACGCGACGAGCGGAAAGCCGCTGCCGTCAGCTTGCTCAGTTCCCGTCCGGCGGTAGGCCTCGTAGTCGCGGCATTTCTTCAGCACCGTCGCGATGCTCTCTGTCCCGAGATCCAATTCGACAAACCAAGGATTGACGAAGTCGCTACCCGGCGTGGTCGCGATCTCGATGTAAAGATCGGCCTTCAGGGCGAGGCGAGCACCGCCGAGGCCAACAAACCGGCGCCAGGATGCTGGCTCGACCAAGCACTCAACGAGTTCAAGCTGCGCTTGCCGATCAGCCTCGATCAGCGCCAGATGAGTGTCAGCGATCGCCAGGCGGTGGTGCACGAATCGTTGCGACCAGTTGAAGAAGCGGCGCGACCCCCTGCCTGACCGCCCGTCGAGCAGCTGATCGCCCACAACATCGATGTAGTGCACCATGCCCGCGGACCCGCTGCGGACGCCACCAACCCGCCGGTTGGTGGCACCGAGGAGGCGCAGATTACGCATCCGCGCCAATGCTCGCCGGGCCAGTCGTCCACCAGTTGCCGATGGGTGATCGGCGAAGTAGAAGGCTTCGATTTGGCGAACAGTTAGGAATTGGTGCTCTGCAACGGATCGCAGTATTGCTAGGTCGCGTTCGCTCAGTCGTTCCCGCAATGCCTCAATGTCGTGGGACTGGGTCCGGCGCTTCTTCGTCTGCTTCGGGGGTGTGGTGCCCGTATGGGCACCATCATTCGCCAACCCTGACTTGTCATTTATTGAGGTCAGGGGCGGTTTGTTACTCAAGCGGATCGGATCACCGATTGGACCGGCATGATCGTGGTTGTCTTCTCGTCTCATGCCTGCCTCCGTCGCCGTTTCGGTCCGCCCATCTCATCTGATTTCTCCGCTTTGGCTGCACCACTGAGGAGTTCGGAGAAGCCGGTTTCGATGTCATCGAGTGGTTGGCCATAGCGCTCCCGGCTCAGTCGCCGGATCTCGTCCGGGTCGCTGGTTTTGGGCGGCGGTGCGCTGGTGATACCGGAAGCCCACGGCTGCACGGCGTTGTCGCGTACCAGGCTCGCGTAGACGTGGTACGCGGGCAGCATGCCGAAGTCCTCGACGCTCAGCACCGATTGACCGGCCACCATCTCCTTGGCATCGCCGGGCCGCAGCTGAAAGCAGATGCGGGAACGGGCGTTGTTGCGGAAGGCATCCAGCATGGCCGGCGGCAGCTGCTTCTCGTACTGGTGCGCCAGGTGGAAGCCGGCGCCAAGGCCGCGAGCCGTGGCGAGTGCATCACCAAGGTCGGTTGGCAGGCGCAGGTAATCCTGGACTTCGTCGATATAGACCATGAGCGGCGTGCGGGTCCCTTCCGATGTTCCGGCTCGTTCGCGGATGGCTTGCCAGAGTTCGGCTACGACTAGTGCCCCCAAGAGTTGCGCGCTTTCGGGGCCGATGACGCCCTTTTGCAGCGGCACCAGTAGCACCTTGTTCTCGGTCAGGACTTGGCGGATGTTGAACTTCGGTGAACGCTGAGCCAGCACCGCGCGGAGCTGTTTGGTCAGGAGCGGTCGCAGCTTGTTGCTCAGCGGTGCGACGGTCGTCGCGATGGCTTCCGGCGAAAGGCTGTCGAACCATTGCCAAAAGGGCCCGGCCGCATAGGGGTCGTCGCGCATGGTGTGCTGCGTGAGCGAGCGGCGAAAGCCGGGATTAGTCAGCAGCAGCGGCAGCATCACCAGCGACGCGTCGTCGCGCCGCGCGAGCACGTCGAGCGAATTGCGAAGAATGTCGGCACTACGCGGACCGAGGCTGTCGCCATGGATTGCCTTAAAGGTGCCAAACAGCGCGTCGGCAACGACCTCAGGTTGGCGTCCATCACGGTAGCGGCTGTCGAGCGGGTTGATGCCGACTGGCGCCACGTCAAAGGGGTCGACAAGCACGATGTCTTCCTTGCGGTGCTCGGGGACGCGGGCCAAGATGTCGCGGACCAAATCCTTTGGCTCGACGACGACAATCGGCCGACCGGCCTCAAGGTCTTGGACGATCAGGTTGAGCAGGAGCGTCGATTTGCCAACACCGTTGGGACCGATCACCCACGTGTGCCGGAGTGCATCAGTGACGCTGTAGCCGACTGGGCCTTCAGCGCCTGGCGCATTGGCTGTTGCCACAACGCGTTCACCCGTTTGCACGGCCCCGCTCGGTCGCACAGGTTTCGGATGCCGTGGTGGCTGGCCCGGAAACGGCTCATCGCGATCGGACACGGGCCAACCGGTGAGTCGCGCAACCTCCGTCACTGTCAGATGCTGCGAGCGAGTGAACATCGACCACGTTGAACGTGGGGCGTTGATTTCCCGCGGCTTCTCAGGTCTGAGCTTTAGGTGCACGCCTGGTGCTTCCGCAGTCCGGATTGCCGCCGCCAGGCCAAGCAGTAACGTACGACGCCGGTCAGCCGTGGCAGCATCGACGCCAATCCGCAGTGCCGCTCGGAAGCCGTGTTGGCCCAGCTTGTGGGCCAACGCCTGCCGGGAATCAGGTCGTTGCTCGGGGAGGACGCCGTGGAGCACCTTCGAAAGAACCGGTTGATCGGCGCGGTTTGGCGCTGGGGGACCGAGCAATGGCTGGTAGCGCGGACCGAGCACGATTTGAATGACCATGCGCTCGCCGCGCTGAACTGCGGTGAGGGCGTGGAGGATTGACCGGCCCGCCGCCACCGGGTCTGATGGTTCAAGCGGTCGCGTGGTGGTGGTCAGTTGCAGCCGACGCGCAGTGCTGATCTGCTCTCGATCGCCCGGTTCGTAACTCGTCACGATCGAGCCCTCAACGAGGTCCTCGACTGACCGGCGTACCTGTTGTGCGTGCCGCAGTTGGCTGCCAACTAAGTACTCAACACCGGTGACATCCGAACGAGCCTCAAGGATGAGTTGGGGTGCATGGTCTTGAGCCGCCCAATGCCTGAGCAGACCAACGGCTTTCGCTTCCTGGAACGGCTGCTGAAAGAAGAACTGCTGCCAGAATAGCGAGTCGGCGGTGAGCGGAACGTCTAGTTGGTCAGTCATGACCGACCTCCACGTCTGATCCTTTTGAAGGATTGTCTTCGTCTTGTAGTTCGTCCGGCGCCCAGTCGGCTATGGCCGCTTTGACCTCAGCGTCTGCTTCGGCCTCGCGCATGGCTATGGCGATGACTGCCCGACTGAGCTTGGGCAGATCGGGAGGCTTCCGTCTGACCCCGAGAACGACAGTGCGTCGCTGCGCTTTTCGTGTGCCGCGTGGTCCGCGGCGTTGGTTTGATCGTCCTGTTTTAGACATGGCTATCCTCCCTTTGTAAATTCGGTGAGTTGGTGAATGGCGCTTAGCGTTGAATCAAATCAACGGGCGCACATTCCTACTATGCGTTGCTTCGATGCAACGCTCAATGACTTTGGTACATAACACAACACCGAAAGGAACAGACGTTCTTGATACGAAATGTCATGAAATCACCAACGGTTTCGTATTGTGCGGAACACAACGATTCCCGCCCCGACGACCAGGCTGATGAGCGTGAGCGCGCCGACCACAACAACCAGCGCCGGCAAGATGTCCGCGAGCAGCTTGACTGCGCAGTAGAGCGCGATCGCTGCGGCCAGGATGCTGAAGCACCAGCCGATGAGCCGGTCGACGAAGTGACCCGGTCCCGAGCTATTCACGGTCCACCCCGATGATTCGGAACCGCTTCATTTCGACTGGCTGCGCAGTAGGGAATCATTCGGTCACGACCCACCGCTCGACGCTCGTATCGTCTTGAACCGTCGACCCGTCCTGTCCGGCGGCCGACGCGACGGCTTGCATCGCACGGATCACCTGCTGGGCACGACGGTCCATCGCCCGCTTTTCCTCGACGAGCTGTTGGCTGATCTGGCGCAGGCGCTCGATCAGCGGGTCAACCGGTGGAGGTGCGGCCGCCAGGCAGGTCACGCCGTTCCACAGATCCTCGAAGCAGGGAAGCGCAGCCATTACCGGTGACATCCCCGCATCGCGATGTGTGCGATCTCGCCGGTGTTGTAGGCCGCCTGCATTTCCCGGATGGTCATGGCGAGGCCTTCGCGGCCGCCTTCGAAGTGTCGCGCGGCGTCATCAACCTCCCGTGCGTTACGCATGGCATGGATGGTGCACTCCTCACGCATGTCCGCCTCGGCATTCTCAGCTAGCCGACTGAGCTCGAGCTGGTGTAGGTGCTCCCGCACCCGGTTGAAGTCCTCGCGGGCACGGACGATGGACTGGCGGTCCATCTGCGCCACCTGTCGCGCTTCCTTTGAGAACGGCGGTAGTGCGGGGGGTAACTCTGGCCTGCGCTGCTTCATCGGCTCCAGTTCGTACGTCATTGTGAGTCCTTTCTGGTCAACTTCGGGCCATCAGTGAATGCGATATCCCCTCGTCATCCATGGTCCTCCCGCTGATGTCGCATTTTCTGGGCGTAGAATGGTAGATATCAGGGCAGAATCGGGTTATGCCGGAACAAGAGCGACGCGGAGCACTCATCAATGAGCTGAAGATCGTTCGCAAGACCGGCCTGCACCGGCTGCGGGAGCGCATCGATGAACTGCCCGAGCTGTCCAAGCTCGCGACGGCGACGATGGGGGCTGGCAGCGCTGACGACATCGAGCGGATGCTTCGACACGCTTTCACGTCGTATGCCGAGGGCGCGCAGGGCACGGCTATCGGCATCTTGTTCGGCCTTGAAATAGGACGTCGCGGTGCGAGACCCTCTGTCCTACGCGAGGTCGCGGCGAAGCGGCTCGGCTATGACTCGGTCGAAACGTTCCGAAAGCGGCCGGAGTACAACGCAATTGCGTATTTCGCCGATCTATTGCATCGGCTTGCGGTCGACGCCAATAGTCAGAAGCCGGCTGATGTGAACAAGATCGATCACATCATGTCGTTGATCACGGAACTGACCATCCCCGAGTATTGGGAGCTCACTCGGCGCGTACGGCAGCTATTCGCTGCCGGATCCCAAATGAGCTGAGCAAAGGCCCGGCTCGGCTGTCGATGTATCGCCAGGTCATGCACTGATCTGGCGCGGACGTGCGGTGATGATGGGAGCACCCAGGCGAGTTCGGAGTCGGGAGCGCGGTAGGTCGTCAATCGGGTCGTCGCCTCAGCTGGGGAGGGCTCGTTCTGTGCCAGGGCGAGTACACGAAAGGCGACGTGAAAGCGGCACAGCGAGTACGGCGTGCGTAGAGGCATAGCCCAGCGAACACACATGTCAACGATGCGTCGAGGCAGTCCCAATGTCGGTGGTCTCCATTACGGTTGGCCTGTGTGGGTCAAAGGTGATTGCCCCTCGCTACCCGCACCGTCGCGGCACGCGTGGCGTACTTCGGCGTGGCGTTGTATTTTTCACCCTATCTTTCACACCGATTAAACCTGATAATTAATGCCAGATAAATTGAGAAAACAGTATAGCGATTTGAATATATGGAGCAGAATCCGAAAACAATCGAAGAAGCAGGTGAAGGAGAAATGGCAACCCCAACCATGACCATTTATGAGATGCGCCCTGTCGATGGCATCTTGCGACTTCAGTCTATTGTGCTAGCTGTGAGGAGATTACTCCAGGATAAGGGTCCCATCAGCCGCGATGATCTTCATGCGGAGCTCGAGAACGAGAGCCAATTCAAACCTGCGGAAGTGGATCTGGCATTGACCCATGTGAAGCACACTGTGGACGAGAACGACGTCTTTGCTATTTACCCCTAGGGACCTTGGCTATGGAGTACTTGCGATTACAGCGCTGGTTATTGGTGAAACACGAAAGTACCGTTGCCTCAGAAGCTAACCATACCTGGTCGATGTACCTGGATGCCGCTTAATTTGTAGTATATTTGCAGGCATTCCAAATCAGTCAGAGTACATATGTAGTCGAGAATGGCGCGATTCTTATTCTTGCCTCTTGGTGCATGCTGGTCTTTTCCATAACCAATTGTCGAACCTCCATCAAGCTGTTCTTCCGCGATTTCAATCTCACGCTTCAGCCGCGCAGGAAGGCGAGCTCGATCGTTTTCGCTCCATTCGTACAGCAGCTTCACGAATTTTTCGAGCACCTCCTGTTGCCCCCGTTGAAGAAGCGCAATGTCTGGGCGCTGCACAACATACGATCGTGTAATCTCTTTGAGGATTTGAACGCGGTGCCAGTTGCGCTCGTCAAGCCCGACATACGGTCCGCCCGTCCAGAAGGGCTCATCACGCACTTCAATCGCATTTATAAACGTGTCGATGAAGTCAGAGCCGCGTTTGCGTGCTTGCGCTTCCACCTCACTGTAGTTAACCTGCCGACGGTTGAATCCAGACTTCAGTTCCCGCTCTGCCCACTCTGCAGCACGGATCATTTCATCGTCATTGAACCAGCCGGAATAATCCACGCCTAGGCGGCTCGCGAGTTCGAAGAAAACATCACCAGTCTTTTGCTCTCCTCGTATGTACTTTTCCAGATCTTCGCGTATCCACGAGACGTCGAGAATCCCGGCCAAGTAGAAGTCTTCGAGGTCATGGACCGCATATGTGATGTCATCGGCGACATCCATCACGGAAGCTTCGAGTGACTGTATTTCCTTCTCGCTGATGCAAGGCGGAAGGAACTCTCTTGCCTGCGTCAGGAGCTCGTATTGCGGGTCGTAAGCACTGAATTTCTTCCAGTGCTTACGATATTCCGAATCGGTATCTATTATTTCGTCGTGATCCGCCCGTTTACCTGCCCGCTTCCAGGGATATTTAGATACCGCGGCTATGGTGGCATACGTAGGGTTATTTCCTTCGTATTTGTTGCTTCTAATCTTGCCGATAACTAGAATCCGCAGGCTCTGGGCATTGCCTTCGAAGCCGTCGTCTAAGTCCAGGATTTCTTTATTCCGTGCGACATCATCGAGGATTTTTTCACCAATGTGCCCAAACGGGGGATGACCAAGGTCATGCGCAAGCGCGGCCGCCTCACACACGTCCAGGTCAAATCCGCCAAGTTTCTGCACCAGTTTTTGTGTCGTCTCGTTAGCGCTGAGGATCTTCGCCTCCGCGATGCTCCGTGCAACTTGTGCGACTTTCTCGGAGTGTGTTAGCCGGTTGTGTAGCAGCGGCAACTCACTAAATGGAGTTACAACCTGAGTAACTCCACCTAATCGGCGCCATGCTGTCGAATACAGCACCCTATCTCGGTCGCGCTGGCCCTCGGATCGCGCATCACCGCCGCTTTTAGGCTTTGCATACGGACGCGTCGAGCGTTTTGCCGCCTGATCCGGATCATTCGGAATAATGGCATGCACGCGCGATTCAAGCGATGGCTTGGTTGCCACGTTGCTTACTTAAGATGTACTATATTCTCGTCATCGACGCTGTAGTCGATCCTGGAGAGGACGAGATAAAAGTCGTCCTCTGAGCATTCGGTAAGGTCAGTCGTTTTATGATATAGTTGATCCATCGACATGGGTGCTTCTGTCACGGATGAAACTATGGTGTCCTCGATCTGCTGCATGCGCTTGGTGCCCTCGGACGGGGACAACTCAAGAATTGACACGTACGCTCCTTTGCCTATATATGAATGGATAAATTTCTCTCTCAACGCTTGTATTCTTTGCCTTTCTAATTAATTATCTCCTCGTCCTCTTCGCGCGCATATGGTGGAAGTTACAACGCCCTGCGGAGAGCGGCGCTTCGTATGCGTGCCATTGTGTCAGACAAGATGCGCGGCTCTGCACGTTTTCCCCCAAGCGCACGGCGTGTCGCTCCTCACCGACGTCTCCCATCCCAGGATCGGTGTGTCTGCAGTCGCAGGGCTCAAGCGTCCGGGTTGGTGGCGACCCCGAGTTGCCAGCCTGAGGGGCCGTAGACGCCCTGTACCCTGTTGGCTACTTACACGCGTGAGATTACCGGCCTAGACCGACAGCGTCGACCCCTCGGGTCACCTCAGGCGGCAAGTTCTTGGCGGATGTTGGATGTGTATGCCACTGCTGGGGGCTCGCTTGGTCTTGGACTTCATCTTGGAGGCCTGCCGTCTCATGTCGGTCGACGCCGCAGCCGATGACATCGATCCCTGGGCGTCTTGACATCCAAGGGTGACGGCGTTGAAGCGGCAGGACGTACACGCGGCTAGCCGCTGAGGAATTCCCACTCGCGCGCCGAAAGCAGCCCGGTCGGCCACTCAACTGGGCAGACCTCTGGTTGCCAAATTTTTGTTTTTATAAGCCTTGTCAAATGTGACTTCTTTATCAAACCAATCAGGTGGTACAAAATCTTCCGCATGTCGCTCTGGGCTCACACCTAACTCTTCGTTACCATGAAATTCTACTTCGGCGACAACTAGACCCTCGAGCTCTCCGTCATAGATATCAACCTCTATCGTCTGTGGTCCATATGGTATCTGCAGGCGTGTCTTTTCGACTCGTGCGCCTTCAGTCTTAGGCCATAGAGCTGCGAACATCTCTGGAGTAATTTCAATGTTCGACTCGCCCCGAACCATATCGCCGCTTGACTTTACAGTTAGTTCAAATCCTTCAGCATTCGTGCTCCGTATTCGCAGCTCTGAACCATCCGCTGCGACCGCGATATAGCCCTGCTTCAGCGCCAACTCGCGCTCAACTCTGTCGCGCAAATCGGCGGGAACCTGCTTGGGATTAATTAGAAATTTCCGCTCGACTTCTTTTGGCGTATGTGCCGGGTCGCCCGCGTATTCTGGGTCTCGTCGAGTCACCATCTAACCTCCACTTCAATTTTTTAGGTTCTGTCGAGATTTTGCCACGTTGAGTCCTCGCCGATCATGAATTTCCTCTGCGGTCGCATCTGCGCGGCTGCCCCCGCTACCAGTCGACCGGAGAACTAAGGCTGATCCGCCCGCCAACCCCGAGGCGTTCGGTCACACCTACCCTCGACGTCCGCCCGCAGGCCACGCTTAGCGTGTTCCTTCTTATGGTGATTGGCGCGCATTTCACCTAATTGGGCGCAGCAAGATTCCGCCGTGTTCCCGGTTGTGAGGCCGCTGTTGCTGTGGCGGGCTGGTGGTGGCGTGCCCATGTTTGAGCTGCCATTTGGATGGCGTCCCAAGGAGATCCGAGTGGTGGGGTGTAGGACAAGTCGAGTTCGCTCAGGCCGCCGACGGTCATCTCGTGGTAGAGGGCGGTGGCATAGGTGTCGACGCGTTTGGCGATTTCGGCGCTGCGGTGGCCGACAAGTTGCGCACCGAGGAGCCGACCGCTGTGTAGGTCGCCGGTGATGCGGATATGGACCGGAGTTGCGCCTGGGTAGTAGGCCTTGTGGTCGTCGGGGCTTGATTGGCTGCTCACGGGAGTCCAGCCGCGATTGGCGGCGAGCGCTTCGTGCTCGCGGAGACCCGTCCGGGCCGCGACTACGTCGAAGACCTTGACAACCTGGGTGCCCAAACTGCCTGCGAAGTGGGCCTGTCCTCCAAGTGCGTTTTCCCCGGCGACGCGACCTTGCTTGTGGGCGGTGGTGCCCAGCGGCAGCCAGGTGATCCCGAGGAGTCGGTGGTGGGTGTGCACGCAGTCACCAGCCGCGAAGATATCGGGCAGGTTCGTGCGCATGGCTTCGTCGACGACAACGGCACCCTTAACGCCGAGTTCGGCGCCGGCGTCGGCGGCGAGTTCGGTGTCGGGTCGTACGCCGACCACGACGAGGACGAAATCGACTGTGCGCGAGATGGTTTGGCCGTCATGTGTGGCGATGACGCTTAGTGCGCCGGTGTCGGTGCGGGTGATGGCGGAAACGGCGGTGTTGGTGAGGACTTCCACACCATTGCGTTCGAGTTCCGCGTGCACGAGGGTCCCGAGTTCGGGGTCGACGGTGGGCAGGACTTCGGGCAGCGCTTCGATCTGGGTGACGCGGATGCCGCGGGTGGTCAGGGCTTCGGCCATCTCTAGACCGATGTAGCCGGCACCGACGATCACCGCGGTGGCCGGGTCGCGTTGCTGCAAGGAGTCCATGACGGCGAAGGTGTCGCCCATGGAGTGCAGCAGGTGCACGCCGTCGACGGTGCCCAGCGCGTCAGGGCCACTAATCCCCGCGATGGGCGGGCGGACACTGATGGCGCCGGTGCCCACGATCAGCGCGTCGTAGGACAGCTGCTCTGGGGCACCGGTGGGATCGAGGACGTCGAGGGTGTGGTCCTCGACGTTGATGCCGGTGGCGCGCGTGTCGGTAAATACTCGCATGCCGGTGGCGGCCAGGTCGGCGGCGGTGCGATGGGCCAAGTTGGTCCAGTGGGTGACTTCCCCGGAGACGTAGTAGGGGATGCCGCAGATGGAGAAGTTGGGATAGGCGTCGGCGACGACCACGGTGACCTCTGTGGTGGGGTCGAGTTCACGGGCGCGCAGCGCCGCGCTGATGCCAGCGTCGCTGCCACCGACGGCGACGATATGACGAACGGTCATAAGGGGTTTGGCTCCTGATATGTCGGGCGGCACGGTTGCGGCGCAGCGATGCGCCGGGCAATTGTGACGTGTTAGCTGATGGCGTTGGCGGCGCTGAGCACCTTCGGCTGAAATTGGTCTGGCAACGGGAAGTATCCGTAGTCTTCCAGGTCGGCCTGGCCCGGCCCAAGAGTGGATTGCAGAAATGCCCGCACGGCCGTCGCGGTTTGCGGGTCACCGTATTTCGAGCAGACCAGTTCGTAGCTCGCCAGCATGATCGGGTAGGTGTCGGTCTGGGTGGGCTTGTAGAACGACGAGATGTTCAACACCAGGTTGTTGCCCTGACCGGCGATGGTGGCGCTGGTGATGGCCTTGCCGACCGTGTCCTTGTTAATGGCCACCGGATTCGGCCCGGCCGAGGTCACGATTCGGGCGGCGAATAGCCGCTGCTGTTGGGCGAACGAGTATTCGTTGTAGCTGATCGCGCCCTCGGTGTTCTTCACCATGGCGGACGTGCCCTCGTTGCCTGAGGCGCCTTGGCCGGTCCCGCCGTTGAACGCCTTGCCTGCTCCCTTGCCCCACATGCCGCCGGCGGCGGCGTCGAGGTAGAGCTGGAAGTTGTCGGTGGTGCCTGAAGCGTCGCTGCGGTACACCACGTGGATGGGTTCTGAGGGCATCTCCTCGCCGTTGAGTGCCTTAATCGCCGGGTCGTCCCAGCGGGTGATCTGGCCATTGAAGATCTTGGCCAACGTTGAGGCATCGAGCACCAGCCGGTCAACGGCTTGTAGGTTGTAGGTGATCGCTAACGGGCCGAACACCACGGGCAGATTCCAGGCATCCGAGCCGCACCGCTCCTTGGCCTTGGCGTACTCGTCTCCGGCGAGCGGCGAGTCGGAGCCGCCGAAATCGGTCTGGCCCGCGAGGAATTCGCTCACCCCGGCACCCGAGCCATTCGATGTGTAGTTGAGTGTCTGGCCGGGGCAGGCTTTTTGGTAAGCGTTGACGAACCGTGTCATCGCATTGGCCTGGGCGGTCGAGCCGCTGGCCTTCAACGTTTGTTTGCCACCGCACTGCACTTTCGCCCCACTGGCGTACGAGGGGAGGTCTTTTTCTTTGGCGCATGCGGCAAAAACCAGCCCGGTGGCTGCGAGCAAGACCACTGCGGCCACGGACAACTTCAGTGAACTGCGCATGGTTGTTACCTCCGTTGGTAGATGCAATGCGCTACTGCTCGGCGAGGTTGGCTCGGGTGCTAGCTGGTTCGAGCGTGGGGGCCAGGTGATCAATACGCACGGTCAGCTCATCAAGGGCCCGGTCAAAGGCATCACTGCCGCCGGTGCGCACCGGGTCGGGGATGGACCAATGCAGGCGCCGACCGTCGGCGGGCAGTTCTTCGTGGGCGTTATCGCAGACGGCGATGACCACGTCGGTGGGCTTGACGACGTCGTCGAGATGGCGCGGGGTGTGCGGGTGCATCGGCAGCTTGCGGCGCGCTGCGGCGGCCACTGCCTTCGGGTGTACCTCAGCCGCGGGATGGGTCCCGGCCGAGGTGGCCGGCAGCGAGCTGCGCCGATTCCACACCGCCACCGCCAACTGGCTGCGCGCCGAATTGTGGGTGCAGACAAACACCACCCGCTCGGCACGCCATTCGGCCGAGGGCACCAGCAGATCCAGCGACTCGGGGATCAGCTGCAGATAGCTACGGCGGCGGTCTCCTTCGGATCGAACCCGACGCACGATGCCCGCACCTTCAAGCACCCCCAGATGGTGGGCAATCAGACTCGACGACATCGACAGCGCGGATTGCAGCTCCGACGGCGATGCGTCGGCGAGCAGCAGCCGATCGACGATCACCAGCCGGCCCGGATCGGCCAAAGCGGCGTGGATCTGCACCCGTCGCACTGCATCAGGAGATAGCTCAATAGCCATTAACTCAATTACTACTGAGTTATCCGAAGAAGGTCAAGACCCTAACGCGGATTCGGTTGGTGCCGGTGTTTGTCGCTCACGTGTAAGACGGCATCCGTCCGCGACACAGGCCTCGGGCGTTGATTGACTTGCTGGGCACGACGTGAAATCAGCTGCAGCAGTTGGGGTCGAGGATCGCGCAGAGAGCGGCCATGGCATCCCCGTGCGGACGGTGATAAACGCTCATGCCACGGCGGTCTGACTCCACCAAGCCGGCCTTGCGAAGTTGGCCGAGGTGGTGGCTTACGGTTGATTCCGATAGGCGCAGGACCGCGGCAAGTTCTCCGGTGGTCTCTTCGGCGGCCGCTGAGTTGAACAGCAGCGACATGATCTTGACGCGCGCTGGGTCAGCGAGTGCTTTGAGGCGTAAGGCGACCTGCAGAGCGTCGTGATCGCTCATCGGCCCGGCGGCCAGCGGCGCGCAGCATGCCGGCGCTGCGATATCGACCAGGGGCAGTGTCTTGGGCATGGGATCATTCTGCCACACAAGTTTGACATATATCGAAAAGGTGGCATGCTGACGGGTGTTCGACTATTTCGATATATGTCTCACAGGTCTGGAGGTCCGCTCTCATGTCCCGCGCGCAACTCGCCCTCAACGTCGACAACCTCGACGAGGCAATCACGTTCTACTCCAAGCTGTTCAACACCGAGCCGGCCAAGCGCAAGCCCGGCTACGCCAACTTCGCTATCGCTGACCCGCCCCTGAAGTTGGTGCTCCTCGAGAACCCCGGTCAGGGCGGCACCCTCAACCACCTGGGCGTGGAGGTCCAGTCAAGCGAGACGGTGCACGAAGAAATCGCCCGGCTGCAGGGCGAAGGCCTGTTTACCGACGAGGAGATCGGAACGACCTGTTGCTTCGCCACTCAAGACAAGGTCTGGGTAACCGGGCCAGCTGGCGAGAAGTGGGAGGTCTACACGGTGCTGGCCGACTCTGACACGTTCGGCTCAAGCCCCCAGCACACCGATGACGACACCGAAGGCACTGTCTGCTGCGGCGGATCGCCGGCTGACACCGACGCGGAGAAGGCGACCTCCTGCTGCTAACCGCGACGACAACTGGCGGGCGGGAACCGACGTCATCCCGCCCGCCGACTCCGCCAATTTCGCAGGTTCATACATTGTTCGCTTGAATATGGATTCGATGCCCGTCAATATCGACGCATGTCGAAGTCGCGCCTGCCGGTGACCGACGCGTCGGGGTGCGCCTTCGTCCCGTTGGTGCGGGAGCCGCTCTCGGCTGAAGCGGCCATCCAGTTGGCGACCAAGCTCAAGGCGCTATCGGACCCGGTCCGTTTGCGCCTGCTCAGCATCGTGGCCAGCCACCACGGGGGCGAAGCCTGCGTCTGCGACTTGTCAGCAGGGATCGAACTGACCCAGCCCACCATCTCGCATCACCTCAAGGTGCTCCGCACCGCTGGTTTACTCGACAGCGAACGCCGCGCCTCATGGGTGTACTACCGAGTGAACCAGGCTGTGCTGCAGCAACTCTCGCAACTCTTGGAACCCGAAGCACTCAGCTCAGCGACCCGCGTATGAATACCGTCCCCGCGACCAGCGCAACCAAGTGAATGGGATCGAACAAATGACCCACAACCCAAGCACCACCAGCGCACCGACGTCGGACGACACCCACGCCGCGGCCCGGTTGTCCACTGTCGACCGATTCCTGCCCTTATGGATCGGCCTAGCCATGGCAGCCGGGCTGCTGCTGGGCCGCCTGATCCCGGCACTGTCCGACTGGCTCAATGCCGTGTCGATCCATGGCACGAGCCTGCCGATCGCCATCGGGCTGCTGTTGATGATGTATCCGGTCCTCGCCAAAGTCCGCTACAAGGAAATCGGCAGAATCACCGCCGACCGCCGCATGATCGCCGTATCGCTGATTTTCAACTGGATCATCGGCCCGGCCATCATGTTCGCACTCGCCTGGCTGCTGCTGCCCGACCTGCCCGCCTACCGTACCGGCGTGATCCTGGTCGGGCTCGCCCGCTGCATCGCCATGGTGCTGATCTGGACCGACCTCGCGTGCGGCGACCGCGAAATGGCCGCCGTACTCGTCGCGCTCAACGCTATTTTCCAAGTGCTGGCCTACGCCGGCCTGGGCGTCTTCTACCTCAACGTGCTGCCCGCGTGGCTGCACCTACCGACCCAGAGCCTGCACGTCTCCTTCGCCGCCATCGCCGTCACTGTCGTGGTCTTCCTGGGCATCCCACTGCTCGCCGGATACCTCACTAGAACCCTCGGCGAACGCGCCCGCGGCCAAGAGTGGTACGAGAGCAAGCTGCTGCCACGCATAGCGCCTATCGCGTTGTATGGGCTGCTGTTCACTGTGGTCGTTCTCTTTGCGCTGCAAGGCAAAACGATCACATCCCAACCGCTGAATGTTGCCCGGATCGCACTGCCGCTGCTCGTCTACTTCGCCGTGATGTGGGTCGGTGGGTTTGCCGCCGGCCGATGGCTACACCTTACCTACGCCCGGACGGCGGCCCTCGCGTTCTCCGCTGCGAGCAACGACTTCGAGCTAGCAATCGCCGTCGCCATCGGCGTGTTTGGAGCCACCTCCGGCCAAGCCTTGGCGGGGGTTGTCGGCCCCCTCATCGAGGTACCCGTGCTGCTCGGCCTCGTCTACGTGGCCTTGTGGCTGCACCGGCGGCTGACGTGGCCGTCAGGTACAGCCACAATTTCCGTCGGGTGAATTTGTCAGTGCGTCAAGGTAATTGAAGGCTGCGCTAACAAATATTCTCGTCGCCGTACCGTTGATTGACCGTCCGAATCGGATGTAGGGTCCTCAGCCTGGCCGGACGGCGGGATTGATCGCAATCGCGGTCAATCCCCAAGTCGCAGATGAGTATTCGACTGAGAGGATGGTGGAGTTCACCCTCGGTGATGCCTCTTAAGACTCCCAAAAGCGCAGGTCGGGCCTTGTTTTTAAAGGAGCAACGTTGTTAACTGGGGCACAGTGGAACAATTTCATACCGTCAACCAGACTACCGATCGGCGTCCCCAAACCGGGCACGCATTGGATCTACCGCCCCCCAAGCGAACCTGCCGACTTTGGCGGTCGCTCGTGTTGCTCGTATCTTCCCGGGAATCCACCATGGGTGACGAACTCTTCACGCAAGAATCGGGCTACAACTCGGGTGAGGTCGCGCACATCAAACGAATTCGTAAGTACGGGACCAAAGGAATCGTGAAAGTTCGATCCTCTGAGGGCGCGTCTGTTCCCCTGGACGCTGCGAAGAACCTGGTTCCAAGTACACACGAGTAGTGACTGTACGCCGGGCATTACAGGCGAACGGCTGGTGAAACCACCGTCACGCGGAGCATCCCTCTTGCCCTGATCGAAAGTGCACGTACGTGAATTCGTCGGTGCATCAAAGTAATTGAAGGCTGTGCTAACAAATACTCTCGTTGCCAAATACCGTTGATTGACCGTCCGAATCGGATGTAAGGTCCTCGGCCTGGCCGGACGACGGAATTAATCGAAATCGCGATCAATTCCCAAGTCAGAATGGGCAATTCGACTGAGGAGTCACCAATGACGATACGAAATCGCACCTTTCGATCGACCGTGTCACGCAGCGATCTGGTCATCGCTGATCTGGACTTCACGCCCCACGTCGAGTGCGACTGTAGCTATCCGGTCCCGCACGCAGCCACGTACGTCGCCAGCGCAAGTTGCGGCTGCGTGTACCTGATCTGCCAAAATGCCATGTGGCTAACCGTGTTATGGCCGCAGACCCAGTCAGTTTGCGAAGACTGTTTTGAAAGAAATGTCGTCGTTGTCCACGCCCGGCCAATCGACTGAGACGCCGCCTATGTCCACTCGAAAACTCCCGTCACACATTTCGCAACTCATCCTGACGGACTACCGGGTTAAGCCGGAGTCGGTTGTGTACGCCGCCTTCAACCAGTCCCAACTCGACGGTTCGCAACCGTATGTCGCTCGGCGCATCATACGCACCAGTGCGACTCTCGATGTCTTGGCTCTTGTTCCCGAGCATCTCCAGGTGAGCCGCCGAGTTTCGAGTCGCGGCACCGAGGTCCTGCTCTTTTCGGGAGATGCGGAAACTGTTTTTCTCGAATACGCCACGGAGCAACGGCTCGAGGTCTATGTCAGCGCTTCCGATCATAACCACGCGACCGCCATCGCTAACCAGATCACGTCACGGATACCCGAGGCAGCGCCGCCGAAAGACACTGTGGGAGTAACAGTCTGGCATTCGGGCGCCCGCGGCGCATCACCGAGCCTCAAGAGTATCCGGGTACCGTCCTGGGCAGACATTCGTCGGAACTATCCTGGCGCAGTCGCCGAGCCTCTCAACGATCTATTCACGACCGTACGACCCCACGGCTACGGCAAGCTCATCCTCTGGCACGGCGAACCGGGCACCGGGAAGACGACAGCACTCCGCGCGTTGAGCCGCGAATGGAAGGACTGGTGCTCAATCGATTACGTGGCCGATCCCGAAAGGCTGTTCTTTGATACTGGCTATCTGCTTGAAGTGATCGCCAAGACCAGCTCCGATGAGTTGCAGGACTCCAACACTGCGCGATGGCGTCTCCTCATCGCTGAAGACAGCGACGAGTTCTTACGTGTTTCGGCGCGCAGAGAAGCCGGCGCCGCGCTGGGGCGACTGCTCAACCTCTCTGACGGGATCTTGGGCCAGGGCTCGAACACCCTCATCCTGCTCACGACCAATGAACGGCTGGACCGGCTTCACCCGGCAGTGGTCCGGCCGGGCCGTTGCCTGGCGCAGGTCGAATTCACGCGATTTCCAGCTGCCGAGGCGAACCGCTGGCTCCCCGAGAACCACGCCCGAGTGTCAGAACCGAAGACGCTTGCCGAGCTGATCGAGCATCGTGACGCGACAAAGCAAATCGCTACCGGCATCGCGCCAGTGACGAATATCGGGGCGTATCTCTAGAAGTTCCAGTTCCGCAACCGGCCCTGCGGCCACTGTAACCCACCTAGTCAGCGATGACCGCTACTCCGTCATGTCGAGTAATCGCGCAGTTGGAGCGACTCGTCTGACTGCCTCAATGCCGTTAAGTGCCCCAGACTTGTCTCGATATAGCTCGCTCGTCGCGATTACTTTGTCGTTCTCTGCTTCAAGATTGAAGTAATACTGGCCGTCGGTTGCCTTCCTGAGCATGAACCACCCCGTAGTACTCGGCATCTTGAATCACTCCTTTGCTGTTGTCATTGCAGATAGTAAGAGGAATGTACTAAGTGCAGACCGAGATTCTCTGGGAAGTTGTCAGCGCCGTCCGATCGCAAAGTCGCTAGCGGCGATTGCTCCGGCGACTCCGGCGCCTGTCCGACAGCGAAACGACATTGCTGGCTTCATCATCAGTGCCGGATCTGGAACCAACGACCTCGTCCGCGAGCGATTGAATCACGTCGTTGGTGACGTAGGAGCGCGCCGCCTGGCGGCCGATCCGCATGCGTTTGGCAATTCCGTCGAGGCGGTCGGATATCAGCTGGCGGGCCACGTCTTCCGGCAGGGTCAGTTCGTACTCAGCGAGACAAGACAGCAGACGTGCTGCCTTGTCGTCCATCCACGGCGATCTGCGGGCCTTCACCGTCGCTACGGTACGTGGAGAGGATGCGATTCTTATCCCGATCAGTGGTGGTGTACCTACCGTGTGCAGCGCGAGCGCCCGAGTCCAACGGTTGCATGCACCCTGCGCGATGCCCGGCTGCAGGCGTGGCGGCCTGAGATACCCCGATGTGTCGGCCCCGCCACATAGCCTGTGGATATGGATATTCGCGTTCACGAGCTAGCGAAAGAACTGGGGCTCACTGCCAGGCAAGTCCTAGCCGAATTTAATGCGCTTGGCGAGTTCGTCAAGTCGGCTAGCAGCACGATAGACGAGAACGTCGCCAATCGCTTGCGGCGCAAGTTCGCAGGCACTCCTTCGCGCCGTATTGATGCTCAGGCGTACGGCGTTTCGGCCGACATCAATCATCCGATTTTGGCTGACGATGGAGGACTCGGGGACGCACTGAGAAAGGCCCAGCGACAAAGCCGTCCAGGTTCATCCACACGCCACGCGCCAGGTGAAATCGAAAGCGCCATCTATCAGCATGCGATCGATCCTCGCCGCACTCGGCGCGGTCGCTACGCGCCTGAGGAATGTCACCACGCAGAGCGTCTGCTCAAACGATGGGTCGCAACGTGGCTGGACGACATGGTCGACTGGATCCGGCTGACTGGCGGCGAGCACCCGGATGTTGCAGCGCAGTTGTCGCGCGCCGGGTTGACTGCGGCCGACGCGGAGCTCCGCATCAGTTTCGGCCGGATCGATCCCACCCGCGACACCATCATCATGCGGGTCATTAGGGGCCACCTCAGAGTCAACGACGCTGTGCGTCAGGTGCAGGAGTTCCGACGTTCGCAAGCTACCGGATCCTGATACCGCAGAGGTGGTGTCGACGCCACCGCTCGATATGTGGTGACGCACTGCGTGGCACGTGATGCTCCGTCGCGACTCGCGTGACATCGCGAGAGCGGCGATTTGCATCGCGTTTTCACTCTCCTCATTTACGCTCCTGTTGTGTGAGTGAGGGACGGCTCGCTATTCGTAAAAACGTTCTCTGACCTGCGCAAATGCTATAATCGAGAACGATTATCAATAACGAATACATTATCAATAACGAATACGGAGCCCTGCCTGTGGCCTTAATCGACAACTACTTGCCGGACTGGTGTAGCCGCCGTGACCAGCTGAACGACGCGCCGCTCGCGCACGAGGAGTGGTCGCGGTGACCCTCATCTGCCCATTCGGCCCCGGTGATGTCATGCGTGAGCCGAGGTCACGCGAATGAAGGCCTGCTATCTGCACATCCAGAATTTTCGCGGGATCGAAGATGGCCGCGTGTCCTTTCAACCCCATACGCTCCTGGTCGGTGGCAATAACGTCGGCAAGTCCACCATCTGCGAAGCTATGGATCTTGTACTTGGGCCAGAACGCCTCTACCGCAGGCCGGTTATCGATGAGCACGACTTCTATCACGGCAAGTACTTGGATGAAGACGACAGCCCGCTCGATGTACGGATCGATCTCGTCCTCACCGATCTGACGAGTGAAGAGCGTCGTCGTTTCGGTGATCAACATTTACGCCTCTGGGACAACAAGACTGACTCCTTCATTGACGAGGAAGCCGGCGGTTCGGAGCTTGCGGACGCCGAGAGCGTGGAGTGGGGCCTTCCAGTCTGTTTCATTGGTCGGTATGACAAGGAGGAAGACGACTTCGTTGGTGAAACCTTCTTTTGCCATCCCGAGCCGGTACAGGATGAGCTTGACGTAGATCAGATTGCATCACTCGGCGGTGGCAGAGCCGTCTTCCGCCGCACACATAAACGGCTCGCGGGCTACGTATACCTGCGAGCACTGCGTACGGGATCACGTGCGCTCAGTCTCCAGCGCGGGTCCCTCCTGGACACCATTCTTCAGTTGGGTGGCGAAGGCTCAGCGGAGATGTGGAAGGACACGCTCAATCATCTGTCGACGCTCGAGCCAGCGATCGGGGACGTGCCCCAACTTGAGACAGTGCGTGAACTCCTCAGGAAGAGGCTTGGCGCTTTCGTCAATCTTGCACCAGGCGAGCACTCTGCGGCCTTCTTCGCTTCCGATCTGACGAGGCAACATCTGCGTGAAGTCGTCCGCCTTTTTGTGGCCACGCAGCCCAGTGAGCACCTTGTTCCCTACGTGCGGCAGGGCACAGGCTCGATCAATCTGTTGGTCTTCGCACTCTTGACCATCATCGCTGACCTGAAGGGGTCTCAGTCGGTGATCTTCGCGATGGAGGAGCCCGAGATCGCGCTGCCCCCGCATACGCAGCGACGTGTTACTCGATACGTCCTCCAACAAATGGGGCAGTCGATCGTCACATCGCACTCGGCTCCAGTCATCGAGCAGTTCGAACCTGAGAGCATCGTCATGCTCCACCGTGACGGAACGAAGCTTGCGGGAGCGCCGATCGACCTGACCAAAATCAAGCGCAAGACCTACCTAACAAATCGTCGCCAGTTCGCAGAGGCGATTCTTGCTCGCGGTGTACTTGTCGTTGAGGGATCGACGGAAGCTGTTGTGTTCCCTGCTATTTCGTCGGTCCTGGAGCGTGTCAGAGCTGGATACACCCATCTCGACTTTGCTGGTGTCTCGATGTTTGCTTGTTCCGGTGATGGCGACGTCGACCGGTTCGGCCCAATCTTCACGGCACTTGGCAAGAAGTCCTACGGCGCATGCGACAAGCCGAACACCGCTCCTTCGGCAGACGTGATGGCCAACCGCGCAGCTTTTGATCATTTCTGGGAGTCGGCAGAGTCCGGAATCGAGCACGTCCTCGTCAGGGGCATCCCAGTCGAAATACTCCGTAAGTTCCTCGACGCCGTATCAGCGAGAGGGGACTACCCAGCCGCTCATCCGTACAACCCGGCCATGTCGGACGATGATGTTCCTGCGCTCGCGTTCAAAGTTCTGAAAGCGCGCAAGGGTGAGGCCTTTGCCTACGCCGCGGTGCTCATAGAACAGTGCGAGACCGAGGCGGACCTGCCGCCGGAACTCATCACGATTCTGATCACGATCGATGATGAATTGCGTGCTGAGCCGGAGGAGCCAATCGAACCTGAGTCAGCGTCGGAATCAACAGAGGGCGAATGACTTTCAAGCTGGCTGGCAAGGCAAAGGACGCCTACGAGCAAGACGGCCGCGTCATGGTGCTTGGTGGCCCTGGCTCTGGCAAGACCACCCTTGCACTACTCAAAGCCAAGCGCTTGCTGTCGTCTCTCGAGCCTGAACAAGATGTCTTGTTCCTAAGCTTCTCGCGTGCTGCTGTCCGACAGGTGGTGCTGCGGTGTCGCGACGTCCTCTCCGCGCCTGAGCGCGATCGAATCTCGGTCCAGACGTACCACGCATTCTGTATGGGCATTCTCCGTGCTCATGGTCGCCTTCTTACCGGCAGGCCAGCGCGAATCCTGTTCCCGGATCGCGAGAAGGTGGCCAAGGCGGGGTTTGAGGGAGACTGGAACACCGAACGCGATCGGCTCGCGACCGAGGAAAGCATCTACGTCTTCGACCACTTCGCAAGCGGCGCAGCCCGTTTGATAGGCGACGTGGCGAAAGTCGCTGAACTAGTCGCCGACAGATTCCCCGTTATCATTCTGGATGAGTTCCAAGACACGAGCGATTCGCAATGGGAACTCGTCCAGGCACTTGCTGTCCGAAGCACCGTAATCATCTTGGCCGACGCGGACCAGCGAATCTTTGAGTACGACGATAACGTTGACCCGAACCGACTCAATCAGGTCAGGGAGGTGCTCAAGCCGGCGGAGTTTGACTTGGTTGGGGAAAACCATCGAAGCCCCGACGCCGGGATTCTTCAGTTCGCAGATGCGGTCCTGCGCAACCGCGCACTACCCGAAACAGACGATGTCCAGGTGATATCCGTATACCCAAGAGCACTGGAATCGACAGCCCACGCCGCTGTTCGTTGGCTGTATTCACGGCTCCGGAAGCAAGGCATACAACGCCCTAGCATTGCCGTGCTTGCCCGCGCGAATGGATTGGTCTCCGACGTTTCCGATTGGTTGTCGACTGCGCGAACCTACAACGGATCCGAACTCAAGCCCGTTGCCCATGATGTCTTATGGGACGTGGAACTCTCGGCCGCGGCAGCTCAGATCGTCGCATCCATCCTCGAATGGCCCTTACACGATGCGGGGCGTGCGGTGGCCCAGACATTGAATGCGGTCGCGAACTTCTATGACGTCAAGAACGCGATCAACAACACGCCGATAGCTAGTGCCGTCAGGGCAAGAGATAGCTACCGCGCGAATGCCGATTCGCTGACCGGTGGCGGCACTGTCCGTCTAAAGGCCGCGAAGCATCTCGTTGAGCAGTACCCAGCCATGTCGGCGTACGGCGGCGATCCCGCTGCTGACTGGAAGACTGCCCGAGACATACTCGCAGGAGCTGATGCGCTTAAGGAGATCGTCCAAGCAGCGCGGTTTATCAGATTGTTTGGCGCAACGGACGAAATCGGTGGACGACTTTCTGAACAATGGGATCGCTCTGGCGGCTACGACAACGCCGTCGAACTGGTGCGTCGAGCGCTCGATCAAGGACGACTGGTCACAGAGCTACGTGAACCGCAGGGCTGCGTATTGATGAATATCCACAAGTCCAAAGGCAAGGAATTTGACGGAGTCCTCATCGTTGAAGCTCAGTACAAAGGAGTCCTGTTTGATGGACGCGAGGAACCACCGCATATGTCGAGCCGAAGACTGCTTCGTGTAGGGATTACTCGCGCGCGCCACAAAGTCATCATTGTGCGGCCCAAAAGGGCACCCCCACTAGCGAGCCCGTAGTACTCGCGGTATACAGCAACAGCAAGATGTCCAGGAGCAAGCTGCCTTCGCCCGCGCAATCGAGACACGCCTCTCCATGCTCGTGGCAATTTCTATCGGTTGAACTCGCAGCGGCATTTCGACAGTGCAGGTGCCGCTAAGCGGCTCACCCGTGCGTCCCCGAGTATGCTTTCCAGCCGAGCACAACCGACCTGATCCGCGTGGCTCCGAGCGCCCGGATGACTACAGTTGCCGAGCGACAGTTCGTTTGACACGGCTGCTCGATACGGAGACGATGAGGCGAAATGACCGGTTTAGTGCGTGACCCCAACGTTGGGTTCTTTGACGACCAACTTACGAGAGAGGCCGTGGTCAAGCTCGCTGCCTGCAACCGTCTTACTTTCTTTGTTGGGGCAGGCGCCTCACTCGATCTTAACCTACCGACGTGGTCAGCTCTGGTTTCAGATCTTCTAAAGGACACAATTTCAGCAAATTTTGGGCCTGATAGCCCAGTCGAAACCATCTGTGCAGAGCTCGTAAATCAACTTTTCCAAGTACCCGCTGCGTCAGTTATCGATTCGCTGCTTTTCGACGAGGCGCGTGCATCACTATCCGGAAGGCCCGCTCGCAGCACTATCCATGCGAAAATGCTATCCACCCGAAATGAGCGACTTCGGAAAAGCCTCTACAAGCGTGATAGATTCGGCGATATTACGGTAGGGCCGACCCTGGTCGGCAAAATGCTCGAACTTGCGATCCTGTTGCGTCGTGCAGGAGTTGATGTACATATTGTGACCACAAACTACGACAATGCATTCGAGGAAGCAGCACTGCATGAGCCCTTATTCTCCATTATGTCTACCGAGAGGCTTCGGCTCGTGCTGTTCGCAGAATCTCCACCTGAGGCCGGTGACCTTGACGAGGGCGATATTCCCGTGGTTCACATACATGGGTTGCTTCGAGCGCCCAGCGGATATGCGGCAGCAGGGCACAACCCCATCGAGGGAAAGATCGTATTCTCTGAAGTCGACTACATAGACTGGGAGACTGGCGACTTCCGGACATATCTGACCAATAGAGTTCAATCAGGTGGTCTGCTAACGATCGGCGCTTCGCTACGAGACAACAACATAGTCGCTCGTTTGAGAGACGGAACGAGATCCAACAACGAGCCTCGGTACGCGTTGATGCCCTCGGAGTCTGAGTTCAAGTACCTTTCGGACAAAAATATCGCCGAAAAGTACTGGATGCCATTCGTTGAGATGGCCGCGCGTCGAGGATTCATATTCGGGGTGTCGATATTGAGGCCAGATTTCTACGGCCAAGTCTTTCAATTTCTACAAGAGTTAGGTGTAAACGTATCATCGAGGATAAATCCTGGTACAGCCTATGTTGAATACCGCGCAAGAATTAGGCAATGGGCCGTTGCTTGGTCTACCGTGCGTGAGAGCGACGAACCAGGGATGCGAGGCAACATTGAGACTGCCTGCAGGCACTTGGCTGTCAAGTTCGAAGCCTTGCCGCAATTTGATCACTGCAAGGTCGAGGTCTGGGCGCGCTGTGAGCCAGATGATCGGACCATGAGACGCTGGTGTTCATCGCAAAGCACGTGGAGGCCTGACGCTTGGCCGCATACGACGCTAATTCGGCCACTCAGCAAGCAGAACGCGGTCATGGCTTTCTCAAGTAGGGGAACAGTCATCAATAAGACACCCGGCAGCGCAGATCGTCGTTGGACGCACTGCTTAACTGTGCCGGTCTTTCTTGACGGTGAGCCTTGGCTAGGCTTACCAGTCGGAGCCTTGGAGATCCTATTGCATGAATCTGGCGCAGCGACGTCAGATGAATGTCTCAATTACCTTCGGGCGAACGCGACCCCGTGGGTAAAAGAGATATCGAAACTAGGTGAAAAGATCTTGACACCAGAGCCTTGGGTCGACTGAGCCTAGACCCTGTCCATCTTTGCGTCATCGACCCGCTTGAGGGCTGACAGAAGCCAACCCGATGATTGGGGTGTGGGGCCTCGATACACAACGAGTTCATCGACGGAAGTTACCGTCAAGTCCGACTCGGCGCCGGATGGAACGTAGCGCACGGGAGCGTACGTCTCAGGAACCGAGCCTGTTTCGTCAATTGACATATCAACGCTCCGTAGGTGGGTCGGAAAGCGTAGCGGTGAGCGACCGCCCGGCGTTGGTGACGGTTCGGGCTCGTTCATAGTGCCGGTATTCATTTGTTCCACTGCACCCAGTTAACTGCACTGCGCCTCCAAAAACAAGCCCTGACCTGCGCTTTTAAGGATTTCAAAGTCCATCGCCGAAGGCGAACTCCACCATCCTCCCAGTCGGCGTGTCGCCTTGACAAGTAGTGAACGCGGGCCCATGGCTGTCAGTTCCCTCTAGATTTCCTTCACGCCTCACCCAGGGTACAAGTATTTGTAATATTTGTAGGATGGACGCGCTGGAAGGGCCGTCAAAGATCAGCGACAGTCGCCAAGTGGCCCTGCCAAAGCGTCTGATGGACAGCCTTGGATGGGATAAGGGCGACTACGTGATGTTCCGCCTCTCAGACGACGACCCAGAAGTGATGAAGGTTGTTCTCGAATCGGTGGTCCTTCGTCAGCTACGTCGTGGCGAAGATGCGGAGCGCACGATGCGCGAACAGCGGGCAGAAACAACTACGGATGAGTCACCGCAAGATCGCGGCTGATCCCTACAATCACCGCCATGGCTGTCGACAAAGACCTGATCCTCATCAGGATCCGGGAGCTCGCGGCTGCTAGCGGCGGCAAGCCTCCCGGCCGCCAACGTTTCGTGGCCGAGACCGGCATCTCGGACAGTTCATGGCGCGGCCGGTACTGGGTCACATGGAGTGAAGCTGTAGCTGAGGCTGGCTTCTCACCAAATGCGATGAACGCCAGGAAGGTTGATGACGACGGTCTCCTCCTTCAGATGGCCATAGTTACGCGCAAACTTGGCCGATTCCCGACTGATGCTCACCTCAGGATGGAACGGCACAACAATCCAGAGTTTCCTAGCGAGAAGGTTTTTGCCAATCGGCTGGGAAAGAAGGCGAACCAGGTTGCGCGTCTCCGAGCGTTCGTACAGTCCACAAAGGGCTTCGCCGACGTTCTTGAGATCCTTACCGATGAACTGGTCGACGATGAAGCGGTCACACCGATAGCGCCTGACGACGGGCACGGCTACGTGTACATGATCAGGTCGGGTAAGTACTGCAAGGTCGGGCATGCCAGCCATGTCGGTCGGCGGGAGTACGAGGTTGGGTTGCAGCTCCCGGAGCGGGTCGAGTTAGTCCACTCATTCGCTACTGATGACCCTGCAGGCATCGAGCGCTACTGGCACCAGCGCTTTAGCGACCGGCGCCGAAACGGCGAGTGGTTCTTGCTCACTGCTGCCGATGTTGCGGCATTCAAACGCCGGCGCAAGTTTATGTAGCCAGAGCCGGGATTCTCCTGAAGCCATGAAGCGGCAACATGTTCGGCGAACGATTAGCGAGCGTTGGCGACGAGGTTGCTATCGGCATATCGATCGCGTGGTTGCAGGAGTTCGACATCTTCCACCAGAGTTGCCAGCAGCTTGTCGTAGGTGGCGCGCACCGCGGTCATGCTGCTCTCTGGGATGGCGTCGCCGTCCTGGTGGGTAAATAGCTGTCCCCACTCGGCAAGCCACGGCTCTCGCGAGGCTTCACGGCGTCGCACAAATCCGCTGCAGATGCGCGCGTCGGTGCCCCAGCCGGTGTGCGTGGTGAAGCACGCTCCAAGGAAGTCCTGATACGCCGTGACGGCGGCCAGGCTGAACAGCGGAGCGACCGAGTAGAACAAGCGGTCGGTGTCCCGCTTGATCGCGATCAGATCCGGCGGCGTCAGCTCCTTCCATCGGCCGATGAAAGTCAAGTAACACATCAGATCGTTCAACATCGGCGCGAGTTGCCCAAAGTACTGCAACCGCGCCTTGATCAACTCTTGGTTGCGCCACTGGCTGGCTTCGTAGAGTTTGAGTCGGTGGTTCAGCTTGTAGCCAATGACGGCTACCACGATGGGCACCGAAACCGCAGCCACCGTTTGGATCAGATCAAGAATCATTATGCGATGGTGACACGTCGGACGGACGGGATTGCGTCCCGCAAGCTATTCACCAAGAACCTTGGCCACAGCACTCCACAGATCAGTGTTCCAACGTTGTATCAAAAGGGCCGCCAAGAACGACCAGCGAGAGACGGCAGGTCAACTACGTTTTCTCGGTTTGCTGACTCTGCGCCTTACACCCTGGTGAGCACACCTTGCGCGCACTTTTGCGTTAGTCGTTGCTATGTGCGTCGTCGCGACGGCGTCTAAGTCGTCGCACATGTCGGCGGCGCGGGACGTTACCCGGGCACGGCCTCGCCGCCTGGCGGCCAGTACCCCATGTAACCCCAGCTGCAGATATTCTCGCCAACGCCGTCACTGAAGCCACCGCGACCCGGCTGCCGCTTCGCCCGGTTCGTCTGACGGGGAAAATGCTTCTCGCCAATAGCGAGTTCACGACGGATCGCAAGATGTAGGCGTTCCCGCTCAGGTCGGGGGAGCAAGAGAATGGTCGCTACTCCCAGCCGATCGACGCCGACGTCCGCCAACATTGCCCTTTGGGCGGGTTCGCTCAGCTCATGGAAGTCGCTGAGGATCGCGTAGCACATGGACGCTTCTTCAAGCTCCTGCTCGTCAGCCGCTCCCATAGCAGTCCTCCTTGCGATCAAGAATATCGGATAACTGCTCGATTACCGGCTGAAGAATCAGACACTTTTGGGTCTGTGTTCTGGCAGAAGGTGATGATCAATGTCGCTTGTGTCGAAGGACAGGATCCGGACGTCTTCGACGGCGGTCGGGTCATTGCACAGAGCCGTAGCAATCGAAAGGGCGAAGCTCTGCACCATCTGGTTGGCGTCCGGCTCGTTCTCACCGAGCGCGAATCGGACTAATACCCGGGGCCCATCGTTGCTGGCCATCGGATTCCGGCCCGATAGGTGCTGGCTTATCCACCGAAGAACGCCGCGATGAACGGTGACGTCGTGACCGTATCGCACTTCGATAGAGGCGAAGCGGCGTGACCTCAGCAGTGCAAGCCCTTCCTCAGCGGAAACGCTGAGGTCGATTAAGCCGGAGTTTGTTGTGCCGTGAATCGCGGCGGCATCTCGGTCATGTCGGTTTGGCCGCCCTACTTGGTCGCGACCTTCTTCATCCTGGTTCATGGCCGGTACACCTTGTCGTTATCACGGGCCGTCAGAAACTCCCCTGCTCAATCGTTCAGTAGCCCTGCGCGTGTCCACAATCATACGAGATATTGATTACGAATATTTTGTATTCTTGATCGCGTGTCGACGACCGATGTGGATGCGCTTCGGGAGCGTTCGCGCGATGCTTTCGGTCAGGACTACCAGCTAGAAGTCATGCTTGAGATCTTCGACACCAAAGGGTCGGTGAACATGAGCGAGGTTGCCGCATCGTTAGGACTGACGACTTCGCAGGTTCAGTCGGCATGGAAGCGTCTTACGAAAGTTGGTCTCCTGGAGCTGATTTCAAGGCGCCACCGCACAAAGCTCTATCGTCGGAGGAAGAGCGCGGCCTGGTCGTGGGCGCGGGAACTCGCGGGTGATCTCTGGGTTCGTGACTAAGAGGTCCGCAGGTCTCCCAGTTCATTCGCATAACCGTTGACCCTCCTCGATGAGCGCCCGTATCCGGTCGATGTTCTCCGATAGGGACCTCTGCGCCGACTTCAGTCCTGCCCGCACTTGGGCGCGCCACGGAGCGTGCTCCTCCGGCCTAGTCCCCGCCACCTGCGCACACTGCGGCGAATAGTACGGAAAGCCGGCGGCCGACCGTGTAAGCACGCAGCGTTTCTGGGCATAAGGCAGTTCAGTTTCGTTGAGGACCGCACCGTGATCATCGACATGTCGCGCGCGACGCCGACCGAGGCTCCATGGGGGCGGGGCCAAAAGGGTTAGTGTTCAACCACATATCTTCAAGAATCCAGATCTCCCCTGTTACCGGAACATGTCTCCCGACAGAACCACTCGCGCAGGGCTCACAGCAACTCAGTAGACGAGACGGTGTGGAATTCTTTCCATCCGGTCGTTGTCTGCGACAGGGGGTTGGTGCGTACGGACCTTGATGGCGGTCACTCTGCTAGGGATTGCCAGCGGTCGCCTTGGAAGACTTGGAAATCGGCCGGAACGCGAGCTGTCAGGTGTGCCAACAGCCGGAGGTGCCAACCCGCAGTGGGCCCGTTCACTGCTCGAAGGGTGACTTGTGTCTGATCTCGAGGGATGCGATGAACTTCGTCGACCAGTAGGTCGGGCACCCACCCCAGCGGGAAACCGCCAGTCGTCGTTGTGAGAATTGCACGCGGGTTGATGTGATTCGAAGGTTCGTCGAGCAGCGCAAGTCGGTCCCCAACCCTCAAGTTCCCTAGTTGCTGCTCGAGCTCATCACGAGTTACCCGAACGGCCGCATGCTCCATTTGAATCTCGTGCTCGAACACATGACGTACGCCGTGAACCAGAAAGTCGCAATCCATCTGCCCGTCCCGGATAACAGGCACTGGGAACAGTTGGATCTGGTCACCTTCCCGGCGTCCCTCCGAGCGGGCGATTTGCTCCCACGGTGTCGAATCTTCCGTCAGGCCCAGGCGCGTGACCCATCGCTGGAAGTCTGGCCGACGGGGAGCCATCGCACGTTGGGCGAAAAGAGGGAACAGGTTGTCAGACTCGTACCGTCCATCCAGCCTTGGAAAGCCAAGGAACGGCCGGAAATCAAGGACTTTGGCAGCCTCGCGAATGTAATGAAACGTATAGGTCTGCCCGTCGAACTTGAGCATTCCCACGGGGTAGATCCGTCGCTCGACTGGATGCTGCCATGTGACGACTAACAGGCGCTCGCTGCGCGGGGGAGACCCGGCGGGGGTTGATTCAGTGGAAGCGTGACTGACTAGCATCAAGCAACCTCCCCTGATTTGTCCGTAGTACTTCACCAGCGAAGTTACGGCAATGATCCGACAAGTTTGGCACTCTGCCGAGTAGGCCCACCACTGTGTCTTGCGTCACTTGCCCCAACTGCTCCAACCAAAACTGGCGGACCGACGCGCTTGTCAGGGCTAGAGCCGCGATGGCGTGATCCACTAACGTGACCGGGCCTGCTTCGATGGAGTGCTCAAACCGGTGTGCAGTCCCCTTTCTTGTCCATTTTAGGACGCCTGCGTGATCGCAAAGACGTTGAGCACAGGCGGCTTCTTGAACGTTGTATCCGAGCGCTCCGGCGTGGTCATAGCTACCGCAAAGGCGCCGGCCGCTTGCGAAACCTGGCGGTGGCAAGAGGATCGACCAATTCTCGTCGTGCCTGTCGCGATTGGCAATCCATGCGTCGAAGAGCATGTAGCCAGCGAAAACGTCGAAAGCATCGAAACCTTGCGGCGTAACCGCGTTGGGAGGCGCGCCCGCACCAGCGAGCACGAGAGCGATGCGCTCGAGTGAGTGGCCCGGCCGGCCTCTTACCTTCATGTACCCGGGCCGATAGGAAGGGTCGGCCGCGGCCAGCAGCAAAGCTCCTGATTGCATCTCCCAATCTGGGGGCAACAGGTTGCGCGACAAGCTTCCCCGCTGTTCTTGATAGCGGGCTGCGAACTGCACTTCGGCACATGGCACGCCGATCAGTTGCGCGAGATGGCTGCTGACTTTTTCCGCCCAATCCTCTCCGTGCCGAAATCCGTTCTTGACGGTTGGGGGTTTGAAAAGCCACCTCACCTCGGTATCGGGCTCGATGAGCCATAGCTTTTCTTCTTGGCCACCCGTCTCGTATGCGGCTACCTCCCATCGGGAGACATCCCAAACCTCGAATGAGTCGGTCATGTTGCTACTCATTTTGGGTCAACCTCGCGCAAGGAGATCAAGGGCTGGCACCTAGGAAGTTGATGGAATGCCTGCCGCCCTGTACCCCTTGCGCGCGCCCGTGAGCACAATTCGCGCGCAGTCAGAGATAACTAGTGTGAACGACCGTGATGTCTTTTAGCAGCTAGAGGGCGTTTTCACGCCCTGACCAGGTGGCTGACTAGGGTTCAAATCCCTCCGCCACCGCCAATCAGTGCAGGGTCGGCGCGTAGCGCAGCACGGCGCCGACGCCGTCGGCCGGGGTGATCCGTTCGTCGGTGCGCACCAGCGACGCCCCGACCGAAACCGCGAACATGGGCAGCGCCTCGTCGGCACGCAAGGTTTTGTCGGGAGCGGCGCCCTGCTCGGACAGCACGTTCTCGTCGGGGGCGACCGTCGTCAGGCCTTCGTCGGCGACGACGGTGGCGTCCCCGATTTCGCCGATGATCAGGGTCTCGACCGCGCCCTGGCGCAGCGCGGAGCAGACCGGGCCCAATCCCTCGGCGGCCAGGCCGGATTCGCGGCCGATCTCGGCGCTGAACCGCTGCGCGGCGGCGTCGATCGTGCGCAACTGGCGGTTGACGAATTCGTCCTCAATGGCCTGCTCGATTTCGCCGAAGTCATGACCGCTGTGCCGCGCCCCGACCTCGAGCGGGACCGCGCGGTCGCGCAACCGTTCCGGCAACGCCGCGAGCAGGTCCGAGCGCGACCGCACCTCGCCGACGACGAAGATCACGTCGATGCCCTTGTCATCGACGAGTTCGCCGACGCGGTCGGCGACCGCGCGCATGTTCTTGCGGGCGGCCTCTTCGGTGCGCAACTGCGGGTCGCCGTAACCCGCGTTCTCGGCGCCGGCGGCCTTGTGCACGGGGTGGCCACCGCCGTCGACCGTTTCCGAATGCAGCGTGCCGCCGAGTTGGGTGGTGATGTCGGCGCCGCTGTGGTCGACGACCACCAACACGTAGTCCGGGTGATCGAAGCTCTGCTCGAGAATCGGTACCAGATAAGGTAATTCGGACACACGGACGACGGACGTCGCGGTGGGCCGCGCCAGATGCTCGTTGATCACCACGCCGTCGGCGCTGGCGACAACCGCGCGCCCGCTGCGGCCGATCGGCGGCCGCAGGTCCATGACGGCGGCTTCGATCTCGTCGATCACCGCTTGGGCGGCGCCCTTCTGCTCGAGCTCCTCGCGCGCCGCGCGCCACTTGAGCTCGAGTTGGGCCTCGGCGTCGTGGGTGTCGTGCGAGTCCTCGAAGTAGACCGAGGCGAACGGCCCCGGTGCGTCCAGCAGCTTGCGGAAGCGTTCAGATTGCATACGTAGTTGGTTGCCCCGCCCGTCGGAAGGCAAAACTAGTAGCTTCGATCACCCTCGCTGTCGTCGAAGAAGTGCCATTCGCCGTCGTGCTCGACTTCCATGCGCCAGCCGAGTTCGTTGCCCTCGACTTTGTTGTCGACGAACCACGCGTGCGCCTTGTCGGCGCTTTCGATGTCCTCGGTGGCGACGACCTCGCCCTTCGGGTTGAGCACTCGATATGTAGCCATGCGTGGCAGTGTTCCCACCGCCGCGCGGCCTCAACCGGTGCGAATCTCCGCGGCGATGGTGTCCATCAGTGCGGTGTATCGGCGGACTTCCGGGTCGCGGCCTGGCTTGCCGCTGCTGATCACGCCAGCGGCCATGTCGCGCTCCGGGTCGGCCCAGACGGCGACGTTCGTCAGACCCAGGTGACCGAACGCAGCCGTCGCGTTGCGGCCGAACGGTCCGAACCGCTTGGTTCCCAGGATGAATCCGGTACCCCAGCGGGCCGGCATCAGGCCGATCGCGAAATCCGGTCGCAAGCGCCGGCATTCGGCGGCCGCGCCCCGCATCGTCTCTGGGCTCATCACCCGCACGCCGTCGAGTTCGCCTCCGCGGCGCCAGATTTCGGCGAACCGAGACAGCTCGTCGGCGGTCGAAATGGTGTTGGACGACGGGACGATCGTGGTGAGGAACATCGGGGTGTTCGTGTACGGGATGATCTCGTGCACGGTTCCGCCGATCGCCTTGCGGAAGATCTGGGCGATCACCGGCGGCAGGGTGCGGCCGGTGGGGTGACTGGGTGCTACCAGCGGAACGTCTTGCTTGGCGACGCCGAAGTTGGTCCACCGGAAGCCCAGCGGGTCGAGGATCTCCGTGGCGAGGATTTCGCGAATCTCCTTGCCGGTGGCCGCGTAGATGATCTCGCGCATCAGCGGACCCCACGTCAGCGCGTGATACATGTGCACCAGGCCGGGGCGGTAGAGGGGCCGCAGTTCACCGAGCTTCTGCTGCGCGTACTCGTGGTCGTCGGCGCGCTTGACGTCGGGCCTGGGCCCGGTGGGGAAGGGCAGGCCCGCGCTGTGGGTCATCACGTGCCGGATCGTGATGCGGTCCTTGCCGTGGCTGGTGAAGGTGGGCAGGTATTCGCAGACCCGGTCGTCCAGCGAGAAGACGCCCCGCTCGACGAGCATGTGCACGACGGTCGCGGTGATGCCCTTGGCCGCCGAGTACACGCAGAAGGGTGTGTCCGTGGTGACGGGGACCTTCTCGGCGTCGGGCGGGTCGGTGGGCGCGTTGCCCCAGCCGTGGCCGATCGCGCGGTTGAGCACGACGCGCCCGTGCTGGCGGACGCACACCTGGATCGCCGGGTGCAGGCCGGCCTCATACCAGTGCCGCGCGGCCTGCCAGATCCGTTCGACCGCCGCGCCGTCGATCTCTGAGTGATCCTCTGCGCCGATCGCCGTCACGGAGTCCAGGTCGGCCGGGACGCGGATTCTTCCGTCGGTGGTGGTCACCTCAGCGAGCGTAGCCAAGGGCGCGCTACTCCCCGGTGAACTGCGGCGGACGCTTCTCGAACGTCGCGGCGATGCCTTCGGTCAGGTCCTTGGACGGCAGGAAGGCGGCGTTCCACGCGGCGACGTACCGCAGGCTGTCCGAGACGGCGGCGATGCGCTGCTGGTCGAGGACGTCCTTGACGCCGTGGACGGTCAGCGGCGGGTTGGCGGCGATCTCGGCCGCGGTGGCGTGGGCGGCCGCCAGCGTGGCGTCGGCGTCGTCGTACACGTCGTTGACCAGGCCGATCTTTTCGGCCCGGGCCGCGTCGATATCTTTGCCGGTCAACGCGAGCTCGCGCAGGTGCCCATCATTGAGGATCAGCGGCAGCCGGGCGAGGCTGCCCACGTCGGCCACGATCGCCAGCTTGACCTCCCGCACCGAGAACTTGGCGTCGGCGCTGGCGTAGCGGATGTCGACCGCGGAGATCAGGTCGACCCCGCCGCCGATGCACCAGCCGTGTACCGACGCGATGGTGGGGGTGCGGCAGTCGGCGACGGCGCTGATCGCGCCCTGCATGCGCTTGATCTCGCGGTGGAACACCGCGCGGGGCCCGGCCAGCGCGTCGCCCGACAAAAGCGGGGTGAACGAACCGCCCATCGCGGGCACGTCCAGGCCATAGCTGAAGTTCTTGCCCGATCCGGTGATCACGATGGCCCGCACGTCGGGATCGGCGTCCAGCGCCGCGAACACCTCGGGCATCTCCGACCAGAACGCCGGCCCCATGGCGTTGCCCTTGCCGGGGCCGACCAGCGTGACCTGAGCGACGTTGTCTTTGGTCTCGATGGTGACGGATTCGTATGTCTCGCCCATATCGAGACCGTAGCGTGGCAAATATGGCTCCTGACTTGCGACCCGGCCCTGATTCGCCACCCACCGACGAGCTGCGCAGCGCCGAGAACACGCTGGCGGTCTTGCAGCGAGTCCTGCATCCCATCGCGACCGACGACCTGACCCGGCAGACGCCATGCCGCGAATTCGACGTGACACGGCTGACCGACCACCTGCTGACCTCGATCAAGGGACTCGGCGGCATGGTGGGCGCGGAACTTCCGGAGCGCGACGCCAGCGATTCGGTGGAGCGGCAGGTCGTCGCCGCCGCGCGCCCGGCCCTGGATGCGTGGCATCGCCA
Organism: Mycobacterium sp. UM_CSW; assembly: GCF_000455205.1. Taxonomy (GTDB): domain Bacteria; phylum Actinomycetota; class Actinomycetes; order Mycobacteriales; family Mycobacteriaceae; genus Mycobacterium. The sequence continues at coordinate 5,902 of NZ_AUWQ01000034.1, read as the reverse complement.
CGGCCTGGACGGCACCGTGCCGTTCGGCAAGGGCGAGATGCCGGCCAGGGGCGCGTGCGGCATCCTGTCGCTCGAATTCCTGGTTCACGCCTGGGATTACGCCAAGGCCGTGGGACACGATATCGACGCCCCGGAGCCGTTGGCCGAATACGTGCTGGGCCTGGCGCACCAGATCATCCGCCCGGAGCAACGCAGCCGCGCCGGGTTCGACGAGCCCGTCGACGTGCCGGCCGACGCCGGCGCCCTCGAGCAGCTGATCGCGTTCACGGGCCGCGACCCGGCGCGCTAGCTTTCCGCCGAAACGTCGAGCGTGCGGCCAGCCGCACGATCGAGGCTGTAGGAGCTACACCCGCTCGAGGTAGAAGTAGTAGTACCGGCCGGCGTCCCGCACGCCCTTGCCGTTCATGATGCCCATCACCGCGTCGTCGTCGATCTTCTTGAAGTGGTCGTGGACGGGCTGCCCGTCATAGACCATCGTCGCGGTGACTTCGCCGCGGAACTCCTCCAGCCACAGGCTGGCCTCGCCCTTGCCCATCTCCTTGTTGGAGAACTTGTTCCCGTCGGCGTCCAGGCACACCAGTGGCTGCACGTCGCTGGCCGACTTGAAGGTCTTGCCGTACCAGCCGGCCTTTTCCAACTGGCCGTTCATCTTGTGGCCGGTGACGAACTCGCCGCCCTTCCACTCGCCCATCATCTCGTCGACGGCGGCCGGCTCCAGCGTCGCCCAGAAGTCGTCGAGCTCGGCATCGGCGATGTCGCCGGCGCGTTCCTTGAATTCGGTGAACTTCTTGCGGGCCAGGCTCATTGGTTCTCCTTGATCCAGTCGCGGGCAAACCGCAGCAGCGCGTCGTTTTCCTCCGGCGCCCCGATGGTGACCCGCACCCCGTCCGGCGCGAACGGGCGGACGACGATGCGCGCCTCGGCCGCCCGCGTCACGAAGTCCTGTGTCCGTGTCCCCAAGGGCAGCCAGACGAAGTTGGCCTGTGAGGGTGGCAGGGCGAACCCGGCGTCCCGCAACGCGGCGCTGACGCGGGCACGCTCGGCGACCACGGCGTCGGTGCGAGCCAGCAGCTCGTCGGCGGCGTCCAGCGAGGCGATGGCGGCGGCCTGAGAGATGCTCGTCACCGCGAACGGCACATAAACCTGGTCCAGCGCGGTGATCACGTCGGGATGCCCGACGGCGTAGCCGACCCGCAGGCCCGCCAACCCATAGGCCTTCGAAAACGTCCGCAGCACAACCACATTGCTGTGGGTGCGGGCCAGCTGCAGGCTGTCGGGCAGCATGCCGTCGCGGATGTACTCGACGTAGGCCTCGTCGATGGCGATCAGGATGTGCGGCGGCACGGCCTCGACGAAACGGGCCAACGCGTCCGGTTCGACGACCGTCGACGTCGGATTGTTGGGGTTGCACACGAAGATCAGCCGGGTGCGCTCGGTGACCGCGGCAAGCATCGCGTACAGGTCGTGCGTGTGGTCGGTCAAGGGCACCTTGACGGCGACGGCGCCGGCCACCTGAACCATGGGCGGATACAGCTCGAAGCTGTGCCACCCCATCACCACCTCGTCGCCCGCGGCGGCGGTGATCTGGATGACCTGCTGGCACAGGCTGACCGAACCGCAGCTCACCGCGATCTGCTCCGGCGCGAAGTCCGCGGCGCTTGCCGAGCTGAGGTGCTTGGCCAGCGCCGCCTTGAGCTGCAGGTTCGCGCTGTCCGGGTAGCGGTGGATGGTGTCGGTGGCCCGTTCGATCGCGGCGCGGACGCTGGGCAGCGGCCCGTGCACCGTTTCGTTGCTGGCCAGTTTGATCGAACCCGGCACCGTCTTGCCGGGAACGTAGACGGGAAGCCCCGCCAGCTCGGGTCGCAGGCGGGCGGTCACTTCGACAGCATATGTCGGCGCTGTGTACGCTATGCCTCCGGCGGTTCAGGGACGGCTGTAAGGGTTCGGGTACCCTCAGGAAGTCCGATGGAGGCGTGCCAGAGCGGCCGAATGGGGCTCACTGCTAATGAGTTGTCCCCCTCAAAGGGGACCGGAGGTTCAAATCCTCTCGCCTCCGCCACGTCCTTTCGGGGGCGAGACAACTGAAGACAGGCGCCCGTAGCTCAACGGATAGAGCATCTGACTACGGATCAGAAGGTTAGGGGTTCGAATCCCTTCGGGCGCGCCCATTTCCGCATCGGATGCCGGTGAAAGCGACGCGTGGCCTTCACATTCAGTCACAATTCAGCGCTGTGCCACGGTGGGTCAGTAGTAGGCCTTCAGAGCCAGCTTGACCTCAGCGGGCAGATTCAGCTGGCCTTGCAGGCCGTCGCCGTACGCGGCGTCAACCGCCACGCACACGGGGTCGAGGCTGAGCGACTTGGGCGGAAGTGGCGCTGCCGCCAACGCCGGCAACCGCGCGTCCGGCCCCGTCTGCTGCCCGGCAAGGGGCAGGCTGGGACGGAGGGCAAACCCGCTCAAGTGCTCCTCATCGAGTGCCAGGCGCATCTCGGGTTTCGCCGCGGCCGTCAGGGTTCGCCCGGCGACACCCTGCCCGCGGTTTTCGTCCGCGAGCAGGGTCGGCAACCGCTGCAACGCGTCGGTCAATGCGGCCCGGGCGTCGGCAAAAGTGATGGGCGGGACCTTCGGATCAGGCGGCCCATAGTCCACCACGCGCGTATCGGTCCCGAGCGCCAACGCCTCGCCGGTGACGCCGAATCCGGACATGAGGTCCTTGGTTCCGATGACCGGGCGCCCGTCGACCAGCACCAGCACGACGTCGGTTTCCTTGGCGTCGATCAAGGCCGCATAAGGATCGGCCGAGGGCGCCGCCGCAATCACGGTGACGTCGGCGCGCTTGGGGGGCTCGATGCTGCCGATCAAACCGCCCCATTTCACGATCGCTGCCGGTGCGCTCGTCGCCATCGCGACAATGTCGCGGTCGGAGAGTCCTATCTGATCGATCTCATTGACGATCTTGGCAACCTTGAGCTCGTTCAGCAGGCTCTTGCTGCCCGAGGGCGACCAGTCCGAGCCGAGGGCGACGGGCACTCCGGCGGCGCGGGCGGACTTGACGTTGGCGGTGCCGCCGTAGAGCAGAAGGTTGCTCAATGGCGACCACACCATCGACGCCTGGTTCTGGGCCAGCACGGCGAAGTCCTCTGGTTTGAGCGCGGCGCAATGGATGCCGGCCAGTGCCGGACCGATCGCCCATTGCGTGCCATTTTTCAGCGCGAGGAAGGCGTTGCGCGCTGCGTCGTCCAGGCCTTCGCTCAGGTGGAGCAGCAGACAGGAGGCCTTGTCGACCTCCTTCTTGAATTGCGCCCATTGCGACGCTGCCACGTCGGGAATGTGCGTCGTGGCTCGATGAAACGCGGCGTCGTTGGGATCGTCGACCGCCCGTAGGGCGCCGTGGTAGTACGCCTGCAACTGGTCGGACTTGAGCGAGATGCCCTCGCTGGTGGTGACACCCCCGAGCAGGCACTTGGTTTCGGCGTAGCGCGCGACCGCCGCAAGCAGGTGCGGGTCCTTGGAATTCGCGATTGTCGTCATCGGGGCGGACACCGAGCGGACATAGTCCTTGTCGTTCTGCCATTGGCCGCGGTTCGTGTAGAGCTTCGGGACCTGCCACATCGGCAAGGCGTCGTAGCTCAGGTGATTGTGCAGCTCGATCAGTCCCGGGAAAATGAACCCGCCCGTCTCGATGACCGGGGCTCCGGCGAACCCGTGGGGCGCCGTGGCGCCACGGTCGCCGGCCGAAACGATCTGGTTGCCGTCGATGTAGACCGCACCGTTCGGCCAGGTATCGAAGGCAGCGTTCATTGTGACCACAGAGCCGTGCAGGATGAATTTCATGGGTCTACTCCCTCCGGGAGGGTCGCCTTAAGGGGTGGCCGGGACGATGCCGTCGGGGACCTGGACGGTAATGGTGCGCCGCTTCAGCGCCGCCGTCGTGCCGGTACGCGTCGCCCATCCGCTATCGCCCTGCATCCAGGCCGGCGTTCCCGCCGGCAGATCGAATGCCGGAATGGGCGGCAGTTCGGCCGCAAGGAATGTGGCGCCATAGGCAACGAACTGGCGTGCCGCGTCGGGCTGGGTGACGGCGCTGCGGAGAACCTGCAGCGCCGCGTTCCATTGGACCAGCATGGCCGTGGTCGCGGCGGCGATCTGTGCCGGCGTCCCGCCCGTGCCCTCCGGCGAGGTCGGGTGGGGCACATGCTGATACGCGAGTGCCTTGTAGGCCGCATTGGCCGGATCCTGAAGAAAGTCACGCCAGGCTTGATCCGCGAGGGAGCCGAACGCCACGACCGCTTCTATCGCCCCCTGGGCCAGCAGCGCGGAGAGCCACCGGTTGCGGTACTGGACGATGGGCGGGTCGCTGACATGCTGGTTACCGCCACTCTGACCGTAGACGCTGTAGAGGAAGGTATTGACCATCACATAGCTTCGATCGAGGCCGAGCTTCGCCAGAAAGCCCTGGACGCGATGTCCCGCCGTGCCGACCAGGATCCGGCGGACCACCGCCTCGTGCTGGGCCGGATCCTGGCCGATGCAGAGGAGACGCGCCGTACCGTCGAGCCGGCCGCGATGGAAGATCGGGCCCCATTCGACGCGGAATGCGTCGTAGGGATACACCGGCGCCGCCGGCGCCTGATCGCAGAGGGTCAGGAACGGCTCGCCGACGTAACCGGGATCAAAGGTCTGGGGCATCAGGCTGAGCGTCACTGGTTGCCCCGTTCTTGCCGGGTGTTGGGCGATGTCGCGGGCGTCTGGGAAGCAGTGACCGGGACAGTGACGTCGCCGCTCTCGGCGAGTAGTTGTTCCCAGGTGCCAAACGACATGCAGAACCGTCCGCTGCGACCGAAGTTGGTCCCCCAGCTATTCCATAACCAGATCAATTGGTTGTCGGCGTCGATGCCGTCGACCACCACCTCGTGGCCGCCGCGCACGGTGGCATCGTCAGTGATCGTGACCAGGCCGGTGTCCGGGTCGGGCTCGTCGAAGCTGGTGTACCAGTTGAAGCCGGTGATCACCGGCTGGATCACCAGCGCCGTCAAAGCGTGTTGCAGCCCAAATGCGTGCCGGTACGAGGAGATCCAGCCAAGCTGTTGGGCGGCCTTGCACACCATGAGCCCCGAGCCGCCGGGGTCATTGGGCGGATACGGCTGGCCCTCGAGTTTGGTTTCCAATTCGTAGAGCATGACCGCATCGGATTCGGTGTAGGACTTAGCGCCGGTGTAGTCGGGCGCGGAATTTAGCGCCCCGCACAATGCATTTGCGGTGCAGGAGCCGATCTTGCCCTGGTCGAGTGGCAAGCCGGTCGCGCGATGGTCGACCGAGACTATGGCCTGCGCCCTCTCGGCCGGGAAGTCACGCGACCGCGGGTCGTGTTCGATGTGTCGTCCCAGGCGCCGAGTTTGCACGACCGTCTCGGCGAGTCGCTTGCGGACGATGTGGGTCTGGCTTGCCATCAGTTTCTCCTTGGAATTTGAAAAGCAAACGGCGCGACCGCAAGGCGTCCACGTCGTGGTCCGTCGAGCGGACCGAGACACCATCGAACAATTTGCTCGTTTCGGTTGCACCGATGCGGTGTCAGAACTATTACGCGGGGTCACGCGGAGCACATGCGTAGTGCGCTACCCCACTTCCGTCGGCATCTGGGCGGAGTGGGGGCGCGGTCGCGGGGTGCGCTCAACCTTCCAAAACGATTTGAATCGTTAACATTCAGTTCCTTGTGGGTGCGGGGTTTCGGCGCTAACTTCCGCACATGACTAACAGCATTGCGCGAATCGGTGGTGGCGGTGGCGGCTTCGTGGGTGGCGGCGCCGGTGGACGTGTCGGGGGTGGTGCGGGTGGTCGCCTCGGCGGTGGCGCGGGTGGCCGCGTGGGCGGTGGCGCGGGTGGTCGCCTCGGCGGCGGCGCG